>JAYEGL010000014.1:0-213502 GCA_034659015.1 Pseudomonadota bacterium | reverse complement strand
TCAGCAAGATCAAGCACTTCAGGGCCATCGCAACACGATATGAAAAACACGCCCAAAACTATCTCGCACTCGTCAAACTCGCCGCCATACAAATCTGGCTGCGAAATTATGAGTCGGTGTCCTAGTCGAACCGCCCGCGCTTGTTTCCCTGGGGCCAAAGGGTCACGAGGGCCACCAGGATGACCAGCGCAACGAGCGAGATCAGCAGGGGCGGCAGGTAGATCGGGTCACCCAGAGCGCGCGGCCCCTCAGTCGCGATCGGCGATTCATTGTTCAGCTCGAACAGCCCGAAAAACAGGCCGGACAGAACGGTGAAGGCCGTCAGCGCAAACAGGATCCGCGAAATGATCCGGCTGCCGCGGGAGTCCTTCTCCCGCAAATAGAGTTCGTACGTGGTGCTGATGTCGTCATAGATCTCGCGCAGCCAGTCATGGCGCGCGCGCAGCCGGTATTGTTCGATCAGCGCCTCGCAGCGCTGCCGGATCAGCGCGAACGGCGACTGGCTGCGGGTCAGGAATAGCCGATTGATGTTGGTGATGTGCAAGCGGCTCTTCAAAAGCCGCGGCGCAAAGGTCTTGTCGCTGCCCAGATCGGTCCCGATCAGGTGGATGTCCAGCTGGCTCTGTTCCAGGGAGACGAGACCGTATCCAGCGATAACGTAGAAGAGGAAGAGCTGGGCGTTGATGTCGTACGCGTCCTCCGCCTCCGTGTCGGGTATCCAGCACTCAACCGACGAGGAGGTGATCCGGTCGATGTCGGGCATGACCCAGTCTTTCCCGAAAGCCTCAGCCGCGCGGATCACGTCGAGTTCGCCGGTCGAATAGTCGAGCTTGGGCGACAGGATCGACAGCAGGTCGGCCTGGACCTCGGCCGAAGGCAGAGGCGTATCGCCCTGGCAGGTAAAGGTGACTTCATGAACAGCGTAGAAATTGAACCGGTACGGCACGCGTTCATGTTCGGGCAGTTTATAGATCCGGGTCCGGTGGATCTTGTACTGGCATAATTCTGAGGAAAACTGTGCCTGGCCCGGGGCGGACTTGCAGACGTCGCCGACGACCGTCGCAAAATTGCGCCGAAAGGCAGTGGTCATCATCCACAGGTCGATGCGTTCTGATTCAAGCTCCAGGGATTCAAAATGCGCATCGGCATCCGCCAGATTTGCACACACCAGGATATAGGCCGTTCCGGTTGCCACGCATTACCCCCCCCAACTCGCTAGGCGCGAGGATAGGGATTTGCTCCGGGCGCGCAAGACGGCCCGGCCGGTCTGGACAAGCAGGATGTGTCTGGCCACCCTGCGCCCATGCCCCTGCACCGCATCGCCATTCCCACCACCGGTCCCGGCCTCTATGAATTCACGCGAAGCGTCGATAGCTTCGTGCGCGAACTAAATCCGGCGGAAGGACTTCTGACAGCCTATGTGCGGCACACATCCTGTTCGCTGGTGATCCAGGAAAATGCCGACAGCGACGTGCAGCGCGACCTCGACGAATTCTTCCGGCGCCTGGTGCCCGATGCCGACGATCCCTCCATGTCCTGGCTGTGGCACACGACCGAAGGGCCCGACGACATGCCCGCCCATATCAAGGCGGCGCTGACCCAGACCTCGCTGGGCATCCCCGTCGAGAACGGCCGCCTGCTGCTGGGCACCTGGCAGGGGATCTACCTGTTCGAACACCGCCATCGCCCGCACCGGCGGGAGGTTGTGCTGCACCTGACGGGTTAGGCGTCGCCGGGCGCTCAGCCCGCATCCGCCGTCAACAGATGCTCATAGCTGTCCACCAGCGCCAGGTAGGGCGGCACGTTGGCATTGTGGATCTCGCCGCCGGCATCGACGGCCATCTTGATTTCGAAATGCAGGTGGATGGTCGTGGCCGAGCCGCCGAATTCGTTCGAGACGTAGCCGATGCGTTCGCCCTGGCTGACCGTGTCGCCGGCCTCGACAAGGAGCGTGTCCTTGTCCAGGTGAAGATAGGTGTAGCGCACGCCGTCATCGCTCATAAGGCGCACGGAATAGGAACCGACCGAGGTGATCGTGCCGTCGGCCGCCGCGACGGCCCAGTGCGTGCCGTCCTGGCAGGTGGCGGGGCGGATATCCTGACCCTGATGGCCGTGGCCGCTCGGGCACAGCGGCGTCGCATAGCCGCGCGTCTCGCAGAAATTGTCCCGCCAGGCATAGCTGTAATTGTCCGGGTCGCACTGGCCGCCAGCCGGGCCGAGATAGCCGCCATGACCGTAGACCTGGCTGTTCGCATAGGCCTGGCCCGCCTCCATGGGAAAGCGCATGTCCGGTGCGTAATTGATCTGCAGTGTCTGGCCCGTGCCGCTGTCGGGGGCGAGATCGCCGGCCGGCATCCAGGTGAATTCGATCCCCGCATCGTCTTCCGGACCGGGCGGGAGCTCCGGATAGGGTTCGGGCGCGGGTACATCCTCCGCCGGTTCCGGCGGGTCCTGGGGGGCGGGCATTTCCTCGGGCGGCTCCGCCGGGGCTGGATCGCTGGGAACGGGCTCCTCCGGGGACGGGGTCTCGTCGGGATCGGCCATGGGGGTCTCCGATGCTGTTTCCTCGGACGGTGGCGGTGCGCCGGTTCCGGGCCACCAGATCATGGCGGCGATGCCGGCGGTGGCCACGGCGGCAGCGAGTGTGAGTTCGGCGGGGCGGGACATCATTCGCCTCCCTCGTCCGGGCGTCCGGCGGCAATCAGCAGCGAGTCCGCCAGCCGCCGCACATAATCCCCGGCGGTGCAGCGCGCATCCTCTTCGGGCCGGGTGCACTCCACCGTGATCGAGTAGGCAGCCCCGTAGCGGTTGAAGGACAATTCCTGTCCATAGCGGGTGGCGGTGACGCGATAGCCGTCCCCGTCGCCGGCGCGCAGACGGCGTCCGGCCGCATCATCCGGCGCCGTGGCATGGGCCAGGCGCGTTCCGAAGACCTCGACCAGGATGTCCGCTCCGGTAATCGACAGTGTGTAGAAATTTTCCCGGGGGAAGAGCAGCGTCTGCGGATCCGCCCCCAGGCCCAGCGCGTTCGAGGACGGGATCAGCACGGGCAGGCGCGTGTCGGTGACCGCTTCGGCGCCTTCATTGCCGGGCTGTGGAAAGCGCGGTGCCCGGCGCGCGGCAACCGCGCGGGTGTCGAACTGGGTCTGCGTGCGCGCGTCCTGGCGGGCTTCGACCCAGTTGATCGGCATGACCCTCGGATCGTCCGGCGTGGCGGGCGACGGGGCCTGCTGAAGGACGGCGCGCGGCAGGTCGGTTGTCTGCAAGGTAGCGGGTTGTGTCGCCGGGCGGCTCTGGGCGCCCAGGGCGAGCGAGGCCAGAACCAGGCCGGCGGTGCATGCGGTATGGCGAAGACGCGGCTGCATGGAAATCTCCCCTGTCGGGCAGTATAGCGCAATTTTACATCCTGTGCATGAAGCGCAGATGATGGCCCCTACTACGGGGCTTCCGGCATGGTTGCCCGTGACGGTCCGGAAGCCTTCGCGGGCGTGCCGGGGATCTGTCTTCCTGCATGTCGCGGCTATCCGCTGCTGCACACACAAGCCGTGGTCCGGGCCGGCCAGACTCACGAATGCGCCAGATCCGGTTTTCGGCGTTGAAATTCCGCGCTGCGGCACGTATGTGCAGTGCAGCAGTCACTGTGCAGTCAGGAGAGCGCGATGCGCCTCACCATGATGAAAAGCAAGCTTCACCGTGCGGTCGTCACCCAGGCGGACCTGCACTATGAGGGCTCGATCTCGATCGACCGCGACTTTCTCGAGGCGGCCGGCATGCTGCCCTACGAGCAGGTCGATGTGCTCAACATCAACAATGGCGAGCGTTTCACCACCTACACGATCGAGGCGCCGCGCGGCAGCCGCACTTTCGGCATCAACGGCGCGGCGGCCCGTCTGGCCCAGCCGGGCGACCGCATCATCGTCGTCGCCTATGCCGACATGGACGCGGCGGAGGCGGAGCAGCACGATCCGGTCGTGGTCCTGTTCGACGAGCACAACCAGGTTGTCACCAAGCCCCAAGCGGCCTGACCACAACTTTCCGGAACCGTTCCGAAGACTGCACGTTTCTCTTTCGTCTGCAAATGACGGAAGGAGACGAACATGCGTGCGTCCAGCAACCGGAAGATTTTGCTCTACGGTGCCATCGCCGGCCTGCTGATCCTGTCGGCAGGCCTGGGCTATGCGCTCTGGCAGGAACAGCGCAGCGAGACCGTGACCTTCGAGTTCGGCGGGGAACAGATCTCGGTGGAAGCCGGGGGCCGCTAGGGCATCGCGACACCGGCCGGGGCGATACCGGCCCGGGACAGACACGCAAGCCGTGCTTGCGTGTCTGTCCCGCCATTATCCGTCCTACTGCGTGATGCAGAAGTCCGCATTGACCGTGGCGCTCAGCGTGAGCTGACCGGCCGCGACAGGCGTTGCGGCACTGTCTTCGGCAAAGCTCGCGCGCATCATCACCGGCTGGGGCGAACCCATGTGCGCCTCGCCCATGCGCCGGATCCCGCACAGTTCGACATCGGCCGCGTCGGCGAACAGCTCGGCCTTGGCCAGCAGGTTGGCGATCGCCTGGCGGCGCGCCTCGTCCATGGCCGCATCGGTATTGTCCGACCCGAAGGTGACATTGTTGATGTTGTTCGCGCCGGCGCCGACCATGGCGTCGATCGCGGCCCCGGTACGGCCGGTGTCGTTGACCCGGGCGCTGACCGTATTGCGGGCCTCGTAGCCGATGATGTTCAGCTCGGCCCGGCCCGTCTCGCGGCGATCGGCATAGACCGGCGAGACCGAGAGCTGGGAGGTCTGCATGTCCTCCTCGGCGACCCCCGCCTCGCGCAGCGCGGCGAAGACGGCAGCCATGGCGCGGGCATTGTCGCGCATCGCGGTCTGGGCGGTATCGGCCCGGCTGACGACGCCGGCGCTGACGCGGGCATATTCCGGAGCCAGCTCGACATCGGCACTGGCGCTGAGCGACAGGGTGGGCTCGCTTTGCAGGGTCTGCGCGGCGGCCGGCATGGCCAGGGCGGCGGCCAGCGAGGAAGACAGAAGAAGCGTACGCAGCATGGGGTAACTCCCGTTCGGCTTGGGCTGGCAGGTGCAACGCCTGCGAGCGCGGATGGTTCGCTATAACCCAGCCACATGGCACCTGTCTGCAGCCTGAACGCGCGCGCCTTGCCCTCGCCACCATGATTGCACCGCTGTCACGCGGCGTGCGATCCCGGCTTGGCGCAGGCCGAAAGAGCCAGTAACCATGGGCCCGCGCTTTGACAGCGGGCCTGTAGCTCAATTGGTTAGAGCCGGCGGCTCATAACCGCTTGGTTGGGGGTTCGAGTCCCTCCGGGCCCACCACTTTTCTCGCCCTCTGTGCGGCGACGCTCTATTTCGGGCCGTTATTGCGCCTGCACCGGCTCATCCGTCTGCAGTGCCTGACGCAGGAGTTTGCGGCCGCGCACGAAGTAGAGCGCGGCAATGACGGTGGCGAAGAGCCCGACCCATCCCCATTGCGCAAGTGTCCCGGTCACGCCGAAGGCGCCCATCGCGCCGCAGAGAAGGGCGCTCGTGAACAGGGCTCCCTGAAGCAGGGAAAAGCCGAGATGCGACAGCCAGGCGGTGGGCTTGGACCCGGCGATGACGTGCCAGACGGCGATGGCGAAATGCCAGCCGGCCGCCAGTCCGGAAAGCCAGGCGAGCGTGGACCAGTCGATCGTGAACCCGGTCTCGGTCCGGGCGCTGCCGACCGACAGGATGCCATACATCGCGCCCATGGCGGCCAGCGCCATGAGGTCGACCAGAAAGAGCAGGATGATGCTGGTGGGACCGCGCGAATGACGGGCCCAGCCGCTGTCGCCGTGCTGGGTCACCGCGTCGGCGGCGTAGGCCAGCAGGTGATAGGCGGTGAACAGGATGGTCAGGACGAGCAGCACCGAGCGCAGCCAGAAGGCTTCGCTCAGCAGGAAGTCCGGATCGTTGGCCGAGATCCGCACGAAGTTCGCCAGGATCGACACAAGGCCCACGGCCACGACAACCTGCGTCATGTCCGAAATGATCTTTGCGCAATGCTTTTCGTAGAACACGCCGCCCCTCCCCCGAAGGCCCAACCTAGGCCGGACGGAATCTATGACCCCGATAGAACAGAAGCAAACTGGCGAGCATGGCGGCAATGACGAGGGTCGCCGCGGTCGTGTATTCCCCCGGTTCGGAAAGCAGGCCGGTCAGGGCGGGGCCGGCGGCCAGGCCGATCCCCTGCGCGGCGGGAACGAAGCCCAGATGGTGGGCCGCGTCGAGGTCCTCGCCCATCAGTGCGATCTGGTGCGGAACCGACAGGTTCCAGGCGATCATGAGGGTGATCCCCGACACGGTGAACAGCACGACGCCCTGGCTCAGGAAGGCACCCAGCATGCCCGATGCGGCCACCACGCAGGTGGCGAGCAAGAGACTGCGCGGCGTTTCGCGCCGGGCGACATACACCGCGCCGAGGATGCCCGAGCCCATCATGACGGCCAGAAGGCCGCCGCTGTCGAGCGAGGACAGGCCGAGCTGTACACCCTTCTGCTGCAGGAAGGCCCAGGCCCCCGATATGGCCAGGTGGAAAAGCCCCATCGCGACGAGGACGCTCCACACCACGGCGCCGATCCTGCCGGCTTCCCCGGTCGAGGCCTCCGGGAAGGCGGAGTCCTTCGGCAGGAAGGGCAGGGCGGCAAGGCAGGCGAGGGTCACCGCGCTCAGCCCGATCGCAACGCCGGTAAAGCCGAAGGCCGTATCGGCCGCGCCCAGTCCGAGCAGGGCGAGCGCGCCGACTGTCATCTGGGTGGCCATGAAGGCCGCATAGATGCGGCTGGCGCCCCGGGCCCGGCCGAGAAGCGCGACGGCGATCACCAGGAGCGGACCCTCGCAGAGCAACCCGGCCAGGAAACGCAGGATGGCCATGGCCCAGGCCGGCGACACGAAGGCGCAGGCCAGGTTCGCCAGGGCAAACAGGATGATGGCACCGGGCAGAATCCTGGTGGCGGATACGCCCCTCAGGAGCGGCACCATGACGACCGAGCTGACGATGATTCCGGACAGTTCCGCGCCGGCGATGAGACCGAGGCTGGAATTGGAATAGCCGATGCCCGCGCGCATCGATTCCAGAAAGACGGGCAGGACGAGTTCGATGAGGCGGCCGAGAACGCCGAGCGCAATCAGGGCGATAACCGTTTTGTGGGGCAATCGTTCGGACATGGGTGGTGATGTGGCATCTTTGGGCGGAAATGCCAAACCAGCCGCCGCGGTGGCTGCGGCCTGTCCGGTTGAAGGGCGTTATGCCCGGCCGGGTGCGGTCTGACGGGTAGGAACCGCGGGGGCCTCCGCCGCGCCGGCATTCTGCGTCGCCAGCCAGTCGCGGGCCTCGCTCTTGCTGGAAAAGAGTTCGGCCGTGCCGCCATGCTCGCGGATTTTCTCGGCCGTGCGTTCCAGCAGGGGGCGCTGACCGGTGAGGCAGACGATGGCCGTCTTGTACGGCAGCAAGGCCCGCGCCGTGGTCCGGGCCCGGACCTCCTGCTCGGTGGGGTCGAGGATATAGGCAGCCAGCCTGACATCGCAGATCACTTTCGTGATCGGCATGCGGGCGCTGAAGGTCCTGAAGGCGGCGACGACGGGCGGATTCGCTTCGTGGAACTGTTCGCCGGATGCATAGATTTCCATCGTGTCGCCGACCGGACGCAGTTCAAAACCGTCTTCGGTATACATCGGGCCTCCGGGACTGGGGGTACGCCGCTGGGCTGTGAGGGATCCCCGTACAATTCGGGCGTCAGGGTCGGATCTCTACCTTGCCGTCGCGTTAAGGCCGCCGTTCATGAGGTCTATCTGTGCAAAGAGGCCGCGCGCATCACGCGCCGTCACCTGTCCAGCTTGGGGTTGTATGCCGGTTGTTAACGCTGAAAGGGTAGAAGGGCGCGCAAGGAGTAGGTCGCATGTCTTGGAAATGGATGGACAGGCTGGTCGGCGCGGACCCGCGGATCGATCTCGATCATGCGGTGCGCAGCCGCATTGCGGTCGCCTTCACCGTTGTCTTCTGCCTGATGGGCCTGGTGAATGCTGCCGTGCTGGCTTTCCTGGTCGACGGCCGGCCGGGTATGGCCGAGCTGGCCGTGGGATCGGCGCTTCTCGCGGCGCTCGTCGGCGGCACCGGGCTCAAACTGCGCCGTCCGAACCTGACCATGGCCATGATGCTGTTGCTGGCCGCTTTGGCCCTGTCGACGGCGGCCGTCGCCAACCGGGGTTCGTTTCCGCCGGCCTCGCTCTACCTGCCGGGGATCATTCTGGGCGCCTATATCGCCTGGGGGCGCCGGGCGGTTCTGGGCGCCATTCTGCCGGTCGCGGCCTATTTCGGTTATGTGCTGTGGGAGGCCGGGCGCGCCCATGACACGCTGCTGGCCTTCAGTCCGCCGGAAATGCTGCATATTCTCGTGGCCGCCTCGGCTTTTTCCTGCGGCTGGATCGTGCTGTTCGGCACGAGTTTCCGGTCGGCAGCGCGCGACGCGCAGACGGCCCTGGAAGAATACAATGCCAAGCTCGAGGAGGCGCTGGCGGCCGCCCGCGAGGCCAACCAGGCCAAGTCGGAATTCATTGCCAATATGAGTCACGAGGTCCGCACGCCGCTCAATGGCGTGCTGGGAATGACCAGCGTATTGTTGCAGGACACGCGTTTGAGCGACGAGCACAAGCGGTCTCTCAAGCTGATCGACACGTCGGGAAAATCCTTGCTTGAACTGCTCAACGACGTGCTCGACCTGTCCAAGATCGAAGCGGGCGTGCTGGACCTGGAACCGGCCGATTTCGATCTCGTGGCGCTGTTGCGCGGCGTGGCCGATCACTGGCGCGCCCAGGCCGGGTCCAAGGGACTGAACCTCGTTTTCTCGCATGAGGCCGCCGGCGATCGGCTGGATGTGCACGGCGATCCGGTGCGCGTTCGCCAGATCGTCAACAATCTGGTCAGCAATGCGGTCAAGTTCACACCTCGCGGCGGCATCACCGTCGCGCTCGGCAAGAGTGTTGGCGAGGACGGCACGATCCGCGTCAGCATCAATGTGCGCGATACCGGCGTGGGCATTCCGCGCGACAAGCACGAGACGATTTTCGAGGCCTTCACCCAGGTCGATACCTCGACGACGCGGCAGTATGGCGGCACGGGGCTGGGCCTGGCGATCTGCCGGCGTCTGGTCCGCCAGATGGGCGGCGATATCACCCTGTCCAGCGAGCCCGGGCGCGGAGCGAGTTTTTCCTGCGATATTCCGTTCGAGGCGGGGCGGGCCGCGCCCGAGCCCGCCGAGAGTGCACCGGTCGATCCGATCCTGGTCGAGGATCCGCTGCGCATCCTCGTGGTCGACGATGTGGCCACCAACCAGCTTGTGCTGCGGGCGATGGTGCAGCAGGTGATGACGGGTGGCGGGCTGCAGGTCGATTGCGCGGCCAGTGGCCGCGAAGCGGTGAACAAGGCCACCGCCGAGGCCTACGACATCGTCCTGATGGACATCCAGATGCCGGAAATGGACGGGGTCAGCGCGATGCGCTGCATTCGCGAGACCCGCAATTCCGGCCGTGCCCGGATCGTCGCCGTGACAGCCCTCGCTTCGGACGATCACCGGCGCGCATTCGAGGCCGACGGCTTTGCCGGTTACCTGCCCAAACCGGTGGAGATGGGCACGTTGCGCGCCTTGCTGGCCAACCTGCTTGCCCCCGATGACGATACGGCGTCGGACGACCCGGCAGGGCAGAGCGCCGCCGGGGGCGAGCGCTAGATTTCCGCGACGACAAGCTGCGGGCCGCCGGCGTCGAGCGCCGCCTGCAGGGCGGCGTCGAACTCGCCGGCTGTCCGGGCGCGCTGCGCCGGTACACCGAAGCCCTCCGACAGTTTCACCCAATCCATTTTCGGATTGTCCAGCGACAACATTTGCTGGGCGGCGGGGCCGGGCTCACCGGCGCCGACACGGGACAGTTCGACATTGAGCACCAGGTAGGAGTGATTGGCGAACACGATGTTGATCACGTTCTGCTTTTCGCGCGCCTGGGTCCACAGGGCCTGCAGCGTATAGGCCGCGGCTCCGTCGCCGCTGAGGGCGAAAACCTGACGGTCCTGACAGGCCATGGCGGCGCCGACGGCCTGGGGCATGCCCGACCCGATCGCCCCGCCGGTCAGGCACAGCCAGTCATGGCGCGGCCCGTTCTCGATCCAGGGAAAGACGCCCATGCCCGATGTGGTGGAGTCGTCGCAGATCACCGAGTCCTCGGGCATGTGGCGCAACAGGGAAATGCCGACATAGCCGGGGTTGAGCGGTTCGTCCGGGGCGAGGTCCGGCGCTCCGGCGCGGGGCGACGGTTCCGGGGCCGCCGTGCCGGGGAAATGCGCGGCCAGATCGCCGAGTGCCTGGCCGATATCGTCGGCCGGACCGCCCAGGGTCAGCGTGTTCGTCTCCGGCGGGGTCAGTTCGCCCGGCTGGCCGGGATAGGCAAAGAAGGCGACGGGCGGTTTGGATCCGGCGATCACCAGGAGGTCGGTGCCGGCCAGTTCCTCCAGCGCCTGTTCGCCGAAATAGGCCAGGCGCTGCGGCGAGACGCGGCCATGGCCCCGCGCGATGCGCGGCACGAAGGTGTCCATGAAGAGTTTGGCCCCGGTCGCCCCGGCGATCCGTCCGGCAGCCTCCAGTCCGACATCCAGACAGGCCTCGTTGCCGAGCAGGATGACTGGCGACTTCGCGGCCTTCAGGGCCTCCGCGACACGGTCCACCGTGTCCGCCGGCACGGCATTCAGCCCGGGCGGATTGATCGCGGGCAGCACGTCCGGCTCGGCATTCGACCAGGCGCAGTCGGCCGGCAGGATGAGGCTGGCGACGCCACGTTCCGGGCCGTAGGCCTGGCGCACGGCCTCGACCGCCATGGCCGAGACCTCCGAAGGCTGGGTCACCCGTCCCACCCAGCGCGACATCGGGCGGCAGACACCGTCGACATCGCTGGTCAGAGGCGCGTCGAGCTTGAGGTGGTCCCGGGCGTGATCGCCGACAATGTTGACGACCGGCGCATGGCCGCGCTGGGCGTTGTGCAGATTGGCCAGGCCGTTGCCCACGCCGGGGCCCAGATGCAGCAGCGTGCTCGCCGGCTTACCCGCCATGCGGGCATACCCATCGGCGGCGCCGGTCGCCACGCCCTCGAACAGGCACAGCACCGAGCGCATGCCCTCGATCCGGTCGAGCGCTGCGACCATGTGCATTTCCGAGGTGCCCGGATTGGTGAAACAGACCTCCACGCCCTGATTGATCAGGGTGCGCACAAGGCTTTCCGCTGCAAACATCGACTGTCCTCCAACCGTCTTGTCTTGTCGTTTTGTCTTTTGTCCGTTCTAGCGCGGTTTGCGCACGAAGTCCGGCGTCAATTCGTCCAGCCGGGTAACGCCGGTAAGCGCCATGTCGCGCCGCAAGGCGCTGGTGAGAATGTCCAGTGCGCGGGTCACGCCGGCTTCGCCGCCCGCACCCAGCCCGTAGAGATAGGGCCGGCCCACGGCCACGGCTTTGGCGCCCAGGGCGATGGCCTTGACGATATCCGTGCCCCGGCGGATGCCGCCGTCCAGAATGACCTCGGCCTGATCGCTCACCGCGGCAACGACATCGCCGAGCGTGTCGATCGTGGCCGGCGCGGTGTCCAGCTGGCGGCCGCCATGATTGGAGATCCACACCGCGTCGGCCCCGGCATCGACGCAGCGGCGCGCATCGTCGGCGCGGCAGATGCCCTTGATGGCGAAGGGGCCGCCCCAGATCTCCTTCATCCACTTCGCATCCTCCCACGTCACCGTGCGGTCGAACTGGGTGTCGAGGAATTCGGCGATGCCCATGTCACGGGTCTCCAGGTCGACCCAGTTGGCGGTGGAGATTTTCGACGTTGTCGCGATGTCCCAGAGATAGCCCGGGCGTTTGAGGACCTGGCTGACCGTCTTGGCGTTGATCTCGGGCGGCACGGAGAAGGCGTTGACGAGGTCGCGTTCGCGATTGCCGGCGACGGGCACGTCGACGGTGAGGATCAGCCCGGTGAAGCCGGCGGCCTTGGCACGCTCCAGAGCCTGCTCGACGAGGGTGCGATCCTTCCAGACATAGACCTGGAACCATTTCGGCCCGTCATTGAAGCGCGCGATATCCTCGATCGTGGTCGATGCGAGAGTGGACAGGCAGTGGACCAGCCCCGCCTTTTTTGCCGCCCGCGCCACGGCGGCCTCGCCCTCGCGCGGATGGAAGAGGCGCTGCACGGCAGTGGGCGTCACGATGACCGGAGCCGAGCAGGCATCGCCCATCACCGTGGTCGAGGTGTCGATCTCGGAAATGTCGACGAGCGACTTGAACATCAGCTCGTAGTCGGCATAGCGGCGGTTATTGTTGCCCAGCGTGACCTCGTCGTCGGCCCCGCCGTCGATATAGTCGAACACCATGCGGGGCAGGCGGCGCCGCGCCTCTCGGCGCAGCGCCGCGATATTGTGGGCGTTTTCGATCCGGTTCATGGGGCAGGAGCGTTGGCCTGCCCGCACCGGATCGTCAAGCGGGCGCTTGGTCGCGCTCGCCGTGGCGGATGCCGAAGAAGAGGGCGTAGAGCACCGGCACCGCGATCATGGTGAGGATGGAGGCGAAGGTCAGTCCGCCGATGATCGTCACCGCCATGCCCTGGAAGAAGGCGTCCGCCAGCAACGGCGTCATGCCCAGAATGGTGGTGGCGGCGGCCAGCAGGACAGGCCGCAGGCGGCTGACCGATCCGTCGCGTACGGCCTGGTACCGGTTGGCGCCGGCCTGGATGCGCATGTCGATTTCGTCGACCAGCACGATGGCATTCTTGATCAGCATGCCCGACAGGGACAGCAGGCCCAGCAGGGCGGTGAAGGAGAAGGCGACATTGGTGGCCAGAAGCCCGATCACCACCCCGTTGACGGACATGGGAACCACAGCCCAGATGATCAGCGGCTGGCGCACCTTGGCGAAGAGCAGGAAGGAGATGGTCAGCATGGCGATGAAGGTCAGCGGAAGCTGGCTGCCCAGCGACTGGTTCGCCTCCATCGCGCTTTCATACTCTCCGCCCCATTCCAGTGTGTAGCCGTTCGGCAGGTCGACCGATTCGACGATTTCACTGAAGCGCACAAAGGCCTCGGCCGCGGTCTCGTGCGGCTGCGGATTGGCACGCACAGAGATGGTCCTTGTGCGGTTGCGGCGCTGGATCAGCACGTCCTCGAAATCCACGGCAAAATGCGAGACGACCTGGCCGATGGGTATGTAGGCGGCCTGCTCGGAGCTCCAGACCAGACGGTCGCCCAGATAGGTTTGGCCGGCCCGTTCGGAGGCCGGTGCCCGGGCGACGATCGGGATGAGCTCCTCGCCTTCGCGATAGACACCGACCTGGGAGCCTTCGGTCGCGAACAGCATGGCATTGGCGACATTCTCGCGGGTTACGCCGATCGTGCGGGCGCGCTCCTCGATCATCACCGGATTGATCACCGGGGCGCGGCTGCGCCAGTCGGTGCGCAGATCGATCACATTGCCGCGCTCGTTCAGCGCCAGCATCACCTCGTCGGCCAGCGCGCGCAGCGTGTCGGCGTCGGGGCCCAGGATGCGTGCCTCCAGCTTGGCGCCGGAGGGCGGGCCGAAAACGATCCGGTCGGCGCGGATGCGGACCTGCGGATAGGTGTCGCGGACATGGGTCAGGATCCGTTCGGCCAGCGCCGGGATCTCGTCGCGGTGGGCGGTGCGCACGATCACCTGGCCGTAGGCCGTGTTCGGCTGTTCCGAATTGTACGTCAGCATGAAACGCGTGGCGCCGGCACCCACGAAAGTGTCGAAGGCCTCGGTTTCCGGCTGTTCCGCAATGAAGGCGCCGATCTGGCGCATGGTCGAGGCGGTGGCCAGAATGTCGGTCCCCTCGGGATGCTCCACATTCACGTAGAACATCGGTGTGTTGGAATCCGGGAAGAAGGAATTCTTCACCGAGCCGAAGCCGACATAGCAGACCACGGTCACCGCGATCAGCCCGCCCAGGACCAGCCAGCGCCGGGCCAGGGCCGGTTCCAGAACGGCGCGATAGAAACGGTACATGCGGCCGGAATAGAGCGCTGTGTCGTCTTCCGGCGCATCGCCGCGCTCCAGCGCCTTCTGGCGCTGGGCGTGGAAGAGGTGAAAGCCGATCATCGGCACGACGGTGACCGCGATCACCCAGCTGAGCAGCAGGGAGATGCCGATCACCGCGAACAGCGAGAACAGGAATTCACCGGTGGCGTCCGGCGACAGGCCGATGCCGGCGAAGGCGAGAATGCCGATCACCGTGGCGCCGAGCAGCGGCCACTGGGTGGATTCCACGGCCTCCTCGGCCGCCTCCAGCCGCGGCTTGCCCTTCATCACGCCGGTCAGCATGCCTTCCGCGACCACGATGGCGTTGTCGACCAGCATGCCCATGGCGATGATCAGCGCGCCCAGCGAGATACGCTCCATCTCGATCGCGAACATGTTCATGAAAAAGACGGTGCCGGCGACGGTGAGGAAGAGGGCGGAGCCGACGGTCAGGCCGGCGCGCCAGCCCATGAAGACGCACAGCACGCCGATCACGATGGCAATCGACAGGCCGAGGCTGAACAGGAAGTTGTTGATCGCCTCGTCGACGACGATGTGCTGCTGGTAGATCGGGTGGAGTTCCACACCCACGGGCAGGGCGCTCTCCAGCTCGGTCAGCCGCGCCTCCACCGCATGGCCCACATCCACGATATTGGCGGTTTCCAGTCCGGAAACGCCCAGCGTGAAGGCGCGGGTATTGTTGTGGTAGATCAGCTGCTGCGGCCGCTCCTCGCTCGCCCGGGTCACCTCGGCGATATCCGACAGCCGGATCGTCTCATTGCTGTTTCCCGGCGTGATCAGCAGATTGCTGATTGCATCGACCCCGCCCAGCGTCTGCGGAATAGAGATGCGCACATAATTCTCGTCCAGCGGTGTGGCACCGGCCGATACGACCGCGTTCTGGCGGTCCAGCTCGCTGAGCAGGCTCTGGTAGGACAGGCCGAGCTGGGCCAGGCTTTCCTGCGGGATCTCTATATAGATCCGCTCTTCCGGTTCGCCCTCGACAGAGACCTTGGCGACATTGTCCACAGTGAGCAGCTCGCGCCGCAGCATGCGCGCAATGTCACGGATCCGGTCATCGGAATAACCCTCGGCGGTCACGGCGTAGAAGATGCCGTAGGTATCGCCGAAATCGTCGTAGACGATCGGGGTCTGGGCACCGGGTGGCAGTCCGGCGCTCGCATCGCGGATGCGTGCGCGCAGTTCGGTCCAGGCGGCCGGAACGTCGGCGGCATCGGTCGTGTCATGCAGCTCGACATGGATTTCCGACATGCCGGGCGAGCTTTCCGAGCGGATCTCGTTCACCTCGCCCATCTGCTGGATCGCGATTTCCAGGTGTTCGGTGACCTCCAGCTCGACTTCGTCGGCCGTGGCGCCGGGATAGGGCGTGAAGATGATCGCCTGCTTGATCGTGAAGGACGGGTCTTCCAGCCGGCCGACATTGAGGAAGCCGTAGAGACCGCCGAGCACGCAGAACAGGATGACCAGCCAGGTGATGACCGGCTTTTCGATCGAGGTGCGGGCGAAGGAGATGGCGCTTTGCGACTGCAGGCTCATTGGGTGGATCCGAAACGGGGCTGCGTGGCGTCGAGGGGGCGCACTTCCATGCCTTCATGCAGGGCGGATACGCCGGCGGTGACGATCCTGTCGCCCGGTTGCACACCGGCGCTGATGATGACGCGGTCGCCGCGCAGCCCGTCGGTTTCCACGATGCGCGATGAGACCGTTCCGGTCTCGGCATCATAGAGCCAGACCACATTCGTGCCGTCCGGCCGTTCGGCGACGGCGGCGAGGGGAACGGCGACATGGGTGGAGACCGGGGCGTTGCGCTCGAATTCGGCCCACACGGTCGCCGTCATGCCGGGCAGGATGTTGGCCGGGATATTGTCGGGCAGGGCCGCGATGGCGCGGTAGGTGTTGGAGGTGTCGTCCGGTTCGCTGACCAGTTCGCGCGGCGTCAGGCTGAACGTCTGTCCCGGCAGGAAGGAGAAGGCCGCTTCCAGCTCGATCAGATTGGTCTGGTCGAAGGTGGCCACCATATCCTCGGAGACGGGGATGGAGACGCGCAGCTCGCCGATATCCTGGATCCTCACGATCGGCTGGCCCGGCGAGACGATGGTGTAATTGTCCACGAGGCGCCGGCTGACCAGGCCGTCGAAGGGCGCGCTCAGCGTGGCGTATTCCAGGTTCCGCTGGGCGGTCTGGAGCGCCACCTGGCGCAGGTCGTACTGGGTCTGGGCGCTGTCCAGCGCGGCCTGCGAGGCGATGCCGCGTTCGTGCAGCGTGCGCTGGCGCTCCAGATCGGTGCGGGCCTGTTGCATCTGCACGCGGGCTTCGTGCAGGGCGCGTTCGAAATCCTCCAGATCGAGACGCGCGACCAGATCGCCCTCGGCAATGCGCTGACCTTCCGTGACAGGCAGGTCTGCCAGCTGGCCGCTGACCTGGAAGGCCATGTCCACGCTCAACCGCGCTTCCACGCGGCCGACGAATTCGTGCCGGGCTTCCGGAGCCATGCTAGCCACTTCGCCGAGCTGGACCAGGCGCGGCGGCGCCTCGGGGGCTGGCGCTTCGCCGGAGCAGGCGGCCAGGGCAAACAGGGCCGCAAGGGCGGAAATCGGGGCGAGGCGGGTCATTGATACATCTCACGGGTCATCGTGATGACGCGGTGCTTGATCGCGTCGATCTGGTGGTCAAAGACGTGGTCGAGGCCCAGAAGGGCGGTCAGTTTGAGGCCGTCGAGGGTCAGGAAGGCGATCTGGGCGAGCACGGGATCGGGGGCGTCTTCGGTCAGGCGCTGGAACTCCTTGGCCAGCACGCCGCCGGCGACCTCGAGCAATTGGGGCTGTTCCGCCGAGGCGGCCAGGACCGCATTGCCGACCTGTTCCTTCGGGCCGTCGCGCTGGAACAGCGTCTCGATGACATGCGGCAGGACCGGCACTCCGCGCTCGCGGGCTTCGCTCTCGGCGCGGTGGATGTCGTCGCACACGCCGCTGACCATGCGCGTTACCATGGCCTCCAGCAGGGCCATCTTGTTGGGGTAGTGGTAGAGAACGCCGCCCTTGGAAATGCGCGCGTCTGCGGCGACGGCATCGATCGTCATGTGGCGTGCGCCCTCGCGCGCCACGACGGTTTCCGCAGCGTCCAGGATCAGGTCTTTTGTGGTCGGCTTGTCCGACATGTGTGGTCTCTGTGCTGATTTTGTTGCGCTGCACATAAACCGTCCAGACGGTACAGTCAATACCGTCCGGACGGTATAGTTCATGATGTTTCGTGCAACCGGATGAGCGGTGATCGGCGCCGTGCGCCATCGGGGGTAGTGCCGGTTTTTCATGCCCGTCCTGGCTAGTAGAGCCCACGCTTCGCCTCGCCTAGACAGCGCCGGGAGGGCGGTGCGGACCGCCTGCGCAAAGGGCGGAGTGCATCATGCGGATCTGGGGCGGAGTGGTCGCTGCGGCGGCACTAGTGGCGTGTGCGGGGATGACGGCGCCGGCCGAGGCCTACGGGCGCGACGGTCATCGCATCGTGTGCGATCTGGCCTATCGTTATCTCTCCGAAGCGGCACGCACGGAAGTCGACCGGCTGATCGCGCTGGATGCGGAGTTCGACCATTTCCGCGACGCCTGTTCCTGGGCCGACCGGGTCCGCGGCACGACCCACCGCCATACGGCGCCCTGGCATTATCTCAACCAGACCCGCAACGATCCGCACATCGATCCGGAAGATTGCGCCGAGGACGGCTGCCTCACCGAGGCCATCGACCTGCATGCCGGCATTTTCGCGGACCGGTCGCGCAGCGACGAAGAGCGCCTGGAGGCACTGAAATTCCTCGCCCACTGGATGGGCGACGTGCACCAGCCGCTGCACGTCTCGATCGAGGGCGATCGCGGCGGCAACGACATTCCCGTGCTCTGGCGCGGCGAGCGCTTCACCAATCTCCACCGGGTCTGGGACAGCGAGATCATTCTCGACCATATGGGCGAGGAATGGCCCCGGGCACCCGAGGCCGAGCGCTGGTCGTATTTCGCCGACGCCCTTGCCGCGGAAATCCCGCTCGGAGGCGTCGATGTCTATGCGCCGCTGGATGCCATCGGCTGGGCCCAGGAAAGCCACGACATCGTGCGCTCGCGGGGCTTTGCCTATTACTGGGCCGATGCCGAACAGACGATCGAACCGGGCGACGCCTACTACCAGCGTTCGTTGCGCATCAGCCGCGACCAGCTCAAGCAGGGCGGTGTGCGCCTGGCCGGACTGCTCAACCAGATCGTCGAGGAACGCGCCATGGCCGCCCGTGCGGGCGGCGCGCCAACCGGGTCGGGTGCGCTGGACTGACCGGCGGCAGACCGCTCTGTGGTTATTCGGAACTGCTTGTCGGTACCCTTAAGCTTTGGTTAATATCCCCGGGACGTTCCGCATCTTCGGGAAGATGCGAATCCCGGGGGGTACCGTGGTCGAAGGGGTCGACAATACCGTCCTGATCGGGGCGGCCGCAGCGCTTGTGCTGCTGGCAGTCCTCGGCCTGGGCTATGCGGCCTATCTCAACAAGCAGCGCGCCACGTCCGACGAGCGCCAGATCGTCAAACTGCGCCGCAAGCGCTTTGCCGACTATGACGAGGCGCGCAAGGAATACGAAAAGCTGCGCAAGAAGATCGAGACGGGCAATACGGTCCTGATCGATCTCATCCACGATCTCGGAGACGATTTCGTGGGCCGCGACAGTGCCCAGCAGCAGATCGCCTTCGACGAGGCCTTCCAGGCCGTGGCCGCGATCCGCCAGGCCAATCCGCGGGCGAAGATCGTGGTCGTGCTGCACACACTCGGCGGTTATGCCCGCCCGGCCCACATGATCGCCCAGGCGCTCAAACAGCATCTGAAAAAGTCCAGGGGGCATCACAACCCGAAGCGGGATCCGCGCGTCATCGTCTATGTGCCCTACATCGCCATGTCCGGCGGCACCATGATCGCGCTCGCCGCCGACGAGATCGGCATGCACGAGACGGCCTCGCTGGGGCCGATCGACACGATCTATGGCGGCTTCCCCACGGACGCCTACGACGCGTTGATCGAGCAGAAGGGCGCCCTGGCCACCCAGGACGTGCTGGTCATGCTTGCCCACGAGGCTCGCAAATACGACCGGTATGCGGTGAAGGTGGCGCGGGAGATCGTCAATCCGGTGCACCGCAAGCATGGCGAGGACGAGCACCAGCTGGCCGACCATCTCACCTCGGGCCGGATGTCGCACAGCCAGTCGATCTCGCTGAAGGAGGCGAAGGATCTCGGGATGAATGTGACCCGGAAGATCCCCGCGGATGTCTACGGTCTGGTCGATGCGCGCATCCGCATGATCAATACCCGGCTGGAATACGAGACCGGCGAGGAGCGGCGCGACGACCGGGATGATCGCCGCGGCAGCGACGGTCCGGGCCGCGATGCCGCGGAACAGGCCATGGAGCGCGCCATCCGCCAGTCGCTGCGCGGGCTGGTGCGGCTTTAGCCGCCGCGGGGCTGCACACCGGGCTTGAACGGGCGCGGCAGCCGACCAATCTGTGCCTCGCCTGCCAGAGGAAAAATCCATGCCGTCAAAGTCCGAAACCTATGCCGATGTCCGCAAGCAGATCGCCTCGGTGATCGCCGGCGAGACCAGCGTGACCGCGCGCTATGCCACGGCGTCCTGCCTGTTGCGCGAGGCCTTTGGCGAGCGTTTCTTCTGGACCGGCTTTTACGAGGTCGATCCGGCCAAGCCGGACGAGCTGGTCGTCGGCCCTTATCAGGGCACGCTGGGGTGTCTGCGCATTCCCTTCGGCAAGGGCGTGTGCGGCGCGGCGGCGGCCACCGGCGAGACCCAGCTGGTCGAGGACGTGCACGCCTTTCCCGGCCATATCGCCTGCGACAGCCGGTCGAATTCCGAGATTGTCGTGCCGGTCCGCGACCGGGATGGCAAGCTGGCGGCCGTGCTGGACATCGACTCCACCGAATTCGGCGCCTTCGACGAAGACGACCGGGCCGGTCTCGAGGCGATCTGCGGCGATCTGCTGACGGTGGCATGAGCCCGGCGGAACGGTCGATCCGGCTGGGCGGGCGCGAGATCGCCTACACGCTCAAGCGCTCGAACCGGCGCACGATCGGTTTCTCGATCGGCCGCGAGGGACTTTCTGTCACCGCGCCGCGGCGGATCGGCGAACGCGTTATCGAAGAGGCTCTGGCCACCCGGTCGGACTGGATCCTCACCAAGCTGGACGCCTGGGCCGCCCGCCCGGCGCCGCGCGAATTGCGGCTCGAGACCGGCGCCAGCCTGCCCTGGCTGGGTGGCGAGCTGACATTGGTGCTCGATGCCTCCGGCGTCCGCACCACCGTGCGCCGCGAGGACGACCGGCTGGTCCTGCGGCATGACCCCGACCTCGCCGGCGAGCTGCGCGAGCGCACGCTGACGGCAGCCCTGCAGCGCTACTACAAGCGCGAGGGCAGTGCGCTCATGGCGCCGCGCGTCGAGACCTATGCCGGCGAGCTCGGCCGGCCGCTCCGCAAGGTCATCGTGCGCGACCAGAAGCGCCGCTGGGGCTCCTGCGCCGCCGACGGCACGATCCGCCTCAACTGGCGCCTGATGGGGTTTCCCGAAGAGCTGATCGACTATGTCTGCGCGCACGAGGCGGCGCATCTGGTCGAGCCCAATCACTCGCCCGCCTACTGGCGGGTCGTCGAGCGGCTGATGCCGGACTGGAAGGCGCGGCGCCGGCGCATGCGCGAGGACGCCGACCGCTGGGTCGCGTTCTAGCGTTTAAGCCCGCCCAGCCGCAGGGCCGCATTGACGACGGCCACGCAGAGCGACCAGCCCTCGCGCAGGAGGGCCGCGGCATGGTGCCGGACACCGTGATTGAGCCCGTCGCGCCCGGCGATCTGCTGATGCCGGCGCAGATCCTCCACCTGTCCGGACAGGTCGAGCTCGCGCCTCTGGTGGAATTCCAGCCAGTGCGACCAGCGCTCCAGACGGTCGCGGATTTCCGACATGTCGTCAGCCGTCAGCGTGCGGCCCTCGGCGATCGTGCCCGGCAGGGGCGGGGGCACGTAGAAAGTGCCGTGCGGCGGGGCGATCTCCTCCTCCGGGCGCTCGTCGGTATAGAGGTAGATCGACAGGCATTTGCGCGAGCGGGTCGGCGCACCGGCCGGGATCCCGATACGCCGGAAACCGTGCCAGGAATGCTCGTTGGTCTCGAACAGCACGGCGCGGTTGAAGTCCGGCGTGTAGGCGACGCTCTCGTCCGTGTCGGGATCGCGCGGATTGCTGTGCAGTTCGATATTGCCGCCCCAGGCCGCGTCCCAGTCCTTGTTGAGATAGATCAGCAGATTGATCCGCCGGTGCCGGCCGGTGGCGCTGTCGTAGTTGAAGTCGACATGCGGATCGAGCGACTGCCCGTCGAGATTTTCGTGGGTGCCGCCGCCATACTGGGTCACGTCCGGTTTGAGGCCGGGGATGCCGGTCAGCGCGCTCATCTGGGCCATGAAGGTATCGGAGACCAGATAGTCGCTCAGCCGGGCATAGAAGGGGCTGATCTGCGGCAGGTCGGTATTCACCGCCTTGCGCCCGACCTCGCCGAACTCGTTGCGCGCCGCCTCGCTGTCGAAGCCCGGGAAGTCGGCCAGCGCCCGTTCGGCGATATCCGGCTCCAGAAACCCGTCGATACAGGCATGGCGGAAGGGCCGCGCCGTGCGGAATCGCTCGCAGACCGCATCGGCTTCGTCCAGGACGCTCTGGCGGATCATGCCCCGGCTCCTCCTATTCGCCGTCTTTCAGCTTGCGGTCGAAATAGTCGAAAATCATGGTCCACAGATGCACCTGCCGGTCCTCGCCGCGCACGCCGTGACGCTGACCGGGATAGGTCATCATCTCGAACGGGTAGCGCCGTTCCTGCATGTCCGAATAGAGGCGCACGGAATTGGCGAAGATGACATTGTCGTCGGCCATGCCGTGGATCAGCAGCAGCGGCGTCTCGTAATCGTCCAGATGGGCGAAGACCGAGCCCTGTTCATAGCCCTCGGCATTGCTCTGGGGGGTGTCCATGTAGCGTTCCGTATAGGCCGTGTCGTAGAGCGACCAGTCGGTGACCGGTGCGCCCGCTACGCCGGCGGCGAATTCGCCCGGCGCCTGCAGCGTCGTCATCAGCGCCATGTAACCGCCATAGGACCAGCCCCAGATGCCGACGCGATCCTCGTCGACGAAATCCAGGCTCTTCAGATAGTCCAGCCCGACCAGCTGGTCCTCGACCTCGACCGTGCCCATGCTGCGGTCGAGATGGGCCTCGAACGCGCGTCCGCGATTGGCGGCACCGCGATTGTCGATGGTGAAGTAGACATAGCCGCGCTGGGCGAAGAGCTGTGGCCGCAGGCCCTGCCAGCCGCGATGGACCTGCTGGGAGTGGGGGCCGCCATAGAGATACTGAACGGCCGGGTATTGCCGCTCCGGATCGAAACCGGCCGGCAGGTAGAGCTGGTAGTGCAGCTCGGTGCCGTCGGCGGCGGTCAGCGTGCCGAATTGCGGCACGATATGGTCGTCGGCAAAGTCGAAATAGGGATGGCCAGCGACGAGCGCGTTTTCCTCGATCCAGCGGATCCGCGCGCCATCGACCGAATAGAGCGCGGTCTGGGCGGGCGTGTCGCTGTCATCATAGCGGCCGATGAAGGTCCGTGCGTCGCTGGCGAAGGTGGCCGACCAGCGGCCTTCGCCGTCCGTGATCCGCGTGGGCTCTTGCGACCCGTCCAGCGGCACGGAATAGACATGGCTTTCCAGCGGCGTTTCCGTCCAGCCGGTGAAGAAGACCCGGCCGGTCTCCTCGTCGACGGCATCGATCTCGTTGACCACCCATTCGCCCGATGTGACCTGGGTGATCAGCGAGCCGTCCGCGGCGCGGTGCTGGATATGACGATAGCCGCCCGGCGTGTCCTCACTGGTCCAGATCACGCTACCGTCCTCAAGGGCGCGGAAATCGTCGGTCAGATTGATCCAGGCGTCGGTCCTCTCGACCAGCCAGTCCGACGCCTCCGCCGAAGCCGGGTCGACGGCACGGATGGTCAGCTCGTCCTGCATCCGGTTGAGCACCTGGACATAGGCCGTGCCGCTGTCGCGCGCCCAGTCGACCCGGGCGAGATAGATGTCGTCGGTGTCGGCCAGCGCGACCTGGCGGCGCTCGCCGGTCTCGCGGTCCAGGATGAAAAGCTCGACGATCGCATTGTCGGTACCCGCGCGCGGATAGCGCTGATCGACCACGCGGGCGGAGCCGTCGGCGTCGATTTCCATGCGTTCGATATTGTCGACCGGGCTTTCGTCGACCCGGGCGATGGCGAGATAGCGCTCGTTCGGCGACCACCAGTAGCCGGTGCGCCGGCTGAGCTCTTCCTGGGCGACGAATTCGGCCATGCCCCAGGAGATCAGACCGCCGCCTTGCGTGGTCAGGGCGGTTTCCTCGCCGGTTTCCAGATCGACGATATGGAGGTTTTGCTCGCGCACGAAGGAGACGAAATTTCCCTGCGGCGAGATCCGCGCATCGGTCTCGTATTCCGGCGTCTCCATCAGCCGGCGCGCCTCGCCGGAATTCACGTCGACGCGGAACACATCGCCGTCCAGCGGCACGAGAACCGCTTCGCCCTGGCTGTCCCAGTCGTAGGAGACAATGCCGCTCTCGGAAATCCGGGCGCGTTCGCGCAATTGCCGCGCGGCTTCGGAGAGTTCCTGTTCTTCCGGCGCCAGAACGCGCGCATCGACCAGGCGATAGGGCTCGCCGCCATCGATATCCATGGCCCACAGATCGAGCACCGAAGCGTCCTCCGCCTTGGCGCGCAGGAAGGTGACCCGCGTGCCGTCCGGCGAAAAGCGCAGCGCGCGCGGGCTCGGTCCGGCCAGGTCCGGGCTGGCCAAGGCGCGCTCGATGGAGAGGGCGGGTTCGGCGGCTGCCGTGCCTGCGGCAGGGGGTTGCGGCGCGTCGTCGGTGGCCGGCTGGCAGGCGGCAAGCGTCGCAGCCGCGACAGCGAGGCTCAGGATACGAACGGTCATGATGTCTCCCCTGGATGTCCTCTTGATGTTCTAGGCATGTCTCGTCCACGTGGCCAGCCGGCGGGTGCGGTGCGTGCGGCTTCTCTCTTTCTCACGCTTCCATTTCTCCCGGACACCCGCATACGCGGGCGCAGGCTTCAGCCCGCGAAAGCGGGCTGCAGATCCGGGATCCCCTGAGCCATCGCCACGCTTGGCCTCTCCAATCGTCGATCCCGGATAGCGCTGACGCGCTTCCGGGAAAAATGCGCTTGGAGTTGGAGATAAGGGGAAAGCCTCCACGGGCAGAACCCTGGAGCGATAGCAGGCGTGCGGGATGCCGCCGGATGTCGCCCCGGAAGCGCGGACGGGCTCCGCACGTCCCCGGGCACAAGGGACTGAGCGCGTGCCTCCCGTCCTGGAAACCGTCTGCGATGGTACGGGCAAATGGCAGGGGCGGAGAAGTCTCCCGCCTATCCCTCAACAAACGTCATCCCAGCGAAAGCTGGGACCCAGCCTCACAAGCGGAATCGAGGCGGGTCTGGCTCAAAGCCGTACCAGGCAATCAGCAGGATATGTGCGAACTCGCGCCCACCGCGCTTTGCGATCCGGGTCCCGGCTTTCGCTGGGATGACGGTGTTGTGTGCGTCTGGCCGGGAAGCGCCGGGCATGGGCCGGGATGACGGGGGTTCGGGCGCTTGGAGCCAAGGCAGGTGCCTGCGCGTCCCCACATCCCATCCCGATTGCCCTGCGGCCCTGTCTCAGCTACACGATGCGGCCTGACCTTCCCGCCATAACAAGAGAACCGAACCGCAATGGCCGCCTATCAATACGTCTATCACATGGACAAGCTGTCGAAGACCTATCCCGGGGCTTCCAAGCCGGTCTTCCAGGACATCTCGCTGCACTTCCTGCCGGACGCCAAGATCGGCGTTGTGGGCGTGAACGGCGCGGGTAAGTCGACCCTGCTGAAGATCATGGCGGGTATCGACACCGACTTCACCGGCGAGGCCTGGGCCGAGAAGGGTGTGAAGGTGGGCTATCTGCCTCAGGAACCCCAGCTCGACGAGTCCAAGACGGTCTGGGAGAACGTGATCGAGGGCTCGGCCCAGAAGAAGCTGCTGGACGACTACAACGCCATCTCCATGAAGCTCGCGGAGGACTACACCGAAGAGCTGATGGCCGAGATGACCGAGCTGCAGGAAAAGATCGACGCCGAGGACGCCTGGGACATCGACTCGAAGATCGAGATGGCGATGGACGCGCTGCGCTGTCCGCCGTCCGACTGGGGCGTGACGGACCTGTCCGGCGGTGAGCGCCGCCGCGTGGCGCTGTGCCGGCTGCTGCTGTCCGAGCCGCACATGCTGCTGCTCGACGAACCGACCAACCACCTCGACGCGGAAAGCGTGCACTGGCTCCAGCATTATCTGGAGGAGTTCAAGGGCGCCGTGCTGGTTGTCACCCACGACCGTTACTTCCTCGACTCGATCACCACCTGGACGCTGGAGCTCGATCGCGGCCGCGGCGTGCCCTATGAGGGCAATTACTCCGCCTGGCTGGAGCAGAAGGCCAAGCGTGTGGCGCAGGAGGACCGCGAGAAGGGTGCCAAGAAGCGCGCCCTGGCCCGCGAGCTGGAATGGATCCGCTCCTCGCCCAAGGCCCGCCAGGCCAAGTCGAAGGCGCGTATCAAGTCCTACGAGGAGCTGCGCGACCAGGCCGAGACGCGCGAGATCAATCACGCCCAGATCAACATCCCGCCGGGCCCGCGCCTGGGCGGCGTCGTGGTCGAGGCGGAAGGCCTGAAGAAGGGCTTCGAGGACAAGCTGCTGATCGACGGTCTCGATTTCAAGCTGCCGCCGGGCGGTATTGTCGGCGTGATCGGCCCGAACGGCGCGGGCAAGTCGACGCTGTTCAAGATGATCACCGGCCAGGAAGAGCCCGACGCGGGCACGATCCGCATCGGCGAGACGGTGAAACTGTCCTATGTCGACCAGTCGCGCGACGCGCTGGATCCGAACAAGACCGTCTGGGAAGAGATTTCCGGCGGCAATGACATGCTCGATCTGGGCGGCAAGGAAGTGCCCAGCCGCGCCTATGTCGGCGCCTTCAACTTCAAGGGTGGCGACCAGCAGAAGAAGGTCGGCCTCTTGTCCGGCGGTGAGCGCAACCGCGTCCACCTCGCCAAGACGCTGCAGACCGGCGGCAACCTCCTGCTGCTCGACGAACCGACCAACGATCTGGACGTGGAAACCCTCGCCGCCCTGGAAGAGGCGCTGGAGAACTATCCCGGCTGCGCCGTGGTGATCTCGCACGACCGCTTCTTCCTCGACCGCCTGGCCACCCACATCCTCGCCTTCGAGGGCGACAGCCATGTGGAATGGTTCGAAGGCAATTTCGAGGACTATATCGAGGACAAGAAGCGCCGCCTGGGCGCCGATGCGGAAATGCCCCGCCGCATCAAGTTCCAGAAGTTCGGCCGGTAGGCGTGATCGCGCCCGGCGAGCGTCGCGTGTTGAGGGCCTGGCGGTTTCGCCAGGCCCTTGCCGCATGTGTGCTCGTTCTGGCCGTCGTGCCGCTGACGGTGCTGGCGGCGATCGCGTTTGCCGTTTCGCCCGATCGCTTCCTGAGCAGTCCCGCCGTGCTGGTCCTGCCGGTAACGGTATTCTGGATCTGGCTGCTGGGGCGGGCGCCGGCGCGCTGGCTGAAGGCGGGGGCCGACTTGCGCTCTGAAGAGGTTGCCCGTGTGACCGGTGAAGCCGTGCCTGTCGTCCGGCGGGGCATCGGCCTCCTTGCACCGCTTCGGCACGAGCTCCGGGTCGGCGGGGACCGGTTCCGGATCGCACCGGAGCAGGCCGAGCAGATCGTTCCCGGACGGGCCGTGACCGTGCGTTATGCGCCGCGCAGCCGGGCGGTCCTGTCGATCGAACGGCAGAGCCGGACGGAGCACCGGGACGGGGCGGACGAGGATTACGGCCTGACCCGCCGCGAGCGCGATCTGCTGCGCCTGATCGGCCGGGGGCTCACCGACAAGGAAATCGCGCGCGAACTCAATCTCTCGCCGTCCACGGTGCGCACCTATAATTCCGATCTCTATGCCAAGCTGGGGATTTCCCGGCGCACCCAGGCCGTACCGATCGCGGAAAAGCTGGGACTGACCTCCGAAGACTGATCTGGGGCGGCCGGAATGTGCTCCATCCTCGCCCTTGATGGGCGAGGGGGACCGCAGCTTTGCTGCGGTGGAGTGGGTGGGGGCGAGGTGTTTGAATTTACAAGCACCGGGCAACACTCCTTCCGACCCGAGGCTTCGCCTCGGCCCACCTTCCCCATCAAGGGGAAGGATGGTGCGGCGTCGCCGCCTCGCCTCGACATCTGCCGACTGACACATCGCCAACATCTGTCGATGGTCTGTCCGGCCCCGTCCGGCCAGCCTCTGCCCTCCATCAAGAGGGGGCAGGCCCATGCAGACAACATCCAGCTTTCAAAGTTCGTGGCGATTCTGGCACGGCGCAGCGGTGCTTGCCGCAGCGATGACGCTTTATACCGTGCTCAGCTGGGCGCACATGGAAATCGTGCGCCAGACGGTGGGGATGGAGGCCTATCTGGGCGACGGGCCGCGCCTGCCGCCGCAGGTCCTGCTGGCCGGGCAGGCGATCAAGGCGCTGTCGCTGCTGTCCATGCTCTGGCTGATCGGCCTCGGCGCCGGCCGGATGCCGCTGAAACGGGTGGGGCTGACCGGTGTGCGGAGACGCTGGCTCGTCCTGGCCGTCATTCTGGGCCTTGGCGGTTTCGCGCTGCGCCTGGGGCTGGCCAAGCTGATCGTGACCGCCGTGCCGGAATGGCTCGCCTTGGCGCAGCCGCCCTTTGCGTTCGATGCCGGCAATGGCCGTCTGGCCAGTATCGGTTTTCTCGCCCTGACCATCGCTGTCACGCCCTTCGCCGAAGAAGTCTTCTTCCGCGGCTTCCTGTTCCGCTGGATGACGGGACACCACCGGATCTGGCTCGCCGCGCTGATCAGCTCTGTCCTGTTCGGTATCGCCCATATCCTGCCGCCGCAGGCCATATCGGCGACGTTGATGGCGTTGGTGCTGTGCTGGCTCTACTGGCGCACCGGGTCGGTCTGGCCGGCGATTGTCGCGCACGCGACAAACAATGTGCTGGGCATCGTGCTGGGCGCCGCCGCGGCGGGCGGACATCTGCCGGTATGGCTGACGCCCTGACCCCGGGCCAACGGGTCCGGTCAGTCGGACCGGGTCCGTTCCATGTGATCGATCAGCGCCTCGATCTGCTCTTCGCGCGATCCCCGGAGCGGAATGTCCGGCACGACGGGCGCGCTGGAGCGGTCGCCGGAGGCGCGGATGAAGATGTAGATCGGCGCCGCCGCTTCCAGGCCGGTATTCGCCAGCCGGTGCAGCTGAACCTGCCCGGTCGAATTGGCGCGGCCTTCCGTGCCCGGGCCGGCCACCGGGGCGATATCGAAATCCTGCACCGTGGCGGCCAGCACGATGGCCTGGGAATAGGTGCCCGCGCCGACGAGGAAGGCGGTGCGGCCGTGATAGCGGTTGGGCAGATCGGCCGGCGGTTCGACCCATTGCGCGTAGGGCATGGAGACCACGTCGCCGATCTCGGCGTCAGGGATCAGCGCCTGGTTCGCCTCGACGACCCGCGCCGTGACAGCCGAGAGCGGCGTGTGACGCTGGTCGGTCAGATAGGCGAGCAGGTGGTCGGACAGCATGTGGGCGCCGCCGCCGTTCTCGCTGATATCGATCACCAGGATCTCCGTGCCGCGTGCGGCGAACTCGGCGAAGGCCTGGTCGATGAAGGCCTTGAACGGGTCTTCCAGCGGCGGAATGAAGGTGTTCAGCGTGAGTACGGCGGCATCCTCGCCCCGGAAGTCCAGCGACCAGTTCTCGGTTTCGGCGCGGGGCCGGTCGACGGCCGGGTCGAGCTCGACCTGGCGCGTGCGCCCGTCCGGGGCCTGCACGGTCACGGTCCAGGCGTCGGCGCCGCCGGTCAGCGCCCAGAGATATTGCGGGAACCGGGTCTCCACGAGATGGGTGCGCAGGCCGATCGTGTCGCCATTGGTCCGGGCCAGGGCACGCGCGACAAGGTCGCGCGGATCGAGCCCGTTGATGGCGAGGAGGGTCTCGCCGGGCTGCAGCCGGCTGCCGGCGGCCACGGTCCCGGCCACGACCAGCCCGTCATCGCGGACCCGGACCGGCAGGGTGAAGTCTGCGCCGCCCGCCTCGAGATGGGCGTCGTAGTCCTCTCGCGGCAGGCGCAGGGTGATGTGACCGTCGCCGAACATCGGGTTGAGCGGCGCGAGGGCGAGCCAGGCCTCGCGCCGGGTGTAGTCGCCCTCGAGGTTCTGCGCGATGGCGTCGAAACGGGCGTGGACCGCGTCGACGTCCATGGAGAAGGCCGGGTCCGGATGGGTGGAAAAGAGCCAGTCCTCCCATTCGGCAACATCCTGAGCCACTGCGTCGGCAGTGAACGCGTCCTCGGTCGCGCATGCGGCAGCGGTGAGGGTCGAAGCGAGGCAGGCTGCAAGCAGCCAGGGGGCTTTCATCATGGGATCAACCGTGCTGTATTTGTATGTAACCAGTAACGTAACTGGTAACGTATTATCTGCGCAGAGGCAAACAGGCATGGCAGACACCGGAAATTCCAAGCTGGATCCGCTGATTCATGGCGAGATGGCGCCCGGATTCGTCGGTCTCCTGCTCGGCCAGATCGTCGACCGGCTGGTGGAGGAGGGGGCTGAGATTGCCCGCGAGGCGGGGATCGAGGCGCCGGTGCGCACCTTCTCCATGATCATGCTGCTGTCGCGCGACAGCCGGACCGTCACCGAACTCGCCCAGCGGCTCGGCGTCACGCATGCGGGAGTGATCAAGACCGTCCGCCTCCTCGACGGGCTGGGCCTGGTCGAGCGCGGTCAGGATGACGGGGATGCGCGCCGCAAACCGCTCAGGCTGACCGCCCGGGGCGAAGAGCAGGCGGGGCGGATCGCCGCGTTCATGGAACGGGCGAATGCGGTCTATGCCGGCCTGTTCGAGGAGATCGGCGCCGACATGTTCCAGCTCGCCTGTGCGATGGACGCGGCGCTGGACCGCGAGGGCTTCGCCGAGCGGATCGCCAAAATCTAGCGGCGGCGCAAAAAGGGGACAGGTGGAATTAACGCGGCGCGTTAATTCCACCTGTCCCCTTTTGGGCTCAGAACCGCCGCGCCGAAAACGGCTCGGCCGGCACGGGCGGGGTTTCCCCGCTCATCAGGGCGGCCAGGAGATCGCCCGAGCCCATCGCCTGGGTCCAGCCGAGATGGCCGTGGCCGGTGATCAGCCAGAGACCCCGGGCGCGGGTCTCCCCGATGAAGGCCCGGCCGTCGGCGGACATCGGCCGGAAGCCGGTCCAGGCCGTCTGTTCGCCGGCCAGCAGCGTCTCCGCGATATCCGGATAGAGGTCCTTGAGGAGCTGGCGCAGATTGTCGACGCGTTCCTCGCGCAGCGTCGGGTCGAGCCCGGCGAACTCGGCCGTGCCGGCAATGCGCAGCCGCTCGCCCATGGGTGTGGCGATCGTGTGCCGGCTTTCGTCGACGACGGGCAGGCCGGGCCGGGTGTCGAGCCCGGACATGTCCAGGGTCAGCGAATAGCCCTTCACGGGGCGCACAGGCAGGTGAAGCCCGTGCGGTTGCAGCAGACGCCAGGTCATGTGGCCGGTGGCCAGCACCACATGTTCCACCTCGATCTCCTCGCGCGTCGTGCGCAAGCCGACGATGCGTCCGCCGCGGTCGACGAGTTCGGTCACCGGGGAGTTCCATTCGAAGCGTACGCCGGCGCGCTCGGCCGCGGCGGCGACGCCGCGCGTGAAGGCGCAGGCATCGCCCGACTCGTCGTCCGGATAGAAGATCGAACCGGCAATCCGGTCTTTGACCGGGGCCAGAAGCGGTTCCTTTTCCACGGTCTGCTCGCGGTCGAGCACGTCCAGGCGCAGGCCCTCGGATTTCAGCAATTCGCCCATGCGCATGCGCTCTTCCATAGGCGCGCGCGCACCGCAGACTTTCAGCGTGCCGCGCTCGCGGCCGTCATAGGCAATGTCCTGGCTTTCGCGGATGGTGCGGGTGCAGGCCAGCGAATGCCGGGCCAGGGCGAAATTGGCGTGGCAGGCGGCCTCGTAGCGCTTGCGCGTGGAGTTCGCCAGGAAGCGCAGCCCCCAGGGGATCAGCCCCGGCAAGGGCTTCAGGCGCAGCTTCATGGCCGAATGCGGGTCGGGCAGGGATCTGAGCAGCTGCCAGTGGACGCCCGGCGCATTCCAGGGTTCGGGCTCTGACGGCGTCAGCGCGCCGGCATTGGCGAAACTCGTGCCGCAGGCCGCCTGGTCGTGGGCGTCGAGCACGGTCACCGAATGGCCGCGCTGGCGCAGCGCCCAGGCCGCGCTGACGCCGGCCAGGCCGGCTCCGACAATGAGGATGTCCTTGCTCGTCAACGCGCTCTCCGCATGGCCCACCTACACGGGGCCGTTTGAACTTCGTGGGGATGCAGATAAAAGCAAGGGGGCATTCGCATTTTTCGACTCGGATTTCATGGATTCTCTGGTTTCACAGCTCAAGGCCCTGGCGGAGCCCACGCGGCTGCGCATTGTTGCGCTGTTGTCGCGGGGCGAGCTGACCGTGTCCGAACTGGTCCAGATCCTCGGTCAGAGCCAGCCGCGCGTGTCGCGCCATCTCAAGCTGCTGACCGATGCGGGCCTAGCCGAGCGTCTGCCCGAGGGCGCCTATGTCTTCTACCGGCTGACCGATGCGGGCGGGGGCCGCCGTCTGGCCCAGATGGCGCACGACCTCCTGCCCGAGGACGACCCGGTGATGAACCGGGACTTCTCGCGGCTGGAGTCGATCAAGCTGGCGCGAGCCCAGGCCGCCCAGACCTATTTTGAAAGCGTGGCCGGGGACTGGGACCGTATCCGGTCCTTCCATCTCGCCGATCACGAGGTCGAGGCGGCGATGCGCAAGCTCGCCGGCGAGGGACCCTTCGGCCTGATGATCGATGTCGGCGTGGGCACGGGCCGGATCCTCGAACTCTTCTCCGACCGGGTCGACCGCGGCATCGGCGTCGATATCAACCATTCCATGCTCAATGTCGCCCGGCTCAACCTGGAAAAGGCGGGGCTGCGTCATTGTTCGGTCCGTCATGCGGATGTCGGCGCGCTGCCCTTCGAGAACGGGGTGGCCGATCTCGTAACGGTCCACCAGGTTCTGCATTATCTGGAAGATCCGGCGCTGGCGGTCGACGAATGTGCGCGGGTGCTCAAGCCGGGCGGCAACCTGCTGATCGTCGATTTCGAACCGCACCAGCTGGAGACGCTGCGCGAGGATCACTATCACCGGCGTCTGGGGTTCTCCGACGAGGAGATGGAAGGCTGGATCGAGCAGGCCGGCCTGGAACTGATCGAGCAGGCCGCGTTGCATCCGGAAGAGCCGTCCGGCCAGCTCACCATGAAAATCTGGGTTGCCCGCCAGCGCTGACCGGCCGCTTTGCCCTGTTCGCAGCCCCGGCGGACCTGTAGACTGCCCGCCGGCTGCAAGGGGGCAGGCATGAAAGCGGTACTGAACTGGATCAGCCTGGGCGCGCTTGTCGCGCTGGGTGCCGGAATATGGCTGACGCGCACGGATGCCGGGTCCGTCGAGGACCTGCTGGAGGCTGTCGAGCCCGATCCGGCTCCGGTCGCCGACACCATTCCCGAGGACCCCTTAGCGCCGCCGGAAACCGGCACCGAGGCCGGGGAGATGGCCCGGGGGCACACGGTGGCCGGCGCTCTTCCGGGCTATTTCCTGCCGTCGGACGATATCGTGTACAACGGCTTCCGCCTGGATGCCGTACAGGCCGAACCGGCTCATGACGGGTTCGAGGAGAGCCTGATGATCGTACTGTCCGACATGGACCGGCCTGCCGGCACCAATGATCGCGGGGAAACCTTTTACGAGACCGTGTCGCCGCGGATCGAGCGGTGGGCCGTCTCGCCGCAGGGCATTTCCGTCACCGCCAGCCATCCCGATGTGGGTGCGGTGCGGATCGAGGGCGCATACAATGCCGAAGCCTATGCAGCCTGGACGTCCGGTGCGATGAGTGCGGAGCGCCTGTTCACGGCGGATGTCACAATCGGCGGGGCCACCCTGTCCGGCGTGCCCTTCTCCTTCTGGGTGGGCGACTGACGCGGTCGCCCGGGCGGCCGGGATCACAAGGACGGGGCTTGCGTCCTTCAGGCTTGCGCGGTCACCCCCCGCGCGGATATCCCGTTGTGCTATAACGGGTTGCTAACCGCTACGGAGACTTCCGAATGGATGACGCCTTCATGCTCGGCTGGGAGGAATGGGCCGCCTTTCCCAAACTCAACATTCCGGCCGTCAAGGTGAAGGTCGATACCGGGGCGCGGACGTCGGCGCTGCATGCGGTCTCGGTGGAACCCTTCGGTCCGCTCGAGAACCCGCAGGTCCGCTTCATCCTTCACCCCATCCCGGACAAGCCGGAGATCGAGGTCGTGTGTTCCGCCCCCGCCGTCGACCGGCGCGAGGTGACCTCGTCGAACGGCGAGCGGGAGCTGCGCTGGGTGATCGAGACGCCGGTCCGGATCGGCGAGCGCGAATGGCCAGTCGAGCTGACGCTGACCAACCGGGAAACCATGATGTACCGCATGCTGCTGGGCCGGCAGGCAATCCGCGAGGACATGATGGTCAACCCGACGCTGTCCTATTGCCAGGGCGAGCTGAACTACAATCTCTACAGGGACTTTCCCAAGCGGCGGCCGGTGAAGCGTCCGCTGCGCATCGCCATCCTGACGCGCGAGCCGAACAATTATTCCTCCCAGCGCATCAAGGACAGCGCCGAGGCGCGCGGCCATGTGGTCGAGATGATCAATACGGCGCGCTGCACCCTGGCGATCGATGCGGCCAGCCCGGAGGTCTATTACGACGGCAAGCCGCTGCCCCAGTACGACGCCGTCATCCCGCGTATCGGCGCCTCGATGACCTCCTACGGCATGGCCGTGCTGCGCCAGTTCTCGATGATGGGCGCCTATTGCCTCAACGCTGCCGAGGCGATCGGCGCGTCGCGTGACAAGCTTTACGCTCACCAGGTGCTGGCCCGGGCCGGGATCCAGATGCCGGTTACGGCCTTTGCCCATTCGCCGAAGGATACCGCCAACCTGATCTCCCACGTGCGCGGTGCGCCGCTGGTCGTGAAACTGCTGCAGTCCACCCAGGGGCGCGGCGTGGTGCTGGCGGAAACGCGCAAGGCAGCGGAGTCCGTGATCGACGCCTTCCGCGGGCTGGATGCGAACTTCATCGTCCAGGAATTCGTCAAGGAGGCCGACGGCGCCGACATCCGCTGCTTCGTCGTGGGCGGCAAGGTGGTCGCCTCGATGATGCGCCAGGCGGAAAGCGGCGAGTTCCGCTCCAACCTGCACCGCGGCGGCTCGGCCAAGCGGGTGCGTATCACCAGGGACGAGCGCGCCGCGGCGGTTCAGGCGGCCAAGGCGCTGGGCCTGTCGATCGCCGGCGTGGACATGCTGCGCTCGGCGAGCGGGCCGAAAGTGCTGGAGGTGAATTCATCGCCCGGTCTGGAAGGCGTGGAGCGGACCTCCGGCAAGGATGTCGCCGGCATGATCGTGGAATATGTCGAGGGACATGCGCGTCAGGTCGTGCCGCGCCAGATTTCCAAGCGCCGGACCCGGAAGAGCCCCGCCGCGGAGACGGCGGAATAGGGCGGGCGCCGCCCTCCCGGCTGTGCGGGAGAGCGGCAGCACGCATTAGCCGGCCGGGATGATCACCCGGTCGACGACGTGAATGACGCCGTTGGACGTCTCGATGTCGGCCTGGATGACCTGGGCATTGCCCACGTGCACGCCGTCGGTGGCGTCGATCAGCACGGTCGAGCCTTCCACGGTTTCAACCGACAGGATCGAGCCGGTCAGCTGGTCGGACGTGATCGCGCCGGGAACGACGTGATAGGTCAGGAGGCCGGCCAGTTCCTGCCGGTTTTCCGGCTGGAGCAGACGCTCCAGCTCGCCCTCGGGCAGGCCTGCGAAGGCCGCGTCGACGGGAGCGAAGACGGTGAAGGGGCCGTCGGACTTCAGCGTGTCCACGAGACCGGCAGCCTGGACGGCGGCGACCAGCGTTTCGAACTGGCCGGCCGCGACGGCCGTATCGACGATATCGGCCTGCATTTCGGCATGATGGTCGATCTTGGCCTTGGCCGGGGCGGACAGGTCTCCGGCAAGGGCCGGCGTGGAGATGAGGGCCGCGGACAGGGCGGCGAGCGAGATGAGACGCATGTGTGCGCTCCCTTGAGGCTTCTGGGAAGGTCGCCGGCGTCGGCCGCCGCCGGCGGGAGGGGGTCGTCTCATGCATGTGACGGAAAGGAATACGGCGTGGCGCCGCGCCCGGATCAAATCTTTCCGATGTTTAATGGTTAGCTGCCGTATCCGCCCCCGCCCGGCGTTTCGATCTCCACACTGTCGCCGGCCTCCGCATCGATCCGGAACAGGCCGGGCAGGTCCTCGACAGAACCATCCGCGCGGATCACCCGCTGCTGGCCGGGCAGGGCGTCGCCGCCGCCCTTGAGGCCGAACGGGTTCTCCTTGCGCCGCGAGGAGAGGAGGGCGACCTCCATGGGTTCCAGGAAGGTCAGCCGGCGCACACTGCCGTCTCCGCCGGGCCAGCGGCCCGTGCCGCCTGAGCCGGATCGTACGCGGTGATGGTCCACCCGCACCGGATAGCGCCGCTCCAGCACTTCCGGATCGGTCATGCGCGAATTGGTCATGTGGGTGTGGATCGCGCTTTCCCCGGCAAAACCCGCACCGTCGGCATCGATGCCGGCCCCGGCACCGCCGCAGATCGTCTCGTAATACTGGTGGCGGTCGTTTCCGAAGGTGAGATTATTCATCGTGCCCTGGCAAGCCGCCAGCCGCCCCGTGGCGCCGAACAGGGCGTCGACCACCAGCTGGCTGGTCTCCACATTGCCCGCCACCACGGCGGCGGGCGGACGCGGATTGAGCAGGCAGCCTTCCGGGACGATCAGCTCGATCGGTTTCAGACAGCCTTCGTTGAGCGGGATGGCATCGCCCACCAGGCAGCGGAAGACGTAGAGCACGGCCGCCCGCGCCACCGAGGCCGGGGCGTTGAAATTGCTGTCGCGCTGGGGCGAGGTGCCGGTGAAATCGACCTTTGCGGTGCGGCGCTCGCGGTCGACCGATATGGCCACGCGGATCTCCGCGCCGTCGTCGAGGCGGACCGTGTGCACGCCGTCGTCCAGCGCGTCGATGACCCGGCGCACGGCGCGCTCGGCATTGTCCTGGACGTGGCCCATATAGGCCTTCACCACATCCAGCCCGTTGTCGGCGACAAGCCGGTGCAGCTCGTCCGCGCCCTTGGCGCAGGCGGCCAGCTGGGCCTTCATGTCGGCGATATTCTGGTCGGGGCGCCGGGCCGGGTGACTGCCGGACGCGAGCACGTCGCGCACGTCAGCCTCAAGGAAATGCCCGTTGTCCATCACCTTGACGTTCCGGAACTGCACGCCTTCCTCGTCGATCGTCCGCGAGAAGGGCGGCATCGAGCCCGGTGCGATCCCGCCGACGTCCGCATGGTGTCCCCTCGATGCGACATAGAAGAGACGTTCATGCGACGCCGTGTCGTGCACGGGGGTGACGATCGTGATGTCCGGCAGGTGGGTGCCGCCGTCATAGGGCGCGTTGACGGCCACCGCATCGCCCGGTCCGAGATCGGGATGCGCTTCGGCTGCCGCGCGCACCGAGGCCGACATCGAGCCGAGATGGACCGGCATGTGCGGTGCATTGGCGACCAGCCCGCCCTTTGCGTCGAAGACGGCGCAGGAAAAGTCCAGCCGTTCCTTGATGTTGACCGAGTGGGCCGTGCGCTCCAGTGCCACGCCCATCTGCTCGGCAACCGACATGAAACGCTTGTTGAAGAGTTCCAGCCGGATCGGGTCGAGCTCGGTGCCGCCCCGGGCCTCGTCCGGCGCTGCGGCGCGCTGGAGTTTCAGCGTCCCGTCCTCCAGCCGCGAGGCTTCCCAGCCGGCGTCCAGGACGATCGTCGAATTGGGGTCCATGATCAGGGCCGGGCCGCTTTTGCCGGCACCGGGAGCGAACTGGTCCAGCGCGTAGACGGGCACGTCGCGCCAGGCGCCGCTGTCGAACATTTTCGCCGTGGCCTTCGCCTCCAGAGAAGCGGAATCGGTCGCCGGCATGTCGATGGACCAGTCGCCGGAGCCGGGCGGTTCGCATTCGGCTTCGCGGGTCACCGATTCCACGATCAGTGCGCCTTCGGGCACGAAGCCGAAGAGGCGTTTGTGGGCGTCGCGGAAGTCGCGCTCCATGGTGTCGCGGTCGCCTTCGGGGACCGGGATGGAGGTGTCGGAGCCGGAGACTTTCAGGCGCCACTCGCCGCGCGAGCGGACGGCGTCGGCGGGCAGGCCCTGGGCGGCCAGCGCCTCGCGCGCTTCCGCGTCCAGCCTGTCGGCGATGGCCCGGGCGTCCTCGAAAGCCTCGTCGAGCGGCTTCTCCACGGCACCCATGCGGGTTTCCCGGATATCGGCCAGCCCGATGCCCAGGGCCGACAGCAGGCCGCCATAGGGGTGGATCAGCACCGAGATCATGCCCAGCGCATCGGCGACGCGGCAGGCATGCTGGGCGCCGGCGCCGCCGAAAGCGGCGAGGGCATAGCCCGAGGGGTTCACACCCTGTCCGATGGAAATCTGCTTGATCGCCTGGGCCATGCTCTCCACGGCAACGGCGAGAAAGCCCTCGGCGGCCTCTTCTGGGCTGGCCAGGCCCATCTCCTCTGCCAGCGCTCCCAGCGCGGTGCGGCTGGCCTCCACGTTGAGCGGGGCGTCGGAGTTCTCGCCAAAGACTTTCGGGAACCAGTGCGGCTGGATGCGGCCCAGCACGATGTTCGCATCGGTCACCGCGGCCGGTCCTCCGCGGCCATAGCCGGCGGGCCCCGGCATGGCACCGGCGCTGTCCGGCCCGACCCGGGCGCGTTCGCCGTCGAAAGTGAGGATCGACCCGCCGCCGGCGGCCACCGTGTGCACCGCCATCATCGGCGCGCGCAGCCGCTGGCCGGCCACGACAGTTTCCTGGACCCGGTCGTACTGGTCGCCGTCATAGCGCGATACGTCGGTCGAGGTGCCGCCCATGTCGAACCCGATCACCTTGTCCGTGCCGGCGCGTTTCGCGGTTTTGGCCATGCCGACCACGCCGCCCGCAGGGCCCGACAGGACCGCGTCGCGGGCATGGAAGGCCCCGGCCGGGGCGAGTCCGCCGGAGGATTGCATGAAGAAGAGCGGCGTGCCGTCCAGCCCCGTGTCGACCCGGTTCACATAGTCGCGCAGGACCGGGGTGAGGTAGGCGTCCAGCACCGTGGTCGAGGCGCGCGGTCCGATCTTCACCAGCGGCGAGGCGACGGAAGAGCGTATGACGGTTTCGAACCCGGCCTCGCGCGCCATCTCCTCCAGGCGCGCCTCGTGGATGTCATTGGCGTAGGCGTGCATGAGGGCGATGGCGACGGTTTCCATGCCCTCCGCCTTGGCGGTCTCCAGCGCCTGCCGGGCTGCGGCCTCGTCCAGCGGCTCGACCGTTTCGCCATCGGCATCCAGGCGTTCGTCCATTTCCACGACGCGGTCATAGAGCGGATCGGGGCGTTTCAGGTCGAGGGCGAAAATGTCCGGCCGCGTCTGGTCGCCGATCACCAGCAGGTCGGCAAACCCCTTCGTCACCAGGAAGAGGGTGCGCGCGCCCTTGCGTTCCAGCAGGGCATTGGTGGCGACCGTGGTGCCCATCTTGACCGCGCCGACCGGTTCGCCGTTCGACAGGCGGCGTACGCCTTCCGTGGCGGCGTCGGGATAGTCCGGGCTTTCCGAGAGCAGTTTGAGCGCGTGCAGGCGCCCGTCCGGCGCGCGGCCGATCACATCGGTGAAGGTGCCGCCCCGGTCGATCCAGAATTCCCACTGACTGTCGCCCATGACTGCACCTCGCCTGTTTTCCGCTGGCGCGAGACTAGGGGCTGGGCAAGCGACTTCAAGCCATACCCGCCGTGCGCCGCCGTGTCATCGCGATCCCGTCGCGCGCATTCAACCCGATAAGGAGCAGATTTGTTCCCCCGGCCAGGAACTCAACCGTCTGGACGATCGCGAACGCAGCGCCGGTCTCGCCCTGCCGGGCCAGCCAGGCCAGGGCGAGGGCGCTGGGGACGAGGATGAGCATGCCGTTGGCAGCGACGAGCGCCATGCGGCGTTTCTTGGCGGCGATGGCGGGGCCTTTCCAGCCCTTGCCGAGCCGCATGCCGGAGGCGCCGGTGATCATGAGAGCGGGGACAAGGGCGATGAGGCCCCAGGCGATGGCCGTCTTGGCGCGGCGGATCATGTCCGGATCGCCGTTCAGCTCGCTAAGGGCCGAGACGGTCAGGAAGACGAGGATTATCAGGCCGGCGGCAACACCGGCGGTGCGATGCAGGCGGACGAGGGGGCGGGACATGTGGATCTCCATATTTAAATAGCATGCTATGTATTGCATAGCGTGCTATCTAATGCAATCAATCGGGCATGGATTTCGACAAGCTCCGGTCCGCCGGCTATCTTACCAACCATCTCGCCCGCCTGTTTGCGCATGCCCTGCACGGGCGTATCGCCCCGCTGGGACTGGCCCCGGCGCAGTTCATGACGCTGCTGGAATTATGGGAGGGCGATGGTCTCACCCAGGTCGAGCTGGTATCCCGGCTCGATGTGGAGCAGGCGACCATGGCGAATACGCTGACGCGCATGGAACGCGACGGGCTGATCCGCCGCGCGCCGCATCCCGAGGACCGCCGGGCGCGGCTCGTCTTCCTCACCGATCGTGCCCGGGAGCTCAGGGCGCCGGCGATCGAGGCGGCACGGTCCGTCAATGCCGACATGCTCGAACCGCTCACGGCGGACGAGCAGAACGTGCTTGTCGATCTCATGGAGAAGATGGTTTCTGCGCGGCGAACTGCACGCCGCCAGGGTGAAATGGCCGGGGAAGAATAGCATTGCGCCATCCGGATACATATCTGGGGAGCGCAGGAGGGTGACGCGCATGGGATTCTGGCAAAGACTGGCGCTCCGGCTGAAGGGCCGGGACTGCTTCCTGGAGTGCGACGGTTGTGACGACCGGGCGCGCCTGCACCAGGTCGAGGACGCCGATTTTGCCATGGCGCTGATCGGTCTGGGCGCCAAGATGGCCAAGGCCGACGGGGATGTCTCGCGCAGCGAGGTGCGGGCCTTCTACGAGGTCTTCCGCCCGCCGCCCGAGGGCCGCGCGGCGCTGGACCGCGCCTTCCAGCTGGCCACCCAGACCACGCTGGGCTTCGACGGCTATGCGCGGCGTCTGGCCAAGCGTTTCAGCTGCTATCCGGCCATGCTTGAAGACGTGCTGGACGGGCTGTTCCACATCGCCAAGGCAGACGGCACCGTCACCCCGGACGAGATGGACTATCTGCAGCGCGTCGCCGACATTTTCGGTTTCTCCGAAGCGGAGTTCCGGCGCATCCGCTCGGCCCATATCGAGGGTGCGAACGACGATCCCTATGTCATCCTGGGGATCGATGCGGACATTTCCGACATCGACCTGCGCCGTGCCTATCGCCGGATCGCCTCGCAGAATCACCCCGACCGGCTGATCGCCCGCGGTGCGCCGCCGGAAATCCAGCGCATGGCCGACGAGAAAATGGCTGCGATCAACACGGCTTACGGCCAGATTCTCCAGGAGCGCGGTCTCGTCGCAGGCGCCGCCAATTGACTGACGCCACAGGAATGCCAACATGTCATGCAGGGATGGGGGCGAAACTGGACCGGATAGGACGACATGACTGACGCGAGTCACGCCAAGACCGACTTCTTCTCCTCCAAGGCCGGGCGGATCCTGCGTGATGTCCTGGCCGCCGTGATCGCCCTGGCTTTCCTTGGCCTTGTCATCTTCCTGGCCGCCATGCTGACGGCCGCCTTCCTGGTGCTGGCCGGTGTGGCCATGCTCGCCGGCGGTGCCTACTGGCTGTGGCGCAAGCTGCGCGGCACGCCGCGCGGCGGCGATGACGACATTCTTGTCGCCACGCGGGGCCCCGACGGCTGGACCGTCGATCTCGGCCGCTGACGGCAGGCCCGCTTCCCGCAATTGTGAGTTTTCCGCGCCGGGGTGCCGGTTAGTCTTCCTGCGACCGCTTTCGTGAGGGACCCTGTCCGTGCGCCGTTTCATTCCGCTCTTGCTCGTCATTCTCCTGCCGCTGATGCTGGTGGGCTGCGTCTCCATGGTCCTGCCCAAGGTTTCGGCCCGGCATGGCGGCGAGGATCCGCCTGCGGCGCTCGACCTGTCCGGCCTGACGCGGGCGGGATGGGAGGCGCGCCGGGGCGGATTGCGCGAGGCTTTCCAGCGCGAGGTCTACGGCGTCTGGCCCGATACCGCCGGTGCCGCGATCCTGTCGCACTCCCTGCTCGATCCGGCCGCCTATGACGGCGCCGGACGGATCGAGCAGTACACGCTGGAGCTTGGCGGTTCGACGACCCATCTCGCCACGGTGCTTCCCGCCACGGCCGAGGGACCGGTTCCGGTCGTGGTCATGCAGATGTTCTGCGGCAACCGGGCTGCGCTGGGCTGGCACGAGGGCGTGGCCGGGCCGATCAGCCCGCATGCGCCCGATTGCCGGCCGGGCGGATGGACCCGCTGGGCGATCGAGCGGATCTTCGGACGGCACATCATGGAGCCGCCGGTCGCGGAGATCCTGGAACACGGCTATGCGCTGGCCTTCATCTATCCCGGCGATATCGTGCCGGACAATGCGGAGGCGGCCGAGACCGCCCTGGAGGCGCTGTCGCCGGATGCCGGGAGCGGGGCCATCGCCGCCTGGGCCTGGGCCTATTCCCGTGCCATCGACGTGCTGCAGGCCGACGAGCGTTTCGACGCGGACCGCATGGCGGTCTGGGGCCATTCGCGCAACGGCAAGTCGGCGCTGCTGGCGGCCGCCTTCGATCCGCGCATCGATCTGGTGATCGCGCACCAGGCGGGTACCGGCGGAACGACGCTCAGCCGGTCCGATGCCGGCGAGAGCGTCGCCCAGATCACCGATAGCTATCCGCACTGGTTCAACGATCGCTATGCCGCCCATGCGGGCCGGGAGGCGGACTTGCCCGTCGACCAGCACCAGCTCATCGCGCTGATGGCGCCGCGGCCGCTCTTGATCGGCGGGGCCTGGCGCGACCAGTGGTCAGACCCGGGCGGGTCGCTGCGGGCGGCACGATGGGCCGATCCGGTCTATGCGCTCTACGGTTCGGACGGTCTGGAACAGGGCGGGCTGGGCGATTTCGACCCCGAAGCCGATCTGGCTGTCTTCATGCGGCGCGGCCTGCACGGCGTCACCGCCGTGGACTGGGCGCGTTTCCTGGAATTTCTGGATGCGCATTTCGGCGAGTAAAAAAGGGGACAGGTGGAATTAACGCGCTGCGCTAATTCCACCTGTCCCCTTTTTTTGTCCTAGCAGTCGCGGCCCTGATAGATGCCCATCAGGCTGGTGCGGCGAAGTTCGGCGCGGCGGGCGTTTTCCTCGCGGCGTTCCGCTTCCGCCTGCGCCTGGGCCTGAGCATGACCGGCGGCGGCATTGGCGGCAAAGCCCAGACCGGGCATCCGGCCGAGCGCGCCGGAATAACCGGCGGCCGTGACCGCGGCACTGGCGCCGGCACCGGCGGCGCTGCCGCGGGCCTCCGCATTGGCGGCAGCCTGCATGTCATTGCCCATCATGGCATCCATGCGGGCGATCTCGGTTTCCAGCGCATCGCACGACATGTCGGCATCGCCCGGATGGCTGACCTGAAGCAGGGCGGTTTCCGGTTCGGCGCTGGAGCTGGTCGCGCAACCGGCGGCCATCAGGGCGATGGCGGCGGATGCGCCGAGCGCGGTGATACGGGTGATCGTCATGGTCCTCTCCCCTTGAGCAGAATGTGCGGCGGAAAAACTGCCGACCCGGCCGCGGGCCAGCCATCCCCTGTTCGGGGGAGGAGGAAAAAGGGGACAGGTCGAATTAGCGCGCACCACGGTTCGCGCGACGCACAGACGGAGCCGTTAATTCGACCTGTCCCCTTTTTTCAGCACTTGCCCGGGCGGGCGGCGCAGTTCATGAAGCCTGTCATGCGTTTGCGGGATTTCCTGGCCCTGTTCGCCGTCTGCATTGTCTGGGGCATCAATTTCGTGGTGGCCAAGTTTGCCGTGACCGGAGCGCCCGGCTGGGTCCCCGGTTTCGAGGGCATGCCGCCGCTCTTCTTCGCCTTCATGCGCTTCATTCTGCTCTATGCCGTGCTGGCCGCCTGGCTGCGGCCGATCCCGGCCAAGATCGGCACCATGATCGGCATCGGGCTGACCATGGGCGCCGGCCAGTACGCGTTGATGTTCCTCGGCCTGCAATGGGCAACGCCGTCGAGCATGGCGATCGCGGTGCAGACCGGCGTGCCCTTTGCCACCATCCTGTCGGTCATCTTCCTCAAGGAGAAGGTGGGCCTGCCCCGCGTCATCGGGATTATCGTCTCCTTCGCCGGCGTGGCGCTGGTGATCGCCAATCCAGCCGAGCTGGACCTGTCCATCGGCCTGCTGATCGGGATCGGCGCGGCTTTCGCTGCAGCCGTGGGCATGATCCTGGTCAAACAGATGCCGCTCGACTCGATCCGCATGCAGGCCTGGATCGGGCTGATCTCGGCGCCGCCGCTTCTGGTGCTGTCGCTGACCTTCGAGAGCGGTCAGATGGACGCCATGGTGTCCGGCGGCTGGCCGATCGTCATGGCCGTGGCCTTCACCGTGCTGCTGGTCAACGTGTTCGGCCATGGTGTCTTCTACAATCTGCTGCAGCGCTATGACGCCACACTGATTGCCCCGCTGACGCTGATGGCGCCTCTGATCGGCGTGATCGCCGGGCTGACCATCACCGGCGACGAGCTGGGCTGGCGCCTGATCGCCGGCGGCCTGCTTACCCTGGGCGGGGTCGGGATCATCGCGCTGCGGCCGAACCGCAAACTGCCCACGGCGGCGCTGGCCCGGGAGAAGACGCTGTGAGCCTCAAGGTCCGGGACACGCCGTCGCCCAATTTCAACGCGCGCAAACGGCCGCTCTCCCTCGTCGTGCTGCACTATACCGGCATGAAGACCGGCGCGGCGGCGCTGGCGCGGATGTGCGATCCGGAAGTCTCGGTGTCCGCTCACTACATGGTTGAGGAGGACGGCGGCGTCTGCCGCCTCGTCGCCGAGGCGATGCGCGCCTGGCATGCCGGTGTCAGCTATTGGCGCGGCGAGCGGGACGTGAATTCCGCCTCGATCGGCATCGAGATCGTCAATGGCGGGCATGATTTCGGCCTGCCCGGCTTTCCCGCGGTCCAGATCGAGGCCGTGACGGAACTGGTGCGGGATATCATGGGACGGCACGGGATCGCGCCCCGCGATGTGATCGGCCATTCCGACGTGGCGCCGGGCCGCAAGACCGATCCCGGCGAGAAATTCCCCTGGCCGCAGCTGGCCGCGTCCGGTGCTGCGCTGGCCCTGCCCGATGCCCGGGCGGAGGGTGAGCCGGAAGCCCTGCTCGAACGCATCGGTTACGGGCTCGAGCCGGGTCTGGAAGCGGTGGTGGAAGCCTTCCAGCGGCGCTGGCGGCCGGGCCGCGTCGATGGCGCGCTCGACGCGGAGACCCGTGCTCTCATCGCCCGGGTGGCGTCGGCGTCTTGACGGGCCGGGCGGCATGCCCGATCTAGGGGGCGATCAGGTGGCCGGGCGGCCGCGGCGGCAAGGCCGGAAACGGCGTCGTCGAGGAAAGTCCGGGCTCCACGGAGACAAGGTGCCGGATAACGTCCGGCGGGGGTGACCCCAGGGAAAGCGCAGCAGAGAGCAGACCGCCGGGCCTTCGGGCCCGGCAAGGGTGAAAGGGTGCGGTAAGAGCGCACCGCCCCGACCGCAAGGAAGGGGGCACGGCAAGCCCCACCTGGAGCAAGACCGAATAGGGATGAGCGCGGTTTCGGCCGCACATGCGTCTCCGCATGTCATCCGGGTAGGTTGCATCAGGCCGGCCGCAAGGCCGGCCGCAGAGGAATGGTCGCCACCCCGGACTCCGGTCCGGGGGACAGAACCCGGCTTACAGGCCGCCTGATCCTTTCCATTCCCGCACGAATACCCGAAGGCGCGGCGCCATGCCCGCCGGATCGCTGCGTTTCGTCGCGTCGCGAGACTGCTTGTTCCATTCCGGAAAAAATCGAACCGATTGCGCGTTTGACCGGACTTGGCCCGTCTCGCGCGGCCAGGGGCTGTGGATATTAACTTAATGTTCCGCCTCTGTTCTTGATTTTCCACCGCGCGAATACTTCGAAGGGCGCGTTAATCCATGTGAAACGACCCTTTCGTCATTGTTTCCCATCTGAACCCATGTTATCCCATAGTTAACCATGTGAGACCGGTCCGCATGGGGCAGGGGGTATCTCGAACGTGTTTCTGTCGACGACGATCAATGGTGTGGACGCAAAGGGACGGGTTTCCGTGCCGGCGGGTTTCCGCGCGGTCGTCAAGAACGATCCCGAAGAGAAAATCTATGTGTGGCCGTCTTTCGAGGGCGGGTATCTGGAAGGCGGCGGGCAGGCCCTGCTCGACCGCTATCTGGACCTGCTCGAGGAGATGGACCCCTATGACGACGCCCGCGCCGCCTTCGAGCAGACCATTTTCGGCGACACCCGCGGCCTGGCCTTCGACGGCACCGGCCGTGTCACCCTTCCCCGGGACCTGATCGAGCACGCCGGCCTCGACGGCAAGGCAGCCTTCGTCGGCCTGGGCTCGCGTTTCGAGATCTGGAATCCGGACCGGCTCGCCGAGCGCAAGAAAAACGCCCGCAGCTTCGCGCGCGACAACAAGAAGTCGCTGCGCCTGCCGCCGCGCCAGGGAGGCGGATCATGACCGGTGCGTCTCATGTGCCCGTGATGCTGGACGAGGTGCTGCACGCGCTCGAGCCGCGCGACGGCGCCCTCTATATCGACGGCACGTTCGGCGCAGGCGGCTATTCACGCGCCATCCTCTCCGCGGCCGATTGCCGTCTGATCGGGATCGATCGCGACCCGTCCGTTCGCCCGGCTGCCGAGCATCTCAAGCAGGCGGCCCCCGGCCGTTTCGTCTTCGTGGAAGCGCCCTTCTCCGCGATGGAAGAGGTGGTGCGCAGCAATGGCGGCGAGCATGTCGACGGCATCGTGCTGGATATCGGCGTCTCCTCCATGCAGATCGACCAGGCCGAGCGCGGCTTTTCCTTCCAGAAGCCCGGCCCGCTGGACATGCGCATGGCCGGCGACGGGCCGACCGCGGCCGATGCCGTCAATCTGCTGTCCGAGCAGGAGTTGGCAGACATATTTTATGTATACGGCGAGGAGCGCCGTTCGCGCCGTGTCGCGAAATATCTGATTACCGCCCGCGAGGAGGGGCCGATCGAGACAACGGATCGGCTCGCGGATATCGTCTCGCGCGCAACCGGCGGAAAACATTCGAAAATTCACCCGGCCACGCGCGTCTTCCAGGCCTTGCGGATTTTCGTCAATGACGAGCTGGGCGAACTGGCCCGCGCGCTGGAGGCGGCCGAGCGGCTGCTCGCGCCGCTCGGGCGGCTCGTCGTGGTTACCTTCCATTCACTGGAGGATCGCATGGTTAAGACCTTCCTGCGGGCCCGGGCCGGGCTGGCAGGAGGCGGCGGTTCGCGTCACGCGCCGGTCGTCGATGCGGGTCCCGAGCCCAGTTTCCGGCTGCTGCACCGCAAGGCTGTCGAGGCCAGTGCGCAGGAGGCGGCGGCCAATACGCGGGCCCGCTCGGCCAAGCTGCGCGCCGCGATCCGTACCGAGGCTCCCGCCGTCACTGACGGTCCGGAGCTTTATCGAAGTGTTGTGTCGCTTGCTCGTTTGGAGGCCGCGCTATGATCCGCACGCTGAATGCGATCGCGTTTGTCGTCGCCGCGGCGCTGGCGGTGGCGCTCTATATCGCCAAGGCCGAGGCGAAGAGCTCCCAGGAGCGGCTCGAGAACATCCAGTCCCAGCTGGCCGAGGAGCGGCGCCAGATCAACGTGCTCAATGTCGAGATCGCCCATCTGGAAGACCCCGAGCGCCTGCGCGCCCTGGCGCGCCGCTATCTGGGCTTCGAACCGCTCGATCCGACCCGCGAGGTCGAGTTGAGCGACCTGCCGCTGCTCGCCGATACCGGCGCGCGCGACGCGGGCTTGCGTCCGGACAGCCGTGTCGTGCGCGAGGAGCGCGTCGACGGGTACGCCCTGGCCGAGCCGCGTGAAGTCGGAGGGCCTGACTGATGCGCCTCTGGCCGTTCCGCAGACAGGTCTCCGCCAAGTCGCGCAGCGTCGCGCTGCCGCCCCTGGCCGAGGCTGCGCCGGCCGACATGTCCCGCCTCCTGCGTATCGAGAGCGACGAGACGAAGGCGCTGGATGCGGCGCGTTCGCGCTTGCGCATCATGGGGATGAGCCTGGCGCTGGGTTTCCTGCTGCTGGTGGGCCGGGCGGTGGATATCGCCGTCATGGGGCCGGCCAATGCGGCGCCGGTGGCGCGCCAGACGGCGCACGCGGAAACCCGCGGCGATCTGTTCGACCGGACCGGCCAGGTGCTGGCGACGACGCTGCAGACCCACTCTCTTTACGCCGATCCCAGCCTGGTCTGGGATGCGCGCGAGACGGCCGAGGCGCTCGCCACCGTGCTGCCGGATGTCGATGTCGACGCGCTGACCGAGGAGCTGGGCGGGCGCGGCCGTTTCGTCTGGGTGCGCCGCAATCTAACGCCGCGCCAGCGCCAGGCCGTGTTTTCTCTGGGTCTGCCGGGGCTGGGCTTCCGGATGGAGCCGCGCCGGGTTTATCCGCGCGGGCGGCTGGCCTCGCATATTGTCGGCTATACCGACCGCGACATGGCGGGGCTGGCCGGTGCCGAGCGGGCCTTCGACAGCGCGCTGCTGTCCGGCGATGGCCGTCCGGTCGCCCTGTCCATCGACATGTCCGTGCAATTCCATGTCGACGAAGTGCTGCGTTCCACCATGGCCGACTTCGAGGCCGAGGCCGCCGTCGGCGTGGTGATGAATGTCGGCACCGGCGAGATCCTTTCCTTGGTCTCCCTGCCGGATTTCGATCCCAACCGTCCAGCCGACGCCGATGCCGGCGGCCGCCTCAATCGAGCCGCACAGTCGGTCTACGAGATGGGCTCGACCTTCAAGGCCTTCACGGTCGCCATGGCGCTGGAAAACGGAACGGCAACGCTGGAAAGCGGCTATGACGCCTCCAACCCGCTGGAGATCGGCGGGCATACCATCCACGACTACCATGCGGAAAACCGCCGGCTTACCCTGTCGGAGATCTTCACCCATTCGTCCAATATCGGCTCCAGCCTGATCGCGCTTGAGGCCGGTGCCGACACGCAGCGCGGCTTTCTGGGCGATCTGCGCCTGCTGGAGCGCGCGCCCATCGAGCTGGCCGAAAGCGCCGACCCGCTGCTGCCGCGGCAATGGGGTCCGACCGAGACGGCAACCATCTCCTACGGGCACGGTCTCGCCGTCAGCCCGATTGCGACCATCGCGGCCTTTGCGGCCATCGCCAATGACGGTGTCTACGTGCCGCCGACCCTGCTGCCCGTCGCCGCCGACGAGACGATCGTCGGCGAGCGCGTGATGTCGTCCGAGGCCGCGCGCGCGGTGATCGACCTGATGCGCGAGAACGTCACCGAGGGGACAGGCGGCTATGCCGAAGCGATCGGCTACCGCGTGGCCGGCAAGACCGGCACGGCGGAAAAACCCTCGCGCGGCGGCTATGACCGGAACCGGCTGATCTCGTCCTTCTCCGCCGTCTTCCCGTCGGACGATCCGCAATATGCAGTTCTTGTGTTGCTGGACGAGCCACACGGCAATGAATCGACCTATGGCTACGCCACCGGCGGATGGACCGCTGCGCCAGCGGTCGGCGACATCGTCTCCCGGATCGCCCCCATTCTCGGCGTGGAGCGCGCCGAAGCCGATCACGGCGAACGCGCGGCGCTGATCCGCGCCGCCCTCATGCCGGAGATGATCCCGTGAAACTGGCCGAGCTGATGCCCGACGATGAATTCGCGCCCGAGGATGGCGCCATCGAGGTGCGCGGCCTGACGCTGGACAGCCGCAAGGTCGAGCCGGGCTTCCTGTTCGCCGCCCTGCCGGGCGTGAAGGCGCACGGACGGCACTTCATCCCCCAGGCGATGTCCCGGGGGGCGTCGGTGATCCTCACCGATATCGCCCTGGAAGGTCTCGACATTCCCGTGCTGGTGACCGACGAGCCGGCCGCCGTGCTGGCCGAGCTCGCGGCGCGCTTCTATCCGCGCCAGCCGGACCATGTCGTCGCCATCACAGGCACGAACGGCAAGAGTTCCACCGTGGAATTCCTGCGCCAGATCTGGGCCGCGGTCGGTCATGACGCGGCCTGTCTGGGCACGCTGGGCGTGACCCGCGGCGCCGACCGGGAAGTGACCGGCTACACCACGCCGGACGCGGTCGCCCTGCATCGCGCGCTCGACGCGCTGGCGGGCGAGGGCGTGACCCATCTGGCGATGGAGGCGTCCAGCCACGGTCTGAAGCAGCACCGCATGGACGGCGTGCGTGTCTCGGTCGGCGCCTTCACCAACCTGACCCAGGATCACCTGGATTATCATCCCGATTTCGCCGACTATTTCGCATCCAAGGAATTGCTGTTCTCGCAGCGGGTCGCAGCGGACGGGCGCGCCGTGATCAATGTCGATAGCGAGTGGGGACGGCGCATGGCCGAAACCGCCCGCACACGCGGCCTCGATACCCTGACCATCGGCTGGCGCGGCGAGGACCTCTCGATCCGCGAGATCACACCGCGCCCGGCCAGCCAGGATGTGAGTTTCGCCTGGAAGGGCGAGGACCATCATCTGGAAATCCCGCTCGTCGGCGAATTCCAGATCCTCAACGCGCTGTGCGCGGCAGCCATCGCGCTGGGCGACGGCGTGGCGATGCCGGTCGTGCTCGGGACGCTGGGCCAGCTGGATGGCGTGCCCGGGCGGCTGGAGAAGGTCGGCGAAACGCGCGATGCGGCGCCGGTTCTGGTCGACTACGCCCACACGCCGGACGGTCTGGACAAGCTTCTGCGGGCCGCACGCCCGCACACCCGGGGCCGGGTGATCGTCGTCTTCGGCTGCGGGGGCGACCGCGACCCGTCCAAGCGCCAGAAGATGGGGGCCATCGCGGCCAGCCAGGCCGACCACGTCATCGTCACCGACGACAATCCGAGATCGGAGGACCCGGCCGCGATCCGCGCGGCGGTCCTCAAGGGCTGCCCCGGGGCCGAGGAGATCGGCGAGCGCAGCGCTGCCATCCGCCACGGCGTCACCATGCTGGAGGCCGGCGACTGCCTGCTGATTGCGGGCAAGGGACACGAGACCGGGCAGATCGTGGGCGACACGACGCTGCCTTTCGACGATCGCGAGGAGGCCCGCAAGGCCCTGGGCGAAAGGGAGGCCGCTCATGTCTGAACCGCTCTGGACGGCCCGGCAGGCCATGGCCGCAACCGGCGGCATGCTGCTCGGCGACACCGGCTGGACCTGTTCCGGTGTGTCGATCGACAGCCGGACCCTAAAGCCGGGCGATCTCTTCGTGGCGCTCACCGACGAGCGCGACGGGCACGACTATGCCGCCGCCGCCCTGGAAGCGGGGGCTGCGGCCTGTCTGATCTCGCGCGGCGATCTGGGCCTGGAGCCGGCGCTGCAGGTCAAGGATACGCTGGGCGCGTTGCGCAGCCTGGGCGAGGCGGCGCGCGAGCGCAGCGACGCCATTCGCGTCGCGGTCACCGGCAGTGTCGGCAAGACGTCGGTGAAGGAAGCGCTGGCGGCGGTCTTCCGTGCGGCCGGTCCGGCGCACTGGAGCGTGAAGTCCTACAACAATCACTGGGGCGTGCCGCTGACCCTGGCGCGCATGCCGCGCGAGACGCAGCGCGCCGTGTTCGAGCTGGGCATGAACCATGCCGGCGAGATCCGTGACCTGTCTTCCCTCGTGCGGCCGCAGGTCGCCATGATCACGCGCATCGCACCGGCGCACCTGGAAAATCTCGGCACGATCGAGGCGATCGCCGACGCCAAGTCTGAAATCTACGAGGGCCTGGAAACCGACGGCGTGGCCATCTATCCGGCCGACGATCCCCAGGCGGAACGTCTCGCCCGTCACGCTCGTCATTCCGGCGCAGCCTTCATGCTCGATTTCGGCGCCTCCAGCGACGCTGCCATCCGCATCGAGGAATTCGAGACCGGGCTCCACGGATCGCGCGGCATCATCAATGTGCTGGGCATGCGGACGCCTTTCAGCATCAAGGCGTCGGGCATGCACTGGGCCTGGAATATCGCGGCCATCTTCGCCGCCTGCGCCGGGGCGGGTCTGGATGCCGAAGATGTCGCCGATGCTCTGGCCGGGCTGGAAGCCGGGGCCGGACGCGGGCGCGCCCTGACGGTCGATCATCCTGCGGGCGGGCAATTCACCCTGCTCGACGATGCCTACAACGCCAATCCCGTCTCCATGGCAGCCGCGATCTCGGCGCTCGGCGCCGCACGCCCCGGCGAGGGCGGGCGCCGGATCGCGGTTCTGGGAGACATGCTGGAACTGGGGCCGGACGAAGCTGCGCTTCATGCGGCCCTCGCCGAACCGCTCGCCGAGGCCGGCGTCGACAGGGTCTATGCGTGCGGCAGCCGCATGCGCAGCCTGCACGACGCCTTGCCGGAGACCCGCCGCGCAGGCTATGCGGCGACCGCGGACGAGGGGCTTGATCTGATCAAGTCGGCAATCCGGCCGGGGGATGTGGTTCTGGTGAAGGGATCCAACGCCTCCGGCCTCCACAGGATTGCCGCATATCTGGCCGACGGTTCCGCGCTCGGATTGACGGAGGCCTGACCCGCATATGCTCTATTTGCTCCTGTCGCCGCTGGCGGAAGATCTCCAGCTGGCCAACCTGTTCCGCTACATCACCTTCCGCACGGGCGGCGCGCTGATGACGGCGCTGCTGATCGCCTTCCTGCTGGGCAAGCCGATGATCGCCTGGCTGCGCAAGAAACAGGGCAAGGGCCAGCCGATCCGGGCCGAAGGCATCGAGCGCCATGTCGTGGAAAAGACCGGCACGCCCACCATGGGCGGCTTCCTGATCCTGCTCGGCGTGATGGTCGGCACCCTGTTGTGGGCCGACCTGTCGAACGCCTATGTCTGGATCGTCGTCTTCGTGACCGCCGGTTTCGGCATCATCGGTTTCATCGACGACTATCTCAAGGTCACCCAGCAATCCACGGCAGGCTTTTCCGGCCGGCTGAAACTGGCCACGGAATTCGCCATTGCCCTGATCGCGGTCGTCTGGGCGACGGCCACCGCGCGCGGGCTGGGCATGGACAGCGCCATGACGACATCGGTCGCCTTTCCCTTCTTCAAGGATCTGGTGATCAATATCGGCCCGCTCTTCTACGTCTTCGGCTGCATCGTCATCGTCGGTGCCGGCAATGCGGTCAACATGACGGACGGGCTGGACGGTCTGGCCATCGTGCCGGTGATGATCGCAGCGGCGACCTTCGGCGCCATCGCCTATGTCGTCGGACGCGTCGACTTTGCCGAATACCTGCAGGTTCATTACACGGCCGGCACCGGTGAGCTCCTGGTCTTCTGCGGGGCCCTGCTGGGCGCCGGGCTGGGTTTTCTTTGGTGGAATGCGCCGCCGGCCATGGTCTTCATGGGCGATACCGGCTCGCTCTCGCTGGGCGGGGCGCTGGGCGCCATCGCCGTGGCCGTGAAGCACGAGATCGTGCTGGCCATCGTGGGCGGGCTCTTCGTGCTGGAGATCGTCTCGGTGATGGTGCAGGTCGCCAGTTTCAAGCTGACCGGCAAGCGCGTCTTCAAGATGGCGCCCATCCACCACCATTTCGAACGCCATGGCTGGGCCGAGCCGACCATCGTCATCCGCTTCTGGATCATTGCCGTCGTGCTGGCGCTGATTGGACTTGCCACCCTGAAACTGAGATAACGGGCCTTCATGATCCCGATCCATGCATATGAAGGCCGCCGTGTCGCTGTGTTCGGATTGGGGCGCACAGGCATAGCGACGGCAAAGGCTCTTGCGGCCGGGGGTGCTCACGTGTCGTGCTGGGACGACACGGAGGCCGCGCGCGAGCGTGCGGCCGGCGAGGGCCTGGTTCTCGACGATCTCAACCGGCGCGACTGGGGCGATATCGCCGCCCTCATCCTGTCGCCGGGCATTCCGCTGACCCACCCCAAACCGCATCGCATGGTGGAGCTGGCCAACGCCGTCGGCGCGCCGGTGATCGGGGATACCGAACTCTTCGCCATGGCGTTGGCCGACCTGCCGGAAAAGCGCCGCCCGAAAGTGATCGGCATCACCGGCACCAACGGCAAGTCGACCACGACCGCGCTGATCGGCCATATCCTGCGCGAGACCGGCCGGAAGGTGGTCGTCGGCGGCAATATCGGCGAGGCCATCCTCGCCCAGGACCCGCCGAGCCCGGGCATGCACTACGTGCTGGAACTGTCCTCCTACCAGATCGACCTGACGCGCACGCTCGCCTGCGATATCGCCGTCCTGCTCAACATCACGCCGGACCATATCGACCGGCATGGCGATTTTCAGGGCTATTTCCACGCCAAGCAGCGCCTGTTCGAGATGCAGTCGCCGTCCGGCTCGGCCGTGATCGGCATCGACGACAACGACACCTCGGCCTTCTTCTCGCGCCTGCGCAAGACGCGGCGCGAGGATCAGGTCGTGCCGATCTCCGCCGGCCGGGTCTTTGCGCGCGGCGTCTATGCCCTGGGCGACCGTGTCTACGACGCCCTGGATACCGCCTCCCATCCCGCCGTCGACCTGGCGCGGGCACCGGCCCTGCCGGGCCGGCACAATGCACAGAATGTCGCCGCGGCGCTGGCCGTGGTGCGCCTGCTTGGCGTGTCGGCCCGTGCCGCCGCCGAGGCGATCTACACCTTCCCCGGCCTGCCGCACCGCCAGGAGACGGTCGCCACCATCAACGGCGTGCGCTTCGTCAATGACAGCAAGGCCACCAATGCCGAGGCGGCGATCCAGGCGCTGACCTGCTATGATCGCATCCGCTGGATCGTCGGCGGGCGGGCCAAGGAGAGCGGGCTGGAGCCGGCCCTGGGCGCCGCCCGTCGCATCGCCCGGGCCTATCTGATCGGCGAGGCCGAGGCGCGCTTTGCCGGAGAACTCGACGGCCGCGTCCCCTATACGAAGTGCGGCACGCTGCAGGACGCCGTGGCGATGGCGGCGCGCGACGCCTGGGCCGACGGCGGAGCGGGCGAGGTCGTGCTGCTCTCGCCGGCGGCGGCGTCCTTCGACCAGTTTGTCTCCTACGAGGCGCGCGGCGATGCCTTCCGGACCATTGTCGAAGCGCTCAAGGATCATGTCGGCATGGCGGAGGGCGTGACGTGATCCAGGACATGTCGCGCGGTCTGGCGACCTGGTGGCGCGGGGTCGACCGGACGTTGCTCTTCGTGGTGCTGGCGTTGATCACCATTGGCCTGGTCCTGTCGATGGCGGCCAGCCCGGCCATTGCCGGACGCATCGGGATCGACGAACCCTTCTACTTCTTCTACCGGCAGAGCGCCTTTGCCGGGATCAGCGTCATCGGAATGCTCGCCGTGTCCGCCTTCAATCCGAAAGGCGCCAGACGTCTGGCGATCCTGGCGCTGGGCGGGTCTCTCCTCTTGCTGGTGGCGACGCTCTTCATCGGCCACGAAGTCAAGGGCGCGACCCGCTGGATCCGGGTCGGCCCGCTGTCGCTGCAGGCATCCGAATTCCTCAAGCCGGCGCTGATTGTCACAGCGGCCTGGCTGTTTGCCGAAGAAAGGCGCGGTGCGCCGATCCCCGGCCGGGCCATCGCCTTCGGCATCTATATCGTCTCGATCGGGCTGCTCATGGCCCAGCCAGATTTCGGCCAGTCGGTGCTGCTCACCCTGTGTTTCGGCGGCGTCTTCTTTGCCTCCGGCCTGTCCTGGCTCTGGGTGTCGGTGCTGGGCGGGCTGGCGGTCGGCGGTTCGACCCTGGCCTATTTCACCTTCCCGCACGTTGCCAGCCGCGTGGACCGTTTCGTCAATCCGGAAAGCGGCGACACCTATCAGATCGACCAGGCGATGGAGGCGATCTCGCGCGGCGGGATCGCGGGGGCCGGGCCGGGCGAGGGCGAGGTGAAGAACTTCCTGCCCGACGCCCATGCCGATTTCATCTTCGCCGTCGCGGCCGAGGAATTCGGCCTGATCGCCTCGCTGGCCATCATCGGCCTGTTCGCCATCCTGGTGACGCGGGCCTGGGCCCAGGCCATGCGCCTGCAGGACAGTTTCGCCCAGCTCGCCGTCGCCGGCCTGGCCCTGCAATTCGCCCTGCAGGCGCTGGTCAACATCGGTGTGAACTTGAACCTCATCCCGCCCAAGGGCATGACTTTGCCCTTCGTGTCCTACGGAGGGTCCTCCATGCTTGCGCTCGCCTTCGGGGCCGGCCTCCTGCTGGCCTTTACCCGGCGCCGTCCCGGCGCCTATGCGCTGCGGCATCCGGCATGACGCCGCGCCGTTGCCTGATCGCCGCCGGCGGAACCGGCGGCCATATCTTTCCTGCGCGTGCCGCTGCCGACGCGCTGGTCGCGCGCGGCTGGCAGGTACGCCTGGTGACCGATGCGCGGGGCCTGCGCCACACCAGGGACTTCCCGGCCGTCGCGATCGACGAGATCCATGCGGCCAGTCCGTCGACGAAGAATCCGCTCAAACTGGCCAGAGCGGCGCTCGAGCTGACCCAGGGCTTCGCCCAGACGCGCGGCATCGTGCAGCGCTGGAAGCCCGATGCCGTGGCCGGTTTCGGCGGCTATCCCGCCTTTCCCGCGCTCGCCGTGGCGCAGTCGATGCGCATTCCCTTCGCCATTCACGAGCAGAATGCGGTGCTCGGCCGGGTGAACCGGATGTTCGCCGCGAAGGCGGGCTTCGTCGCCTCGGGCTTCGAACGTCTCGACCGTTTGCCGGAGAAGGCCCGCAAGCGTCACATCCTCACCGGCAATCCGCTGCGCACGCCGATCATCGAGGCGCGCGGCGCGGGCTATCCGGAGCTGGACAGGGACGGGCGGATCAATCTGCTCGTGCTGGGCGGATCGCTGGGTGCGCGCATCCTGTCGGAAACCGTGCCGGCGGCGGTGGCAAAACTCCCGGAATTGCTGCGATCCCGCCTTGATGTGGTCCAACAGACCCGGGAGGAATCCCTCCCCATGGCACGCGAGACCTATGCAAATGCCGGCGTGAACGCCACCTGCGAACCCTTCTTCGAGGATGTTGGCGCGCTCTATGCGGCCAGTCATCTCGTGATCGGCCGCTCCGGCGCGTCCACCGTGTCGGAAGTGGCGGGCGTGGGCCGTCCGGCGATCTTCTGCCCGCTCGCCATCGCCACGGACGATCACCAGGCCGCCAATGCCGACGGTCTCGTCCAGGCCGTCGCCGCCGACATGGTGCGCGAGGCCGATTTCACTGCCGAACGTCTGGCACAATTGCTCGAAACCCGTCTTACCAACCCCGAAGACCTGGCCGAACGGGCCGCGGCGGCGCGTTCGCTCGGCCGTCCGGACGCGGCCGAAACGCTGGCCAAATCCGTCGATGGCCTGGTGCGAGGAGCGCTGACATGAAGTTTACCGCCCTGCCTTTCCCGGTCGGCCCCGTGCATTTCGTCGGTATCGGCGGCATCGGCATGAGCGGCATCGCCGAGGTAATGCTGAATCTGGGCTATCAGGTGCAGGGATCGGACATCCGCGCCAATCCGAATGTGGAACGTCTTGAAGGGCTGGGCGCGAAAGTCGCCATCGGCCATGCGGCCGAGAATGTCGAGGGGGCCGGGGCCATTGTCGTCTCCTCGGCGATCAAGCCGGACAATCCCGAGCTCGTGGCTGCCCGGGCCAGGAAGGTCCCCGTCGTGCGCCGGGCGGAAATGCTGGCCGAGCTGATGCGGCTGAAATTCGCCGTCGCCGTGGGCGGCACGCACGGCAAGACGACGACCACTTCGCTGGTCTCCGTGCTGATGGATGCGGCCGGTGTCGACCCCACCGTGATCAATGGCGGCATCATTTCCGCCTACGGCTCCAACGCCAAGATGGGGCTGGGCGACTGGATGGCGGTCGAGGCCGACGAGAGCGACGGCTCCTTCCTGAAACTGCGCGCCACCGTCGCGATCGTGACGAATATCGATCCGGAGCACATGGAGCATTACGGCAGTTTCGATGCCCTGCGGCAGGCCTTCTACCAGTTCGTGGAGAACCTGCCCTTCTACGGCTTCGCGGTCCTGTGCACCGATCATCCGGAAGTCCAGTCGCTGGCCAGCCGGATCGAGGATCGCCGGGTCATCACCTACGGCATGAACCCGCAGGCCGATGTTCGGCTGGAGAATCTGCGCATGGAGCCGTCGGGCTCGACCTTCGACGTCAGTTTCCGGCTGCGCGGCCAGACGGCCGAAACCTGGCAGGACATCGTTCTGCCGATGATGGGCGAGTACAACGTGCTCAACGCCGTCGCGGCGCTGGCGACGGCGCGCGAGCTGGGTCTGACCGAAGCGGCGGCCAAGGAGGCGCTGCAGGGGTTCGGCGGCGTGAAGCGGCGCTTCACCCGGACCGGCACCTGGAAGGGCGCGACCATCATCGACGATTACGGTCACCACCCGGTCGAGATCGCGGCCGTGCTGCGCGCGGCGCGCCAGGCTTCGACCGGCAAGGTGATCGCGGTCATTCAGCCGCACCGCTATTCCCGCCTGCACGACCTGTTCGAGGACTTCTCGACCTGTTTCAACGATGCCGACAGCGTCCTTGTGGCGCCGGTCTATACCGCCGGCGAGGACCCGATCGAGGGCGCCGACCGGGATCACCTGGTCGCCAGCCTCGCCAAGCACGGCCATCGCGATGCCGCGCCGGTGACCCGGGAGGATGTCGCGGCGGAAGTGGCCAGACGCGCGGGCGAGGGCGATATCGTGCTCTGCCTCGGCGCGGGCGACATCACGCAATGGGCCTATGCCCTGCCCGGCGAGCTGGAGGCGTTGGGGTGATGGCGCCCGCTCGTGCCATCCATCTCCTTCCCCTTGATGGGGAAGGTGGGCCGAAGCGAAGCTTCGGCTCGGAAGGGGTGAATCCCGGTTTTGGCGGTTCTGTGGAACGCCGCACACACCTCGCCCCCACCCCATCCACCACGCCTTCGGCGCGGTCCTTCGTTGCGTCGGACATGCCACCGGGCATGTCCTTTGGCGCCTCAGTCCCCATCAAGGGGAAGGATGGAGGTGCGGCATGACGGGTTTTCTCGACAGCCTCCCGCCCGTCCGCGGCAAATATGTCGAAGGCGCACCGCTGAAGGACATCACCTGGCTGCGCGTGGGCGGTCCGGCGGATGTGCTCTTCCTGCCCGCCGATGAAGCCGACCTGGCACAATTCCTGGCCGGAACGTCAAAGCATATTCCCGTGCATGTGCTCGGCGCCGGGTCCAACACGCTGGTCCGCGACGGCGGTGTGCCCGGCGTGGTGGTCCGTCTCGGTCCGCCCTTTGCGAAGACAGAGGCGCTCGACGGTCACCGCCTGCGGGCCGGAGCGGGCGCACTCGACCGGATGGTCGCCAAGGCCGCGGCCAAGGCCGGGCTGGCGGGGATGGAGTATCTGATCGGCGTGCCCGGCACGATCGGCGGCGCGCTGCGCATGAATGCCGGCTGTTACGATCAGGAAACCGCCGATGTCCTCGTCGAGGCCGTGGCGCTGGACCGGTCGGGCCGGCGCATCGTCGCCACGCCGGACGAGCTGGCCTACAGCTATCGCCATTGTGCGGCGCCCGAAGACTGGATCTTCGTCGAAGCCGTCTTCCAGGGCACGCCGGACGAACCGGCCGCCATCGAGGCGCGCATGGGCGAGATCACCGCGCGGCGCGAACAGACCCAGCCGATCCGCGAGAAAACGTCCGGCTCGACCTTTGCCAATCCCGACCCGCCCGGCACGCCGGACCAGCGCAAGTCCTGGCAGTTGATCGACAGCGTGGGAGGCCGCGGTTTCAGCGTCGGCGGCGCGCGTTTCTCCGAACAGCACTGCAATTTCCTGATCAATGACGGTTCCGCCACGGCGGCCGATCTGGAAGAGGTGGGGGAGACCGTCCGGGCGCGTGTCCGCGAGACGCACGGCGTCGACCTGCGATGGGAAGTCAGGCGTATCGGAAGAACCCAGGAGGAGACGCCCCAATGAGCGATGAATTCATCAAGGCGATCGAGCCGGTCCGGAACCAGTATGTGGAAGGCTATGCGGCCTGGCTGAACGAACAGATCCGCCAGCACTCCCAGGGCAGCGGCGAGCGCCTCTACGAGATCCAGGGCCAGACCAATTTTGCCCGCAAGCTGTGCCGGGTCGATTTCGCCGTCACCGAGGGCGACAATGCCCGGACCCTGGAATACAGCCCGAAAGAGATGCTCGGATTCCCGCCGATGCAGGGTCCGGTCGACGGGGTGATGGTACAGCTGCATCCCTTCCGCTGGGACCGGGCGGTGGCCGAAATCCCCGGTGCGATCTGGGACAAGGACAAGGTCACCGAGTGGTTCAATCACTGGTTCGGCATGGTCCGTGACACGCCGGCGGCTTCGCCGCGGTCCAAGCCGGGCTTTCACATTCATGCCTGTGCCTGGCCAGAGCCGGGCATGCTGCTGATCGATTTCGGGTCTGCGCCGGCCAAGGCGCTGGCCGATCTGATCGGCGTGGCGCGCGGGGTCGGGGCGGAGCAGATGGTGATCCGCGATGCACAAGTCGCGTCGCCCGATGCCGGACAGCCCCTTCCCGGACACCCGATTCCCGGACAGGCGGTGTAGCGATGGGCAAGCGCGTTGCCGTCCTGATGGGCGGTCTGTCACCGGAACGCGATGTCTCCCTGGTATCCGGCGCGGCCTGTGGGAAGGCCCTGCGCGAGGCGGGTTACGACGTGGTCGAGATCGATGCGGGGCGCGACCTCTATGCCCAGCTGGTCGCGGCGGATCCGGACATCGTGTTCAACGCGCTGCACGGCGAGTGGGGCGAGGACGGGCTGGTGCAGGGCGTTCTGGAGCATTTCGGCAAGCCCTACACGCATTCCGGCGTGCTGGCCTCGGCCCTGGCCATGGACAAGCAGAAGGCCAAGGAGGTGCTGCGCGCGGCCGGTATTCCCTGCCCGGAAGGCGTCATCGCCAACCGGTTCGAGGCGGCCAAGGCGCATGTCATGAAGCCGCCCTATGTCGCCAAGCCGAATGCGCAGGGCTCGTCCGTGGGCGTGCATATCGTGCTGGAGGGTGCCAACCGGCCGCCGGCCGAGCTGGGCTCGACGGCCTGGGCGCTGGGCGACGAGGTTCTCATCGAGCGCTACATTCCCGGGCGCGAGCTGACCGTGTCGGTGATGGAGGACAGGCCGCTCTGCGTCACCGAGATCGTGCCCAAGACGACGTTTTACGATTATGACGCGAAATACGCCGATGGCGGGTCCGATCATATTTTACCCGCACCGGTGCCGGAGGAAATCGCGGAAAGAGCCAAGGAATTGGCGCTGAAGGCGCATGAGGCGCTGGGATGCCGCGGTCTGACGCGGGCTGATTTCCGTTACGATCCGGACAATGCAGAACCGCTATGGTTACTCGAAATTAACACCCAGCCGGGCATGACTCCGACATCACTCGCGCCCGAACAGGCGCAATATTGCGGGATCGGTTTTGCCGACCTCGTTCATTGGATGGCGGAGAATGCGTCGTGTCGAAGGTGAGACGCGGCGGGTCGCGAAAGACGGCCCGGCGCAAGTCCCAACCCCGATCCGCCGCGGTGTCCGCACCGCGGCGTTTTCGTAACTGGGCCGAGGCCCGGATCCGGGGTGTGCGATACCGAATGGCCAAGACCGCCCGTCTGGGCGGGCTTGCGGTCGCCGGCCTTGTGGCCGTCGCCGTGGGCGGGCTCGCGCTTTTCGGTCAGCTCGACGATGCCGCCACCGAACTGCGCCAGTTTGCCGGGCATCGCCTCTCCGGCGTCGGTTTTGCCGTGCGCGCCGTCGATGTGACCGGCGCCCGCGGCGAAGCCGCCCATGCCATCGTCCTGGCCAGCGAGGTCTATGACGGCCAGCCGATCTTTGCCGTCGATCCACAGACCGTCAGAACGCGTATCGAAGCGCTGCCCACCGTGCGCCGCGCTACCGTGGCGCGCCTCCTGCCCGACCGCGTCGCCATCGTGGTGGAAACGCGCGAACCCTATGCGCTCTGGCAGGTCGAAGGCGATCTGCAGGTGATCGACCGGCATGGCGTGGTGCTGGCCCAGGCCGATCCGATGAACCCGCCGGCGCTGCCGCTCGTCGTCGCCGAGGGGGCCAATGCGGCCGTTGTCGAGATCGTCGAGGCGCTGGACAACTACCCCATCGTCCGGGACCGGGTCGTCGGTGCCGTCCGGGTCGGCGGGCGCCGCTGGAACCTGCGCCTGGACTCAGGCGCCGATGTGAAGCTGCCCGAGGGCGATGTGACGGCCTCCATCGCCATCCTCGCCCGGCTGCAGGCCGAGCGGGGCGTGCTGCGCCTGGCCGCGGAAAGTTTCGATCTTCGGGGCGAGGGCGATCTGATCGTCCGCGCCCGTCCGGACCGCGCGGAAGCGGCGGGATTGCGGGAGCGTGAAGCGTGAGTGTGCTGGATTTCTTTCGGTCGAACCCCTCCGATCCGGTGACCGGCGGCAAGGCGCCGGGCGGCGTATGCGCGGCCCTGGATGTCGGCTCGTCCAAGATCGCCTGTTTCATTGCCCGTACGGACCAGACCGTGTCCGGCCCGCGTCCGCGCGTGGTCGGCGTGGGGCATCAGTCCTCGCGCGGTGTGCGCGCCGGCGCCGTCGTTGACATGGATGCCGCAGCGGATGCCATCCGCGCAGCGGTGGAGCAGGCCGAACGCATGGCGTCCCAGGCGGTCAGCTCGGTCACGGTCACCCTGTCCTCCGGCCAGCCCACATCGACACGCCTCGCCGCGGAGATCGACCTGCCGCAACGCGAGGTGACCGAGCGCGAGCTGCGCCGCCTGCTGGACGGTGCGCTGTCGGAATTCGATGCCGAAGACCGCGTCGTACTGCACGCCATCCCGCTGTCCTGGTCGGTCGACGATCACCGCGGTATCCGCGATCCGCGCGGCATGTTCGGCCGCACGCTGGGCGTGGAAGTGCACGTCATCACGGCGGGCATCGGTCCGCTGCGCAATCTTCTCACCTGTGTCGAGCGCTGTCATTTCGACCTGCGCGGCGTGGTGGCCACGCCCTATGCCTCGGGCCTGTCGGCCCTGGCCGACGACGAGGTCCAGCTGGGGGCCACCCTGATCGATATGGGCGCCGGCGCGACGACCGCCGCCGTCTTTGCCGAGGGCGCACTGCTGCACATCGATGCCGTGCCGGTCGGCGGATCGCATGTCACCTCGGACGTGGCGCGCGGCCTGTCGACGCCGCTGGCCGCCGCGGAACGTCTGAAAACGCTTTACGGCTCGGCGCTGGACAGCCCCGAGGACGACCAGCAGATGATCGAGGTGCCCTCGGTCACCGGCGAGAACGGGGCGAGCTATGACAGCGCGCCGCGCTCGCTGCTCAATTCCATCATCCGGCCGCGCCTGGAAGAGACGTTCGAACTGATCCGCGACCGGCTCGATGCGGCCGGTGTCGGCAAGTCCTCCGGGCGCCGCCTGGTGCTGACCGGGGGCGGCGCGCAATTGCCGGGCGCCGGCGAGCTGGCGGCCCGCGTCTTCGGCAAGCAGGTGCGTATCGCCGGGCCGACCGGTGTGACCGGGCTGGGCGATGCCGTGTCGGGCCCCGCTTTCTCTGCCGTGGCCGGTATCGTGCGCCGCGAGACCCGCGGGGCCGCCGAGGCGATTGCCGGTCCGCCGCGCATGGGCGGCTTCTCCGTCGCCGCGCGCCGCAACAAGCCGGAACCGGGCAAGGCGGCGTCGATGTGGCGCTGGTTCGCAGAAAGCTTCTGAAATTTCGCCCATGAGGTGGGTCGGGCAATAATAAACAATTATCGAGTGTAAAATGACGGCATAGCCGGTCTGTGCTTAGACACTTGGGTATAGCATCTTCGGGTTCCTGCATGTCTTTCAATTCAATCACAGCCCGCCCCGAGTCCGGGTTTGTCGATGTCGTGATCGATGGTCATGAGGACTGGGACGAAGCGACGGCCTGCATCACCCAGATGGTCGAGGCGGCCGAGGCGCACGGGCTGAACCGTATCCTGATCGATTTCCGCCGCGCTGAAATGCGCATCTCGCCCTCGGAGGGCCGGGAAATCGGCGAGTTTTTCAACTCGTTCGCCATGACTGCGTTCGATATCGCCGTGATCCTCCCCGAGGACAGCCGCGAAGCCGCGCCGGCCCGCGCATTCTGCGAGGCGATTACCGAGTGCGGTCATAGGGCGACCCCGCTCGCCGACGGGCAGGCGCGGGACATCTGGGTAGAGGGCGGCGCACGCCGCACCGGTGCGGCCTGAGCCCACTGCAAAGCGTAAACCCGGCCTTGCTGAATCTTCGGCGGATTTAACCCCTGCTTAAGCGTCTCGGAGCGACACTGCACGGTGAATCGCAGTTAACCTTAAGTATCGTCTACGAGGTCTCCCATGACGCTCAATCTCTCCATCCCGGAAACGACCGAACTTCGGCCGCGAATTGTCGTGTTCGGTGTCGGGGGCGCCGGGGGGAACGCGGTCAACAACATGATCGAGGCCAGTCTGGAAGGCGTCGACTTTGTCGTCGCCAATACCGACGCCCAGGCGCTGACGCGCTCGAAGTCGGAAAAGCGCATCCAGATGGGCGCGGCGATCACCGAAGGCCTGGGTGCCGGTGCCCGGCCGGAAGTGGGTGAACAGTCCGCCGAGGACTCCATCGACGATATCCGCGAGCAGCTTGCCGGCGCTCACATGGTCTTCATCACCGCCGGCATGGGCGGCGGAACGGGCACGGGCGCGGGACCGGTCGTGGCGCGCGCCGCACGTGAAATGGGCATCCTCACCGTGGGTGTCGTGACCAAGCCCTTCCACTTCGAGGGCTCGCGCCGCATGAAGCTGGCCGAGGCCGGTATCGAGCAATTGCAGGATCATGTCGACACGCTGATCGTGATCCCGAACCAGAACCTGTTCCGCATCGCCACGGAAAAGACGACCTTTGCGGAAGCCTTCTCGATGGCCGACCAGGTTCTGCATTCCGGCGTGCGCGGCATCACCGACCTGATGGTCATGCCCGGCCTGATCAATCTCGACTTCGCCGACGTGCGGGCCGTGATGAACGAGATGGGCAAGGCGATGATGGGCACGGGCGAGGCCTCCGGCGAAAAACGCGCCGTCGACGCCGCCCAGGCCGCCATCTCCAACCCGCTGCTGGACGATGTCTCGATGAAGGGCGCCACGGGCGTGCTGATCAACATCACCGGCGGCTATGACATGACCCTTTACGAGGTCGACGAGGCGGCCAACGAGATCCGCTCCGAAGTCGACCCGGAAGCCAATATCATCGTCGGCTCCACCTTCGACGAGACGATGGAAGGCTCGATGCGCGTGTCCGTTGTGGCGACCGGTATCGATGCGGAGGCCGACATGGCTGCCGATCCGCGTTCGCGCCACCGCACGGCCCCGCAGAGCGCCGAGCGCTCCAGCCCGAACGACGCCATCCTGCCGTGGAAGCGCACCGGTTCGGACCGTCCGGGCCGTCAGGCGCCGGCCGTCGAGACCGAGCGCACCGTTGCCGCCCGTCCTGAACCCGTCGTCCGCCGCGCCGAGCCGCAGGCGCCGGAAAGCGAGCAGGAAGCCGAGCCGCTCAAGCGGGCGGCCGGTGCCGAAGACTTGTCCGACGCTGTCGCCGAGACGCCGATCGAGCGGGACAACGACCCCTATCTCGCCGACAGCCGCACCGTCGCCATCGACACGCGCACCGAGGTCCGTCAGCCGCAGGTCGTACGCGACCAGGCCCGCCTGGCCGAGGAAGCGGCCAGCCTCAATGCGCGCTACGAACAGCGGCGCAGCGAAGCGCCGTCCAGGGATGCCGGGGACGAGTCCGGCGAGGAGTCCAGGCGCGGCTTCTCCCTGTTCGGCCGCCGTCGCAAGCCGGCCGAGCCGGCCCCGAAAAAGGCGGCACCCGTGACCAAGACCGCCCCGGTCCAGACCTCCCAGGCCAAGGCCTCGGGCGATCTGTTCGGCGACAGCCTGGAAGAGGGCGATCTGGAGATCCCCGCCTTTCTGCGCCGGCAGGCCAACTAGGCCCGACCGCATGACATTGCAGGCGACCCGCCGGTTCCGCGCCGGCGGGTCGTTTGCGTTCGGGCGCCGTGTTGCGCGTGCGTAACAAAACGCAACAATGCTTTAATTGCGTGCTGGCCGCGCAAGGTGTTGTTTGCCAAGCGAGGGACGACGTATGTCGTGCACCGGGGCCGCAGGCCGGCACCGGATCCGTATCAAGTAGCTAGCGGCGTGTAACAGTGATCTACCGGCAGACATTGGCAGCCCCCGCGGTTTGCGCGGGCATCGGTCTTCATACCGGAGAGCGGGTTCGCATGGTCCTGCAACCGGCGTCGGCCGGCTCGGGCATCCGTTTCGTGCGGTCCGACATCGCCGATCGCGACAATAGTATCGCCGCGCGCGCCGATGCGGTCAGCGAGGTGCGTCTGGGCACGACGCTGCAGAACGCGGCCGGCGTCTCCATCGCCACGGTGGAACACCTGATGGCGGCCCTGGCCGGTCTCGGTGTCGACGATGCCGTGATCGAGGTCGACGGCTCGGAAATCCCGGTGATGGACGGGTCTTCCGCGCCCTTCGTCGAACTGATCGAACAGGTGGGGCTAAAATCCCAGTCCGTGCCGCGCCGCGCGATCCAGGTGCTGCGCCCGGTCAGCATCGAGGATGACGAGCGCCGCGCCCGCTTCCTGCCCGCGCTCAAGCCGATGATCGAGATCGAGATCGCCTTCGAGCATCAGGCGGTCGGCCGCCAGGCCTGCGTTTTCGACATCACGCCGGAAATCTTTTCCTCCGACATCGCCCGCGCCCGCACCTTCGGTTTCAAGAAGGATTACGACGCGCTGCTCGCCGCCGGGCTGGCCCGCGGCGGGTCGATGGACAATGCGGTCGTGCTCGACGAGACCGGCATCGCCAATCCGGAAGGCCTGCGCTTCAAGGACGAGTTCGTGCGCCACAAGGCGCTGGACGCCGTCGGCGATCTCTATCTCGCCGGCGCGCCGATCATCGGCTGCTATTCGGCCGAGCGGCCGGGCCATGCCGTGAACAATGCGGCCCTGCGTGCCCTGCTGGACGACACCAGCGCCTGGAAATGGGTCAATATGCGTGACGAGGCGGCCGCCGACGTCGCGCTGGCGCACTCCTGATTCCGGCCCGCCGGATCAAGGTTACTGAAGGGGTACTTTTGCCCCGGCCAATCATCCGCTACAACGCTGAACGAACGGGTGGTCGTCCGGCCGCCACAATTGTCGAGCCCATGTCCACATGACCCTTTCGTCGCGTATCCTGTTGCCGCTTGCCGTCTCTGCACTCGTGGCGGGTTGTTCCTCCAATCGCCCGGACGCGGCGGTGGCCTATGTCGAACGCCCGGCCGAGACGATCTATGCGGAAGCGTTCCAGAGCATGGACCGCAACCAGTACGATGTGGCCGCGGCCCAGTTCGACGAGGTCGAGCGCCAGCACCCGTATTCCGAGTGGGCACGCCGTTCGATGCTGATGGCGGCTTTCGCCAACTACCAGTCGAACAATTACGAAGAGGCGATCTCGGATGCCGAGCGCTTCATCTCGCTTCACCCGGGCAACCGCAACGCGGCCTACGCCTACTATCTCGTGGCCATCTGCTATTTCGAACAGATCATGGATGTCGGACGCGACCAGGCGGCCACGCGCCAGGCGCTGGAAGCCCTGGAACAGGTCACACGGCGCTTCCCGGAAAGCCGCTATGCGACGGATGCGCGCCTGAAGATCGACATGACGCGCGACCATCTGGCCGGCAAGGAGATGAGCGTCGGCCGCTGGTATCTGCGCCGCAATTATCATCTCGCCGCGATCAACCGGTTCCAGACCGTGATCGAGGAATACGGCACCACGTCGCACGTGCCGGAAGCGCTGCATCGCCTGGTGGAATCCTATGTCGCCCTCGGCGTCGACCATGAGGCCCAGCAGGTGGCGTCCGTTCTGGGATACAATTTCCCGGGCAGCGAATGGTACCAGAACAGCTACGAGCTTCTCACGCGCGAAGGCATCACGCTGGAAGTGGACCCCGAGCGCGAGGACCCGTCCTATTTCGAACGGGCCTGGCGTCGTCTGTTCGGCTAAAGGGGGTGCGAACGCCCTGAATGCTGCTCTCCCTCTCCATTCGCAATGTCGTCCTGATCGACACGCTGGATGCCGTCTTCGAGAGCGGTCTGTGCGCCCTGACCGGTGAGACGGGCGCGGGCAAATCCATTCTTCTGGGCGCCCTCGGCCTCGCCGCCGGCGAGCGGGCCGACCGGGCGCAGGTGCGCACGGGCGCCGACGAGGCCCTGGCTGTCGCCGAATTCGAGCTTCCCGACGATCATCCTGCCCGCGCCGTGCTGGACGAAGCCGGTATCGCGGTCGAGCCGGGCGAGCCGCTGATCCTGCGCCGCCGGCTCGGCGAGGACGGCCGCTCGCGCGCCCATGTCAACGATCAGGCCGCCAGCATCGGCCTCCTGCGGTCGCTCGGCGACGTTCTGGTGGAAGTCCATGGCCAGCACGACGGCCGCGGCCTGATGGATCCGAAGACGCACCGCGCCTATCTCGACGCCTATGCGGGGCACAACGATCTGCGCGCCGCCTGCCGCGCGGCATGGAAAGACTATTCCGAAGCGCAACGTCATCTCGACGACCTGGTCAGCGCCAATCGCGCATCCGACGACGAGAAGGCCTTCCTGACCCATGCGCTGGACGAGCTGGAAACCCTGTCGCCGAAGACCGGTGAGGAGGCGGAGCTGGCCGACGAGCGGCAATTCCTCCAGGGGGCCGAGCGGGCGCTGGGCGATCTGCAGGATGCCGAGCAGGCCCTGGCCGGAGAGGGGGGCGGTCTGGAAAGCCGGCTCAATGCGGCGCTTCGCGGTCTGGAGCGGGTACGCGGTCATATCGGCGAGGGCGGCGGGTCGGCCGGCGAAGCGCTGGAACGGGCCTCGTCTGCTATCGACCGCGCCCTGATCGAGTTCAACGAGGCCCAGGACGCCCTGGCCGATGCTGCCCAGGCCTTCGATGTTGAGCCGGGCCGCCTCGACGCGGTCGAGGAGCGGCTCTTCGCCCTGCGTGGCCTGGCCCGCAAGCATGATGTCGAGGTCGACGACCTGCCGGCGCTGCACGGCCGTCTGGCCGATCAGCTCGACGCCATCGAGAACGCGTCCGACCGGATAGCCGAGGCCGAGAAGGCTGTCAGTGCCGCCAAGGCGCGTTATGACGATGCCGCCCATGCGCTGACCCGCAGCCGCGAAAAGGCCGGCGAGGCGCTGGCCGGGGCCGTGGCCGGCGAACTGCCGCCGCTCAAGATGGAGAAGGCACGTTTCCGGGTGTCCATCGTCTCCGACGACGACAAGGCCGGGCCGGACGGACGTGACAGCGTCGTCTTCGAGGTCGCCACCAATCCGGGCTCGCCCTTCGGTCCGCTCGACAAGATCGCCTCGGGCGGCGAGCTCTCCCGTTTCGGGCTCGCGCTCAAGGTGTCGCTGGCCGGCGAAGACGAGGGCCTGGTCCTGGTCTTCGACGAGGTCGATCAGGGCGTGGGCGGCGCCGTGGCCGATGCGGTCGGCCGACGCCTCAAGCGGCTGGCGGAAAAGGGCCAGACCCTAGTCGTCACCCATTCGCCCCAGGTGGCCGCCGTCGCCGATCATCACTGGAAGATCGTCAAGGACGATGACGGGCAGGGCGGGGTGCGCACCACGCTGGTCCGGCTGGAAGGCGCGGAACGCCGCGAGGAGATCGCCCGCATGCTCTCCGGCGCCGAGGTCACTGATGCGGCACGGGCACAGGCGGATGCGCTGATGGCCGTCGAGGCCTAATCCGTCTTTCGGGGCCAGGCCTTCAGGGCGATATCGACAATGGCATGAAGCCGGTCGCGCCCGGTCCCGTCGCGGGCCTGTATCGACATGCCGTGCTGTACCGTCACCACGAAATCCGCCAGGGCGGCGCAGTCCGTGTCCGCAGGCAGCTCGCCCGTCTCCCTGGCTTGTCGGAAACGCGCCTCCAGCCGCCGGGCATTCTCCTTGCGGTACCGCTCGAGCACCGCGCAGACATCCGGATGCGCACTCTCGGTCTCCAGAGCCGTCAGGACGATCATGCAGCCCCGCGGCGGCGTCGTGCGGGTGAAGGTGTCGGCCGTACGGCGCAGGACGTGTTCCGCCACGCTGCGCGCATCCGCATCGCTGTCCAGAACCGACCAGATGCCGCCGGCGCCGGTCTCCCGGTATTTTTCGATGGCGGCGAGGAAAAGCCCCTCCTTGCTGCCGAAGGCGGCATAGATGCTGGGCGGGTTCAGCGCCATGGCCTGCGCAAGGTCGGACATGGAGGCGCCGTCATAGCCGCGCAGCCAGAACACATCCATCGCGCGCTCAAGCGCCTCATCCTTGTCAAACAGTCTCGGGCGTCCGCGCGCCATGACGACTCCGTTATGTAACATGTGATACATAAATCAGTTGACGTCCCGGCTCAACCTCTCCACCTACATATGTATCGATCATTACATTATGGAGTTTCTCATGAGTTCACTTGCCGGAAAGACCGCCCTTGTGACGGGCGGCAGCCGGGGGATCGGTGCGGCCATCGTACGGCGCCTGGCCGATGCGGGCGCGCACGTGGCCTTCACCTATGCGGCGTCGCGTGAAAAGGCCGACGCGCTGGTCGTCGAGATCGGCAATGCGGGCGGTACGGCCATCGCCCTGCAGGCGGACAATCGCGATGTCGAAGCCGTTCAGGCCGCGGTGCGCGAGGCCGCCGGCCGGCTGAGCCGTATCGACATTCTGGTCAACAATGCCGGCGTGCTGCAGGCCGGCCCGGTCAGCGAGCTAGGCATGGATGCCTACGAAACCACGATGTCGATCAATGTGCGCGCCGCCTATGCGGCCGTGCTCGCCGCCGAGCCGCACCTGCCGGACGGGGCCCGTCTGATCTTCACCGGCAGCAATATCGCCCAGCGCGTTCCGGGCCCGGGCATGACGCTCTACGCGATGAGCAAGGCAGCCCTGACGGGTCTCGCCAAGGGCCTGGCCCGCGACTATGGCGGCCGCAACATCACTGCGAACATCGTGCATCCGGGCTCCACCGATACCGACATGAATCCCGCCCAGGGCGACTTCGCCGACGCGCAACGCCAAGGCATGGCCATTTCCCGCTTCAGCGACCCGGACGATGTTGCTGCGATGGTCGCCTGGCTGGCCGGCCCTGACGCGCGCAGCGTCACCGGGGCCGAACTCGTCGTCGATAACGGCACGAACGCCTGATCCGGTCCGGGCCGCGCACGCCGGGACGGGCCCGTCCCGGTGTGCGCCGGCGCTGACGCAAAGCCGCCCCCAAGTCTCGACCTCGTCGGGCTTCTCGCCAAATATGAAGGCGACGATTCGAGCGGAGCCGGCGATGAGCGCACTGAAGGATGTCGAGGATCTCACCGCCGACGAGGCGCGGGCCGAGCACAAACGCCTGGCCAGGGAGATCCACGCCCACGACAAGGCCTACTACCAGAACGACGCGCCGAAGATCTCCGATGCGGCCTATGACCGGCTGCGCCAGCGCCTGGAGGCGGTCGAGTCGCGCTTTCCCGAACTGGAAGGCGCGGACAGTCCGACCCGCCGGGTCGGCGCGGCACCCTCGGGCAAGTTCGGCGAGATCGTCCACGCCGTGCCCATGTTGTCGCTGGGCAATGCTTTCAACGACGAGGACGTGGCCGACTTCGTGGGCCGGATCCGCCGCTTTCTGGGCCTGGGCGAGGATGCGCCCGTGGCGATCACGGCCGAACCCAAGATCGACGGCCTGTCCGCCTCGATCCGCTATGAGAAGGGCCGCATCGTCCATGGCGCCACGCGCGGCGACGGGCAGACGGGCGAGGATGTCACCGCCAATCTTTTGACCCTGGACGACATCCCCGAAACCCTGCCGGGCTCGGGCTGGCCGGACGTGCTGGAAGTGCGCGGCGAGGTCTATATGTCCCATGACGACTTCGCGGCGCTCAATGACCGCCAGGAAGAGGCGGGCAAGCCGGCCTACAAGAACCCCCGCAATGCCGCGGCCGGTTCGCTGCGCCAGATCGATCCCAAGATGACTGCCCAGCGTCCGCTGCGCTTTTTCGCCTATGCCTGGGGCGAGGTGAGTGCGCCCCTGGCCGAGACCCAGCTCGATGCGGTCGCGCGGCTGGGCGACTGGGGCTTTCCGACCAATCCGATGATGCAGCGCTGCGAGAGCGTGGACGCGCTGATCGCCGTCTATGCCGATATCGAGGCCCGGCGGGCCACGCTGGGTTATGATATCGACGGCGTGGTCTACAAGGTCGACCGGCTGGACTGGCAGGAAAGGCTGGGATTCGTCGCCCGCGCCCCGCGCTGGGCGATTGCGCACAAATTCCCCGCCGAACAGGCCACGACCGTGCTGGAGGGGATCGACATCCAGGTCGGTCGCACCGGCGCGCTGACGCCCGTGGCGCGGCTCAAGCCGGTCACGGTGGGCGGCGTCGTGGTCACCAACGCCACGCTGCACAATCAGGACGAGATCGAGCGCAAGGATGTCCGTGTCGGCGACACGGTGGTGATCCAGCGCGCCGGCGATGTCATCCCCCAGATCGTCAAGGTCGTCGACCCGGACCGCGAGGGGCGCAGCGCGCCTTTCGACTTCCCGACGGAATGCCCGGTCTGCGGCAGCCAGGCCCTGCGCGAGCACGACCCCAAGACCGGCAAGCTGGATGCGGTGCGCCGTTGTACCGGAGGGCTGATCTGCGACGCCCAGCTGAAGGAACGCCTCAAGCATTTCGTCTCGCGCAAGGCTTTCGATATCGAGGGGCTGGGCACGAAGCAGATCGATCTCTTCCACGAAGAGGGACTGGTGCGCGAACCGGCGGACATCTTCACCCTGAAAATGCGCAACGAGGCCGGTGAGATCACACCGCCCCTGCAGGAGCGCGAAGGGTTCGGCGAGACGAGCATCGCCAATCTCTTCGCCGCCATCGAAAGCCGGCGAAGCATCCCCTTCGGCCGTTTCCTCAACGCGCTCGGCATCCGCCATGTCGGCGAGAACACGGCCCAGCTGATGGCGCGCACCTATGGCAGCTGGAGCGCCTTCCGCAAGGCGGCCGAGAACCTCACCGACGAGGCCGTGCGGGCGGAGATGCTGGGCATTGACGGGATCGGCAATGCGGCGGTCGAGGCGCTGGACCAGTATTTCACCGAACAGCACAATCTTGACCTGCTGGACCGGCTGGAAGCCCAGCTGACCATCGAGGATGCCGAAGCCGTGTCCTCCGACAGCCCCGTGGCCGGCAAGACCGTCGTCTTCACCGGCACGCTGGAACGCATGACCCGCGACGAGGCCAAGGCCAAGGCGCAGTCCCTGGGCGCGAAGGTTTCCGGCTCGGTGTCGGGCAAGACCGACTATCTCGTGGCGGGTCCGGGGGCCGGTTCGAAGGCCAAGAAGGCGGCGGAGCTGGGCGTGGAAACGCTGACCGAGGACGAGTGGTTCACGCTGATCGGGGAGTAGGCACCAAGGATTCCCCTGCGAAGCGGGGGAAGTGCCGAGCGCAGTGAGGCGATGGGGGTAAGTGCGCGCTACGCGCTCTGCACCGCTTCGCGCCGCCCCCTCAGTCCGCTCACGCGGACAGCTCCCCCGCAAGCGGGGCGAGCCCTGCTTACTCCACCCGCCGGTAGACGCCGTCGATCGGCAGGTCGCCCTCGAAACCCGCCACATAGCTCAGCAACACGGCTTCCAGCTCGTCCCAGTCGTCCAGGCGGCAGGTGCCGGGTTCGTCCTCGCTCTCGAAGACCTCGTAGCGGGTGCGGTCGGCCTCCAGGAGGTCGTCGCACTGGGGCTGGTGATAGGCGGCGATGCCGTCGGGATAGACATAGACCAGCCCGTAGAGCCAGATGCCCTCGCTCTCCTTCATCGCCGCGAACAGACCCGGGCCGATCTCGCGCAGGCGCACGCCCTCGTGCGGGAAGTTCTCGACCTCGGAATGATAGCGCCCGCCGCGATGCTCCACCCGTCCGGTCCACATGGGCCGGTCGAAGGGGCGGCCGTCGGGATGGTTGGGTGTATGGCTGTAGACGCCTTCGTCCAGCGGCATGTCGACGCCGAACCGGCCGATCAGGGGCCGGTCGGAATAAAAGCAGCCGCCCAGGAGGGCGGCTGCGATAAAGACGGCTATGGCCCGGATCACGGCGTGGCGCCGGCCAGGGGTTCGGTCGCCTTGAGCAGCCAGTCGGCCACTTCGCCCGACACCAGCGGCAGCACGCGCTGGCGTACCAGGGCGTGGTACTGGTCCAGCCAGGTCAGCTCTTCGGCGGTCAGCAGATGCGTGTCGATCAGCGCCTTGTGGATCGGGGCCACGGTGAGGGTCTCGAAGCCCAGCATCGGCCGTTCGCCGCCGGCGATGTCAGCCGGATCGGTGACGTATTGCAGGTTCTCGATGCGGATGCCGTAGCCGTCGGCCTTGTAGTAGCCCGGCTCGTTGGAGACGATCATGCCCGGCTCCAGCGGTACCGAATTGGGTGCCTTGGAGATGCGCTGCGGCCCCTCGTGCACGCCCAGGAAACTGCCCACGCCGTGGCCGGTGCCGTGGTCGTAGTCGAAACCGGCCTGCCAGAGCGGGAAGCGCGCCAGCACGTCCAGCTGGGTGCCGGTCGTGCCTACCGGGAAGCGCACGAGCGAAAGGGCGATGTGGCCTTTGAGCACGCGCGTGAACTGGGTGCGCATTTCCGCCGTCGGCTCGCCGATCGGCACGGTGCGGGTGATGTCCGTCGTGCCGTCGGGATACTGGCCGCCGCTGTCCACCAGGTAGAGCGAGCCCTTGGCCAGTTTCAGATTGGTCGCCTCGGACACGCGATAGTGGGCGAAGGCGCCATTGCCCTGGGCGCCGGAGATCGTGTCGAAGGACAGATCGCGCAGTTCGGGCAATTGCTTGCGCAGGCTTTCCAGCTTCTGGGCCGCCTCGATCTCGTCGACCTCGCCGGTCTGGGCGGTCGTGTCGAGCCAGTGCAGGAATTGCACGATGGCGCCGCCATCGCGGATATGCGCCTGGCGCGCGCCCTCGATCTCGGCGCTGTTCTTGCGCGCCTTCGGCCGCATCACCGGATCTTCGGCCTGCTGCACCTCGGCGCCGCCGCCGCGCAGGGTTTCCAGCACCCAGGCCGAGGCCGTGGTCGGATCCACGCGCACCGTCTTGCCGTCGTATTCGGCCAGGCCGGCCCCGAACTCGCTCTCCGGGCGCAGTGCGATTTCATTGCCCAGATGGGCGCGGGTCTCGTCGGAGATCTTCTCCGGCTCGACGAAGAAGGTCGCCGTGCCGTCCTTGTCGATGATGGCGGCGGCCAGCGGCAGGGGCGAGCGGGAGACGTCGCCGCCGCGTACATTGAACAGCCAGGCGATGGAGGGCGGAGCGGTGATCACCGCCGCGTCGGCGCCTTCCTTGGCGATGGCCGCGCCGATACGCGTGCGCTTGGAGCCGTGATCCTCGCCGGCATATTCGATCGGGTGCGGCACGACCGGCGTCATCGGGGCGTCCGGACGGTCGGTCCAGGCCTTGTCGACCGGGTTTTCCGAAACCGAGACCAGCTCCACGCCGGCGCGCTTGGCGGCGACCTGCAGCTGGTGCAGGGCGGCGGGCGAGTGCAGGCGGGCATCATAGCCGATCTTTTCGCCCGGCTTGCCATTATCCTCGATCCAGCCGTGCAGGCCCTGGCCCACCAGGTCGGCATACTCGAAGATCTCGCCGTCCACCTGTCCCTTGACCTGCAGCGTGTAGCGGCCGTCGACGAAGACCGCGGCGCGGTCCTTCATCACCAGGGCGGCACCGGCGGAGCCGGAAAAGCCCGTGGCCCAGAGCAGGCGCTCATTGCAGTCGGGCAGGTATTCGTTGTCGTACTCGTCCTCGTGCGGAATGAGAAAGCCGTCCAGGCCGAGCTCCTTGAGGGCGGTGCGGATCTTCGGGACGTTCTCGCGACCGTAGTGCGGGCCGCCCTTCACGTCGAAAGTCTGGGAAATCATCTGGGTCATGGCGCGGAAGGTATGCCCGCGCGCGAACGGGTTCAATCCTTGTCGCAGCAGGCCTTCCGCGCAGCCATGCGATTGTGCAGGGGCGAATTGCCGGGACGCAGATTGTGCATTGCACAAACTCATGAGAAAGCCCCCGTAAACCAAGGGAGTTTTCCATGTTCTACGGGATCGACGACTGGCGCCACATGAATGCCAACGCCATGATCAATCGCGCGCTCGACCGTTCGCGCGAGCGGGCCGGCGTGCGCACCCAGCCGCGCACCACGGACATCGATGCCTTCCTGGCCGGCCGCGGACTCAGCGCGAAGCGCAAATAGCGCCGCGCTTCAGGTATGGCCGATCCGGCGGCGCAGCTCGGCGACCCGGCTGCGGCTGACCGGTATGCGCGCGCCTGCCGACGTTTCCAGATGATAGCGGCTTCCCTCGGCCGACGTCACGGCGGCGGCCTGGTCGAGATTGACGGCATAGCTGCGATGCAGACGGAAGAAGGCGTCCGGCAGGGCGTCCAGCAGCTTGCTCAGATTGCGATTGTCCCAATGTGTGCCGCCGGAGGTCATGTGCACCTCGGTGTAGTTCCCAGCGGCCTTGAGATAGGCGATCTCGCCGGGATCGACGAGCACGGTCCGGCCCGAGGTTTCCAGCGCGAACTTCGCCACGCGGTGGTCCGGCTGCGGCAGCAGGTAGTGCCGGTGCCGCAGGGCGGTGATCCCCAGCAGGGCCAGCGCGAAGGCGTAGATGCCTCGGTCGATGATGTCGGCCGGCTGCCAGAGCGCATAGCCTGCAACGATCAGCAGCCCCGCCGCGACCAGCCGTTCCGGCGTGCCGCCGCGCCAGCCCAGCCAGAGCGCCGCGGATGCAACGAGCACGGCGGTGGCGAGGGCCGACTTCCCGTCATAGCCGGTCACGGCCAGAACGCTGACGAGGACGGCCAGCAATGACACGCCGAGCCAGACATTCGCGATGCGCGCCGGCCTGGGCCAGCGCAGCTGGGCAAAGCGCAGCCAGGCACCCGAAAAAAGGACGAGCCCCGCCAGGCTCAGGGCCTGGCGCGGCTGGTGCCAGTCATAGGGGTAGTTGATCAGGGAGCGCGATATTTCCGCGGTGCCGGCCAGGATGAGTCCGCCCAGGGCGGCGACCAGCCACAGGCCGCGCCGGTCGCGGGTCTCGCGCGTGCGCAGGCCGAAGGCGGCCATCAGCGCGATCAGGCTGCCGCCCATCAGGACGAGGGGCAGATAGTAGCGGATCGAGCGCCGCGGATCGGACGTGTAGGGCGTCACAAACAGCCCCTGCACCACGCTGTAGGGCCGGTAGCCGGCCCGCTGCGAGGACAGGCGGACGGCGATCCGGTTGCCCTCGGGCCGGATGAGGTCGGCCGGAACGGCAAACAGGCTGTCGATGGGTCCGGCCGTTTCCGTACGGGCCGTCGCGCCGGGCGTGCCCTTGTGACCGATCGGCCGGCCGTTCAAGAAGACGGTCGCGGAGAAGGGGCCGATCATGCCGACCGCCGGCGGGGCGTCGTCGTCGGCCAGGGGCACATCGTCCCAGACCAGCCAGGCGATACCCTCGGGCCGTTCGATCGCGCGATAGGGCATCAGCCTGCCCGGCACGTCCGGGCCGGACAGTGCCTCCAGTCCGATGTCGCCGTCGATCACATGTACGCGCGGCGGCGTATGGACGGCCCATTCCGGTTGGGGTGCGAACAGCAGGAAGGCGAGCGCGAGCAGGATGCCGCCCAGGACGTCCAGCCCCGGGCGGGAGCTGTGCGTCGCGCTGAGCCATCCATCCGCCATACGAGCAATTCGCCCGTTTTTGCTGTCCGGGGCAAGCAATGCCCTGCATCCGGCCTGTCGATACCGGCAATCGTGCCGGTCGTTGAACAGGAGACGAGATGTCGATGTCAGTATCAGCCAGTGTTGCCGCTGCCTGGGCGGCCCTTTCGCTGCAGGCAGCCGATCCGCAGGTCGACGTGCAGGCGCAGGCGGCGTTCGACGCCGTGGCGCAGGACTATCCGGCGCTCAATGCCACAGTGATGGTCGAGGGCGAGATGGCCTGGCAGGCCGAGGGCGGCCAGGCCCGCCAGCCCCTGGACGGTGTGGCGCGGGACCACAATTTCTACTCTATCGCCAAGATGCTGACCGGGCTGGCCTATATCCGCCTCGAACAGGACGGACGGATGGCGCTCGACACCCCGGTGCGCGAAATCGATCCGGGCCTGCCGCCTGCCTATGACGGCGTCACACTGCAACACCTGCTCAATCACACCGGCGGTGTTCGCCATTACACGTCCGAGGCGGACTGGATCGCCTTTGCCGACCGGCGCTGCGCCGTGCCGGCCGACGCTCTGGACTATTTCATCGGCGACGATCTGACCGCGGCGCCGGGCGCGGCGTTCCAGTATTCCACTTTCGGCTATGTGCTGCTGAGTCATCTCCTGGTCGAGATCACGGATGCGGAGAGCTTCGATGCCGCCATGCGGGACGTGCTGGGGGAGGCGTATCTCGCGCATCGCGACCATGAGGGTGCGAACAAGGCGACCAGCCGGGTTGGAGAACCGGGCGACTGGCAGCTCTATGACGGGATGTCGGCGGAGTGCAAATTCGGCGGTGGCGGGCTGCTGGCCAGTGCGCGCGATCTCGCGGCCATGGGCACGGCGCTCTACCGGGGCGACATCGTCGACCCGGCGGCGCTCGCTGAACGGTCACCCTACTGGGTCGGTCGCGCCGAAGAGCTGGACCTGACCTATGTCGCCCATTCCGGCGGGTCGCCGGGCGGGCGCGCCTTCCTGCTGGTCTATGTAGAGCCGCAGGTCTCTGTTGCGCTGACCGGGAATTATGACGGGCCGAACCTGCAGGAGCTGGCGATTACGCTGGCGGACCTGTTCGCCGGCATTCCGGTCGCGGGCGACGAGTAATCAGGCGGGCCGCGTGGCGATCAGGGTTTCCCAGCCTTCGATCGGCTCGCGGCGCGTCACGGCGAGGCCTGCATCCGTGTAGGCCTCGCGCACGCGCTGCTCCTGTTCGGTCAGGAGGCCGGACAGGATCACCTTTCCGCCGGGCGCCAGCGCCTTCGCGATACCCGGCGCCAGATCAACCAGCGGGCCGGCCAGGATGTTGGCGAAGACCAGCTCGAACTGCCGGCCGGCGATCTTCTCGTGGTCCAGGCCTTCGGCGACGAAGCAGTCGATCCCGGGCGTGCCGTTCTTGCGGCAGTTTTCCGCGCTTTCCTCGACGGCTTCCGGATCGATATCCGAAGCGAGGATCTCGGCTTCCGGCAGCACCTTGGCCGCGGCGATGGCCAGCACGGCCGTGCCGCAGCCCAGATCGAACACGGTCCTCGGGCTTTCGCCCTTGTCCAGCATCTCCGAGAAGGCCATCAGGCAGCCGCGTGTCGTGCCGTGATGACCCGTACCGAAGGCCGGGCCGGCCTCGATCTCGATACCGGTTTGGCCCTCTGCGACGGCCTCGCGGTCATGGGCGCCATAGAGGGTGAAGCGGCCCGCTTCGACGGGTTTCAGCCCCTCCAGTGAGAGGCGCACCCAGTCCTCCTCGGGCATCGGCCCGAACTCGACCGGGATGTTGTCCGACAGCCCGCAGGCGGCCCGGAAGGCATCGATGTCCGGCATGGTCTCGAACAGCACGTCCAGCCGCGCCTCGTTTCCCTCCTCGAACAGCGACCAGGAGAGGGCGGGCGCCCGGTCGGACGCATCCAGCCGCTCGACCGCATCGGCCAGGATCGCAAAATCGGCATGCGCGACAAGGCGCCAGAGCGTGGACATGAGCGGGGTCTCCTGAAGCTGGCGCGGGTGATGGACGCTCCGGCGCAGGATTTCAACTGTGTTCGCGCATTTGGCCGGCGGATTTGTGTATGTGCACCCCCTCTCCCGAAAACACAGCGCTATTTTTCCCGGAAGCGCGTCAGCGCTATCCGGGATCCACTGGAGACGCCGTGCCGGACATGATCGTCGGTTGGTCCCGGCTCTCCGCCCGGCTCAAGGCCGGGCTTCCGGCCGGGAGAAATGCATAGGTTTGTGAAAAATTGACCTACGGCAATTCCCGCAGGAAATTCTCCACCACCTTCTTCTCGCCGGCCTTGTCGAACCGCACCGTGTATTTGCTGCCGTCGGCCTTTTTCACCGTGCCGTAGCCGAACTTGTCGTGGAAGACGCGGTCGCCGTTTTTCCAGCGGCCGTTGGCGTCGCCGCTTTCGATCAGGGTGGCCTTGGCGTTGATGGTGGGCGGGGCGGAGCGGCGGCCTTCGGCCTGGCTGGCCTGGTAGCGCTTCCAGCCCGGGGAGGAATAGCTCGACGCGCTGGCGTCGGCAGTCTGGCGCACGCTCTCGAAGCCGGGGCCGCCATCGTAATAGCCGGTCTCGGACTTGGCCTCGACATGGTCGAGGGGCAATTCGTCGACGAAGCGGGACGGGATCACCGTCTGCCAGCGGCCGTAGATCATGCGGTTGGCGGTGAAGGTGATGATGGCGCGTTCGCGGGCGCGGGTGATGCCGACATAGGCCAGGCGCCGTTCCTCCTCCAGCGATCGCGTGCCGCCCTCGTCGAGCGAGCGCTGGGAGGGGAAGACGGTCTCTTCCCAGCCGGGCAGGAAGACGAGCGGGAATTCCAGCCCCTTGGCGCCGTGCAGCGTCATCAGCGAGGTCTCGTCCTCGTCGGTGGCGCGGTCGGCATCGGTGAGCAGGGCGACGTGTTCCAGATAGGCTTCCAGCGTGTCGTACTCGCCCATGGAGCGGACCAGCTCCTTGAGGTTTTCCAGCCGGCCGGCGGCCTGGGGCGTCTTGTCCTCGCGCCACATGGCGGTATAGCCGCTCTCATCGAGAATGATCTCGGCGAGCTCTTCCAAACGGCTCTGCCCGGCCTGTTCGCGCCAGCGGTCGACATCGCGCAGGAAGACCTGCAGCGCGGTGCGCGCCTTGCCGCGGATCTCGTCCGTGCCCGTCATCACGCGGGCCGCCTCGCTCATCGGCACGCCCATCTGGCGGGCGGTCACGGCGATCTTCTGCACCGTGGTGTCGCCGATGCCGCGCTTGGGCGTGTTGACGATGCGCTCGAAGGCGAGATCGTCCTCAGGCGAGCGCACCAGACGCAGGTAGGCGTGGGCGTCGCGCACCTCGGCGCGCTCGAAGAAGCGCGGCCCGCCGATCACCTTGTAGGGCAGGCCCAGCATGATGAAACGGTCCTCGAAGGCGCGCATCTGCCAGGCGGCGCGCACCAGCACGGCACTGTCGGAATAGGCCCGGCCTGAGGAGACCCAGTTCTCGATCTCCTCGGCGACATAGCGGGCCTCGGCCTCGCCGTCCCAGATGCCGCGCACGGCGACTTTCTCGCCGGCCTCGTCCTCGGTCCACAGCGTCTTGCCCAGGCGCGAGCGGTTGGCGGCGATCAGGCCGGAGGCCGCGCCCAGAATGTGGGCGGTGGAGCGGTAATTGCGCTCCAGCCGGATCACTTCGGCGCCGGGAAAGTCCTTCTCGAAGCGCAGGATGTTGTCCACCTCGGCGCCGCGCCAGCCATAGATCGACTGGTCGTCATCGCCCACGCAGCAGATATTTCCCGTGCCCTGGGCCAGCAGCCGCAGCCAGAGATACTGGGCGACATTGGTGTCCTGATACTCGTCGACGAGCAGATAGCGGAACTTGTCGTGATAGATTTTCAGGACGTCCGGATTGTCCTTGAAGATGTGCAGCGTGTGCAGCAGCAGGTCGCCGAAATCGCAGCAATTGAGCGTCTGCAGCCGCTCCTGGTAGATCGTGTAGAGGCCCTGGCCGCGGCCTTCCGCGAAGGCCCACTTGTCCTCCTCGCCGAGCTGTTCGGGCTTGAGACCGCGGTTTTTCCAGCCGTCGATCAGGGAGGCCAGATGGCGCGGCGTCCAGCGCTTCTCGTCGATATTCTCCGCCTGGATGATCTGCTTCAAGAGGCGCAGCTGGTCGTCCGTATCCAGGATGGTGAAGCTGGATTTCAGCCCTGCCAGCTCGGCGTGGCGGCGCAGGATCTGGGCGGAGATGGAGTGGAAGGTGCCCAGCCAGGGCACGCCCTCCACGGCCTCGCCGATGATCGAGCCGACGCGCTCCTTCATCTCGCGCGCCGCCTTGTTGGTGAAGGTGACGGCGAGGATCTCCCAGGGCCGCGCCCGGCCGGTGGCCAGGATGTGGGCGAGGCGGGTCGTCAGCACGCGCGTCTTGCCCGTGCCGGCGCCGGCCAGCACCAGGACCGGCCCGTCCAGCGCTTCCACCGCGGCGCGCTGCTGCTCGTTCAGCCCTGCCAGATAGGGCGTCGGCGGCGCCGGGCGCGCCATGTCGGAAATGGAGAGGTTGGACATCGTGTCTTGAGAGCCGCCTTCGAGTCGCAATGACCGGGCAGTCTGGACCGATTGGCCCGCAATCCCAAGACCGGGATGTGTGATTGTTCGTATTTTGTTCGGGTTTTAGGTGCGCGCTTCGCGCTCCGCGACGCTTTCGCGCCGCCCCCTCAGTCCGCTTCGCGGACAGCTCCCCCGCAAGCGGGGCGAGCCCTTCTTCAAGGCTTCCCCTGCGAAGCGGGGGAAGTGCCGACCCCGGCCCTGAGTCGGGGAAGGCGATGGGGGAGAGTCCGGAAGCCTATCCCGCCATCTTCAGCGGCACGGTCGGGGAATACTTCATGTCGATGCCCTTGATGTGGGCCGTCAGCCACAGCTTGAGGAACATCAGGAAGTCAGACGGCACCTGGCCGCCATTGGCACGGATGGCGTCGGCATGGGCGGTGTATTTCTTCAGCAGGTCGGCATGGATCAGCGTGTGCGAGGCCAGGCCCTTGTAATCGATGCTGGCCATATAGGCTTCCTCGTCGCGGAAATGGTCGATCGTGACCTGGGCGAGCCGTTCCACCAGGCCGGTCATGGCCGGACCGGTCTCGCCGGCAGCGGCGCGGTCGTGGATCTCGTTCATCAGGTCGAGGATCTGCTTGTGTTCGTCATTCATCGTTTCCACGCCCACATCGAGCGAGGCGTCCCAGGTCATGATCGGCATGGTCGGTCTCCGTAGCTTTGAGCCAGCTATCGCGCACGACTGTCCAAAACACGGTTAATCCTGGCCCGTGAATCCGGCCCGGCGGGTCAATATATTATGAGAATCCGGGGGCCGGCGTTCAGCCGAACAGGGCGTCGATATCGGCCTGGGCGGTGTCGTCGGCAAAGTCGTCCTCGCCTTCCGCGCGGCCGTGGATCGTGCCCGAGGCGGCGGCGATCAGCGGCTTGATCTCCTCGGTCGCCAGGGTGGCGACGGCCTGGCAGGTGGCCGGGTCGCTGCCGGCGCGAAGCCGGTCCTGGGCGTCGATGACGGCGCCGTCGATCTGCAGGATCAGCGTTTCCAGATGCGCGCGCACGGCGCGCGGCGAAGCCGCGTAGGCGAGGATGGCCAATTCCTTGTCCTTGAAGGCGGACTGGCGGAAATGACTGCAATAGTCGAGCGGCTGCCAGTCGAGCACGTCCTCGGCGCAATCGGGCATGTCGGGCAGCATTTCCATCAGCATCACCACCTCGTTGAAGTGGTTGAGATAGTCGGTCGCCAGGCCGGTCGAGGGGTTGATATTGGCGGCCACGAGGGCATCGGCGCTCAGCGCCCCCTCGCCCAGGACGGTCCCGCCCTGCGTCTCGATGTTCAGCCCGCTCAGTGTCATGGTGCCACTCTAGCGCGCACATCCTTTCCAGAGCGCTAACCGGCTCGCGTGTCACGGGAAAACCGGGCTAGCGATGCTCCTCTTCGCTGATCTCGGCGAGGCGGCGGGCATAGGCGGCCTGGGCGTCGGCCTTGGTGATCCAGCCGATCACGGCCTGTTCGCCGGTCCGGGTGCGCACGGCCGCGCCGTCCACCTGTTCGGCGTCCAGCACGCCCAGCGCGCGGCCCAGCGTGTCGTCCTCGAAGACGCAGGTCTTGTCCTGGATTTCCGACTTGCCCCAGTCGTCCAGCGGCACCAGCACGTCGCGCACGCGGATGGTCTGCAGCACCAGGCGGCTGGATCCGCCGGACAGGTCATAGCCCTTGCGCTGGACCTGGAGCTGGAACAGCGATCCGCCCAGCGCGGACTGCGACAGCACGGTGGCCAGCGAGACCGAGAGCAGCACGGCGACCGAGGCCTCGTAACTCGTCGTCAGCTCGAACACGATCAGCGTGGTCGAGAGCGGCGCGCCGAGCACGGCGCCGGAGACGGCCCCCATACCGATGACGGCGAAGAAGTTCGGTCCGGCGGTCTGGTCGCCCAGCATGGCGGTGAGGGCAATGCCGAAGGCCGAGCCCAGCATCGCTCCGAGATAGAGGGAGGGCGAGAAAACGCCGCCGGCGAAGCGGAAGCCGAGCGACAGAATCGTGGCGGCGGTCTTGAGCACGATGAACAGGATGAGCTGGTCGAAGGCGTAGGCGCCGCGCAGCGCGTTCGAGGTCGCCTCATAGCCCACGCCGAGGATCTCCGGTGCGATCAGTGCGAGAAGGCCGATCGCCAGGCCGCCGGGGACGGGCAGCAGCCAGACGGGCAGGTGCATGCGCTCCATCCACTGGCCCAGCCGGGCGGGCAGGAAGATGGTGCCGCGATTGAACACGATGGCGAGGCCCGCGGCGGCGAAGCCCAGCGCGGCAGCGGCGGGAAAATCCCAGACGCTGGCCGCCGCCATTTCGGGCAGGCCGAAGACCGGGTCCTGGCCGAAATGATGGCGCACGATGAGCGCGCCGACGATGGAGGAGGAGGCGACCGGCGCGATCGAGCGCAGTGCGTAGTGGCCGAGAATGACTTCGAAGGCGAAGAGCGCACCCGCGACGGGCGCGTTGAAGCTGGCCGAGACCGCAGCTGCGGCGCCGCAGGCCAGAAGGATGCGGCTGCCGCGGGCGGGCATGTCCAGCCATTTGCCGAACTGCGCAGCCAGCGTGGCGCCGAGATGCACGGCCGGGCCTTCGCGGCCGGCACTGGCGCCGCCGCCCAGCGAGATGGCCGACATCACCGCCGAGTAGAGACCCGATTTCAGGTCGATACGGCCGGCCTTGACCGCGCGCGCTTCCAGCACGTCGGCCACGCCGGTGCCGCGCGTGTCCGGAGACAGGTTCCAGCGCCGGCCCAGCCACAGCATGCCCGCGATGATGCAGCCTGCGGCCAGCGGGATCAGGATGATGCGCCAGGCCGGCAGATGCGAGGCGGCGGAGGCGAGATGGATTTCCGTGACGCCGAAAGCGCCGCGCTCGACGGCGGAAATGCCCAGGCGCAGGGCGAGCGTGGCATAGCCCGCGACCAGTCCGACGCCAATGCCCAGCACCCACAGCGCCGGGCCGCGGCCGTCACGGAAGGCCCCGGTGATCTGTCGCAGCCAGGAGGATTGCCCGTCTGAATCGCTCACACCACCGGTTTCACTGCGGATCGGCGCCCCGGTCAAGCGGCGCGCGTGTGCCGCCGAGCTCGCCATGGCAGACTGGAAACGCCTTGCCTCCCCCGCGCCGGCCGCTACTTTGCCGCGCCAGCAGGGGGAGGATTGCATGACAGCAAGAGCGATGACGGCCGCGCTTCTGGCAGCCGCTGCGGCGAGTGCCGCGTCGGCCCAGGAGATCGACAGCGCCTATACGCGGATCGACGAGAATTGCACCCAGCGTCAATTGCCCGACGAGCCGGTCTTCGAGACCGCCTGCCGGGGCCATGACGACTGGAATGTCTATATCGTTGCCGGCGAGCACGGGGCTTCGGCGGCCTACGGGCGCGACGAGCGCATGGTGTCCAGCCCCATGACGCCCCCCATGCGCGGACTGTTCGGCGGCTTCAACGACGTCATCGAGTGGCGCCTGCGCGACGGCGAGGTCTTCGCCACCATCCATCGCTATGTCCACTACAATCCGCCGGAAACCCTCGAGGTCACCGGCGGGCTGGAAGAGCCGAACACGCTCATCGTCACGGCGCTCTATCCGGACGGTGCCGAGCCGGCCTGCCTCGTTGCCCATGTGGATGCGTCCGCCTTGCCGCAGGCCAACCGGATTGCCCGCGATGTGGCGGACCGGCTGGTCCCGCAGTGGGATTGTGCCTACGAGCCGGTGACCTTCGACGCGTCCAATCCGGATGTCGGTGCCTGGCTGGCCGGCCAGAGCCGCTAGTCAGCCCGCCTCGGTCAGTCGCCGCAGCACCCAGACCCGCACGGAGGAGGCCAGCGGCTCCTCGCCGCGGGCCGCGTCGATCTCCCCGATCAGCCCGGCCAGCGAGCGACCGTCCTCGGCCGCGGCCCGGTCGATCGCATCCCAGAATTCCGGTTCCAGGGACAGGCTGGTGCGGTGTCCGGCCAGGGAGAGGGAGCGTTTGAGCAGCGGCATGAAGCGCTTTTCGCCCGCCGCGCCGGCGCTGGCAAGCCGGCTGGGTGTCAGCGCTGCCCAGCTCTGCGGACCGGCGACACCGTCGGGGGTCAGGCCGCTGATCCGCTGGAAATCCGTGAGCGCATCCAGCGTGGCCGCGCCGAACCGGCCGTCCACGGCAACCGTATGCCCGGCTTGGCGAAGCGCGTATTGCAGGCTTGCGACCGCCGGTCCCGCGTCGCCCTCGCGCAGTTGCGGCCTGGGGGCGGGGAGGCCGAACAGGGCCGCCTTGGCGCGCGCCAGCCAGCGCCGCCGGTCGTCGAGCCCGTTGAGCCCGCCATTGACAGCGAAGGTCACGGCGACCGGATCGTCCCGGTCGGCATGGGTGTTCAGCCCCCGTTCGAGCCAGTAGGCGGCGGCCGTTTCGACCGCGATGGCGGGGCTGGCGGCCGCTTCCGGATCGGCTTCCAGATCGAGCCCCAGCATGGCGCCGATCCGCCTGTAGTTTGCGCGCCCGGTCAGCTGGATGAGGCCGCGCCCCTTGTAGCGCTCGCCGTCGCCGGGCCGCGTATTGCCCAGATCGATGCGGCCTTCATAGGCCGACCCGTCGGCATATTCCTCCAGCGTCGCGAAGCCGTCGCTTTCATGGGCGGTCTGGGCGAGGAAATGCGCCACGCGAAGGCCGGTATCGATGCCGTGCCGGTGCAGGCTGCCGGACAGGTGCGGGGCGATCGCGCGGACGATGCCGCCGCCCCGGCCCGCCGGAAGCATGTCGCTCAGCACGCTTGCGTCGATGGGGATCATGGCCGTGCCTCCGTATCTCCAGACAGTCTAGGCGCTCCCGAAGCGGTGCGGATAACTTGCGCCGGCCGCCGGCCTCGCCATATCTGCTGGAAGCGGGGAGGCGCAGCATGAAGAGTTTCAGCACTATCGAGGATATGGCGCGGGGGCATCACCCGGATCTGGAGGACCGTCTGACCGCGCACGGCCAGCCCAAATCGACCCAGGACCTGGCGGATATCCCCGACGACCGCTGGCTGTCGACGATGACACGCTGTGTCTTCCAGGCCGGTTTCGTGTGGAAGGTGATCGAGGCGAAGTGGCCGGGCTTCGAGGCCGCTTTCGACGGCTTCGATCCGGTGACGGTGAGCTTCTATTCCGACGACGACGTGGCCCGGCTGGCCTCGGACGAGCGCATCGTGCGCAACGGTCGGAAAATCCTCGCCACGGTGCACAATGCCGGTTTCGTGGCCGATGTGTCGAAAGAGCATGGCGGGTTCGGGCGCTTCATGGCGGACTGGCCGGCCGGCGATCAGCCGGGCCTGCTGGAGCTGCTGAAAAAGCGCGGCTCGCGCCTGTCGGGCATGACGGCGCAGTATTTCCTGCGCTTTTCCGGCTGGGACGCCTGGATCCTGTCCAAGGATGTTGGCGCGGCGCTGGTGCGCGAGGGCGTGGTCGAGAAGGCACCGACCTCGAAGGCGGCGATCGCGAAGGTTCAGGCGGCGTTTTCCGAATGGGCCGCCGAGAGCGGCCGGTCGCAGAGCGAAATCAGCCGGATCCTGGCGTTGTCCACCGGCTGATGAATTCGTACAGCAACGTTAATTGCCTGCTTACCCGACGGGCAGATTTTGGAGGTTGTTGATTTGGAGGCGTGACGCCACGCCTTGCAGGAGAGGTCCCGATGCAACGCTGGCACAAGCCGGTCGCCCTTTCGCGCTTCAACACGGAGGCCATCCCGGACACGCCGGGCGTCTATGTGCTGCTGCGCGACGAACGGGATATCTCCTCGGTGCTCAAGATCGGCCCGGCGCGTTCGCTCCGCCGCGCCTTCGCCCGGGAACTCGAACCCAGCGGCGAACGCCAGCCGGCCGTCCCGACGGCCATGATGTTCTGCGAATCCCGCGCCGACGCCGAGGAAGCCCAGCGCCTGATTACCGAATATCGCCGCAAGCACGGCCGGGCTCCGGTGCTGAATTCGCCGTTCTGATTTCTTCTTCAGCTTCCGTTTTTTCCCGGAAGCGCGACGCGCTATCCGGGACCGACGGGACGGGGCGAAAGTCCGTCGATCCCGGCTCTGCGTCCTGCTTGCGCAGGACATCCGGCCGGGAAAAATGCATTGGTACGCTTTGTCGGTAGAGCGGGAAAGAGAGCGCTATTCCCCGTCCTCCCGCCTGTGCCCGTCCAGCGTCTTCGCCGCCTTCTCGGCCCGTGCTTTCGCAAGGTCCGAGACCGCCTTCGGCGTGCCGTGCTCCACACGGTTCGCCTCGGCGGCCGCGGCCTTGTCCTCGCGCTGCTTGCGCTTGCGGTACTGGCGGAGATTGACGGGTTTGGTCACACCTAGTCCTTCGGACCGATCATCTTCTCCGGACGCACGATCTCGTCGAACTGCTCCTCGGTGACGAAGCCCAGCTTGACCGCTTCCTCGCGCAGCGTGGTGCCGTTCTTGTGGGCGGTCTTGGCGACGACGGTGGCGTTGTCGTAGCCGATGGTGGCGTTGAGCGCGGTGACCAGCATCAGCGAGCGCTCCATCAGCGACTTGATGTTCTCCTCGCGGGCCTGGATGCCGGTGACGCACTTTTCGGTGAAGGTGTTGGCGGCGTCGGCCAGCAGGCGGATCGACTGCAGCACATTGTAGATGATCACCGGCTTGTAGACGTTCAGCTCGAAATGGCCCTGGGAGCCGGCGAAGCTGACCGTCGTATTATTGCCCATCACCTGGGCGCAGACCATGGTCATCGCCTCGCACTGGGTCGGGTTCACCTTGCCCGGCATGATCGAGGAGCCCGGCTCGTTCTCCGGCAGGGCCAGCTCGCCCAGGCCCGATCGGGGGCCGGAGCCCAGGAAGCGGATGTCGTTGGCGATCTTGAACAGGGAGACGGCGGTGGAGTTGAGTGCGCCGTGGGCCTCGACCAGCGCGTCCTTGGTGGCCAGGGCCTCGAACTTGTTCGGCGCGGTGACGAATTTCAGCTTGGTGAAGGCGGCGACCTCGTCGGCGAAGGCTTCGGCGAAGCCTTTCTTGGTGTTCAGGCCGGTGCCGACCGCCGTGCCGCCCTGGGCGAGCTCGAGCAGGGCCGGCAGGGCGCTTTCCACGCGGCGGATGGAATTTTTCACCATCGCGACATAGCCGGAGAATTCCTGGCCCAGGGTGAGCGGCGTGGCGTCCTGGGTGTGGGTCCGGCCGATCTTGATGATGTCCTTGAATTCGTTCGACTTGTCGTTGAGTGCATTGTGCAGGGTCTGCAGCGCCGGAACGAGGCTGTGAACGATCTCCTCGGCCGCCGCGATATGCATGGCCGTCGGGAAGGTGTCGTTGGAGGACTGCGAGCGGTTCACGTGATCGTTCGGATGGACCGGGTCCTTCGAGCCGACCTTCCCGCCGAGGATCTGGATCGCCCGGTTTGAGACCACCTCATTGGTGTTCATGTTGGACTGCGTACCCGAGCCGGTCTGCCAGACAGACAGGGGGAAATGATCGTCCAGCTTGCCTTCGGCGACTTCCAGCGCGGCCTGGGCGATGGCGTCGGCGAGTTCCGGCTCAAGATTGTCCAGCCGCTTGTTCGCCAGGGCGGCGGAGCGCTTGACGACGCCCAGGGCGCGGATCAGCGGTTTGGGCATGGTTTCCGTGCCGATCGGGAAGTTGATCAGCGAACGCGCGGTCTGGGCGCCGAAGAGTTTCTCGGACGGGACTTCCAGGGGGCCGAAGCTGTCGGTTTCGGTACGCATCTCGCTCATCAGGGGAGGCTCCTTGCAGGCCGCAGTGTGCGGGAGGAATATGGCTGTGATCGGTGGGAACGTGTATCACCCGCTCATGAACGATCAAGATAGCGATGCGCATCGCCGCAAGTTCGGGGGACACCGGGGGCAGGCGCAAAACTGGGTAGGACGAGGGAAGGTTCAGGCCTTGATGTCTGGCGACGAGCTCAATTTGCGCGTGGACGCACTGACCACGCAGACACGGCGTTTCAAGTCGCTGATCGGGGAGTTCTTTCGTCTTGAGTTCAAGCGCGCGCGTCCGAAATGGGGCCCCTACGAGGTCACCATCGAGATCCAGCGCACCCCGGACAGCCCCACGCACGACGTCGACAACGTCGCCAAGGCCGTGCTGGACGCGCTGACCGGTGTGGTCTTCCACGATGACAGCCAGGTCGAGCGCCTGCTGGTCACGAAGACCGAGGGCGATCGTCCGCGCATCGCCGTGACGGCCCGGCCGATGAAAGACGTGAAACACCTCGAGGACGCCTAGCGGCGGCCGCCTGCCAGTCTGGCCGCTTCCGGCCGCGCGCGCAGCCGGGCCATGGCGAGAACGCCCAGGAAGGGGCCGATCGCCAGCGGCGCGAACCCCCACTGCCAGCCGGCCAGATCGATCCATTGCGGCAGGAGCTGCACGATCACCGCAGTGAGCGCGAAGCCCAGCGCGGTCTGCAGGGTGAGCAGCGTGCCGGTCAGTTCCGGCGGGGCCAGTTCGGCGATGGCGGCGGAAAACTGAGCGCTGTCGGCAATCACCGTCATGCCCCAGATCAGCAGAAGCGCGATCATCACGGCCGGCGGCGCCGGGAACAGCAGGCCGGCGAGCACGGCACAGCTGCCGGATACGGCCATGGCTGCCATGGTCACGCGGGTCCGGCCGATCCGGTCCGCCAGGCGCCCGGCCAGGAGGCAGGCCGGTGCGCCGATGGCGATGACGGCGAAGGCTGTCAGGTCGGCTGCCGCATGGCCGGCATTCCGGATGGCCCAGTAGGCATGGGCGAAGGGGCCGATCCAGGCCCACATCGCATAGAGTTCCCACATGTGACCGAGATAGCCGAGATTGGCGAGGCGGAGCGCGGGGTCTTTCACGGTCAGCCAGGCGGCGCCCGGGCGGAAGGGCGGGGCCGGCCGGAGACCCGGTCCGCCGCGTGCGCCCAGGATAAGTGCGGCGGCGCACACGGCCGCACTGGCGGACAGGGCAAAGGGCGCCTGCCAGGCAATGCCCAGCGCGGCGATGTTGAAGGCGAAGGGCAGGGCCGAGCCCAGTGTGAGCGCGCCCACGAGAAGGCCGACAAGGAAGCCGGTATCGCCCCGGGCCCAGCTGGCCGCGAGCTTCATGCCCACAGGGTAGACCAGCGCCAGCGCGGCGCCGGCGGCCAGCCGTGTCGCGATCATGGCGAGACTGCCGGGCGGGCAGGCCAGGGCCAGAAAATTGGCCAGGCCGGCGATGGCGGCGCCCGTGGCGAAGACGCGGCGCGCGTCGAAACGGTCGGGCAGGCCGAGCAGGGCGCTGGCCAGGGCACCGAGGACGAAGCCGGCCTGGACGGCGCTGGTCAGCGCGGCCTGGCGAAGCGGTGATAGCGCGCCGCTCGCGACGAGGTCGGGCAGGGCAGCGGCGCCGGAAAACCAGACCGAAAGCGCCAGGACCTGGGCCAGGACGATGAAGAAAAGGGAGCGGTTCCGCGGGGCGCCGGTCGGATTGCCGGACACGGGATCAGCCGGCGGCCTTCACACGCCGCACCTGGCAGGTCGCGCTGGACCGCGCCGCGACCTCACCGTCCGGCGTCCAGATTGTGCCTTCCATGAAGGCGACACGGCCGCCGACACGGGGTGCTTCGCCGCGGGCCCGGCAGGGCGCCAGGGGTAGCGGAGCGTAGAAGCTGGTCTTGATCTCCAGCGTCGGCACGCCGCACATGAAGCGCTCGCCGACGAGCACGGCCAGGGACATGACCTCGTCCAGCATGGCCGTAACGATGCCGCCCTGGACCGAATTGCGCAGATTGGCCAGCTGCTGGGTCGGGCTGAATTCGGCTTCCAGCCAGCGCTCCTCGATCGAGAAATCGGTAAGCCGGAACCCCAGAAGCTGGGACGCGTGAGGGTGGTTGGCGCGCTGGCCGAGATAGTCGCGGATCTGCTCCGCGCTCATCGGTTCGCGTGGCATCCCGGACAGGTCCGGGGCGACCAGATCCGAGCCGGACATTACTTCTTGCGGAAGCTGTCGAGCGAGACGACTTCGGCCCCGTCGCCCGATACGGGCTTCTTCTTGTCGCCGGCAGACGCCTTGGACTTGCCGCCGGCCGCCGCCTTCGGCGTTTCCGTGGCGGGCGCGGCCTCGCTCTCGTCCGCCGTGCTTTCCTGCTCGAACTGCAGGTGGAAACCGACGCTGGGATCGTGGAAGCGCGAAATCGCGGAATAGGGCATTTTCAGGTATTTCGGCACGCCGGAGAATTTCAGCGTGACCTCGAACCCGGTCTCGGTGATGTCGAGGTCCCAGAACTGGTGTTCCAGTACGATCGTCATCTCTTCGGGATATTTTTCCAGCAGGCTGGGATCGATATCCACGCCCGGCGCCGTGGTGCGGAAGGTTATGTAGAAATGATGCTGTCCGGGCAGACCTTCCGGTCCGGCCGCCTTGCGCAGAGCCTGACGGACCACGCCCCGCAGCGCGTCCTGCGCCATTAAGTCGTAGCGCATCAGGTCTTTAGCCATGTCCTATTCCCCCGATCTCCACCTTTGAGGGTACTCCAAGGCCGGGCAAGGTCAACGCATATCGGCGGTTCGACTGCAGATGGCGGACGGTGTGGTGAATGGGTGACTAATCATGCCGTTTTTTCAGCATGGCAAGGCATGGGCGCAAGGTGAGGGAAAGTGGGGGCTTCTGTTGCCAGGCGCCCCCGAGCCCCGCCTGGACCGGCTAAAGGGTCCAGGAGTTCAGTGCGAGATTACCCGCGCTGCATTACGCAGCGAGAGCGACCTCTTCAGCAAAGTTGTCGTTGGCAACTTTCATAACGAGCCTGTAACGGGCCTCACCCGGGCGAAAGCAATCCCCTTTACCCGTCCGTCGATCCTGTTTCGGCCCCATGCCAGCCCGGCCACTTGCTGAAGGTGGTGCGGGGAAGGTTATGGTGGAGCCGCCGGGTACTGCCCCCGGGTCCGGTCCGGTTATTACGAGCGCGTTTATCGCCATAGTCGGCAAGCCGACAGCCGGGAATATAGGCATGAATTGTGGCGAGTTGAAGGGGGCGTTGCGGCGGCGGCCGGCCGGCTCCGGAAACACGGCCCCGAAACACGGCCCTGAAACACGGCCCTGAAACACCGTCCGGACGGCAGGACCGGTTCGGCCTTGGCACTGCGGGCCGGACGCGCTTTGATGGCCGGCATGATGAAACATCTTCTCTGCACTGTCCTCGCTCTCATGATCTTTCCCGCTTTCGACGCCGCCCATGCGCAACCGTCGACCCACTATCCCGGCGACCGCGTCTCCGGCGGTCATTTCGCGACCCGCTCGCCCGTCATCGCGCAACATGGCATGGCCGCCACGGCGCAGCCGCTCGCCTCCCAGGTCGCGATCGATATCCTGAAATCCGGCGGCAATGCCGTCGATGCCGCCATCGCTGCGAATGCGGCCATCGGGCTGATGGAGCCGACCGGCAACGGGATTGGCGGCGATATCTTCGTCATTCTCTGGGATCCGGAAACGCGCCAGGTCTACGGGCTCAACGGGTCCGGGCGCTCGCCCATGGGGGTGAGCTATGAGGAGATGCTGGAACGGGCCGAGGCGTGGGGCGGCATTCCGCCCGGCGGGTCGCTGCCGGTGTCCGTGCCGGGCACGGTCGATGGCTGGTTCACCCTGCACGAGCGCTTCGGCCGGCTTCCGATGGACGAGATCCTCGCTCCGGCAATCGATTACGCCGAGAACGGGTTCCCGCTGACCGAGACGATCGCCTTCTACTGGCAGATGAATTTCGAACGTTTTCAGCCGGCGCTGGACGCGGACATGATCGAGGAATTCGACAATGCGCGGGCAACCTATCTGACCGCCGATGGCGACACGCCGCGCGAGGGCGAGATCTTCCGCAATCCGGATCTGGCCAACACGCTGCGCCAGCTGGCCGAAGGTGGCCGTGACGCCTTCTATGAAGGCGACATCGCCCGCACCATCGACGCCTACATGCAGCGTATCGGCGGCACGCTGCGCTACGAGGATTTCGCGGCGCACCGGTCCGAATGGGTGGATCCGGTCTCGGTGAACTACCGCGGTTACGATGTCTGGGAGCTGCCGCCCCAGGGCCAGGGTATCGCCGCGCTGCAGATGCTGCAGATCCTGGAAGGCTACGACCTGGCCTCGATGGGCTTCATGAGTGCCGATGCGCTGCACCTGATGGTGGAAGCCAAGCGCCTCGCCTTCGAGGACCGGGCCCGCTACTACGCCGACCCGGACTTCTACGAGGCGCCCGTCGAGGCGCTGGTCTCCGACGCCTATGCCGAGGAGCGCCGCGCGCTGATTTCCATGGAGCAGGCCATGGCGCGCGTCGGTCCGGGCGATCCGGCGATCCTGGAGGATGGCGACACGACGTACCTCACCGTCGCCGATGCAGACGGCATGATGGTTTCGCTGATCCAGTCGAACTATCGCGGCATGGGGTCCGGCCTCGTGCCGGACGGGCTCGGTTTCATGCTGCAGAACCGGGGCCAGCTCTTCTCGCTGGAGCCCGGGCATCCGAACGTCTACGCGCCGGGCAAACGCCCCTTCCACACCATCATCCCGGCCATGGTCACCCGGGGCGAGGATGCGGTTCTCAGCTTCGGTCTGATGGGCGGCGCCATGCAGCCGCAGGGCCATGTGAACGTGCTCGTGAACATGATCGATTTCGGGCTCAACGTTCAGGAAGCCGGCGATGCGGCGCGCTGGCGCCATGACGGTTCCACGGAACCGACCGATCCGGTGGGCGAGGCCGATACCGTCGGTATTCTGCACCTGGAGAACGGCGTGCCGGACGCGGTTCGGGCCGAGCTTGAAGCCCGCGGGCATGTTCTCGGCGAGAGCGATGGCGGTTTCGGCGGCTATCAGGCGATCTGGCGTGATCCGGAGACCGGCGTCTATCACGCCGCCTCGGAAATGCGGAAGGACGGCGCCGCCATCGGCTACTGACGGGGTCCCGGGGCATGGCGGCCACGACTGCCATGCCCCGGCTCTGCCCGGTCAGGGTTACATGCAGAACACATTCAGCTTGTTGCCGTCCGGGTCGCGGAAATAGCCGGCATAGAAGCCGCTGTCGCCGCGCGGACCGGCCTCGCCCTCGTCCTGGGCGCCCAGTTCGATGGCCAGTTTGTAGACCCTGTCCACCTGTTCGCGGTCCTTGGCCTGGAAGGCGGCCATGACGCCATTGCCCACCGTGGCCGCCTGGCCGTCGAAGGGCTGGGTCAGGGCAATGCCGCAGCCGCCGTCCGGCGTGGCCCAGGCAATGAAGGTGTCTTCCTCCATGAACCGGCCGGCGCCGAATTCGGCGCAGAGCTTGTCGTAGAAAGCCGCCGCGCGGGGCAGATCATTGGTCCCCATGGTTACGTAGCCCAGCATGTCGATACTCCTTCTGTGCAGGGTGTTCCCCGATTGTTCCGGCCGGTAGGCTATCGCAACACGATGGCTTGGCAAGCGCGTATCGGCGAAGCGTCCGTCACTCCTGCCACAACGCTGTCCGCAGGCCGCCCCGGACCGGCCAGAACACCCGAAACCGGTCCCGTCCAGGACGACCGGTCTGCATCTGTCGGGAACACTTGGTTCCTGGCCGGTTTTCCCCCGCTCGCCGCTGCGGCGCGACTCCCCGGCCAGCGACTTCCCGTTAGACTGGTGCGCAGCGAATCATTGCAGGCGCACCGATTGCGGGAGAATTGCCATGGCCGATGTGGCCGTTACGGATTTCCGGTCAAAGCAGACGCAGCGGGCAGGCGGGCCCGGCTCCGCCGTCGAGCGCGCCTATCTCGACCTGCTGCGCGACATCCTGGAGACCGGCGCCGAGCAGGACGACCGCACGGGCGTCGGCACGCGTTCGGTCTTCGGGCGGCAATTGCGCTGCGACCTGTCGGAAGGCTTTCCGCTGCTCACCACCAAGAAGGTGCATTTCAAGTCGATCGCCATCGAGCTTCTCTGGTTCCTGCGCGGCGAGACGAATGTGCGCTGGCTGCAGGAGCGCGGCGTGACGATCTGGGACGAATGGGCCGACGAGAACGGCGATCTCGGTCCGGTCTACGGCAAGCAGTGGCGCCGCTGGGAGGGCCCGGACGGCAACGAGATCGACCAGCTGGCCGGCATTCTCGAACAGATCCGCAGCAACCCGTCCTCGCGCCGGCTGATCGTGTCGGGCTGGAACCCGGCCGACGTGCCTTCCATGGCGCTGCCGCCCTGTCACACGCTCTACCAGTTCAACGTCGCCAACGGGAAACTCTCCTGCCAGCTCTACCAGCGCTCGGCCGACATGTTCCTGGGCGTGCCCTTCAACATTGCGTCCTACGCATTGCTGACCGCCATGGTGGCCCAGGTCTGCGGTCTGGAACCGGGCGAATACATCCACACCTTCGGCGACGCCCACATCTACTCCAACCACATGGACCAGGTGGAAGAACAGCTCTCGCGCACGCCGCGCGCCCTGCCGCGCCTCACCCTCAATCCCGACGCGAAGGACCTCTTCGCCTTCGAATACGAGGACATCAAGCTGGAGGGCTATGATCCGCATCCGCGCATCGCCGCCCCGGTGGCGGTCTAGGGGCGCGGTATGAGCGGCCCGCTCACCGATCTCGGCGCGCGCATCGCCCAGGTGTCGGACATCTATGCCGGCCATTACGGCATCGACCGGTCCGGCGACTGGCACCTGCTGAAACTGCAGGAGGAGATGGGCGAGCTCACCCAGGCCTATCTCGACGCCTCGGGCCGCTCGCGCCGGCCGGCCGACGACAAGGCCCGCGAGGCGCTGCGCCGGGAAATGGCCGATGCGCTGGGCATGCTTCTGCTGCTGGCCCGCGACGAGGGGATCGACCTGGACGCGGCCGTGGCGGAGAAATGGCTGAGCTGGCTGGACAAACCGGTATCTGCATGAGCGCCACCATCGTTCCGAAAATCTGCCTGGTCGCGGCGCGTGGCCGCAACGGCGTGATCGGCGCCGACGGGGATCTGCCCTGGCGGCTGTCGTCCGATCTGAAACTCTTCAAGGAGACCACGCGCGGCAAGCCCGTGATCATGGGCCGCAAGACCTGGGAAAGCCTGCCGCGCCGGCCGCTGCCCGGCCGGCTCAACATCGTCGTGACGCGCCAGGCCGGCTATGCGGCCGGCGATGCGATGGTAGTGGGCGATCTCGGCGACGCGCTGTCCGCAGCCTTCGCCCGGGCCAATGAGGACCGGGTCGGCGAGGTCTGCATCATCGGCGGCGCGCAGATCTACGCGGCCACGCTCGGCCTGGCCGACCGGCTCTATCTCACCGAGGTCGAGGCCGAGCCGGACGGCGAGGTGCGCTTTCCCGAAATCGACGGCGCGGCCTGGACGGAGGTCCGCCGCGACGCTTTCGACGCGGGCGAGGGGGACGACCATGCCTTCGTCTTCCGGTGTCTCGACCGTACTTGATTCAGACGAAAACAGGGGACGCTGAGTCTGCGTGTCCCCCTTGCTCGCCCTTGAACCTGAGCGCGCATGCGTTCATGTAGGGGCAGACCAGAAAAGAGGATCGATCCAGCCCATGCCGTGGAACGACAATCAGGGTGGAAGCGGCGGAGGCCCTTGGGGCTCCGGCGGAGGAAACAACAACCAGAATCCGTGGGGGCGCCGCCCCCAGGGCGGCGGCGGTGGCGATGACGGCCCCGACCTCGACGAGGTTGTCCGTGACATGCAGCGCAAGCTGCGTGGCCTGTTCGGCGGACGCGGCGGCGGCAATGGCGGCGGCGGTGGCAAGAAGGGCGGCGGCGCCAGCGCCTTCGGTTTCGGCTTTATCCTGCTGATCATCGCCGTGGTGTGGTTCGTGATGCCGGGCAGCGGCTGGTACCAGGTCGGTCCCCAGCAGGCCGGTGTCGTGCTGCGCTTCGGCGAATATTCGCGCACCTCCTCGCCGGGCTTCCACTTCAAGCTGCCCACGCCGATCGAGACGGTGACGCTGCCGGAAGTGACGACCACCAACACGATCGAGATCGGGCAGGGCTCGGAAGGCCAGATGCTGACCCGCGACGAGAACATCGTCGATCTCGATTTCTCGGTGCAGTGGCGCGTCGACCTGTCCTATCCGGACGGTGTGCGCGACTATCTCTTCAATGTGCGCGATCCCCAGGGCGCGGTCCGCGCCGTGGCGGAAAGTGCGATGCGGGAAGTCGTCGGGACATCGGACCTGCAATTCATCATCACCGATGGCCGGTCCGAGGTCTCCGTCCGTGCCCGCGAGCTCCTCCAGTCGACCCTCGACGAATACGAGGCCGGCATCGAGGTGCTGCAGGTCAACCTGCGTAACGCCCAGCCGCCGGAACGCGTCATCGAGGCCTTCCGCGATGTCGACGTGGCCGAGCAGGATGCCGAGCGCGCCCGGCTCAACGCCACCGCCCACGCCAACAGCGTGATCCCGGCGGCGCGCGGTGAAGCGGCCCAGCTCACCCAGGCTGCCCAGGCCTATCGGGACTCCGTGATCGCCCAGGCCCGCGGCGATGCCGAGCGCTTCATCTCGATCTATGACGAATATGCCCAGGCGCCCGACGTGACGCGCCGCCGCATGTATCTGGAAACCCTCGAACTCGTGATCGGCCGGTCCGACATCACCATCCTCGACGGTCAGGCCGGGGCCGTGCCCTACCTGCCGCTCAACGAACTCGGTCAGAACCGCACGCGCTCGCAAGGAGGCAACCAATGATCCGCACTCTGGGAATCATTGTCCTGGTCGCCGCTCTCTTCGTCGGTCTCCAGAGCATCTACACCGTCAGCGAAACCGAGCAGGCGCTGGTGCTGCGCCTCGGCGAACCCGTCGATGCGGTCAACGAGGAATCCGATCCGGACCCGGGCCTTCACTTCAAGCTGCCCTTCGTCATGGACGTGCTGATCTTCGACAAGCGCAATATCGAGCTCGACCTCGACGCCGAGGAAATCCAGGCCTCCGACCAGGTCCGCCTGGTGGTGGATGCCTTCCTGCGTTACCGGATTTCCGATCCGCTGCGCTTCTACCAGACTTTCCGCGACGAGCGGGGCGCCCGCGTGCGCCTGCAGCAGATCATGGATGACAGCCTGCGCGGCGTGATCGCCTCCATCCCGTCTTCCGACGTGATCTCCGGGCAGCGTGCCGCCCTGATGGACCGGGTCCAGCAGGCCGTGGAAGCCCAGGTGGCGAACGGCAATTTCGGTATCGAGATCATCGATGTGCGTATCCTGCGGGCCGACCTGCCCCAGCAGATCGCCGAGCGCGTCTTCCAGCGCATGCGTTCCGAGCGCGAGCAGGAAGCCGCGCGGATCCGCGCCGAGGGCGAGCAGCAGGCCACGGAAATCCGCGCCAATGCTGACCGTCAGGCCACGATCATCCGGGCCGAGGCGCGTGCCGATGCCGAACGGATCCGCGGTGAGGGCGATGCCCAGCGGAATGCGATCTATGCGGAAGCCTACAATCGCGACCCGGAATTCTTCGCCTTCTACCGCTCCATGCAGGCCTATGAGAATGCGCTCGGCGAAGGCACGCCGATCGTGATCCCGCCGGACTCGGAATTCTTCGAGTATTTCCGCGACGAAGCCGGCCAGTAAGTGTGGACGATCCTGCTGGCCGGGATCGGGGTGGCGATCGCGCTTGAAGGCGCGGTCTATGCCCTAGCGCCCGGTGCCATGAAGGACATGATCGCACGTATCGGTGAAATGGGCCCGGACCAGCTTCGGCTGGCCGGGCTCACGGCCTTGTGTCTCGGCGTCGCCCTGGTCGCACTGGCGGTGCGCTGACGTGACATTGCGCGACCTTAACGGGTGCGGCCTGCATCACTGCGGTTGCGGCAAGGGGCGGCGAAGCGGTATTCACGTTAACCTGTTTTTGCGTTTCCCCCTGTCGAACGGCTCTTTGCGATGCGGCGTTTTCTTGCTCTCCTCCTGATCCTTGCAGTCGCGCCGGGCGTGCTGGCCCATCCGGCGCCCGACGGGTTTGCCGATCTGGCCGAACGCCTGTCGCCGGCCGTGGTGAACATTTCCGCCGCCCAGCGGCTCGACAGCGGCGAGGGCCTGCCGGAATTTCCCGAAGGCTCGCCCCTGGAACGCTTCAATGACATTTTCGGCGATGCACCGCGCATCGCCAATTCGCTCGGCTCGGGTTTCATCATCGATTCCGAAGGCCTGGTGGTGACCAATAATCACGTCATCGACGGTGCCGACGAGGTAGAGGTCGCCCTGCAGGACGGCCGTGTCTTCCCCGCGGAAGTCGTGGGTATCGACCCGGTGACCGATCTGGCCGTGTTGCGCCTCGAGGCGAACGAACCGCTGCCCCATGTCGATTTCGGCGACAGCGACACCGCGCGCGTCGGCGACTGGGTGATCGCGATCGGCAATCCCTTCGGCCTCGGCGGCACGCTGACGGCCGGCGTGGTCTCGGCGCGCGGGCGCGATGCCGGCGGCCAGTACGACGACTACATCCAGACCGATGTGGCCATCAATACGGGCAATTCCGGCGGACCGCTCTTCGACATGGCCGGCAATGTGATCGGCGTGAACACGCTGATCCTGTCGCCGACCGGCGCCAGCGTGGGCATTTCCCTGTCGATCCCGTCCAATCTCGCCACGCGCGTGGTCGACCAGCTGATCGAGTTCGGCGAGACGCGCCGCGGCTGGCTCGGCGTGAGCGTGCTGCGGGTCACCCCTGAACTGGCCGAGAGCTTCGGCCTGGAGACGCCCTATGGCGCGATCGTCTCGCGCGTCGAGGAGGACGGGCCGGCCGAGGCTGCGGGGCTGCAGCAGGGCGACCTTGTCCTGACGTTCGACGGCGAGCGCGTGCGCGACAGCCGCAGCTTCCCGCGCATGGTCGCGGAAAGCGCGATCGGCCGCGAGGTCGAGGTCGAGATCATCCGCCACGATGCGCGCATGAGTCTGGACGTGACGGTCGGCGAGCTGGAACAGGACGGCGCGGAGACCGAAGAAGCGTCCGGCGGCGCGGACAATGGCGTCGTCGACCCGTCCCGGTCCGATGGCAACGAGATCCTGGGCATGACCCTGGCCGTGCTGGATGCCCCGGCGCGCCGGCGCTACCGCGTGGACCCGGATGCCGAAGGCGTGCTGATCATCGAGGTCGACGACACCAGCGATGCCGCCGGAAAGGTCCGCCCGGGCGATGTCATCGAGGAGGTGGAATTCACCCGCGTGGAAACCATCGCCGATATCCGCGAGATCGTGGACGGCCATTCCGGCGGGCCGATCCGCTTCCAGATCAATCGTGGCGGCCAGTACGTGCTGCAATCCATCCGGCCGTGACGGCGGCCCCGTATCGGGACCTGCTGATCGCGGGACCGACAGCGGCGGGCAAGACCGCCCTGGCGATCGCCGCCGCCGAACGCCTGGACGGCGAGATCGTCAATGCCGACTCCATGCAGATCTATGACGGGCTGCATCTGATCACCGCCCGCCCGACGGCCGAGGAAACAGCCCGTGTGCCGCATCACCTCTTCGGCGTGGCCGATCCGGCCGAACGCTGGTCGGTGGGCCGCTGGAGCGATGCGGCGCTGGCCGTCTGCGAGGATATCCGCGGGCGCGGCAAGACGCCGGTGATCGTGGGCGGGACCGGGCTCTATTTCAACGCCCTGACGGTCGGTCTGGCCCCGGTGCCGGAGATCGGCGAGGCGGCACGCAAGAAGGCGGCCGACCTGCTGGAACGCGACGGCCCCGCGGCCCTGAAGGCGGAGGCCGAGCGGTTCGACCCGGACGCAGCGGCGCGGATCGAACCGGCCGATCGCCAGCGCCTGCTGCGCGTGGTGGAGGTCGGCTACGAGACCGGCCGGGCCCTGTCGGACTTCCATGCGAACACGACGCCGCTCCTGCCGCCGGAGCGCTGGCGCGGCCTTGTTATCGAACCGGACCGGGACAGCCTCTATGCCCGCATCGATGCGCGCTTCGACATGATGATGGCCGCCGGCGCGCTGGACGAGGTCGAGGCCTTCGCCGCGCGCGATCTCGACCCGGACCTGCCGGCCATGAAGGCGCTGGGCGTACCGCCCCTCATGGCGCATCTGCGCGGCGAGATTTCGCGCGACGAGGCGGTGGAAACCGCCAAGCGCGACAGCCGGCGCTATGCCAAGCGTCAACTGACATGGTTCCGTAATCAAACGGCCAGCTGGCCCCGGATAACCTCTCTCGATCCGGCCCGGGCGCAAAAGGCGCTGGAGGCCGTTCTTGCAGAGGGGGAGTAAGATGAAACCCATCATCTGCGCGGCCACGCTACTGGTCGCCACAGTGTCGCCGGCCCTGGCCGACGACGCCGCGGTCGACGCCATCATGCAGGCGGATCGCGATTTCGCGGCGATGGCGGCCGAGGCCGGACCGGAAGCGGCCTTCGCGCAATGGCCCGAGGGCGCGCTGTTGCATTGGGAACCGCGCGAAGGCTTTGCCTCCCAGGCCGGCGATTTCGGCGTGACCTGGGGCGTGTGGTCGCTGCACCCCGATGGTGACCAGGCCAGTGCCCCCGCGGGCCGCGGGACCTATATCACTGTCTGGGGGCAGGATGACGAGGGGAATTGGCGCGGTTTGCTGGACATGGGGACCGATGATCCCTCCTATCGGCCCGGACCACCGGAAGCCGATTCGCAAAGCGCCCCCGAGGATGACTGAACCGCTCTACACCGAAGACATCGACCTCGCCCCCATCCGCACCTGCAAGCTGGCCATTGTCGGCTACGGCAATCACGGCCGCTCGCACGCGCTGTGCCTGCGCGACAGCGGGGTTGGCGAGATCCGCATTGCCCTTCGCGACGGATCGCCCTCGCGGGCGAAGGCCGAGGCGGACGGGTTCCAGGTGGTCTCGCTGGAGGACGCCGCAGGCTGGGCCGACGCCATCGCTCTCCTGGCGGCCGACGAAGCGCATCGCCAGATCTGGGAAGAGCGCATCGAACCGCATCGAAAGTCCGGCCAGGCGCTGATACTGTGCCATGGTTTTTCAATCCATTACGGCCTGATCGAACCGCCCGCCGATGCCGACATCATCCTCGCTGCGGCCAAGGGGCCGGGCGGTGCGGTGCGCCAGGAATTCGAGACGGGCAAGGGGCTGATCGGCTTCTGGGCGGTGCACCAGGACGCCTCCGGCAAGGCGCGTGAGCTGGCCCTGGCCTATCTGGCCGGGATCGGCTCCGGCCAGGTCGGCATTTTCCCGACCACCTTCCGCGAGGAGACCGTGTCCGACCTGTTCGGCGAACAGGTCGTGCTGGTCGGCGGCATGGTGGCGCTGGCGAAGGCGAGTTTCGACCGCCTCGTCGCCGCCGGCGTGTCGCCGCGCATGGCCTATATCGACTGTGTCCACGAGATCAAATACCTGGCCGACCTGATCCAGGCGCGCGGCATTGCCGGCATGTACGAGGCGATCTCCGATACGGCCGAATACGGCGCCCGGCAGATCGAGGACGACATCGCCGGTCCGGAATTGCGCGGCGTGTTCGACAAGGCGATGGCGGCCATCGAGGACGGCAGTTTCGCGAAGCGCTGGGTCGAGGCCTACGAGGCCGGCGACGCCATGCGCGAGGATCGCAAGCGCGACCGCGAACTGCCCGTCGAGGCGGCCGGCGCTGAACTTCGCAGCCGCATCTACGGTTCGCGGAAATAGCCAAGCGGGCCGTCGGACTGTATTAAGCGCGGATTATCTGTTTCACGTTGCGGGGGCAAAGCATGTCATTCAATCCGGTCAAGATCCGGCGATATGGCGAACCCAAGGAAGTGGTGGCGCGCGTCTTCGAGGAAGTCGGCGGTATTCCCCAGGTCATGGAACTGCTCGATCTGAGCCGGACGCGGGTCTATGCCCTGGCCGATCCGGATTCCAGCAACGAGATTTCCTACACCCGCATGGCCACGCTCACCGAAGCCGGCGCGACGGCGGGCGCCCAGCATCTGGCAGCCCTGGCCGGCGGCATCTTCCTGCCGATCGAGAAGGCGGACGACGCCAACTGGCTCGCCCTGGCCGGCGATGCCAGCCAGTCCAATGCGCGCAACATCTCCGCCCTGATGGAATCGCTGAGCGAGACCGAGCGTTCGCCCGGCCGGATCGATCAGGACGAGGCGCGCGAGATTCTCAAGGTTCTCGACGAACAGCTTGCCGTGCTGGCGGTGCAGCGCGCCAAGCTTGTCGCCATCGCCAGCGGCGAGGCCGTCGACACGCCCGAGGAAATGTCCGACGGTGACGACGGTTCGAACTGATTTGCGGACGGCCCGGACCGTGCCCGGTCAGCGGAACAGCGCCAGACGGAATGGCCGAGCATGAACCGCATCCTCGATTTTGTCCTGCGCATGGACGCCCGCGCGGCGCGCGCCATCGGCGTGTCGGTGGGTCTGTTCCTGGTCGTGGCCATCGTTTTCCTGGTCGGACGTTTCGTTCTCGATATCGAGCCGGGCGCGGCAGGGAGCTGGTTCGGTGCGCTGCAGGATCGCTGGTATGCGTTGCCGGTCACCATCATCGTGTTCACCGCGCTGTCCTTCCTTGGCGCACCGCAGTTCGGGCTGATGGCCGCAGCGATCGTCGCTTTCGGGCCCACCACGGGCGCGCTCTACGCCTGGATCGCGACGCTCACGGCGGCGTCGGTGAATTACTGGCTGGGCCGGATTTTCGGCGCGCGCATCCTGAAACGCTATGGCGGTGACTGGGCCAACCGGATTTCCAGCTTCATCGGCCGCAACGGGCTGGTCGCGTCCATGGTCGTGCGCTGGGTGCCGTCCGGCCCCTTCATCGTGGTCAATATGGGGTTCGGCATCGCGCGGACGCCCTATTGGGCCTTCGGTCTGGGCACCGCGCTGGGCACGGGACCCAAGATTATCGTGGTCGGCATGGCCGGGCAGGGCATCATGGCCATGCTGGCCGAGGGCCGTATCCTGTTCGGCCTGGCCCTGCTGGCGGCGGTCGTGGCCTGGATCGCGGTGATGCTGGTGGCCCGCAAATGGCTTCGCCGGAACCGCCCGCAGGAGGGCGGGGACGCCTGAATACGGCGGTTTCGAGGACGCCCGTACCTGCGATGATATCTGCGCCGCTACGGACGCGCCCCTTGCAATCTATCGCGGAGCATCGCACAAGAAAAACAAGTTGCACCGCGGCTTTGCCGCCACACGTCTGAATCCAGCACGCTCATGCTCAACAGCCTTTTCGGTTTGCTCTCCGCGGATATCGCCATCGACCTGGGTACCGCGAACACGCTCGTCTACGTGAAGGGACGGGGCGTTGTCCTCAATGAACCCTCCGTCGTCGCCTACAAGGTCGAGAAGGGCCGCAAGCAGGTCCAGGCGGTCGGCGCCGAAGCCAAGCTGATGCTGGGCAAGACGCCGGGCAATGTGGAAGCCATCCGCCCGATGCGCGACGGCGTCATCGCCGACTTCGACGTCGCCGAGGAAATGATCAAGCACTTCATCCAGAAGGTGCACAACCGCCGCGCCATGGTCTCGCCGCAGGTCGTGATCTGCGTGCCGTCCGGCGCCACGGCGGTCGAACGCCGCGCGATCCATGAGAGCGCGCTGGGCGCGGGCGCCCGCAAGGTCTTCCTGATCGACGAACCGATGGCCGCGGCCGTCGGCGCCGGCCTGCCGATCGACGAGCCGACCGGCTCGATGATCGTCGATATCGGCGGTGGCACGACCGAGGTCGCCGTGATGTCGCTGTCGGGCATCGTCTATTCCCGCTCCGTACGTGTGGGCGGCGACAAGATGGACGAAGCCATCATCAACTATATCCGCCGTTCGGCGAACCTTCTGATCGGCGAAACCTCGGCCGAGCGCATCAAGAAGGAAATCGGTTCCGCCATGCCGCCGGTGAAGGGCGAAGGCCTGTCGCTGGACATCAAGGGCCGCGACCTGATGAACGGCGTGCCGCGCGAGATCGCGGTGACCGAAGCCATGATCGCCGACAGCCTGTCCGAGCCGGTCGAGCAGATCGTCGAAGCCGTCAAGCAGGCGCTCGAGGCGACGCCGCCGGAACTGGCGGCCGACATCGTCGACAAGGGGATTGTGCTGACAGGCGGGGGCGCGCTGCTGCGCAATCTGGACACCGAGCTGCGCGAACGTACCGGCCTGCCGGTCAGCCTCGCCGACGAGGCGCTGTCCTGCGTCGTGCTGGGATGCGGCAAGGCGGTCGAGGATTTGCGGATTTGGCGCCCCATTCTCTCCGAAGCCGTGTAACCTCCGCCTGCCAGGCGGGGAAGGAGTGAGTCGGTGGCCACCAGGCGCTCGACACGACATGATGGCGAGCAGGGTGTCCGTTTCTCGCGGACGATCTTCATTGCGCTTCTTGTCCTGTCCGGCGCCCTGATCGCCTTCGACCGGCCGCAATCGCGCTCCGATGCCTTCGCCCGGTTCCGCGCCGGTTTCACCGATATCACCGCACCCGTTCTGGAACTCGGCGCCCAGCCGCTGCGGGCGATCAAGAATATCGGCCCCTATTTCCGCCGCCAGGGCGAGCTGGCCGAGGAAAACGCCCGGCTGCGCCAGCAATTGATCGAGGCGCGCTACTGGGAAGACCTGGCCTATCGCCAGCGCGACCGGATCGAGATCTACGAGGATGCGCTGAACGTCGACTCCCCGGCCATCCAGGACCGGATCGGCGCCTGGACGGTCGCCGACCCGCGCGGCCCCTTCGTGCGCGCCCGCCTGATCGGCCGGGGCGCACAGTCGGGCATCGAGGACGGTTATCCGGTCATCAATCTCTACGGGCTGGTCGGCCGGGTCTACGAGACCGGCCGGCGCTCGGCCCGGGTGCTGCTGCTGACCGACCTGAACAGCCGCATTCCCGTGATGGCCGACCGGTCCAATGCGCGGGCCATCCTGGTCGGCGACAACTCGCCCTTTCCGCGGCTGGAATATGTCGGCCGCCAGCCCGATATCGAGCCGGGCGACCGGATCGTGTCCTCGGGCGATGACGGCATCCTGCCCCGCGGCCTGCCTGTGGGCGAGGCCATCGCCACGCGAGACGGGGGCTGGCGCGTGAGGCTCTATTCGGATCAGGCACCGATCGATTTCGTCTGGGTCTGGCCCTATCGCCGCGTGACCCCGCCGGACGAGGAAGCCGGGGCCGGCGAGGCGTCGCTGCTCAACTCCGGCGGCGCCGGCCCGGCCACGGCCGCACCGGATCCCGATGCGCCGGACGAGACCGGTTCGGAACCGGACGCTGGCGGCGAGACACAAGCCGGTCCGGATGCCGGCGCGGCGCAAACGCCGTCTGGCGGTGACGCACCGTCGGGCGAGAACGCGGGACCGGCTGCGCAGACCGATCCGGAGGAGGTGCCGTGAGAAAGCCCACCGATCGCAGCACGGTCTGGCTGTCCGCCCTTCTGTGCATCTTCACCGTCCTGCTGGCGCTGGTCATGCAGGCCGCACCGACCCGCCTGATCGACGGGATTTCCGTGATGCCGACCTGGCCGCTGATGGCGATCTTCCTGTGGTCGGGCCTGCGGCCGCACTTCATGCCGCCCATCGTGGTGTTCGCGATCGGGCTGACCCAGGACCTGCTGACCGGCGCGCCGATGGGCGTGTGGGCGCTGTCCTACCTCGTCGCCATCGCGGTCTGCCGTTTCCGCGGCGAGGACGGCATGCCCCGCGACCTGCCGCCGGTCCTGCTGCGGTTCGGCGCCACCCTGCTGCTCGCCCACGGTATCGCCTTCGCGGCCGGCAGTTTCGCCCTGGAGCAGATGGCGGACCTGCAGCTCTTGATCATCGAACTGGCAGCCACGATGCTGATGTTTCCGCTTCTGGCCTTCCTGGCGCTGCGCAATCGCCGGTCCGGCCGCGCGGGCTTTATCGGGGGCTGATCGCGAGGCAGGATGAGAGCGGATCGCCAGGAACAGGACCTGAAATTCACGCGCCGGGCGCTCATGATGTCCGGACTGGGCGGGCTGGCCTTCGTCGGTCTGGGGTCGCGCCTCTATTCGCTGCAGGTCCTGGAGGGCGAGCGCTACCGGCTCCTGTCCGAGGACAACCAGTTCAATTTCCGCCTTCTTCCGCCGTCGCGCGGCCGTGTACTCGACCGCTTCGGCGTCGCCGTGGCGGAGAACCGCGACAGCTACCGCGTGCTCCTGGTTCCCGAACAGGCCGGCGATGTCGAGGCAGCGCTCGACCGTCTGGCGCGCTTCATGCCTCTGAGCGAGCGGGCCCGCGCCCGCGTGCTGCGCGCCGCCAGCCGCCAGCCGCGCTTTCGCGCCATCACCGTGGCCGACGATCTGGACTGGCAGACCTTCTCCGCCATCAATCTCAACGCGCCCGACCTGGCGGGCGTGACGCCCGATGTTGGCGAGGTGCGGGCCTATCCCTACGGCGCCGCCTTTGCCCATGTGGTCGGCTATGTGCAGCCGCCCAACGAGGACGATATCGCCAACAATCCGCGCGAGGCCGAACGCCTGCTCCGCCATCCCGGCTTCCGGGTCGGCAAGACCGGGGTCGAGGTGGCGCGCGAGCAGGACCTGCGCGGGGGAGCCGGGGCGCTGAAGACCGAGGTCAATGCGCGCGGCCGGGTGATCCGCGAACTGCCCGAACAGTCGACCGCCCCGGAGCCGGGCCGCGATGTGGTGCTGTCGCTGGATGCCGATATCCAGCGCTTTGCCCATGAGCGCCTGGGGCAGGAAGCGGCCTCGGCGGTGGTGATGGACGTCAATACCGGCGAGCTGATCGCCCTGGCCTCGACGCCGAGCTTCGATCCCAACCTCTTCGTCGGCGGGATCTCCTCGGCCGACTATGCGGCGCTGCGCAACAACGACCACAACCCGCTCTTCCACAAGTCGATCCAGGGCACCTATCCGCCCGGCTCGACCTTCAAGGCCGTGGTCGCCACCGCCGCGCTGGAACACGGGCTGGTGGATCCCGACGAGACGGTTTTCTGCAACGGCTCCACCATGCTGGGCCGGCGCGAATTCCACTGCTGGCGCCGCCGCGGTCATGGCCATGTGAACATCCACGAGGCGGTGAAGACCTCCTGCGACATCTTCTTCTACGAAATGGCCGACCGGCTGGGCATCGACCGGTTGCACGACATGGCGGTCCGCTTCGGCGTGGGCGAGCAGTTCGATATCGGTATTTCCGGCGTGCGCTCGGGCAATATGCCCGACCCGGCCTGGTTGCGCGCCCGCTATAACGAGCCGTGGACGACGGGGCATACCTACAATGTCGGCATCGGCCAGGGCGCGGTTTCCATGTCGCCTCTCCAGCTGGCCGTGATGACGGCGCGCGTGGCCTCGGGCCGCGCCGTGGAACCGACGCTCTACCGCAACGCGCTGGCCCGGCCGGCGCCCCATATCGGCGTGTCCGAGCCGGCCCTGGCCCGGGTGCGTAACGGGCTGCGCGGCGTGGTCGAGGAGCCCGGCGGCACGTCCTATTCGCTCGGCGGGCTGGGCATTGAAGGGGTCGAGATGGCCGGCAAGACCGGCACGGCCCAGGTCTATTCCATCACCGCCGAAGAGCGCGCATCGGGTGTGCGCGACCAAGACGACCTGCCCTGGCGGTTGCGCGATCACGGCCTCTTCATGTGCTATGCGCCGGCAGACAACCCGAAATACGCTGTCGTCGTCGTCGTCGAGCATGGTGGCGGATCGAGCGCCGCGACGCGTCCGGCGCGCGACATCCTGCGCCGCGTGGTCGCCCGCGACCCGTCCAGCCGTGCCGGCGTGTTCGCCGATCTCGGCGGCGACCGGCAGGGGGGCGCCTGATGGCCGTCTTCCGCGAGAGCGTGCCGCGCGACCTGCGCGGCAAGCTGATGGAGCTCAACTGGACGCTGGTCCTTCTCCTCGTCCTTCTGGGTGCGGCCGGCGTGGGCATGCTCTATTCGGTGGCCGGCGGCAGCTGGACGCCCTGGGCGGTCAATCACGCCATCCGGTTCTCCATCGCCTTCGGCGGCATGATGGTCATCGCCATGTTCCCGCCGCGCTTCTGGATGGGCGTGGCCTATCCGATCTATTTCGTCGCCCTGATCCTGCTGGTCGGTGTCGAGCTGGCGGGGGTGACCATCAACGGCTCGCAGCGCTGGCTGGATATCGGTCCGGTCCGCTTCCAGCCCTCCGAAATGATGAAGCTGGCCGTCGTCTTCGCCCTGGCCCGCTTCTATCACGACCTGCCGATGGAGAAGGTGTCCAGCCTGGGCGGGCTGATGATCCCGGCCGCCCTGATCGCCCTGCCGGCGCTGCTCATCGCGAAGCAGCCCGACCTGGGCACGACGCTGCTGCTCGTCGCGACGGGCGGGGCGGTGGTCTACCTGGCCGGCCTGAGCTGGAAGATCATCCTGCCGGCCGGCATCGCCGGACTGGTCGGCGGGATCGGTTTCTTCCGTTACGGGCTGCAGGAATACCAGCGCGAGCGGATCATGACGATGTTCAACCCGGACGCCGATCCGCTCGGCGCCGGCTACCAGATCCTGCAGTCCAAGATCGCGCTCGGCTCGGGCGGCTTCACCGGCAAGGGGTTCATGGAAGGCACGCAGTCCCAGCTGGAATACCTGCCGGAAAAGCAGACCGACTTCATTTTCACCATTCTGGGCGAGGAGTTCGGCTTTGTGGGCGGGCTGGTCGTGCTGGCGATCTATGTGCTGGTGCTGGCCAATACCGTGGCCATTGCGGTGAGCTGCAAGTCGGTCTTCCTGCGGCTCATGTGCATGGGCGTGGCGACCACATTCGCGCTCTACGTCATCATCAATGTGGGCATGGTGATGGGCGCGCTGCCCGTTGTCGGCGTGCCCTTGCCGCTGATTTCCTATGGCGGCACCGTGATGATGGCCGTGCTGGCCGGTTTCGGGCTGATCCTCGGCGCCCACATTCACCGCAATGCCGAACCGCCGCGGGGCGCGGGCCTGTTCGGATAGCCTTGCATGCAAGGGCATGTGCGCTGGCGAAGCCAGCTTGACCAAAGCCTGCGCTTGGGGAAGTGTGCGCGACAATTTTTCGCAAGTAGTGCGCGGTTTCCGCGCTTTGGTAGGGGAGAGGTTCAATGGCGGTTTCGCCCACGGGAACGCACGCGCACTGGTCGTCGCGTTTCGCTTTCATCATGGCAGCGGTGGGGTCCGCTGTCGGTCTCGGCAATCTCTGGCGTTTCCCGTTCATGACGGGTCAGAATGGCGGGTCGGCCTTCGTGCTGATCTACATCGCCTGCGTGATCCTGTTCGCGCTGCCGGTGCTGATGGCCGAGATCGCGATCGGCCGCAACGCCCAGCAATCGGCGATTTCCTCGACGCGCAAGATGGCGCTGGAAGCGGGCAAGTCCGGCGGCTGGTCGATCGTGGGCTGGGTGTGTACCGCCGGCGGCTTCCTGATCCTGACCACCTATTCGGTAATCGCCGGCCAGGTCATGGCCTTCTCCGCGGCGGGTTTCGCCGGCGGATTCGGCTCCGATGCGGGCGCCACCATGTTCTATGAAGGCCAGGGCACCCAGCTCGTCTGGCACGCCGTCTTCATGGGCCTGACGATCTGGATCGTCGCCCAGGGCCTCAAGGGCGGTATCGAGCGCGTCGCCACCATGCTGATGCCGCTCTTCTTCATCGTCCTGCTCGGCCTGACCGCCTATTCCCTGCTCAACGGCCATGCCGGAGAGGCCGTGGCCTTCCTGTTCACGCCGGACTTTTCGGTGGTGAACGGCGGGACCTTCGTCGCCGCACTCGGCCAGGCCTTCTTCTCGGTCTCGGTGGCCTCGGCCATCATGATCACCTACGGCTCCTATCTTCCCAAGGACACCAATATCGGGTCCTCCTCGGTGATCATTGCCTCGGCCGACACCATGGTTGCCATGGTCGCGGGCCTGATGATCTTCCCGATCGTCTTCATGGTGGGCATCGATCCGGCCGAAGGCCTGGGTCTGATCTTCAGCGCGCTTCCGGCCGTCTTCGCCGACATGCCGGCGGGCAATATCATCGGCGGGGCCTTCTTCGCCCTGGCCTTCATTGCGGCGCTGACCTCGTCGATCTCGCTGCTGGAAGCCACAGTCGCCTTCGTCGACGAGCACGCCAATTTCGGCCGGCCCCAGACGGCGGCCCTGCTGGGCTTCTTCGCCTTCATGATCGGCGCCGGCGCGGTTTACTCCTCCGAGTTCGCCAGCTCTTTCGTCGACTGGGTCTCGGGCAGCTTCCTGCTGCCGCTCGGCGGTTTCCTCGTGGCCGTCTTCGCCGGCTGGGTGCTTCCCAAGGATCTGCTGAAGAGCGAGCTGTCGCACACCGGGCGCGGCCTGTTCGAGTTCTTCCATTTCTGCGTGCGATGGATCGTGCCGCCGGCCATTGCCGTCATCCTGCTGCTGGGCCTCGACGCCAAGTTCAATGCAGGCCAGGTCGGCATCGCGCTGGGTCTGGGATAGACCTCGAAAGAAACAGGCCCCCGGCGCGACGGCGCCGGGGGCCTGGTTTTCGGGGGTCTGATTTTCCGGCGGGCGCTAGGCCAGCTGGTCGGCAAAGGCGTCCGTGGCGCGAACCAGCGCATCGACCACACCCGGCTCGCCGGCCGCATGTCCCGCATCGCCGATCATCTGCAGGCGTGCGCGCGGCCAGGCCCGCGCCAGCGCCCAGGCCGAACGCGGCGGCGTCACCATGTCGTAACGGCCCTGCACGATCACGCCGGGCAGGTGATTGAAGCGGTCGACATCCTCGAGCAGCACACCGTCGCGCTCGAAAAATCCGCGGTTCACGAAGTAGTGCGTCTCCAGCCGGGCCAGTGCGTCGGCGCGCACCGGATCGGCCAGCGGTGCCGACGGATCGCCCGTCATCGAGATCAGGGCGCTTTCCCAGCGGGCCCAGGCCAGGGCGTCGGGCCGGCGGCGAACCATATCCGGTTCCGCAAGGCGTTCGTAATAGGCGCGGACGATGTCGTCGCGTTCTTCCGGTGCCAGCGGATCGACCAGGCGTTCCCAGGCGTCGGGAAACAGCATGTTGGCGCCCTGGCGGTAGAACCAGTGCAGTTCCAGCTCGGTGCACAGGAAGACGCCGCGCAGGATCAGGCCGAGACAGCGGTCCGGATGGCGGCGCGCATAGGCCAGCGCCAGGGTGGCGCCCCAGGACCCGCCGAAAACCAGCCATTTGTCGATACCCATGCGCTCGCGGATGCGCTCGATATCGTCGATCAGGTCGTCCGTCGTGTTGTTCGCGAGCTCGCCGTGCGGCGTCGAGCGTCCGCAGCCGCGCTGGTCGAACAGGATGACGCGGTAGCGGCGCGGATCGAAGAAGCGCCGCAGGGCCGGCGACACGCCGCCGCCAGGCCCGCCATGCAGCGTGATGACGGGCAGCCCGTCCGCACGCCCGCACTCCTCGACATGCAGTTCGTGCCCGTCGCCCACAGGCAGGCGGAACGTGTCGCTCGGGTGTATCGGCGGATAGAGCAGGCGGCGTGAATAGGAGGCGTCCATTCCGGTCAAGTCCTGTTAGCGCATCGTAAACGCAATAAACCATAGCCTAACGGGCCATGTCCCTATATCATCTTTCATGTTGGGGCTAATCTTTGACAGTCGGGAACTACTGCGTAATGATCGGAATTCGGTGTCTTCTTGTGGCCGTTGCCGCGTGTTCTCTCGCGGCGGGCTGTGCCAGCGCTCCGATCTCCGTCTCCTCCCGCTTCACCGCCGAAAGCGAAGCGTCGCCGCAACAGGCGGCCTTGAGCCGTACGGCCTCCGATTTCGAGGATGTGGCGCGCCAGCGCGGCTGGATCCGTACAGCCGGCTCCATGGAAACGGCGATGCGCTGGATGGGGCAGCTGACCGGTCAGTCCGGCGATGACGCGCCCGATGCCGCCACCCCTGTCGCGCGCTATCTCGATGCCAATGAAACCATGCTGGATGCGCCCGGATTCCCGGCGCGTCTCCTGACCGACATCACGCTCGCCTGGGAGCTCACCGGCGCGGTCGACACGGCCGCCGCGGAACTTGTCCACAGCGGCGGCGGGGCGTCCCGTGCCGCCCTCAGCCGCAGTATCGGCGAGGCCGAGACGGCATCGGCGCAGGCCCGCGACACGCTGGCCCTGTTCGACACGCTGATTGCGGACATGCCGGCTCCGGCCGACAGCGAGCTGGCCGGCCAGCTCATAGCCGAGCGCGACCTGTTGGCCGTGCGCACCGACAGCCTGCGCGAGCGTGTCGACGAACTCGTCACATTGCGCCGCAATTCCGGCCGTACCGACAGCCTTTCCTGATGCTCGACCCGGATACCGTCAAAGGCTTTCTCTCGCCCGAGGAGGGCGAGGCGCTGGCAGATCATGCGCGCGAGGCGGGTCGGCTGGGGCCCGTCTTGGAGATCGGTTCCTATTGCGGCAAGTCGGCACTCTATCTCGGTCCCGCGGTGCGGGAGGCGGGGAGCGTGCTCTACACGCTGGACCATCATCGTGGCTCCGAAGAGCACCAGAAGGGCGAGGAATACCACGACCCGGATCTCTACAATGCCGAACTGGGCGCGGTCGAAACCCTGCCGGCCCTGCGCGAGACGCTGTTCCGCGCTGGGCTGGAAGATTGCGTGATCCCCATCGTCGGACGGTCCGCGACGGTGGCGGCGCACTGGACCACGCCACTGGGCATGGTCTTCATCGATGGCGGGCATTCCATGGCGGCCGCCCTGGCCGACTATCGCGGCTGGGCCGGGCGGATCCTGCCCGGCGGGCTGCTGGCCATTCATGACGTTTTCCCGGATCCCGCCGATGGCGGCCGTCCGCCCTACGAAGTCTGGAAACTGGCTTCGGCGTCCGGCCTGTTCGAGCCGGTCAGACGGACAGGAACGCTGGAAGTGCTTCGGCGTCTGGCCTGAGCGGGTATTCGGCCACCCAGTTGCGGATCAGAAGGTCCGATCCCGGCGTCAGCCCGTCCAGCGCGTCGGCGGCCAGGATCATCGCGCCGGCCGTCCAGCTGGGGCGTTCATAGGGCCAGACGATTTCCTCGTTGAACTGCCAGCCCATCCAGTAGCCGCCATCCCGCGCCTTCAGCGGTGCCAGGTCGGCGATCAGGCTGCGAGCCTGTTCGCGTTTGCCCACGACGAGGCAGGCGAGCGCCAGTTCCGCGGTCTCAGCGGCCGTCACCCAAGGCTCGTCTGACACGCAGCGGCAACCCAGTCCGGGTTTCACGAAATCGGTCCAGCGGGCATAGAGACGCGCGCGACCGGTCTCGTCGGGCACCACACCGGCCAGCACGGGATAGTACCAGTCCATGGCATAGCGCCGCCGGTCGGTGCCCGTGCGATCGAAGCGGGCATCGTTCTCGCGCAGGGCGGCGCCCAGCCGGCGCCGGGCCGCGATCCAGCCGTCGACCGGCTCTTCGAGCAGGCGGCCCATCAGGATGGCGCATTCCAGGGATTTGTAGAGCGAAGCATTGCCGGCGCGCAGGGAGTCGATGCTGTCGAGCGCTTCCTCGCCATCTTTCGCGCGCCAGACAATGTCGCCATGCCCGGTCTGGTGGGCGAGTACGAAATCCATCGCCGCCTTCACCATCGGCCAGTAGCGCGGCAGCTCCGACAGGGCACCCAGCGCCAGCAGGGAGCGCAGCACGGTCACCGCGGCATAGCCGGAAAAATTGGTGTCGCGGGCCGTTTCCGGCGTGCCCGGAACGAGATTGCGGTTGGCCTCGTCCAGCGGCACCGAGGCGCCCAGATCCCCGGTCCAGCCGCCATCGCTCTCCTGGCGCTCGATCAGATGGTCGAGCGCCTTGCGGGCGGCCGCCTCGCGGCCGGCGATGGCCAGGCCCATCGCGCCTTCGCCGTGATTCCAGGCGTCCCACACGCCGGCCTCGATCCAGGGGATGTCGCCGCCGGGGCGCTGCAGCGCCTCGATATGACGGGCGCAGGCGCGGATATCCACCGGCCCCGCCATCAGGCCGTCTTCCGGAAATACATGACGACGGACTTGCCCATCACCGGGTCGAGCACACGCTCCATCGTGCGCGTCAGCCAAGGCCTTTCCAGCAGGTCCCATTCCAGGAATTTGCGGTAGAGCCGCACCAGGCTGGAGGTGTCGCGGCTGTTCCACAGGGCACATTGCAGCCACCAATAGGGGCTGTGCAGGCTGTGCGCCCAGTGCCGCGAAAAGCGCCGGAAGCCGTGTTTCTCGACCTGTGCCTTGAGACCGTCGGGCCTGAAGATGCGCACATGGCCGCCGGGCGTGCGCGGATAGCCCGGCGCCAGCCACCAGCAGATCGCCTCGGGCCAATAGCGCGGCACCGACGCGACGAAAATGCCGCCGGGTTTCAGAAGGCGCGATATCTCCGCCAGGAAGAGATCCGGATCGGGCACATGCTCGAGCACTTCCGAACAGATGATCCGGTCGAATGTCCGGTCCGGGAAGGGCAGGGTTTCGCCATTGGCCGTCGTCAGCACGGCAGCGCGCAGATCCGAGGCTGGTTCCGGCGGCGGCAGTTCGAAAAACTTGTCCAGCGCGGTGACGACGTCGTCATGGCACAGATCGGCACCCACGACCGTCACCGGGGTTTCGTCCCAGTAGAGCCCGTGCAGGTGGCGGCCTTCCCCGCAGCCCAGATCGAGCACGCGCTGACCCGGCTGCAGGTCCAGCGGCTTGAGGCGGATGGTCAGCATGTGCGGGCGGTGTCCCGTTCGGCGAGCGCTTCGGCATAGAGTCGCGAGGCGGCCAGGGCATGGCCCGACCAGTTGAATTCGGCCCGGGCCCGCGCGCTGGCGCGCTCGCCCAGCCGGGCGGCTTCCGCCGGGGCGTCGAGCAGGCGGGCCAGATTGGCGGCCATCGCGCCGGCATCGCCGGCCGGAGAGACCAGACCGGCATCGCCGACCACTTCGGGCAGGGCGCCGCCGTCGCTGGACACCACGGCTGCGCCGCAGGCCATGGCTTCGGCGGCGGGAAAGCCGAAGCCTTCGAAACGCGCCGGGCAGGCGACGATATGGGCGCGGCGGTAGAGATCGGCGATCTCTGCGCGGGTGAGGTCGCTCGAGGAGGTCACGCGCTGGCTCAGCCCGTGGGTAGCGAGGCGCCGCTTGGCCGGGCCGTCGCGCAATTGCCCGACAATGTGCAGCCGGGCCTTGGGCCGCGCTGCGGCGACCTGGGCGAGAGCGTCGATCAGCACGTCCAGCCCCTTGATCGGCACGTCTGCGCTGGCGGTCGTCACGATCAGGCCGGTTTCGCGCGGGATGGCGGCATCCGGGGTGAAGACGTCGTGGTCGATGCCGTTATAGGCCACGCGGACGCGCTCCGGGTCGACGCCATAGCGCGCGGCATGGGTGTCGCGTGCGGCCTCGGACACGGCCAGCAGACGGTCGAGCTGGCGGGCCGTGCGGGCCTGCATCCCGACGAAACGGTACCAGCGCCGGGTCAGCAGCGCTTTCCACCACGTGTCCGCCGCCGCCAGGGCGTAGTCGTGGTCGATGGCGATCGGGTGGTGCAGGGTGGTGACGACCGGCAGGCGTTTTCCGATCCGCAGGAAGGGGCTGGCCAGGGTCTGGTTGTCGTGGATCACGTCGTATTCGCCGGCATGCCCGGCCAGATAGGTGTCCAGGCGGCGGGCGAAGGCATAGAGTTCGCCGAACGCGCCGGAATTGTGCGCCAGCCATTCCGACAGGTCCGCCCAGGAGGTTAAGTGCCTCGGGCGCAGGGCGAGGAAGGCGTTCTTTTCCGCAAACAGGTCGAGCGAAGGCAGCCGGATCAGCCCGATGCCGGGATCGAGGTCCGGATAGGGCGGGCCCGAGGCGACGCTCACCGTATGGCCCATGGCCTGGAGTGCGCGCGTCAGTTCGCGGATATAGACGCCCTGGCCGCCGACATGGGGGTGCGAGCGATAGCCGGTGACGAGGACGCGGAGCGGCCGGATGGGATCCGCGTCCGGTGTCTCTTCCAGCTGTGTGGAAACAAGGGTATCTCGGCCCATGACGCGTGATTCCGGCGGGTGGCGTTCGAACGGCGAACCTATAGAAGTGAACATTGTTCGCCAAGCATGCTGTTCGGGCCTGCCACACAATGGATTGCCGTCCGCATGGAATGACCGCCCGCGACGCCAGGAAGGCCGATGATCCGCACGCCCGCATTCCGCTTTGCCGCCTATTACGGGGCCTTCTACCTGACGCTCGGCTGCTTCCTGCCGTATTTCCCGCAGTGGCTGGACGGGCGGGGCCTGTCGCCGGAATGGATCGGCTGGATCGTGGCCGCCGGCATGGCGGGACGCACCCTGGTCTCGCCGATCGGCGCGCGCTGGTCCGACCGGGCGGTGCGCCGGCGCGACCCGATCCTGGCCTTCGCCATCGGCCTGGTCGTGGTGTTCGGCCTGCACGGGGCGTCCTCGCTGCCCTGGGTGCTTCTGGTCCTGTCCTTCCTGTCCGGCGCGCTGCTGTTCGGCCAGATTCCGGTGATCGACGCCTTTGCCATCCGCGCCGCGCGCGACGAGCGTTTCTCTTTCGGCCCTGTGCGCGCTTTCGGCTCGGCCATGTTCATTGTCGCGAACTTCTCCGCCGGTGCGCTGATCGACCGGTTCGGAACGCAGAGCATTCTCGCCTGGCTGATCCTGGCCGGCGGGCTGCTGGCCCTTGCCGCGGCCTGGCTGCCCGAAGGGCGGCGTGCGGAGCCGCGTCATGCGGCCCGGGGCGATCTGGGGCATCTGGTCGCCATGCTGGCCGGGCCGCTGGGCATTGCGCTTCTGGCATCGGCGATGGTGCAGGCGGGGCATGGCTTCTACTACGCCTTCTCGGCCAAGGCCTGGAGCGAGCAGGGGCTTTCGGGCACGGCGATCGGTGCGCTCTGGGCCACGGGCGTCGCCGTCGAGATCGGCTTTCTCTGGCTGTCCGGACGCGGTCTGCTGGGGCGGGCAAGCCCCGCCATGCTGCTTGGCGTCGGGTCAGCCGCGTCCATCCTGCGCTGGGGGCTCACCGCCTTTTCCCCGCCGCTCTGGGCGCTCTTTGCACTGCAATCCTTGCATGCGCTCACCTTTGCCGCCACCTATGTCGGGTTCCTGCGGTTTGCATCCGAACATGTGCCCGACGAGCATGCCGCGCTGGCGCAGGCGCTGAATTCGGCGCTGTCCGGCGGGGTGATGATGGCGGCGGCCTCGGCGGTGTCGGGATATTTCTATGCGCGGATCGGCGCGGGCGGGTTTGCGATGATGGTGATACCGGCCGTGTGTGGCCTGGCTGCCGCAGTTTTTCTGCACCGCGTCCAGGCACTCCCGCGGGCGGAGAAAATCGACTAGGGTCAGTACCATGAGGGGAAAAGAGGCCATCGCTGCGGACCCGGCCGGTCTGACCGTCCGGGAGGACGGTGGCAGGACCGTGCTCGAACCCCGTGGCGACTGGCTGGTCGACACGATCGGCGTCCAGGACAGTGCGATCCGGTCGGTCGAGGAGCAGACCGAGCCGGGAAACATCGTCATAGACCTGTCCGGGCTGGGCCGGATCGACACGGCCGGCGCCTACCTGCTGGGCCGGGCCACGCGCCGGTGCAGCGAGCCGGACGGGGATGTGCACTATGCCGGCGAACATCCGACGGCGCGCCGGCTGATCGAGGAAGTGCGCGAGCGGACCACCATCTGCCAGCCCGAGCGCGAACCGGTGTTCGGCTTCATGGGCGCCATGGCGCGGATCGGCGCGGGCCTGGAAGCGGCCTATGTGGAGGCGGTGGGCACGTTCGCCTTTCTCGGCCGGACCGTGACGACGGGACTGCGTACCGCGGCCCAGCCCTGGCGTTTCCGCCTGACGCCCACGGTCTGGGCGATGGAGGAGGTGGGCGTCAACGCCTTGCCGATCGTTGCGGTTCTGTCCTTCTTCATTGGCGCAGTCGTGGCTTATATGGGCGCGAACCTGCTGCAGAGTGTGGGTTTCTCCGTCTTCACCGTCGAACTTGTCGGCATCGGCGTGCTGCGCGAATTCGGCGTTCTGATCACCGCCATCATGCTGGCCGGCCGTTCCGACAGCGCGTTTACCGCCTCGATCGGCGCGATGAAGATGCAGCAGGAGATCGACGCCATGCGCGTGCTTGGCCTCGATCCGTTCGAGGTGCTGGTCATTCCGCGCGTCGTGGCCTGTGTGCTGATGGCGCCGCTGCTGACATTCGGCGCGATGATCTCGGGAATTTTCGGCGGCATGCTGGTGGCCTGGTCGGCCCAGGACATCTCGCCGACCCTCTTCATCACGCGTTTCCATTCCGAACTCGACTGGAGCCATTTCTGGGTCGGCATGTCCAAGGCGCCGGTCTTCGGTCTGGTCATCGCCATTATCGGCTGCCGCCAGGGCATGCAGGTGCGCGGCGATGTGGAATCCCTCGGCCGGCGCGTGACGGCGTCGGTCGTGCAGTCGATCTTCACCGTCATCGTGCTCGAGGCCCTGTTCGCCATGATGTATCTGGAGCTGGGCATATGAGCGGGGAGGACGTGCTGATTTCCGTGCGCGGCCTGCGCACCCAGTTCGGCGATCATGTCGTGCACGACAATCTCGATCTGGACATCCGCCGCGGTGAGATCCTCGGCGTGGTCGGCGGTTCGGGCACCGGCAAGACGGTGATGATGAATGCCATTCTCGGACTGATGAAGCCGAAGGCCGGCGAGATCCGCCTCAATGGCCGCCTGTTCGACGAGATGAGCGCGAAGGAACGCCGGCATGTGGACAGCCGCTGGGGCGTCCTGTTCCAGAACGGCGCCCTGTTCACCTCGCTCAACGTGCTTGAAAACGTGATGGCGCCGCTGCGCGAGCATGTCGACATGCCGATCTCGCTGATGGAGGAGATCGCCGGCATGAAGATCGGCCTGGCCGGTCTCCAGCCGAACGATGCGACGCGCTTTCCCGCGGAATTGTCGGGCGGGATGCGCAAGCGTGTCGCCCTGGCCCGTGCGCTCGCCCTGGATCCGGAAATCCTGTTTCTCGACGAGCCGACCGCCGGGCTCGACCCGATCGGGGCGGCGGCCTTCGACAGCCTTGTGCTGGAATTGTCACGCGCCCTGGGTCTTACAATCATGATGATCACGCACGATCTCGACAGCCTGTACGCGATCTGCGATCGGGTGGCCGTGCTCGCCGACAAGCGGGTGGAGGCCGTGGCGCCGCTCCGCGAGCTGCTCGACAATCCCCATCCGTGGATCCAGGAATATTTCCACGGACCGCGCGGCCGCGCCGCCCTGGCCGGAAAGGAGACTTAGGTATGGAAACGAAAGCCCATCACGCGCTGGTCGGCCTGTTCACCGTCCTGCTCGCTGCGGCCCTGGGCTTCTTCGCCCTCTGGCTCGGCAAGGTTTCCTTCGACGAGGAGTACGCGCTCTACGACATCGTCTTCGACGGGCCGGTGCGCGGCCTGCGCGAAAGCGGCGAGGTGCGCTTCAACGGAATCCAGGTCGGCGAGGTGATCGAGCTGGAGCTGGACGACCAGAGCCGGGTCATCGCCCGGGTGCGGGTGCTGGCCCAGACGCCGGTGCGCGTCGACAGTTTTGCCCAGCTCGAGCCCCAGGGTCTGACCGGCATGTCCTACATCCTGATCACCGGCGGCTCGCCGGATGCCCAGCGCCTGCTCAGCCCGCCCGGACGCCAGCCTCCGAAGATCTTTGCACGCCGGGCCCAGCTGGAAGGCCTGTTCGAGGGCTCCGAAGACGTGCTCGACGCGGCCAATACCGCGCTCTTCCGGCTGTCTGCCCTGCTCAGCGAACAGAATGTGGACGAGGTCTCCGAGACGCTGTCCAACCTTCGCGCGCTGACGGAACGCCTGAGCTCCGAAGACGCGCTCATCGAGGACATGCGTCAGGCCGTGCAGCGGATCGACACCGCTGCGGCCGATATCTCCCTGGCGGCGAACTCGCTTCAGGATTTCGGCGTCACGGCCCAGGATTTCCTGGTCAATGACGTCACCCCGGCCGTCAACGAAACGACGGCGGCGGCCCAGGCCGTGAACCAGGCGGCCGTGGACACCAATGCGCTGATCCTGACCATGACGCCGCCGCTGGAGGAGTTTGCCGATACGGGACTGGAAGACCTCAACCGTGCGTCTTCCGATCTGCGCCGCCTGATCGCCACGCTGGAACGCATCACGGCGGAAATCGAGAACAATCCCGGCGCCTTCGTGGCCGGCGCGCCGCGTGAAACCGTGGAGGTCCCGCAATGAGCGGAACACGTTTCCTCAAACCCGCGCTGATCGCGCTGAGCCTGTTGCCCGTTGCGGCCTGCGTGTCTCTCCTGCCGGAGAGCGAGCCGGTCTCGGTCTACCGCCTGTCCTCGCCGGAACCGCGGGAGTGGACCGGTAACAGCGAGAACTGGACCATTGTCGAGATCGAGATGCCCCAGGCGCCGCGCGGGCTGGCCGGCGATCATATCGCCCTGGTCCGCGGCGGGCAGAGTCTGGCCTATATCAGCGGTGCGCGCTGGATTTCTCCGGCCCCGAGCCTGGTGCAGAATCTGGTCATCGACACGTTCAACGCCGAACATGACCGGCTCGCGCCGGCGCGGCCCGAGGACGGGGTGCGGGCGGATTACGAACTCCACCTCGATCTGCGACAGTTCGAGGCGGACTATGATGCGGGCGAGAGTGCGGCACCGCTGGTCCGCGTGCGGGTTGCGGCGCGCCTGGTGGCCGAAGACGGGCGCCGTTTCGTCGGCGCACGGGTCTTCTCGGCGGAACGCCGGGCCGAAGCCAATCGCACCGGGGCCATCGTCAATGCCTTCGACCAGGCCGCCATGACGGTCAGCCGCGATATCGCCGCCTGGACCGCCGCGACGACACCGGCCGCCACGCCGGCAGACTAACGTCTGCCCCCACCTCTCCGGCCTGAGAGTGCGAGGCCGGGATCAGTCGTCCGAGCGCTTCTTGCGCGAGGGCTGTGAGCCGTCATCGCCATCCTGGGGCATGTTGGACAGGAGATCCTTCCAGCGCCAGCCCGGCTCGCTCGTCCCGCGGCGGCCGCCGCGTTCGGGGAAGCCGACCGAGCCTTCGCCCCGTGTGTGCATGTCCCGGCGGTCGTCGGCGGCATCGTCCGCCCTGTCCGCGGACGGGGCGTCATCTTCGCCCTGTCCGCCGGCCTGCTCCGTTGTCTCGCCGGAGGGGGCCGCGCGGTTCTGCTGGGCGCGTCGCTGCAGCGGGTCGGGCAATTCATTGGCTCCGAGATCCGGCACGCGCCGCCCGCCGGCGACACTGCCCATCCGCAGCATGAAATCGGACAGCAGCTCGTAATTCTGGCGGATGCGCGCCTGGAAGGCCGCGTCGATTTCCTGGGCTTCCTCGGCTGCGGCCATAGCGGCGGCATTGAGCCCGTCCAGGCCCCGGCGCAGGGCGTCCGCGGCCTCGTGGGCCCGGTCCCGGGCCATCACGGGCATTTCCGACAGGCGGTCGGTCATAGCCTCGATCTCGCGCTCGATCGACTTGCTTTCCGAACGGGCCGTTTCCAGCACGGTCTCAAGGCGGCGGCGCACCGTGTCGGCAGCCTCGTCGGCCGCGCGGGAGGCGCGCTGGGTCAGCTTGTCGGCCTCGGCCAGCCGCGCCTCGAACGCCTCGTCCGAACGGCGGGCGGCCTCGTAGGCAACTTCGTTGGTCTTTTCCACCTTGGAGGAGACGATATCGGCCTGCTTCTCGATGGCTTCGATGGCAGCCTCGGAAACTTCCTTGGCCTCCTGGGCGGAAGCGACCAGGCGGGCCAGGGCAGATTCGTGCTCGCTGGCGGCATGCTCGGTCTCGGTGCGGACCCGGCCGGCCATCTCGTCGGCCCGGGCGAGGGCGGTATCGACCGCCTCGCTGAAGGCGCGAGCCCCGGCACTGGCGGCCTCGTTAAGGGCGCCGGCACCGTCCCGGGCGGTCTTGGCCATCACTTCCAGCTCGGCCTTGTGGAAGTCGAGCGCGGCGGCGATCTTCTCCTGCTCCTGGCGCAGGGCCTCGCCGGCCTCGCTGAGGCGCTGGCGGTGCTTCACATAGGCAGCGTCGAGGTTCTCGGAGCGCTCCTTGAGACCGTTCGACAGATCGCGCAGATGATCGGCGCGCTCGGTGATCACGGCGGCAGCCTGGTCGCTGCGTTCGGTGATCGCGGTGCCGGCGGCATCCAGATCGGTGAGGCTGGCCCGGATGCGTTTCTCGCTGTCGCTCGCCTGGGAGGCGGCCAGCTCGGCGGCGGCGGCCACCATTTTCGACTGGTCGGAGATCGCCGCGGCGATCAGCGCGGCCTTGTCGTCGAGGGATTCCGACACCTCGCCGAGGCGCAGACGCTCGCTGCGCAGATCCTTGAGCAGGCCTTCGGTCCGGTCGCGTGCGTCGAGGGCGGACTGTTCCAGCGTGTCGGCGTGATGGCTGATGACCTCTTCCATGGCCGCGAGCCGGGCGAGCGCGCTTTCAAGCGCGCCATTGATGCGTTCCACTTCGTCGGAGATTGCGCCGGACAGGCTCTGAACTTCCTGTTCGGCGTAATGCGACGGCTCGGTGAGGCGGCGCAGGGCGATCTCGACCCGGCGCGTATTCTGGCCGCTGCGCAGGACTTCGCGCGCCATCAGCCCGCTCATGATGAAGAGCAGGGCCGGCGCGATGGCGAAGACCGACAGGCCGGTGAGCTGGCCGAAACCGTATTGTGCCAGGCGTTCCAGCGAATTGATGCCGAGATAGCCCCAGATGAAGGCACCGGCGGCGCCGATCCACAGCAGTGCGAAGGAGTTGCCAAGCCAGACAAGCCAGCTGCCGCCGGGGCCGCCACCGGTATCCTCGCGCTCCGATGCCGGGTCCCGCGGCGAGGACAGCGCGTGCGGCTGTGCCGTGGCGACCGGTGAATCCTGAGCGTCGTCCGCCATATTCATCTCCGCCAGTTCGATTGTCTGGTTCTGGGTCGTCTTGGTCATTCTCGGCCCGATTGGCTGTTCGTCGCCGGCGCCGGGCATGCCTGCCCTGCGCTGGACATTCCATTATGGCAGAGAATAGGGGCAAATGCGCGCGGAACACACAGATAATCTATGCGGAACCGGCGCTTGCGGGTCACGGGCCGAGACGGCGATGCGATCAGCTGTCGTAGCTGCGGGGCATCTCGGTGATGAGATGGGGCGTGTCGTCGATGCGGAAGAGACCGGTCGCGGCCTCGGCACAGTCGCTGCCGGAGAACCGCGCCTCGTCGAGACGCGTGGTCAGGACCGCCTCGGTCGGTCCGGCCACATAGCTCGCGGACAGGGTCCGGTATTCGGCCGGCCCCGCAGCCGCGCAATCGCTCGGCTCGAATTCGATGCCAACGGACGAGAGGGCCGCCAGCGCGAGCCACTCAATGATTGCTGAGAGAAACTGGATCATCCCAAACGTGCACCCTAGGATCCCGATTCAACCCCTCACGAGGGTATACCGGCGTTATAACCATTGCCCCTTCATCGAAGATGGGAATTTCATGAATTCTTTGTAAGCAAGATGGTGACGGAAATGCGGCAAAAACAGGTTCGGCATGGATGATCGCGAGGGCCGGGGACTTCATGTCCTGCTGGGGGTGACCCTGTTCGGCCTGCTGCTGGCCAATCTGCCGGGGCAGGCCGGTGTGTGGCCGGCGGCGGATCTGCCGTTGATCGGCGGGCGGACGCTGTCCTTTGCCGACACGCTGGTCTGGTGGACGGGGCAGACCCTCGTCTCCTGGACCTTCAACCTGTTGCTGATCGCCGGGTTCGGCGCCTGGCTGGCCTGGCGGCAGGACCGGCTGGTCCCGACCGCGCTGGGCTGGATGCTGCTGGGCGGGCTGGCGACGGCCTATCTCGTCTGGTTCGGGGAACTGGTTAGCATCATGGCGCTGGCAGCCATGGTCGCGGTGCCGATGCGGGCCCTGCGCCCGGTCACGCGCCTGGTGACAGCGGCGCTGCTGATCGCCGGCACGCTGCTCATCGTTGTCGCCGGGGCGGGGATTACGGCGCTCCTGCCGGCCTCGATGGATGCCGGACAATTGCTCGGCTTCGACGCCGAGCGCATCGCAGCCGCCGAAGCGGCGCACCGGTCGGGGTTTTTCGCGCGGCTGCCGGGAAACATGGCGACGGCACTGCAGTTTCACCTGATCGAACTGGTTTTCCTCGGCGGCGGCGTGCTGGGCCTGATCCTGCTGGGAATGGCGGCCCTGGAAAGCGGATTTATCGGCGGGCGCTGGCCAGCCATGCGCTATGTGCTGATCGCAGCCGTGTGTCTGGGGATCGGCCTGCCGATGACCGGCTGGGCCGCGGCCGGTGCACTGGCGCGCGATTTCGATCCGTCCGGCTTCGGCGAGCGTGTCAGCGCGCATGCGCTCGGAGCGGTGCTCAATGCCGCCGGGATCGCCGCCCTGATCGCCGCCCTGATCGCCCTCGTGCCCGGTCAGGGGCTGCCGGCCGCGCTCGTGCGGCTGTTCGAACGGACGGGGCGGGTCTGGCTGAGCCTCTATCTCGCGCAGATCCTGGTGGCGGCCCTGCTCTTTTACACCCTGCCCGGCCTTGCCCTGTTCGGGCGGCTTCCGCCGGCGGGGCTTGCCGCGCTGGCCCTCGTTCTGTGCGCTGCGCAGGCCGGCAGTGTCTGGCTGTGGAGCCAGCATTTCCGGACGGGGCCGGCCGAATGGCTGCTCGACGGTCTGGCGCAGCGCCGTTTCGGGCCGCTGCGCCGCTAGCCTAGCCGGTGGCGTCGGGCTGGTCTTCCGGAGCGGCCGCGGCAAAGGCGGGCAGGGCGCGCGCCGCCTCGTCGGCGGCCTGCAGGACCGGGCATCGGGACACGTCCGCGCCCCAACGCCGGGCATTGTACATCTGGGGAACCAGATAGACCTCGGCCATGCCCGGCGCATCGCCGTGCAGGAAGGGCGTGGACCGGGCGTGAGGCGCGACCATCGCCTCGAGCGACTGCAACCCGGCCCCGATCCAGCGCTGGGCCCAGGCCTTCATGCCGTCCGGTCCCTGTCCCAGATCGCCGGCAATCGCCTTGAGAACGCGCAGATTCTGCAGCGGGTGGGTGTCGCTGCCGATCACCGAACACCAGGCCCGCACCTGGCAGCGCGAGGCTGCGTCGGCAGGCAGGAGGGCGGGCTCGGGCCAGGTCTCCTCGATCCACTCGAGAATGGCGGGCGACTGCATGAGGCGCGTGCCGTCGTGTTCGAGCACCGGCACCATGCCCTGGGGCTGGATGGCGCGCCAGGCCTCGCCATTCTGTTCGCCGTCCTTGAGATTGATCGAGACCTGTTCGTAGGCGACGCCCTTCAGATTGAGGGCGATCCGCAGGCGGTAGGACGCGCTGGAGCGCCAATAGCCGTAGAGCGTCGTGGTCATCGGCCGGCCTCCCCGACGGCAAAACGTAGCGCGGGCAGCCCCTCGATCGCCGCTTCGACCCGGTCGCCGGGCACAAGCGGGCCGACGCCCGCCGGCGTGCCGGTGAAGACCAGATCGCCCGCACCGAGGCGGAAATATCGCCCCAGCTCGGCCAGCAGGGCATCCGGCTTCAGGATCATCTGGTCGAGATCGCCGGCCTGCCGGGTTTCACCGTTGACGCCGAGCGTGATCGCGCCGGTTTGCGGGGGCGGTCCGGCGCGCAGCGCGCCGACAGGCGCAGACTGGTGGAAGGCCTTGGCGATCTCCCACGGGGCCGACCGGGCCTTGAGTTTCGATTGCAGGTCGCGCCGGGTCAGGTCGACACCGGTGCCGCTGGCGACGATCGCGCCGCCTTCGCCCAAAGCCAGGACCAGTTCGACCTCGTGATGCAGGTCGGCGGTTTCCGGCGGATAGGCGATCGACCCGGCGGTCGTCACAGCGTCGGCGGGCTTCATGAAGAAAATGGCTTCGGCCTGCTCGCCCATCTCCTTCGCGTGTTCGGCATAGTTGCGGCCGATGCAGAAGATGCGGGCGACGGGGAATTGGCGGGTCTCGCCATCGATGGCGAGGCGGGGGCGGTGCGGCGGTGTCACAAGATCGGTCATGGCCGCTGGGATAGCGCGGTGCGGGCCCCGGCGTCGAGCCAACATTCGCCTTGCAGCTGCGAACGCCATGCGGCACGACTGGAGCCATGACACGCCGGACCATGCCCCCGACGAAGGCGCATCTGCGCCTGCAGGACTTTCTGCCCTACCGGCTGGCGGTGACCTCCAACCTGGTCAGCCGGCTCGTCGCCCGCGCCTATCAGGACCAGTTCGGCGTGACGATCTGGGAATGGCGCGTGATCGCGATCCTGGGCGAGGGCGTGCCCATGACCGCCCAGGCCATCAGCGACAGTGCGGCGATGGACAAGGTCTCGGTATCCCGGGCCGTGCGCACGCTCGAGACGCGCGGGCTGGTGGAGCGCGAGAACAATGCGGCCGACCGCCGGTCGCGCCTGCTGCATCTCACCGCCGACGGCCGGCGTGTCTATGACGAGATCGCGCCGGTCGCCCTGGACCAGGAGGCGGCCTTGCTGGCGGAATTCTCCGAGGACGAGATCGAACTCCTCGCCGGGCTGCTCGACCGGCTGCGCCGCCGCTCGGCCGGCCTGTCGCGTCCGTGAAGCGAGACCGGAAGCCGGAAATTTGCCCGCCCGGCACTCATATTAAATGATCTGTCCTTGCGTGCTTCCCAGTATGCTTGAGGCATAAGAGCAGAATTGATGAAAACTGTAATATCCTATGAGCAGTTGAAATCATTCTGTTAATGCCGCCCGCCTAAGCGGTGCCCCATGCGACGTCCTGCGGCGTCCCCCATACAACAGGGCAGGGGCCTAAATGCGTTTTCTCATTCTGCCGGTACTCGCCGGTGCACTTTTCTCGTCTCCCGTTTTTGCGGAAACCTCCCAGCGCGATCTCGAAGTGATCGGCCGCGCGCTCGGCTTCATGGAAGGCGTCGACGGCTCCGAACGGACCGTCGCCATCGTCTACGACCCGGCCAGCGAGGCGGAAGCCCAGGCGCTCGCCGGTGCGATGTCCGGCGGCCTGTCTGCCGGCCGCGTCACGCTCAATGCGCGCCTGGTTCCGGCTGCGGACGCGGGCAGCCTCGGCGGCGCCCATGCGGCGGTCCTGCTTGGCAGCGCCTCCGGCGATGCGGGCGTCTTCTCCGCGGCCAGCTCGGCCGGCGTGATGACCGTTTCCACCGATATGAGCTGCGTTGAAAGCGGCAATTGCGTGATGGGCGTGCAGAGCGCGCCGTCGGTCCGGATCGTCGTCAATCGCGGCGCAGCGGACGCGTCCTCGGTCTCCTTCGCGGCGGCCTTCGCGATGATGATCGAAGAAATCTAGACCGGACAGGACCTGAAGAGTTTTATCATGAAAAAGCAACTTATCACGACTTCCCTCGCCGGCCTGGCTGCCGGTCTCGTCTGGCAGGCCGGCGCTTCGGCCCAGAGCCTCGACTACACGGCGATGTCCGAACTGTTCGGCGAACCCGTCACGGCCGGGGCTACGGGCGCCCCGCAACGCGCTTCCGACGTTCCCGCCACGATGGTCATCATCACCGGCGACGATATCCGCCGTTTCCCCGAGCGCGATATCCCGGGCATTCTGCGCCACTATGCCGGCATGGACGTGACCCGCTATGGCATCGGTGATGGCCAGGTCAATATCCGCGGCGCCGCGACCGGCTATGTGCCGCGCCTTCTGGTGCTGGTGAACGGCCGCGAGGTCTACCTGGACAGCTACGGCTATACCGCCTGGTCGACCCTGCCGGTCCAGCTGGACGAGATCCAGCAGATCGAGGTGGTCAAGGGCGCCCAGTCCGCGCTGTACGGCTTCAACGCCGTCTCCGGCGTGGTCAACATCATTACCCGCAATCCCGAGCTGGGCGACTACGCCATTGGCCGTGTCGATGGCGGCACCGACGGCTATACCGACCTGTCCCTGGTTGCGGCCTACGGCTTCGGCGAGCGCGCCTCGGTGCGTTTCAGCCTCGGCTCGACCCGGGCCGACGAGTTCGACGGCTTCCCGGGCAATACGGATGCTGCGGGCTTCGGAGACCTGGAATTCTCCCGCGACACGCTGGCCGTGGAAGGCCGCTTCGCCCTCACCGAAAAGGTGAACCTGCTGACCGAGGTCACGCATTCGGAAGTCCATCAGGCGGAAAGCACCAGCATCGCGCTGCCGGCCGAGAGCGAATACGAGATCACCTCCTACCGCGTCGGCGTGGAAGCGGACACGGATCTGGGCTTCCTGACCGTGACCGGTTTCCGCAACGAAGTGGACGTACTCTACAGCTTCGGTCTCAACACGACCTCGCTGACCGCGTTTGCCGTGGAAGACCTGTTCAAGGTCGGTACGCGCAACACGGTCCGCCTTTCGGTGGAATACCGGGACGGTGAATCCAACTCCTTCCCGGCTCCTGGCAATGGCGATTTCGGCTACGAGACCCTGGCCGCCTCCGCAATGTGGAACCGGAAGTTCAGCGACAGCATGGAGCTGACCCTGGCCGGCCGCTATGACAGCGTGGACTGGAGCCGGGACGGCGATCCCGATCCGGCGCTCTACCCGTTCTCGCAGTCGGACTACGACGTCTCCATCGAGGAGTTCAGCTATAATGCGGCCCTCGTCTGGCGTCCGGAATTCGGCGGCGCGATGCGCTTCTCCACCGGTCGCGGCGTGCTGGCGCCGACCATGTTCGACATCGGCTTCGCCCTGCCCGTCACGGTGGGCGGCAACTCGCTGGTCATCGCCGGCAATCCGGACATCGAACCGGCGATCGTGACCAATTACGAGATTGCCTACGATCGCGCGCTCACACCGACCCTCGGCCTGCGGGCTGCGGTCTTCCGTCACGAGACGGAAAGCGACCGCGGCGCCTTCGGCCCGGTGCCGGATCTCTTCCCGCCGGCGGCGAATGTTCCGGTCTTCCTGTTCGACAATCGCGGCGATACCGCGACGAGCGGCGCCGAACTGACGCTCAACGGCGATCCGGAGGGTCCGTGGAACTGGTCGGCCAACTACACGCTGCAGTCCGTCGATGACGATCTTTCGCCCTTCGGCGTCAATACGGTCCGCGACTATGAGGGCGCCACGCCCAGTCATCTGGCCAACGCCCGTGTCGGCTGGACCGGCGAGCGTTTCCGCGCCGATGTCCTGGTCAACTACGTCTCCAGCATGGACATGCCCATGCAGCCGGCCTTCGGTGCGGTGACACGGGTGGCGATCGATGACGTTGTCTCCGCCTCCTTCCGCGGCGAATACATCATCAACGAGCATCTGTCGGTCGCCCTCAATGCTCAAAATGCCAACTTCGGCGACGGCGAGGAGACCAACCCCAATACGTTAACCGAATCGCGCTTCTGGTTGTCCCTGCGCGCCGGTTTCTAGCGAAATACGCCCCGCCGCAATCATTGCGGCGGGGCGTTCCTTCGGCATTCGCCGAGGAGGAGAGGGAAAATGGGCAAGACGAATTCACGGTTCAATCTTTCGATCGCGCAGTCCTTTGCCGTGGCGCCGGTCGCGGCCATTCTGGCGCTGTCGGCCGTGGCCGGGCTGGGGACGTGGTCGCTGATGAACGCCTCGCAGACGCAGGGCGAAGTGATCGAGGAAATGAATGCAGGCCTTCAGCTCATCGAGCTCCAGGCCGACCTGCAGAAGATCAATGCCGATGTCCTGGGCATCGTGACGCGCCAGGCAGCGGGCGAAAGCGTCGACGTGCTGGCCTCGTTCGAGGCCGTGGCGGGGCGTGTCGACGGCCTGTCCGAGAAGATCGAGACGCTCCGGCCCTTCGCCGTCGAGGCCGGCCGGGGTGACACGATCGACGAGCTGGTGGAACAGCTGGCATTGTACAAGGATGCGCTGGACTTTGTAGGCCAGATGCTGGAGCTGGATTTCGCCAGCTCGGTCGCCTTCCTGCAGCCTTTCGACGAGGTTTTCGACGGTCTCAGCGCAGACCTGACGGCACTTGCGGAGTATGCGGCGGAGGTTTCCGAGGCGGATGCGGCCGAGGCCCGTTCCGCGTCCAATACGTCGATCGCCATCTTCGTGGCGCTTACGCTGATCTCCGGCGGTGGCCTGATCGCGATCTCCTTGCTGTTCGGCCGGCGCACGGCCGGTTCGGTGCGCTCCATCGCCGGGGCCACGGAAACCCTGGCCAATGGCGACTATACGCTGGACATCGACGCCCTGCAGCGCTCCGACGAACTCGGCGCGGTGGTCGAGAGCCTCAAGCGGTTCCGCGACAACGGCCTGAAGGCCGAGCAGCTCGAGGCGGACACGCGGGCCCAGGCCGAGGCGAATGAACGCCGGGCGGCCTCGCTCAACCAGCTGGCCCAGGACTTCGACGCCGATGTGCGGTCCATGCTGAACGAGGTCACCGAGGCGTGCAGCGGCATGGCGGCCATCGCCCAGCAGCTGTCCCAGACGGCCACGGAAGGTTCCCAGCAGAGCGACATGATGGCGTCCTACGCGTCGGAAGCCTCGTCCAATGTGGAGTCCGTCGCGGCCGCGGCCGAGGAACTCTCCGCCTCCATCGCCGAGGTCACCCAGCAGATCCAGGGCTCGTCCGACATGGCGGCGCAGGCTGACGAGCGCGCCCAGAGCGTGCGGGCCGTCGTCAACAATCTGGGCGATGCGGCCCAGGAAATCGGACAGGTCGTCCAGCTCATCAACGATATTTCCGAACAGACCAACCTGCTGGCGCTCAACGCGACCATCGAGGCTGCGCGTGCCGGCGAGGCGGGCAAGGGCTTTGCGGTCGTGGCATCGGAAGTGAAGTCGCTGGCGGCGCAGACCGCCCAGGCCACGGGCGATATCCGCGAGCGGATCCAGGCGATCCAGGAAGCGGCGGCCACGTCGTCGGCCTCGATCGAGGACGTGACGCGCGCGGTCGGCGAGATCAGCGAGAACTCCTCGGCCATTGCCGCGGCGGCGGAAGAGCAGAGCGCCTCGACGCGCGAAATTTCTTCCTCGGTGTCCCAGGCGGCCACGAGCGCCCGCTCGGTGTCGGAAAATGTCGACGCCGTGTCCCGTTCGGCGCGGCAGACCGGCGAGGCGTCCCAGGACGTGCTCCAGGCTGTCCAGTCCGTCTCCGAGCGCGCCGAACGCCTCAACAAGACCGTGGAAAGCTTCCTGTCGGAGGTTCGCAAGGCCGGCTGATCTCCCCCCTCCTGACGTCGCCTTGCAACATCGAAGGCCCGGGCCCCTGTCCCCTCCAGGGCCCGGGCCTTTTTGCGTCCGGTGTCAGCGTTCGCCGAGTGCGCGGGCGGGCAGGTAGATGATCTGTGCGGCCAGGTCGGTCAGCAGTCCGATCCCCGAGGAGCGGACCTGCGTGGGCTCGCCCATCAGGGCATCGTTGAGCACACCGCTCGACGACAGGCGCATCAGGGTGGGGGAGCTGGCGAATGTGACGTGATTGGCAAAGCCGCGCCCGTCGGCGAGCGGCGAGAGGTCGATGACCGTCACGCCGAGATCGTTGAGTTCCTGGCGGAAGGCACCGGACCCGATCCGCGGCTGCCCGCTGCCGCCGCGCAGCTTGCCCGACAGGTAAAGCGCACGGTCGCGATGCGACGCGAAGACGACGATATGCTCGGGCGCCGGATCGAGTCCGGCGAGCTGGGCGCGGAAGACGTCGTAATCGAGGTCCGGTGATGCGAGCATCAGCGGGTCGATCCTTTCAAGCACGTCGGCGCGGCCGCGCAGGCTGAGCTCGCGCAGCGCCTCCATGGTCACCGAAGCGCCCATCGAATGGGCGAGAATCGTTATGCCCGTGGCCTCGGTGCCGGCCAGGGCGGTCAGCGTGTCGGCCAGGCCGTCGCGGGCGAATTGCGCACTGTCCCGGTCGTAGAGATAGGCCGCGAACTGTCCCGCCGACGGCCAGGCATAGTGGACACCGACACCGGCGATCCCGAAATCGTTGAGGATCTGGGCATTCAGGTAGAGCCCGTCCGGAAAGTGCGTGTTGTAGCCGTGGACGAAAAGGAAGATGCGCCGCTCGTCCATGGGAAGACGGACCAGGATGTCGTCGATCCGGGCCGTCAGTCCGGCGCGGTCCGGCAGGCCGGAAAACCCGGTCAGGGCGAATTCCTGCGCCGGGTCCGGCGTGGCAGACGGCAGGTTGACGCTGCCGGGCTCGCGATTGTGCGGCACCCAGACGCCGGCCTCGGCGAAGGACAATGCCGTGCTGCGTCCGGTGCCGAAACGCAGGTCCGGATCGTCCACCGGCTGACGCGAAGTGGCGATGAAGACGGTTTCGGTGGCGCCCTTGGCCTCGCCGGGGTCGAGGATCGGCATCCGCGCGGGCGCCGAGGCGCAGCCGCCGACCAGGGTCAGCACAATCAGTACGAGCCCGGCAAGGCGGCAAAAGAAGGCGGTCCGAGGCATGTGCGCGATCCCGTGAGCGGGCCGGCGCGCCGCGCCGACCGTGTGTTCCGGCCTGTTCCCTAGGTCACGACCGGGGCGCCTGGCAACGGCATTCGCAGACGGCGTCAGAAGAAAGTGGTGCGGGCGGCCGGACCGAACTTTAACTGCGCAGCCTTGAACGCGCTTCATGTGAGCACGAACCCCGGCGCCAAAGTGCGGGCCACGCACGGGTTCGAGCGCAACGGAAGCAATCGAGAAATGGTGCGGACGGCCGGACCGAAGCCGAACCGCGCAGCCTTGAGCGCGCTTCATGTGAGCACGAACCCCGGCGCCAAAGTGGAGGCCACGCACGGGTTCGAGCGCAACGGAAGCAATCGAGGAATGGTGCGCCCACTAGGACTCGAACCTAGGACCCGCTGATTAAGAGTCAGCTGCTCTACCAACTGAGCTATAGGCGCGCCGGTCGGGAGCGGCGGAAAATACGCAGGATCGTGACAAAATCAAGTCAAAGCCTGCGTGCCCCGCACATGGCAGGCATGCGCGGGGCGCAGGGCTCCGGTCTGTTGCCGTCTATTCCACCCGGGCACGCCCGATCGTGCCCATGTCCGAGCCGAACCAGATCTCTCCGGTCTGCGGCAGGTATTGCATGTGGCGCACCACGCCGCCTTCGGAGGGGATGGCGGTGACCGAGAAGAACGCCTCCGAAGCCGGATCGAAGCCGACGAACCAGTTCGGCGACACGCCGGTCTCCACGAACCAGATCCGGTCCTGTCCGTCGACTGCGAGCGCGTAGGGACGCGCATTCTCGCCGGAGGGCATGGCCCATTCCGCGGCTTCGCCGGTGTCCGGGTCGAGAACGCCGAGATAGCCGCCACTATAGTCGCCGTACCAGATACGTCCGTCCGACGTGATGCCGATGCGGCGCGGACGGCTGTCTTCGCGCGGCAGCGCGTGCTCGGTCAGCTGCATGGTGTCCGGGTCGACGGAGGCCAGCTTGTGCGTTCCGAACAGGGCCACCCAGACGGTGCCGTCGGGCGCGATCTTGATGCCGTAGGGGCGGGCGCCTTCGGTCGGGACCGGCAGGATCTCGACGGCCCGTTCGGAGACATCGAGGAAGCCGACGGAGTTGGCGCCCTGGCTGGTGAACCAGATGTCGCCATTGCCGTCCCAGACCAGGGTGTGCGGATCGCGGGCCGTGTCTTCCGGTGTGTCGATGTATTCGAATGCGCCGCTGTCGACGTCGTAGCGGCCGATATGGGCATCGCGATTGCCGGCATACCAGACGTCGCCGTCCGGCGCGACGATCAGATTGTGCGGTCCGGCGCCTTCGCGCAGGTCGATCCGCTCCATCTCGCCTGATGCGACATCGAGGCGGGCAATGTAGGAATTCTGCTGGCCGACGAACCAGACGGTCTCGCCGTCGAGTGTGTAGGGGTCCCGGGGGCGGCCCTCCCAGGGCACGTTCCATTCCTGGATGTCGATGGCTGCGATCTCACCGTCAGCCTGGCCGGGGCCGGCATCGGCGGCGGGCCGGGTGGCGGCTGTCTCGCCCGCAGCGGGGCTGCCGGCGGGCGTCATTGCGGCGACGTCCGCCGGCGAGGCCGGCGGTTCGGTTTCGCGACCGTCGGAGCAGGCCGCGACTGCCAGGCTGGCGAGCAGGATAATGGGCAAAGGCATGTATCGCATCGGTCGTCTCCCTTGTTGGGCGAAGACTAAGGGCGCGACCGGTGGTGCGGCAAGGTGAAACGGAATGCAGTCCTACCAGCGGCGATACCGGCCGTGGCGCGGGGCCACATAGTAGACCAGGCGGCGCGTGCCGCGGTCGACATACTGGCGCCCGTAACGGTCGCGGCAGATCCGCACCGAGACGACGGCCGGGCGTCCGCGATACCGGCTGTGACGGCGTTCGTGCCAGCACGAGGGACCGCGGCGGTGATAGCCGCGCTGATAGTGGCGGCCGTGATCCCACCGGCTTCGATGGCCGTAGCGCTGGCGCCAGCCGTGGCGGCGGTCACGATAATGGCGGTCGCGATAATGGCGTCCGCGATAGTGCCGGCGGTCATGGGCGCGGCGATGATGCCGCTGCAGGCGTTTCTCACCGGCCTCGGACTGGGCCTTCGGGGCGTGGCTGCCGGACGCGCGTACCGGATCGGCGGATGCGAGGCTGCCGGCTCCCAGACTCATGGCCAGGGCGAAGACGAGCGTTGCGAGCGTTCGGGACATGGCGATCCTCCCGGATTTCCAGAGGTGGACAGCCTGTCAATTCGCGTCTGAAGCGTATGTGAACGCAATATTCACCTTGCTGACGATTTGCCGTGCCCGGCGTCTGCCGCTAAGCGCGATGTTAAGGTCGGGCATCTAGGAGAGGGGCATGGTTGCTGACATGACATTCCCGTCCGGTCCGCTCTTCGATCGCAAGCATCTGGACCGCTATACCGGCGGCGACGAAGCGCTGACGGCCGAATTGCTGGGGCTGATGCGCGAACAGGCACGCCGCTGTATCGGCCTGATGGCCGACGCGCACGACCTTACCGCCTGGCAGACGGCCACCCATACGCTCAAGGGCGCGGCCCGCGGTGTCGGCGCCTTTGCGCTGGCGGATCTTTGCGAAGCGGCCGAAAACCAGCCGGAAACGGCCTGGGAGGGCGCGCGCCTGGCGATCGAGCAGTGTTTCGCGGAAACCGAGTCGGCCTTTACGGCGGCCGGCGTCTAGCGGGTCCGGTCCCAGATCTCGAATTCGTAGGCGATCGAGCGTTCGACGAGTTCGCGCCAGACCGGCTCGGCGATATCCAGGCTCAGCCCCACACGACCGGCCTCGGCCTTCACCTTGGACACCACATCCTCGATGCGCCATTCGTCGCGCACCACATCGCGGCTCGGCTTGATGCGCGCCGCGGCCTCCATGTAACGGGCGCGCCGGGCGATGAGGGCGACGAGCTCGCGATCGAGCGCATCGACGCCTTCGCGGACCTGCGCCATCGTCGTGCAGTCTTCCGGGGCGGTGGGGGAGGTGGTCACTGAGCTCATCGGGCAACCCTGTGAAGTTTCGTCCCTTATAGGCGCGCCGTCCGCCAGTCCCAAGCCGCCAGCTGTCACCGGCGGGGGAAACCCGGTCCGGAAGGGCTCGCCATTGCGGCCGGCGGCGTTATTGTGCGGCGAAGCACGAGGGAGTCCCTGTCATGTCTCAACCCGTTCGGATCTACGGCGACCGGCGCAGCGGCAATTGTCTCAAGGTGAAGTGGACCGCCGACTATCTCGGCGTCGACTACGACTGGCACGAGATCGATGTGGTCAAGGGCGAGACCCGGTCGGACGATTTCCTCGCCATCAATCCGGCCGGCCAGGTGCCCTGCCTGGAGCGCAGCGACGGGCGGATCCTGGCGCAGTCCAACGCCATCATCTTTCATCTGGCCCGAGGATCGGCGCTGATCCCGGAGGACGAGTTCGACCAGGCCAAGATGCTCGAATGGATGTTCTGGGAACAGTACAGCCACGAGCCCTATATCGCCGTGCGCCGTTTCCGGAAGGCGTTCTTGCAGGCCTCCGAGGACGAGCTCGATCCCGATCTCATGGCCAAGGGCCGGCGGGCGCTGGGCGTGATGGAAATGCGGCTGCTCTCACGCGATTTCATGGTGCGCGATGCGCTCACCCTCGCCGACATCGCGCTGGTCGCCTACACCCGCGTGGCGGATGAGGGCGGTTTCGATCTGGACGAATTCCTCGGCGTGCGCGCCTGGGTCGCCCGGGTGGAACAGGAGATCGGCATCGATTTCGACGACGGCCGCATGCCGCAGCCGGGTTAGCCTGCGCGCGACACTTCGCTCGTCTGCCGGCGTGCGGTCACGAACCGCCAGGGCCGGACGCTGGCGATCAGCAGCAGCGCCGTGACCGCCAGACCGAGGCTGACGCCCCAGGCGGCTTCGCCCCGGAATTCACCCGCATACGCCGCGTGATGGACGGCCAGTCCGGCCAGCGTCAGCACGCCTGCGCCAAGCCGCAGGGCGCGCGACCAGATCCGGCCCGAGCCGGTTGCGGCGGCCAGGACGACGAGGCCCGCCAGGGCGATCCAGTGGAAGGGGATCAGGACCGCCTCGCTCATCACGCCGCTGAGGGCGCCCAGCATGGTGGCGGCCAGCACGGCCGGCGATCCCCAGACAACCGCGATCCAGGCCCGTTCCAGCCGCGCAGAGGGGCGGCCCTTCTCGCGGCGCTTGATAAGCCAGAGCGTGAAGCCCGAGGCGCACACCGCAGTCAGGGCGAGCCCCAGCACGAGATAGGCGAACTTCACCGGCTGCCCGCCGAACCAGCCGAAATGCAGGGAATAGACAGCGGCGGCCATTTGCTGGCCGGTCTCGCCGTCGCTCATGCCGGTCGAGCCGAGCATATTGCCGGCGGCATCGAACTGGACCTCGTCGAAATAGGCCAGCTGGCCGGGCACCTGGGTCAGGATCTCGATGCCCTGTTCGCCGGTCCCGGGCCCGTTCACATAGATCAGCCAGGGGTGGAGGTCGGGCCGCTCGGCCAGCAGTGTGGAATAGGCTGTCGCAACATCGGCCACCCCGTCCGGCGCCGGGCCGGTCGCGGCCTCCTCGCCGAAAATGGGCGGGAAGACTTCGGTATAGTCGCCGTCATGGAAGACCAGGGCGAGAGCGTAGGCCCCGATCGTGGCCAGGCCCAGCAGGGCCCCGGTCAGGGCGATGGTGATGTGGAAAGGGGCGGCCCAGACCGACAGCCGGTTGTGCAGGTCGGTCTCGCCCAGCCGGGCGCTCTTGGTCCGGCGGAACTGGAACGCGTCCCGGAAAATCCGCGGATGGGCGAGAAAGCCCGACAGGACCAGGCCCAGCATCATCACGCCGAGCAGGCCCACCAGCGTGATCCCGAGGGTCGAGGGCAGGTGGAGATACATGTGCAGGGTGACGAGAAATTCGGAGAATTCATGCGCGACCGGTTCGCCCAGCGTGCCGTCGGCATCGGCCAGCCAGTAGTCGTGCTCGCCGGCACCGGCCACGAGGCGGGGCACGTCCTCGGTGGGCAGGACCAGCGTGACCCGCTCCGGGGTTTCGTCGAACCGGGCCAGGACATTGTCCAGCAAGGCCTGCAGGCTCTGCGGCGTGACGTCCCCGGATTCGGCGACGACCGGCTGTTCCCAGCGCGAGAACTCGTTGTGGAAGACCACGAGCGTGCCGCTCAGGCAGACGAGGTAGAGCAGGGCGGACAGGGCCAGGCCCAGCGCGGTATGGCCCGCCAGCATGCGGGCAACGAAACGGGCGGGCATTTTCGGCCAGGGCAGGGATGTCATGATGTCGTCCTAGGCGATCAGGGCCAGCAGTCCGCCGCCCAGGAGCAGCGGTGCGACGAGGCTGAGAGAGCGCAGCCGCAGTCTCAGATCAATCACGGCCAGTGTGGCCAGAAGGGTCCACACGAGCGGTACCGCGAACAGGAATAGCGAGAGCCGGTCGGCCTCGTTCCAGCCGGCCTGTCCGGCCAGGGCGAAGAGGATCATGGACAGCACCACGGCGCCGGCCAGCGCGACCGGTCCGGCCAGCAGGGTGACGGCGAAGCCGCGAAGACCGGTTCGCCAGGCGCGTGCCGGCGCAGCTGCGGCCGGGCGCTTCGGCTCGGCCGGTGCGGGGCCGGACCAACCCGAGCGCCAGAACACCACAGCCAGGGCGACGCACTCGATGACGAGCAGACCCAGGACCAGGCCGTAGACCGGCAGATTCACGGGCAGCCAGGCCAGGGTCGCGGCGACAAGCGCCAGCCAGCCGAGCACGACCGGAATACGGTGCGGTTCGCGACGCCGCCGCCAGGCCTGGCGCAGCAGGACCGCACCCAGCAGGCCGGAGCCCGCCGAGAGCATGATCCAGATGAAAGGCGCATTCGCCATGCTGTCGTCCCACCTCAAAAACAAGCGGGTGCCGGATCGTCACTCGGACACGGATCCGGCACCCGGGGTCGGTACCGTCTGGGGGCGGTCCGACTAGAAACGCCGCGCCACGCGGGCGACGACCGTGCGGTCTTCGCCGACGAAACAGTCGCCGCGTGCCAGGCAGGTCGCGAAATACTGCTCGTCGAACAGGTTCGAGGCGTGCAGGCCGAAATTCCAGGCGTCCATTTCGTAGCCGATCATCGCATCGACCAGCGTGTAGGACGGGGTTTCCAGGCTGTCCGTGCCATTCTGGCTTTCGCCGACATAGCGCACGCCCGCACCGGCGCGGAAACCGGACCAGATCCCCGTCGGCTGCCAGCCCAGCCAGACCGAGGCCTGGTATTCCGGAATCGAGGCCATCTGGTAACCGTCGACCGTTTCGGTCTCGAGCCGGCTGGCATTGGCTTCCAGCGAGACCGTGTCCCAGTACCAGGCGGTCTCGACTTCCAGGCCGGTGATCTCGACCGTGCCCGTCTGCACCTGGAAGCCCGGATGGGCCGGGTCGGCGGTGAGCAGGTTGGACTGTTCGATGTCGAACCAGGACAGGGTGACCAGGGACCGGCTGCCCGGCGGCTGGTATTTCACGCCGACCTCGTACTGGCGGCCTTCCTGGGGCTCATAGGCGGAACCGTCGAACATGGTGCCGATCACCGGTTCGAAGCTTTCCGCATAGCTGACATAGGGGTTCAACCCGCTGTCGAAGCGGTACATCAGCGCCAGGCTGGTGGACAGCTTGTCGTCCTCCTGGCTGGCCGAACCGGTATCGGTCTCGATCCAGTCGCTGCGCAGGCCGACCGTGGCCAGCCAGTTGCCGTATTCGATCTGGTCGTGGACGTAGAGACCGGTGCTCTGCGTATTGTTTTCCGGCGCATCCGCCATGTAGGCGTCGATGACGGCTTCGGAAGGCACCGCGCCATAGACCGGATTGTACGGGTTCAGCCAGTAGGTGTCGCCAAAGGTCGCGTCCGGCCGCCCCGTCGTGAGGTCGAGCCCGAGCGCGAACAGGTAGGCGCTGTCATTGTCCGTGGTGACGTCCTGGTATTGCAGGCCGCCGAGCACCTTGTGGCTGAGGGCGCCCGTGTCGAAGGTCAGGCGGGCGCGGAAATCGGCTGCGGTCTGCTCCGAACTGGCTTCTGAGACATAGAATGTGCGCGGCATCAGGCCGCCGCCATAGAGGCTGCCGTCGGGATTGCGGATATAGCGGTCGCCGCCGATGAAGGCGATCCAGGCCTGGCGGTAGTCGGCCTCGCTCTCGGTCCGGCGTACGGTCGCTTCCAGCTGCAGGTTCTCGTTCACCCGGTGCTCGGCGAGCAGGGTCAGCGAAACCGCTTCGGTGTTGTAGCGGTCGAAGCCCGGTTCGCCGGTGAAGACGTCGGGATCGAAATGCTCGCCGTTCGGGCCGGGCAGGAGCGTGCCGTAGATCGGCAGGAATTGCGACGATGCCGACGACTCGATGTCCTGATAGCTCAGAAGGGCGGTAATGCGGGTGTCCGCACTCGGCGCGAAGGTCAGCGAGGGGGCGAGGGTCAGGGCTTCCTCGCCGATGTGGTCGATCTGGGAGCCGGTATCGCGATACACGCCCACGCCGCGATAGAGCCAGGTGCCGGCTTCATCGATGGGGCCGGTGACGTCGGCGGCGAGCTGGTAGCGGTCGAAATTGCCGATCTCGCCGACAATCTCGCCGGCGAATTCCTCCTCCGGCGTCTTGGAGACCACATTGACGATGCCGCCCGGCGAACCCTGGCCGTAGAGGATGGCTGACGGGCCGCGCAGGATTTCGACCTGTTCCAGCGTGTAGATGTCGGTGCGGGTGTTGTTGTAGCTGCCGAACAGCGCCTGCAGGCTGTCGCGGTATTCCGGTGCGTTGAGACCGCGTATCTGGACGGAATCGACCCGGGTGGAGATGCCGTAGGTGTCGCCGATCACGCCGGCGGAATAGAGGTAGGCGTCCGACAGGTCGACGGCGCCGCGCTCCAGGATGCGGTCCAGCGTCTCGATCGACACCGATCGCGGGGTTTCCACCACAGGCGTGTCCGACTTGGTGGCCGAATAGCGGCCCAGAACGCCATGGACGGTGATCACATCCTCGGTCTCACCCCCGGTCTCGCCGGCCTCCTGGGCCAGTGCGGTCGCGGGCAGGAGTGAAGGGCCAAGAGCCGTCGAGGCAAGGCACAGGGCAACAGTCGGCGCAGCACGCCGCAATTCTTTGAAACGCAACATGAAAGTCCCCAGGTCGGAGCAACAGGAATTGCTCTCTGATAGTGAGAACGATTTTCACTGTCAAACTATTTTGAGAATCTTTCTCAGATGTAGCTGTCAGGCGGGTGGGAATGCGCTCCAGCTGACCTCGTAGAGCTCGCTGTCGCGGACCACGTCCTCGGGCGGCAGCATGCCGCCCGTATCGCCCAGTCCGGTGCGGAACCAGTAGACCGGACCGTCCGGTTCGTCCGCCGCGCGGCAGAAGATGTCGCCCTCACGGCCGGGCACTTCGCTGGAGGCGAAACAGTCCTCCGGACGCAGCAGCGTGTCGCGAAAGCGGCTGCCGACATACCAGGCATTGGCGATGCGGCCGGGCTCCCTGACGCGGATCGCCACGATGCAATCGGTCTCGCTGTGTCCGAGGAAGAAAAGGGTCGGTTCGCGTCCACCGGCCGGCGTGGCGGCGATCAGGCGCGACCCGGGATTGTCCTCGGCATCTTCGGTCAGGCGAAGCGTGTAGCCGGGCAGGTGCGGTGCGATGGCGTCGGGCGAAAAGCGCGAGCGGTGGTCGAACGGTCCCAGCCTGCCGGGCGACCACATCCATGCATCCGAAGGGGTCACCGGCTGACCGTCTGCCAGGCGATCTCGTAGACCGTGCCCGACAGGATCACGTCCCGCGGCGGAAGGGCGCCGTCCGGACCCGCATAGTCGACCCCGATCCAGTAGGACAGGCCGGAGACCGATGGGTCGAGGCAGTGCACATCGCCGGAGCGTTCTTCCATGCCGGCATAGCACTGGTCGCTGACAATACCGGCTTCTCCGGCCTGATCGCCGATATCGGCAGCCGCCTCGACCAGACCGGCCGAACGGATGCGGACGGCCAGCAGGCGCTCGCCCTGGCCGTCGAAAACGATGTCGGTTTCGCCGCCGGCCTGGCGGCGGGCTTCGATGACCGGATAGGCCATGCCCTCCGACCAGGCTTCCGTCTCGACGACCCGGAACTCCGGCAGCAGGGCCGCGATGGTGTCGCGGTCGAAGGCGGTCTGGGCGGAGACCGGACCGAGCTGGCTGTTCGAGACGTGCCAGGGCTCCGCCGCTTCGCCGGCAGCGCAGGCGCCCGCGGCTACGCCGGACAGCAGGGTTGCAGCCAGTATGCGGTGTTGGATCGTCGTCATGGCGTTTCCCCCCGGTGCCACGCATGGTGGGCGACTGGATCGCACAGCCGTCCGGGGGCATCAAGGAAATTGCTAGCGCGCCAGTTCCTTCATGGCGGCGTCCACGCCTTCCAGGGTCAGCGGGAACATCCGGTCGGCGCCGATGATCTCCTGGACCAGGCGGGTGGAGTAGGAATGCTCCCACCACTTTTCCGGCGTCGGGTTGATCCAGATCAGGTGCGGCCAGGTATCGACGATGCGCTGCAGCCAGACCGCGCCCGCCTCTTCGTTCCAGTGTTCCACCGACCCGCCTTCATGGGTAATCTCGTAGGGTGCCATGGCGGCATCGCCGACCAGGATCACCTTCCAGTCGTGCGGATACTTGTGCATCAGGTCCATGGTCGGCAGCGTCTCGGTGCGCCGGCGCAGGTTGGACCGCCACACGCCCTCATAGGGGCAGTTGTGGAAGTAGAAGTATTCCAGGTTCTTGAAGGTCGAGCGCGCGGCCGAGAACAATTCCTCGCACAGCCTGATGTGCGGATCCATCGAGCCGCCGACATCGAACAGGGCCAGCACCTTGATGGCGTTGCGCCGTTCCGGACGCATGACGACGTCCAGCCAGCCCTGTTTGGCCGTGGCGCTGATCGTGCTGTCCAGATCGAGTTCCTCGGTCGCCCCGTCGCGGGCGAACTTGCGCAGGCGGCGCAGGGCGACCTTGAGATTGCGCGTGCCCAGTTCGCGCTCGCCGTCCAGATCCTTGTAGCGGCGCTGTTCCCACACCTTGGTGGCGCGCTTGTGCTGGCTCTGGCCGCCGATCCGCACGCCGGCCGGATTGTAGCCGGAATGGCCGAAGGGCGAGGTGCCGCCCGTACCGATCCACTTGTTTCCGCCCTCGTGGCGTTCCTCCTGCTCCTCGAGCCGCTTCTTCAGCGTCTCCATGAGCTCGTCGAAATCCATGGCCTTCAGCTCGGCCATTTCCTCCTCGGTGAGCAGGCGCTGCATCATGGCTTCCAGCCACTCGTCCGGGATCTCCTTGTCGCCGAACATCTCGGTGAGCGTCTCCACGCCCTGGAAGACGTGGGAGAAGACCATGTCGAACTTGTCGAAATCCTTCTCGTCCTTCACCAGGGCCGCGCGGCTGACGGAATAGAAATGGCCGATCTCCGGTTCGATCACGCCTTTGTCGAGCGCTTCGAGCAGGGTGAGATATTCCCGGGTGGTCACCGGGATCTTGGCGGTTCGCAGTTCGGTGAAGAAGTGATGCAACATACCGCGCAAACTAGGGGCGCCGCGGCGCGGGCTCAAGCGGCAAGGGCGGATGAGTGTCTTGGACAGGCGGTGCAAAGGCCTCTAGCCTGACCGTGTTCCAGCCTCCTGCCCGAAACGGATCCCATGATCGCTCCGGTCGTCGCCCTTGCCCTCTTATCAGCGTCTTCCGGTGTGGCGGCGCCCGCCGATACGGCCAGCCGGCTGGACGAGATGCTGGCCGCCATGCGCGGCGAGGAGACCGGTCATGAAAGCGCGATCGATGAACGTATGCAGGCCGAAGCCGAGGCCTACACGGTCCGGGTCGAGGCGGCCATCGCCGCGATACCGCGCTATCGACCGGACACCCATACCGGATCCTGGTCCGACTTCGAGGCGATCCTGGCGCAACTGGAAGACTGGGCCGGCCTGATCGCGACCGGCGACACCCATGCGCTCGACGCGGCGCAGCTGGCCCGCCGGGACGCGCTGCTGCGGCAGGTCTCCCGGGCCCAGGTCCGCCTGTTTCCGCAGATGCGGCGCGGCCTGCGCGAGATCGAGGAGATCCGCGACGGCGTGCACTGCCACACCACGGCAGACCGCAACCTGGTCGCCATCTGCAGCGGGGAGCGGCTGCAGCGGCAGAGCGAGGTCCGGCGCTTCCAGTACTATATCCGCGGAACCATGCGGAAGCTGCGTTTCCGGCAGGCCATCTACCAGCCCTTCGGCTCGCGGCCCCAGAACTATTATTCCGATACGTTCGAACCGCTCGATGACGGCGCCGTGGTGATCTGGAACGCGTCAGGACGCTATGTCGAGATCGGCTGAGATGCCGGGAGTGCGGGGACAGACACGTAAGCGCGCTTACGTGTCTGTCCCCGGTCTGTACGGTGCTACTCCACCGGCGTGAGGGCCGGCTTGACCACTTTCTTGCGGCTGTCGAAGCGCTGGCCGAGATCCTCGGCTTCGGTCTCGGAGAGGTCCTTGCGGGCGAGATCGAAGAACTCGCCTTCCTCTTCCTTCATGTGGTGGTCGAGCAGTTCGGCGAGGGAGTGGAATTTCTGGCCCCACTCCGTGTTGTCCTTGGGCATGGTGTCGAGCTCCTCGATCATGGAATTGATCATGTGGTGCTCGTTCTTCGCCTCCAGGCTCTCTTCCTCGTCGCCCTTCTGCTCCAGCTTGGAATAGAAGGTCGCTTCCTCGACCTTGTTGTGCGTCCACAGCTCCAGCTTGAACGCCTCGAACAGCGCTTCGCGGGTCTTGGCGGCGCGGTCGGTCGCGTCCTCGATCCGGCTGATCAGGTCGCGCGCCTTGTCGTGGTCCTGTTTGATCCGGTCGAAAATGTCGGTCATGGAAAACCTCCTCGCGCGTGTTGATGGATATGCAAGCAACGCGCGCGACAGCGAGGCGTTCCGTCTGGACGGCTCAGCGATCCGACGGGTTTTCTGTCTCGTCGGTGCCGGGGCCGATCAGCTCGATATGCAGCTGGCCGTCCTCGTCTTCCGACATCCATGCCGCCAGCGGGATCGACCCGTTCAGGACGCGATCAACTGTCTGGCCGAACGCGGCGGGTGAAGGCGCGCCGGAGAACTGACCGTAGACGCCGGAGCCTGAAGGACTGACCTGTCGCATCAGCCAGCGTTCCGGAAGCACAATGTCTTGAGAGCCTTCTCCGGCATTTTCCAGCATGCGGGCAAAGGCGCTGTCGTCGTTCACGGCCTGTAGATAGACGTCTTGGTTCCCCCGGGGATAGGCACGGTAGTCGAGCAGATGCCCCTCATCGTCTACCCGGGCCTGAAATGTGCCGCCGGAGGGCGTAAAGTCGGCATCGCCCAGGAAGCATTCCAGCGCATCGATGTCGTCGGCGTCGGGCCCTGCCACTGCAGGCAGCACGGCTGCGCCGATGGCCTCTGCAGTATTCAGCGGATCAAATGTGCCAGTTCCGTCCAATGCGCTGCAGTCGGCCAGATGGTCTTCCATCAATGCTACCCCGGAAAATGCAAGACGTGCGGCGGATGCAAGGTCTTCGCGCTCCAGTCCTCCATAGTGGGTTAGGCGCAGTTTCACTGTCCAGGCGCCGGTTTGGTGCGTCCACACACCGCCTGTTGTCCCGCCCTGCCGGTAGATCGCATAGCGGACGGGCACGCCGGCGATACTCCGGCTGTCTTCTTCGATGCGGTGTGCTGCGTTCATGTTTCTCAGCATGCCGCTTCGGGCCTCTTCGAAAGCCGTGTCCTGCGTGTCGTTTGTGAGGAAGGCGTGCACAGTCATGACCATGTTCGGTCCGTCCGGAATGGCATACCGGCAGGATACATCCGTACCGCGTCCGTCGTATGTCTTCAGCTCCACGCGCACGAAGCCTTCGGCATTGGCCGGGCAGGGCATGCCGCTGAAACGGTGACGGACACGCATCTCCTCTTCAAACCGCCAGACCGGCTCTTCCGCGACACGGTTGATGGTCTCGATACGCTCTCCCAGGGCAAGCCATTCCTGGCGCCGCCCCAGATCCAGGGCCGCACCGCTCTGGCGTGTCAGGGCAAGGCTCAGTGCCGACACGTTGTCGGGGACCTCGGCCTCGACCAGCTCAACAGCGCGGGCGTAAAGTTCGTAGGCTGCGTATTGATCTCCCAGCTCTTGGCGAAGGTCGCCATAGAGGATCAGCGCATCAAATCTTTCACCTGCGCCCGCTGCATTGGCGACACCTTGCTCGGCAAGTCGCGCTGCCTGCTCGGCATTGCCTGCTCGATAGGCGGCAACCGATTGTTCCAGCAACTCCGGTGTGGCTGGTCCGTTTTGGGCCTGACTCAAGGCAAGACCGACGCCCAGCGCCACCACAACAGCAAAACTCATCCTGCACCCCTCAGCACGACAACCTTGAGTAAGGTGGCGTGCCTTTGGGGTTATGCCAAGGCCGAAGTCAGATCAGCGGATTGTCGCGGAGTCGAACCGTCTCAGGCCGCGCCCGGACCCCGCGGACCGCCGCCGGGGCCGCCCGGGCCACCCGGTCCGCGGCGGGCCATGAAGGCGAGCTTTTCGAACAGCATCACGTCCTGCTCGTTCTTCAGCAGGGCACCGTGGAGTGGCGGGATGAGCTTGCGCGGATCGCGTTCGGAAAGAACTTCCGGATCGACATCCTCGACCAGGAGGAGTTTCAGCCAGTCCAGCAGTTCGGACGTGGAGGGCTTCTTCTTCACGCCGGGCACGTCGCGGATCTCGTAGAAGAGTTTCAGCGCGTCGGCGAGCAGGCGGCCCTTCAGGCCCGGGAAGTGGACCTCGACGATCTGCTTCATCGTCTCCTCGTCCGGGAAGGCGATGAAGTGGAAGAAACAGCGGCGCAGGAAGGCGTCCGGCAATTCCTTCTCATTGTTCGAGGTGATGATCACGACCGGGCGGTTTTCTGCCTTCACGCTCTCACCGGTCTCGTAGACGTGGAATTCCATCCGGTCGAGCTCCTGCAGGAGGTCGTTGGGGAATTCGATATCGGCCTTGTCGATCTCGTCGATCAGCAGCACCGAGCGCTCCGGCGCGGTGAAGGCTTCCCACAGCTTGCCGCGGCGGATGTAGTTGTTGATGTCGTGGACGCGGTCGTCGCCCAGCTGGCTGTCGCGCAGCCGCGCGACGGCGTCGTACTCGTAAAGCCCCTGGCGAGCCTTCGTGGTCGACTTGATGTGCCATTCGATCAGCGGCATGCCCATGGCACGCGCGACCTGTTTGGCCAGCTCGGTCTTGCCCGTGCCCGGCTCGCCCTTGACGAGCAGCGGACGCTCCAGAGCGATGGCGGCGTTGACCGCGGCGCTCAGTTCGTCGTCAGCGACGTATTGATCGGTACCTTCGAAACGCATGCCTGCCGACTTAGCGCGTCTGGGCGCCGCCGTGTAGTCCCGCCATACCGATTATTTCAAACCGGATGCAGCCGGGCCCCAGTCGATCATGTCCATGGCCAGCGGTTCGCCGCGTTTCAGCGGCCGTCTGGCGCGGCGGCCGAGGACATCGTCATGAAGCTTCGGCGCCAGTCCGTAGCCAGGACGGATGGAGCGGACATTCTCCGCGCTCAGTGCCTCGCCCGCGGCGACGTCCTTCACCACGTAAAGCGAGCGGCGGTACGTCACCGACCCGCGTTCGCAGCCGGCGAGCTCGTAGCGGACGCGGCCGAGCGCGTGGAACGCGTTGGTGCAGTCCTCCACCAGCCGCTTCATCTCGTCCGGCTCCAGCGAAAAGGCGCTGTCCGGACCGCCATCGGCGCGCGACAGGGTGAAGTGCTTCTCGATCACGCGGGCGCCCAGCGCAACGGCGGCGACGGCGCAGGCCGTGCCCGGCGTGTGATCGCTCAGGCCGGGGACGGCTGCGAAACTCTCGCCCAGGTGCGGCACGGTGCGCAGGTCGGCCTGCTCGATCGGCGCGGGATAGGATGACAGGCAGTGCAGCAGCGCGATCCCGGTCGCCCCGTTCTCCCGCGCCGTGCGTACGGCGTCGTGGATCTCGGCCAGATTGGCCATGCCGGTGGAGATGATCAGCGGTTTCCCGGTTCGGGCCACACGGGCGATCAAGGGCAGGTCGGTGACCTCGAAACTGGCGATCTTGTAGGCCGGCGCGTCGAGGCTCTCCAGCAGATCCACCGCGGTGTGGTCGAAGGGCGTGGAGAACAAGGGCACACCCAGCGCCGCCGCCTTCGCGAACAGGTCGGCATGCCATTCGAACGGCGTTTCTGCCTCGCGATAGAGCTCGTGCAGCGTGCGGCCGGCCCACAGCCCGTCCTCGATCCGGAAGCCCGGCCCGTCATGGTCGATGGTGATCGTGTCGGCGGTATAGGTCTGGATCTTGATCGCATGGGCACCGCAGGCGGCCGCGGCCTCGATGGTCTCGAGCGCGCGGTCGATCCGGCCGAGATGATTGGCCGAGACCTCCGCGATCACCAGCGGCGGGTGTTCCGGACCGACCGGGCGGCCGGCAATATGGAAATCGGACGCGGTCATCAGGCGCGGCGCGTATTGGCAAGACCCGGTCCGGCCCAGCGCTCGCGATCCAGTTCGAGGCGGATCGCCGCGACCGGCTGGCCGTTGCGGACAACGCGGCCCTCGATGCGGCCGGCTTCCGTGAAGCCGAACTTGCGGTGCAGGCCGAGGACCGGGAGGTTGAATTCCAGCACCTCGCAACACAGCACGTCCAGATCCAGCGTGGTGAAGGCATGCTCGATCACGAGCCGTTCCACGGCGCTGCCCACGCCGCGGCCGGTGAGGTCCTCCACACCGATATAGAACGCCCAGCTGGCCGTGCGGTGATGCGGATCGATCTCGCTGAAAACAACCGTGCCGATATCGGTCCCGTCGCATGCGATGATCCAGATTTCGCGCTCCGGGTCACCCAGGGCAGAGCGGAACCAGGCCTGGTGTTCCCAGGGTTCGATCGTGTGGCTGGTATACATGTTCTGGCGCACATGGACGCTGTTGCGCCAGCCGTGTACCGGCCACATGTCGGCCATGGTCGCCGGACGCAGGGTCACCGCGCCGTCGCTGAGTATGGGGGGCTCCGGGCGGTCTTCAGACATGGGTGGAGGCGCCTTCGGCTTGCCCGTCGATTTGCGCCAGCAGCGCATCGGCCACGCGCTCGGCACCCCGCCCGTCACAGACGGAAGCCGCCCGGAGCGCCATGTCCGTACAGGCCCGCGGCGTCAGGCGCCGGAGCAGGTCGGGCAGCTCCGCGGCCACGTGCCCGGGCTCGTCGATGGCCAGCAGGGCACCGTCCCGGTGGAGCAGGGCCGTGGCTTCGCGCTGATTGTCGGCCAGAATGACGGCAATGCTCGGCAGGCCCAGCGCACAGCGCTCGAGCGATGTTCCGCCGCCCGCGCCGATGGCGAGGTCGGCACGGCTCATCCGGGCCGCCATGTCATCGATATCGATCAGGACCTGAAGGCGGGGTTCGCGGTCCGCCAGGCTCTCCAGCGGTTCGCGGCTGGCGGCGCCCGGACCCAGCACCACCTCCACATTCGCGTCGGGCATGGCATCCAGGACGAGGCGGGTCACACGGTCGGAAATGCCGCCCAGATCGGTCAAGCCCATCGATACCAGGATGCGCCTCACCGGCGTGTCGGCGCGCCGGCGTTCGAGCGTCGCGCTGCGCAGGGCCGCGAATTCGGGCCGGATCAGCGCAAACCCGCCGCCGGCCATGACATGGCAGCGGCCCGGCACGCGGCCGGAATAGGCCATCGGGCTGCCGCCGGGCAGCGGATCGACGAGGATGTCGCAATCATGGGGCCGGTCGGGCAGGTCCTCGATCACCGCGATGATGTCCGCGTGCGTGCGCATGCGGGTCTCGTCGTCGGCGGTCGAGGTGTAGAGGTCGACGAAGATGGCATCGGCCTTGCCGTTCCACCCGGGCGGAAAGCCGAAATCGGCGGCGCCGCGGGCCTCGGTGACCGGGATGCCCGAGCGGGCGAGCGCGGGTGCGATAGCCGTGCTGCCCGGACAGGACGCAAATGCGACATCAATGTCGCGTTCGTGTAACGCTCGGGCCAGCGCGAGGCAGCGCATCACATGGCCGCCGCCCAGCTCGGGCGTCGCGTCGGCACGGAACAGGATGCGGGAAGCATAGCGTGTCATGATGGACCCGAGCTTATCACACACCAACATGGGGCCGACGAGTTAACGCGCCGTTAGGCGGGGCGGCGAAGGCTCGGCTGCGACAAGGAGGATCCCGGATGACTCTCGCCGTCATCGTCCAGGCTCGTGCCGGCTCGTCCCGGCTGCCGCGCAAGGTGCTCGAGCCGCTGGGGGCGAAGTGCGTTCTCGATCGCGTGCTTGACCGCTGCGGACGTATCGCCGCCGCGGACCGGGTCGTCTGCGCGATCCCGGAAGGGGCTGCCGATGACGATATCGCCGAGGCAGCGCGGGCCGCCGGCGCGGATGTCTTCCGCGGGTCCGAGACCGACGTGCTGGCGCGCTATGCCGGTGCGGCGCGGGCCGCGGGCGCAACCGGCGTCGTGCGGATCACCAGCGACTGTCCTTTCATCGATCCGGACGTGGTCGACCAGCTGGTCGCGCTGTTCCGCGACAGCGGGGCGGACTATGCTAACAACACGCTCCTGCCCGGCTTTCCGCGCGGGCTGGATTGCGAGGTGGTCTCGATGGCCTGGCTCGAGCGGGCTGAAGCGGACGCTACCGATCCGGCCGAACGCGAGCATGTCACCGCCTGGATCCGCAACAGTCCCGGGCTGCGCCTGGCATGCCTGAAAGGGCCAGGCGGAACGGCGGCCGGCGGGCGCTGGACGCTGGACTACCCGGAGGATCTCGCCTTTTGCCGCGCCGTGTTCGAGCGCGCCGGCGAAGCGGCGGCGGACATGGGTTTCCCGGCGCTGGCCGCCCTGTGCGAAGACCATCCCGACCTGGCCGCCATCAATGCCTGTCACGCGGATCCCGCCCGGCCGGATGTGCGCCGTGCGGCGGACATTGTCCGCGACTATCTGCCCAATGGAAGCGCAGAGCATTCCGCCTAGTATCTGTGAAAGGATTTGTTCACCGAACCACCGGACCCTCCTTCCGATATTTTATGAGGCGCTCGGCGATTCGGAGCGCAGAACGGACGAGGTGCAGCGATGGCTGACGGCATGGCCCGGGCCCAGAATTTTTTCGTGTTCGGGTGGACGACCGGCAAGGTCGCGGATTGCGATCCCAACTTCCCGAACACGCTCCATGCCTGGGACGGCGGGGAATTGTCACTCAATGCCTCGGAAACGGCCTATTTCGGCTTCGTCCAGGAGGGCGAGGCGGTCCTGACCACGGCTTCGGGCACGTTCACGCTCGGCACGGGCATGTATTTTTCGGCCAACAATGTGCTCACCGTTAAAGGCGGCAAGGGCATCGTGATGGCGCGCGATCATCATCAGGCCTTTTTCATGATCGGCGGCCCGGTCGAACCCCAGGGCCGGCTCAAATACATCGACGGCTGCACCGACAGCCTGCTGATCGCCCCGGTGAAGATGGGCGATCCCTGCCTCAACCTGCTCTACTTCCCGCCCGGCATCGACCAGACCTCCCACACCCACCCGTCCGACCGGATCGGCGTGGTGTTCTCCGGCGAGGGCGAGTGCGAGACGCCCGAAGGCATCATCCCGCTCAAACCGGGCGTGATGTTCCGCATCCCCTATGAAGGTCACCACAAGTTCCGCACCACCGACAGCGAGATGCGCGTCATCGCCTATCATCCCGACAGCGATTTCGGTCCGCAGGACGAAAACCACCCGATGATCAACCGCACCATGGTGAAGGGTGTGTCCGCCTCCAAGATCGACGCGATCCGGACGAAGTAGGGGGCCAGCCACCCTCCATTTGCGTTGTCATCCCGGCCGGATAGCCCGCGAATGCGGGCTGGAGAGCCGGTACGCATGATCCCGGTGGTGGTCCGGCGGTCTCAAGGCATCATCCCGCTCAAGCCGCGCGTGATGTTCCGCATCCCCTGTGAAGATCACCACAAGTTCCAAAACACCGTCATCCCGAGAGCGATTTCGGTCCGCAGGACGAGGACCACCCGATGATCAACCGCACCATGGTGAAGGGTGTCTCTGCCTCCAAGATCGACTCGATCCGCACGAAGTAGGGGCCAGCCACCCTCCATTTGCGTTGTCATCCCGGCCGGATAGCCCGCGAATGCGGGCTGGAGAGCCGGGACGCATGATCCCGGTGGTCGTCCGGCTGTCTCGGGGCATCATCCCGCTCAAGCCGCGCGTGATGTTCCGCATCCCCTGTGAAGATCACCACAAGTTCCAAAACACCGTCATCCCGACGAAGGTCGGGACCCAGTTCACAAAACGAGGTAGAGCCAGGCCTGCCGCCGTCCAGTCCTTCGATCTGGGCCCTGACCTTCGTCAGGGTGACGGGAGTAAGGTGGGCATGACGCTTGTCACGTCGACGACGGTCGGGCCGAGCTACCGTTGCGCCAGAACAAAAAAGGTGACGGGGCATGGCGAAGCATCCCTGCGTCTACATGATGGCCAGCCGCCGAAATGGCACGCTCTACATCGGCGTAACCGGCGACATTGCGATGCGTGTGATGCTTCACAAGCAGGGCAAGGGCTCTGCCTTCGTTCGGAGGTACAAGGTTCACCGGCTTGTCTGGTGCGAGTTTCACCAGGATTTTGGCCATGCCATCGAACGCGAGAAGCGGCTCAAGAACTGGCGCAGAGCCTGGAAAATCAACCTGATCGAGGCGAGCAATCCCGATTGGACGGATCTGTACGACACCATCCAGATGTGGGCGCCGATCGATTGACGAAAGCTAATCCTTCCCCGCCCGCTCGTCCGGCTCCCATTGCGGGCGCAGCCAGACATCGCCGTCGGTGGCGGGGTGGCCGGTTGCCGCGTCGTAGCGGCCGCGGCGCAGGTTGCGGCGGCGGTTGATCTCGCTGGCCGCCGGCTTTTTCTCGCCGTCGCCCAGGGCGCGTTCCAGGATGCGGATATCGGCGATCATGGCGGCCAGTTCGTCGAATTCCATCGCGAAGGGGTGATCCGGACCGTCCAGGCCCCGGTCGAAGGTGACGTGTTTCTCGATGGCGACGGCGCCCAGGGCCGCGGCCGCGATGGGGGCGGTATGACCGGCGGAATGGTCGGACAGGCCGACCGGCCGGCCCAGCGCGGTCTTCAGCGTGGTTATGGCCGACAGGTTCAGATCGTCCCAGTCCGGCGGATAGCTGGCTGTGCAGTGCAGCACCGTGATGTCGTGACAGCCGGCCCGTTTCAGGGTCGCTACCGCGTCCTCGACCTCGTCGAGATAGGCGGCGCCGGTGGACAAGAGGACCGGCTTGCCGGTCCGGCCCAGCCGTTCCAGGAGCGGGGTGAAGGTCATGTCGCCGGAGGCGATTTTGTAGCGCTTCACACCGATGCTCTCCATCAGCTCGACCGCGTCCAGCGAGAAGGGGGTGGACATGAATTCGACGCCATTGTCCTCGGCACAGGCCTTGAGCGGGGCGTGCCAGTCGTCGGGCAGGCCGGCATTGGCGAAGGCGGCATATTTCGGGTTTTCGACGACGTTGCCGTTTTCCGGATCGCGCACGAAACGGGCGATCAGGCCGTCCCGGGTGAGGGTCTGGAATTTAACGACGTCGGCGCCGGCGCGGGCCGAGGCGTCGATATAGCGTTTGGCGTTGTCCAGATCGCCGCCGTGATTGGAGCCGATCTCGGCAATGATGTCGACGTGGGTCATTACGAGGCCAGGTTTTCCACGCGGGTCGACGGACCGCGCAACTCGTCCATCAACCGGCAGATGTGAAGCGTGTCGAGCGGCCAGTTGCGGGCCTGGAGTTCTGCGAGCACCGAACGGACCGCGGCCAGGTCGGCGCTAGTGTCGACCGACAGGTCAACCTCGGGATGATGCAGGTCCTTCGGGAAGGTGACCGTATGGACGCGATAGGCCTGCATGTGTTCGCGGATGCGCACGGTGACATGTTCGCGGTCGCGCGGCGTCGTGGCGCCATCCCCGGCGATCTGGCGCAGCACGGCGGTTTCGACGACTTCCGCCCGCAAACCCTTGGGCAGATGGCCGTCGGCGGGCCGGGTGTATTCCGCGCCGTGGGCGCGGTGTTCGGCGACGCATTGCGCGATGACGGCGGGATCGCGGAACGGGCTGTCCGAGGTGATGCGGACCAGCGTGGTGGCCAGCGTGGCGTCGGCGACTTTGAGAAAGCGGCCGAGCACATCGTGTTCGGATCCGCGGAAGACGCGCACGCCTTCGGCCTCGGCCAGCGCGACGACGGCATCGTCATCGGGGTTTTCCGTCGTGGCGATCACCAGCTCGTCGACGCCCTCGATCTCGCGCAGGCGGCGGCACTGGAAGGCGAGGAGCGAGGTCTCGCCCTCGATCGTCTTGAGCACCTTGCCGGGAAGCCGGTTGGAGCCGGTGCGGGCCTGGATGACGGCGACTGTACGTGTCACGGAGCAATCTCCCGGTCCGGCGGGATTTCGATGTCCTGCCAGGTTCGAACCATACGCGTGGGAGCGTAGGGCGGAAAGGTTGACGGTATATGGCCGTCCAGATGCTCGCGGCCGGCCAGCATGCGCACCAGCAGCGCCGGCACGTTGAGCCCGGCCAGCGTCATCAGATAGCCGAAGCCCCACATGCGCGGATTGATCTCGAGCAGGTAGGCGGGGTCCCCCGGCGCGGGGCGTTTCACCTCGACGGCGGCGAGCCCGTGCCAGGGGCCGCTGGCGCGCAGCACGGCGAGGCCGGCTTCGCGCAGATCGCCGTCGTCCACCGTCTCGCCGGCGACGGCGACGCCGCCCGTCGGCGGATTGGTCTGGAGTTTCCGGTGAAGCGTGGAGACGATCAGCTCGCCGCGATCCCACAGCGAACCGATCGTGTAGACCGTGTCCGCACCGCCGGGGATATAGGTCTGGACGACGCAGGGGCCGTGTTCCGCGGCGGTTTCGGCCCAGGCGCGCCGCAGTGCGTCCATGTCTTCCGGATAGGAAACACCCCGCGCCCCGCGCGAGGTGCGCGGCTTGATCACGCAGGGAAAGCCGCCGGTCCAGGCATCCAGATCGGTGTCGCGCTCCGGCTGCAGCGTGGTGGGGCAGGGCAGACCGGCCGCTTCGGCGCGGGCCAGCAGCAGCCCCTTGTCGATCCCGTAGCGCAGAACGTCCGGATCGGGCACGGGGACACGCACCCCCTCGGCCGTCCAGTCCCTCGCGACCGGTGCCAGGGCGGCCGCTTCCGCCTCGGATCCGGGGATGACGATGTCCAGGCCTTCGCGGGCGCAAAGCTCGCGCACGGCACGGAGATAGGCCTCGCGATCGCCGGCGGAGGGCAGGACGCAGCCGGTTGTGCCCGGCTCGAACAGGCCGCCGGCCAGCGCATTGATGTCGGCGGCGACCAGTTTGAGCGCGGGATCCGCCTGTTTCAGCGAGCGCAGCGTGCCCAGGCCCGGCGGCGCGCCGACGCCGGTGACAAGGACGCCGGAGGAGAGGTCGCACAGGCTCATGTGCGCCGCCATTCCGGGATCGACCGTCCCGTCAGCGCTTCGAGCGCCTCGATCTCGGGCGCGAAACGGTCTTCCAGTTCAGAGCGGATCGTTTCCGGCATGGGGGGTACGGTGACCTTGTCGTCCTGGATCGGCGGGTAGACGCCGTCCGCGCTCGTTGCGCCCGACGTGCCCGAGACCGGGGCGACGAGCTCGGCATGCAGGGCCTCGAAGCGCTCGCCGGCTCGATGATCGTGAATGCCTTCGAGGATGGGCAATTTCGTGCGCGGGATGCCGCCGGTATTGTAGCGCTTTGCCATCTCCACCGGCACGGGATCGAGCTCCAGGAAGCGGAAGATGCGCGCCATCGTGGCCGCGCCGTCCCGGTCCAGCTCGTCCTGCAGCAGGATCAGCGTGGGGAAGCGGTCGACATAGTGACGCAGGCGGCGGGCATAGCGGCCGGTTTCTGTATAGAGCCACTGGAATCCCCAATTCTCCTTCACGCGCTGCGGCTCGACCTCCAGCGTCCTGGCGAAAGAGAGGAATTCCGCATCGCGGCGGACATTCTGGAGATAGTGGGAATAGGCGCGATCGACCGGATTGCGCAGGATGGCGATGATCCGCGTACCCGGCCCGCAATAGGTCATCACCCGCCGTGCGGCGATGGGGGCGTAGGCGTAATAGTCCGGCGAGACGTCGCCGATCCGGGCCTCGCCGTCATAATCGGCGAACAGCGCCTGGTAGTCGGCCACCGTCGGCGCGGTGTCGAAATGATAGAAGTCCGGCCAGTAGACCGAGCCGTCGCCCACCCCGGAGAAGAAGCGGCCTTCCTTGCGGACGGTTGACAGGAAGACGTCCGGATGCTGGCGCAGATAGTGGTACAGCGAGGTCGTGCCGGATTTCGGCGCGCCGATCACCAGGAAGTTCGGCCAGGTCTGGGATGTGTCGGTCTCGGTCACGCGGATAGCCTCGGGCGGGTCGCGAATCAGGTCGTCCAGCGGGTCACAGTGCGCCCCGCCGGTCTTAAGAAATTACTGCCAGCCCGCCCTGCGGGGCATGCGGCGTTCCAGGAGATCGCGGGCCACGCGGTCGGCGCCCCCGGCATCGACGAGCGCCTGCCCGGCGCGGGCCATGGCGCTGCGGCGGCCGACGTCGGGAATGAGGGCGCGCAGGGCGTCGGCCAGCCGGCTTTCGAAATCGGCGTCGGGATCGATCCGAAGCCCCAGTCCGAGGGGCTCGACCTGTCCGGCGCGCGCGTCCTGGTTTTCGGCGATCGGCACGCAGATGACGGGCAGGCCCGTTGCGGCGGCCTCGTGCAGCGTCGTTCCGCCGGCGAGAATGCCGATATCGGCGTCTTTCAGGGCCGTGTGCAGCGGCGGCGGCCGGACCGGGCCGCCGGCCGGCCGGCGGATGTCGGCCCGGATTCCGCAGTCGCCCGCCAGCGCGTCCAGCACGCTTTCGATACGGGCGATGACGGGCGTGTCCGTTCCGCCCAGGCTCACCAGGATCTGCCGGGCGACGGGCCGGACGGTGCGCGGCGGCAGGCCGGCATAGGCATGATCGAGCAGCAGGTAGTCCGGCCCGTCGAGCGTCGTCACCTCCGGCGGGGGCGGTGTCTGTGCCAGCGACTGGCGGATCAGCAGGTCCGGCGTGGCCTCGCCCGTGTGTCCGCCCAGCAGGACTGTGAAGATCCCGGCCGCGCGCACGGCCGCAACGAGGGCGGGATCGACATGTTGCCAGTCGCCCACGAGCAGGGAGACATCGCTGCGCAGGAGATATCCGGTCAGCCGGGCGGCGGTTTCGGCCTCGTCGAGAATGCGGATATCGGCCGCGCCTTCCAGGCCGGCCGGCAGGATTTCCGGTGTTGCCGTGATGAAAAGCGCGCGATGACCCGTCCGGTCCAGCGCTGCGGCCAGCGCGGCGCATCGCATGACATGCCCGAGGCCGATCCTCCCGCCGCCGTCGGCACGGATGGCGATCCGGCCTGGCGGGAGGGCGTTCATGCGCGCGCCCTGACCTCTTCTGCGAGCGCGGTCTCGACCTGACGCATCGTGTTGGCCCAGTCCTGGAAGCCGTTGCCGAAGAAGGAACGGCTCTGCGGGTACCAGAGTTGCCGGCCCTTCCCGAGCATGGTCCACGCGCTGGAGCGGGCGTGCACGAACCAGACCTTGCCGCCGCAGGCCGCGCCCAGGTTCGAGGTGGCGTTCATCGGCGCGATGACGAGGTCGCACACGCTGGACAGGGCCGCGACCTTGTCGAGCTCCATCTTGAGATCGATGTCCTGCGGCTGGTGAATGGTGATGCCGAAGCGCTCGCCGGCCAGCGCCAGTTCTTCCTCGACCTCGCCGTACTGCAGGTTCACGAAGTCGACGCCCGGCACGCCCAGCACGCCTTCCCAGGCGTCGAAGGCCGAGAAGAAGCGCGAGCGCCGCGGATCCATCTTCAGCGACTTCCACAGAATGCCGACTTTCAGCCCGTCGCCGAAGCTTTCCAGCTGTTCCCGGAATTTCGCCTGCATGTCCGGATCGGCCTTGAGGAAGCCCGGTTCGTCCGGGAAATCCTCGATCGCGTTGCGGAAGGCGCGCAGCGGCGTGGCCATCGGCGTCCAGAAATCCGCATCGTCGCCCAGTTTGGGTGTCGCCCGCACTTCCCGGCCTTCGACCGTGGCCGACATGTGGTGACCGACGATGGCGTCGGGAAAGGAGCGTTTCACGATCGGCATCAGGCGGTATTCGCAGGCGATGCGCAGTTCGCCCTCCGGTCCGACCGCATCGAGCATGTCCTTGACCGTATTCATGAAAAGGACCTCGTCGCCGAGGCCCTGCTCGCCGACCAGCACGACTTTCCTGCCCCGGATCTGCGCCGGATCGACACCGTCCCACATCGGCGCGTCCATGGTGAAGAGTGTCGCCTGGGCGCGATTGGGATCGAGGCGGGCGGCATTGGCTTCCCAGCCCTCCGCCAGCTTGCCGCAGGCGAGCAGCACCATCGAGCGCGAGTGCCGCATCGTGGCTTCCTCGGTCTCGTCGGCCGGGTCCTTGAGCGCCTTTTCGTAGTGCGGCAGGGATTTCTCCGGCTCGCCCAGCAATTCGTAGACATTGGCCATGTTGTTGTGGGCGCGGCCGTAATCCGGTTTCAGGCGCAGCGCTTCCTGATAGAAGGTGATGGCCTCCTCCGGCTGGCCTGAATCGGTGAGTACCGTGCCCATCGAGTTCCACAGCTCGTAATTGCCCTGGTGGGCATAGATCGCCGTGCGCAGAAGCTCGATGGCTTCCTCGAACTTGCCCTGGTCGCGCAACACGCCGGCCAGGTTGATCGTGGCGTTGGCATTGCCCGGCGCCAGCCGGGTCTCGAGGCGATAGAATTTCTCCGCGGCCGGGAGCATGTCGAGCTTCCAGGCGACAAGGCCGAGCTTCTGGTAGATTTCGGCATCGTTCGGATCGAGTTTCCAGGCGGCCTCGAAAAAGTCGAGCGAGCGCGAGAGCCGGCCCAGCCGGTAGAGCATCAGGCCCATCACGTGGTTGGTCAGGGCGATGTCCGGCGCCAGCGTCACCGCCTTGTAGGCGATACGTGCGGCTTCGGAGTGCTGGTTGGCGGCGGAAAGCTTGAGGGCGCGCTTGGCCTGGGCGACCACTTTCGTGTAGTCGCGGCGCTTGCTCTCGGGAATGCGCCGGACCTGGTTGTCGACCTTCAGCGCCGCGCGCGTCAGCGGCACGGCATCGCGTGCGGCATTCTTCTCGATTTCGGCGTCGGCGGAGATTTCCGCTTCCAGATCCAGCGCGGGGGCGTGGGTCATGATCCTCGAACCTGTCCTTATTTTCCTCGCATCAGGGGCGGGATTCGCTTTAAGAACTTGCTAACGACGCGGGCCCGGCGCTTCCACGACGGCGGAAACGATTTCTTCACCCGGGCTTGCCAACCTGCCGGCAATTCGGCTCGTGACCGCCGTCCTGTGCAACGGAGTGTGCCTCATGCCCCTGAAAATCTCGCTCAAACCCGGCGAGAAGTTCGTCCTGAACGGGGCCGTCATCGAAAACGGTGACCGGCGTGCAAACCTGGTTCTCAAGAACAAGGCTGCGGTGCTGCGCGAAAAGGACATCCTTCAGGAAGAGGACGTCACGACGCCGGTCCGCCGCATCTATTTCCCGATCATGATGATGTATCTGTCCGACAAGAAGGATGACGGGCTCTATGACGAATTCGTGCTGCGCATGAACGAGTTCATGGGGGTGGTCTCCGATCCGGGCGTGCTATCGACCTGCGTCTCGGTCAGCCGGGACGTGATGGCGGGCGAACACTACAAGGCCCTGATGGGCTGCCGCAAACTGATGACCTACGAAGCCGAGAGACTGGCCTGATGTCCCTTCAAGCTTACCAGCAGGCGAGCCAGCGCAGCGAGGATCCGCGCGCCACGGAATACCGACTTTTCGCGCAGGTGACGCGGGCGCTGATGGCGTCCAAGTCACTGCCCAAGGAAGACGTGAAGGCCCGCGCCGAGGCGCTGGACTGGAACCGCCGCGTCTGGAGCAATCTGGCTGTCGACTGTGCGAGCCAGGACAACAAGCTGCCGGAGAACCTGCGCGCCGCGATCATCTCGCTGTCCATCTTCGTGTCCAAGCACGGCAGTGTCGCGCTGCGCGAGCCCGAAGCGATCGACGACCTGGTCGACATCAACCGGACCGTGATGCAGGGGCTTATGCCGCAGGCCAGCAGCGGCGCGGAAGGCCAGGCTGTGGGGTAGGAATTGCCGCCCAGGCAAAAACCGGCAGGCAGGAAAGGGCGTCTCCCCGCGGAGGTGCCTTTTTTATTATCTCAACTTACTGAAATTCAAAGCTAATTTTGTTGGCGCGTGCGGCACGCCGCTTGCGATGCCGTGCGCGGACAAAACGTCCACTGCCGAAAAATTCGGTTTGACTGCTTCCAGAATGGAGGACTGACAAAATGGCACTTTCTGTCAACACCAACGCTGGGGCCATGCTGGCCCTGCAGAACCTGAACAAGACGAACTCGGATTTGGAAATGGTCCAGAACCGTATCAATACCGGCCTCGAAGTCTCGAGCGCGAAGGACAATGGCGGTATCTACGCCATCGCCCAACGTATGCGCTCGCAAGTCGCCGGCTATGGTGTGGTGGGCAACTCGCTCGATCTGGCTATCTCCGTCACCGATGTGGGACTGGCTGCCGGTGAGGCGATTTCGGACCTGCTCGTCGAAATGAAGGAAAAGGCTCTTGCTGCATCGGATGCGTCGCTCGACTCGGCATCGCGCACGGCCCTGAACGAAGATTTCAAGGCCCTGCGGGACCAGGTCACGACCATCACGTCCAACGCCGAATTCAACGGTACGAACCTGATCGACGGTTCGGTGACCTCGATCTCGGCGCTGGCCAATGCAGACGGTTCCAACACGATTACCATCTCCGACGCCAATCTGACGCTCGGCGGCGGTATCGTGACGGTGGCGGCGACGTCTTCTTTCGGCTCGGCGGGCGATGCGTCCACGATGGTGAGCACCATCGAGACCTCGCTGGACAACCTGAACTCCGCCCTGGCCAAGCTCGGCACGGCTTCGAAATCCCTGGAGGTCCACAAGACCTTCACGTCGAAACTGTCCGACTCGCTGGAAGCGGGGATCGGCAACCTGGTCGACGCGGACCTGGCGAAGGAAAGCGCCCGGCTCCAGTCGCTGCAGGTCAAGCAGCAACTGGGCGTTCAAGCGCTCTCGATCGCCAACCAGGCACCGCAGACCATTTTGTCCTTCTTCGGCTAAGTTCGTCCGTGTCGGGACCGCCTCCGGGCGGTCCCGACATTTTTTTCTGCAAATTCAGCGCTGGCGAACAGGCATGCCTGAATTCCGGAATTAACTCAATTTTAAGCATAAATTCTTGCCGACCGGCAAAATTTGCCGGTCATTTTTGCCGGGTTGGGCGGAAATTCCTGCCGGGCAAATGGTTACCGCGGCAGACCTTGCCTGTTGAAAACCTCGCACCGAATCAGGCGGCGCCGCATTAACCAGGCAGGTCAGGCCGAAACTGGCCCCGGCTTTGCTCTCTTCGTGAATGGGTCAGAAGACCTGGCGAGCAAAACGCTCGTTACATCACTAGAAAAGAGAGGGCCAAGAAATGGCTACTATCAACACGAATGCCGGCGCCATGGTTGCGCTGCAGAACCTCAACCAGACCAACAAGGATCTGGAGCAAGTCCAGAGCCGCATCAACACCGGTCTGGCCGTGTCCTCCGCCAAGGATAATGGCGGTATCTACGCCATCGCCCAGAAAATGCGTTCGGACGTCAACGGCTACGGTGCGGTCCAGAACTCGCTCGACCTCGCTCAGTCCACCACCGACGTGGCCCTGGCTGCCGGTGAAGCGATCTCCGACCTGCTCGTCGAAATGAAGGAAAAGGCTCTGGCCGCTTCCGACACTTCGCTCGACGCCGCTTCGCGTACGGCCCTGAACGAAGACTTCAAGGCCCTGCGTGACCAGATCACGACCATCGCATCCAACGCCGAATTCAACGGCACGAACCTGATCAACGGGTCCGTGACCTCGATCTCGGCCCTGGCCAATGCCGACGGCTCCAACACCATCACCATCTCCGACGCCAACCTGACGCTCGGCGGCGGTACGGTGACGGTGGCCGCGACGGCGTCCTTCGCTTCGGCGGGCGACGCTTCGACCATGGTGACCACGCTGGAAACCTCGCTGGACAACCTGAACGCTTCGCTGGCCAAGCTCGGCACGGCGTCCAAGTCGCTGGAAGTCCACAAGACCTTCGTGGGCAAGCTGTCCGACTCCCTGGAAAAGGGTATCGGCAACCTGGTCGACGCGGACCTGGCGAAGGAAAGTGCCCGGCTCCAGTCGCTGCAGGTCAAGCAGCAGCTGGGCGTTCAGGCGCTCTCGATCGCCAACTCGGCTCCCAGCACGATCCTGGGCTACTTCCGTTAATCGCGGATCGGATGGCGGAGCATCGGCTCCGCCATCCACCTCCGTGGTTGACGCGAGGTGATAGGAGGCGTCGGCGCCTCCGCGTCGACGATTTAGGACAATGGCAGAAACGGGGTTTAATCCGAGAGCTGTTCCGGTGTCTGGCTACACCGAAAACCGGGACATCCACACCGACCGCCCACGCGATGCCGTGCGGCGGGTCGAACCGCTTGAGCAGTCCGATGCGGGCGCCCGGACCGGGGACGGCCGGGAACAGCGCACCGAAGAGATCGCGCGCATGGCGGAATCGGCGCTGAGCAATTCGCGCCTGAAAATCCTCCAGGACGAAACGACCGGTGGTTATGTCTATCTCCTGGTCGACCAGGATACCGGCGAAACCGTCCGGCGCTGGCCGCCGGAAAAGCACGCCGATCTCGTCGAGTATCTGCGCACGCGCCAGGCCGGCCTCGTAGACCGCCTCGCCTAGGCAGGGGCCGCCGGCCGCCCGGCAAAACTGACCGGCCGGACCGACCTTGCTCGGCAATTTCCGACATCTGCCCGGCGCCGAGATTTCGCGCCAATCTGTAAATATCTGAAATTATTGCATTTGTGACCTTAACCATGAACGGCACGGCATTTGCGCCTGTGTGTTCGAACCGCCGCCGAAGCGTGGCGAACCGAATACGCGGGAGAATGTCGCATGACGATGAGCGTTCACACCAACACCGGGGCCATGATCGCCCTGCAGAACCTGAACAAGACCACCGACGACATGCAGAATGTCCAGACCCGGATCAATACGGGTCTGAAGATCGCCGGTGCCAAGGACAATTCGGCCATCTACGCCGTGGCCCAGGGCATGCGCTCGGACATTGGTGCGCTCGACGCGGTCCAGAACGGTCTCGACCGCGCCTCCACGATCGGCGATGTCGCGCTGGCGGCCGGCGAATCCATCTCCGACCTGCTGGTCGAGATGCGCGAAAAGGCCACGGCGGCGATGGACCCTTCGCTCGACGCCTTCTCCCGCCAGGCCTATGATGCCGATTTCAAGGCGCTGCTCGACCAGGTCCAGGTGATCATCCAGAACGCCGAGTTCGACGGCGCCAACATCCTCGACGGGTCGGTCACCGGCGGTATCGAATTCCTCGCCGATGCGGATGCCGCCCGCACCGTGACGCTGAAGTCCCAGGACATGAGTGTCGGCGGCGCGATCATCACCCTGGCCGCCACCGCCAGCCTGACCACGGTCACGCTGGCAACGGCCGCGGTCGCGAACATCAAGACCAGCCTGGAGAACGTCAACCAGTCGCTCGCCAATCTGGGCTCCGACGTGAAAAAGCTGGAGGCTCACTCCACCTTCGTGAGCAAGCTGCGAGACAGCCTGACGGAAGGTGTCGGCAATCTCGTCGATGCCGACATGGCAAGGGAAAGCGCACGCTTGCAGGCCTTGCAGGTCAAGCAGCAGCTCGGCGTGCAGGCCCTGTCGATCGCCAACTCGCAGCCGCAGACCATTCTCAGCCTCTTCCAGGGCTGACGGACTCCCGGATCCCGGACCCCGGGCGACTTCTCCACCACCACGGCGCGGCCCCCGGTTTTTCCGGGGGCCGTTTCCGTTACGGCGACTCATTTCATGATCGCGCGTCCAAGGAGACATGACGATGTCCGCATCCTTCCTGCCCTATGGCCGCCAGGCGATCGACGACAGCGATATCGACGCCGTGGTCGAGGTTCTGCGCGGCGACTGGCTGACCACCGGGCCGGCGGTCGACGCCTTCGACGCGGCTTTCGCCGAGGCAACCGGCGCCCGCCATGCCGTATCCTGTTCGAACGGCACGGCCGCGCTTCACCTGGCCCTGGCGGGACTGGGTGTCGGGGAGGGCGATACCTGCATCGTCCCGGCGATCACCTTCATGGCGACGGCGAATGCCGCGCGCTATTGCGGGGCCGAGGTCGCGTTCGCCGATGTCGATCCGGACACCGGCCTGATGACGCCCGATACGCTGGAAGAGGCGCTGGCGCGGGCGGACGGTACGGCGCGCGTCGTCCTGCCGGTCCATCTGGCCGGGCAGTGCGGGCCGCTGGAGGAGATCGAGCGCTGTGCAGCCCTGGCGGGTGCGGTGCTGGTGGAGGATGCCAGCCACGCTGCCGGTTCGCGCTATCGCGACGAGCCGCTGGGCAATGGCCGCCATTCCGCCGCGGCGACCTTTTCCTTCCACCCGGTCAAGACGATCGCGGCGGGCGAGGGCGGTGCGGTGACCACGAATGACGACGCCCTGGCCGCCCGCCTGCGCAAGCTGCGCAGTCACGGCATAGAGCGCGATCCCGCGCTGCACCGCCGGCAGGCCGGCGAGCCCTGGTGGCACGAAATGCAGATGCTGGGCTGGAACTACCGGCTCAGCGACATCCATGCGGCGCTCGCCCTGTCCCAGTTGCGGCGGCTGCCGGACTTCGTGGTCCGGCGCCAGGCGCTTGCGAAGGCCTACGACGAAGCGCTTCAGGACGTCTCGCCCTATCTGCGCCCGCTGATGCGCACGCGGGCCTGCAATCCCTGCCTCCATCTCTACCCGGTCCGGATCGATTTCGAGGCCTTGGGACGCGCGCGCGGCGAGGTTATGGAGGCACTCAAGGCACGCGGTATCGGGACGCAGGTCCACTACATCCCGGTGAGCGATCAGCCCTACTACGTCGACCGCTACGGCCGGCAGGACCTGCCCGGCGCACGCCGGTATTACGAGCGCACCCTGTCCCTGCCGCTCTTTGTCGGCATGGCACAGGACGATCCCGCGCGTGTGGTGCGTGCGCTGACCGAGGTTCTGGGGCTCTGATCGTCCGGCCCGGCATGGCCGGCCCGCGATTCCCGGCGGGCGTCAGTCCGCTTCGCTGGCCTGCCGCACCTGCCAGGTGTCCACATATTGCTGGAAAGCGACCGCCTGGCCGTCCTCGATCGTCCAGACATGCACGAACTGGGCGTCGATGGCTTCACCGGTTTCCAGATGCGTGCCGGTATAGCGGCCCATGACGGCGACCTCATTGTCCTCGGCGATCATGCGCTCCGGCGTGGCGGCGAAGCCGTCCCATTCGGTCATGGTGCGTCCGATCACGCCATTCATGACAGCGTCGGGTCCCTGATAGGGATTGCCGTCGGCATAGGGAAAATTGTCGGCCTCGTTCCAGACGATGTCCGGATGCAGATACGAGACGAAAGCCGGTACATCGCCGGCGGCGAAAGCGTCGTAAATGCCTTGAGCGACGGCCTCGGCATCCGCAGGCGTTTCGCTGTGACCGTGATGGTCCGCCAGGGCGGTGCCGGTCAGAAGCGCTGCGGCGGTCGTGGCAACAAAAAGCCGTTTCATACTGTCCCCTCCCAGGGTGCGTTCGCAACCGTAGGCACGAATGCGGGAGGTGTCGAAAGAATTCGCGACGGTGTCAGGCTGCCTTCGCCTTGCCGATCAGGCGGCGCAGCGTCTTGCCGTCCAGCTGTTCCGGATTCGTGTTGGAGGCGTAGTTGAACCCGTCGGGCACCAGGTGCGCGCCCGAGGCCAGGTAACGCGCCATCAGCTTGGCGCTATGGGCCGGCAGGATGGCGTAGCGGTCCTCGAGCTCGACCGTGGTGCGCGAATCATCCTCCGGGATCATCACTTCGTGAAGCTTCTCGCCCGGCCGGATTCCGACGATGCGGTGCGGCAGGTCCGGTGCCATGGCGCGGGCCAGATCGGCCGTGCTCATGGACGGGATCTTCGGCACGAAAACCTCGCCGCCGCGGGCCATGGCGAGGCTGGACAGGACGAAATTCACGCCCTGGTCGAGCGTGATCCAGAAGCGCGTCATCCGCGGATCGGTGATCGGCAGCTCGCTGGCGCCTTCCTCGACCAGCTTGCGGAAATAGGGAATGACCGAGCCGCGCGAGCCGACGACATTGCCGTAGCGCACGACCGAGAAGACCGGACCGCCATCGCCGCCCATGTGCTGGGCTGCGGTGAAGATCTTGTCGGCAGCCAGTTTGGAGGCGCCGTAGAGATTGATCGGATTGGCCGCCTTGTCCGTCGACAGGGCGCAGACATGGGACACGCCGCGCTTGATGGCGGCGCGCGAGACGTTTTCCGCCCCCATCACATTCGTCTTGATGCATTCGAACGGATTGTATTCGGCAATGGGAACATGTTTCAGCGCGGCGGCGTGAATGACAATGTCGACATCGCGCATGGCCTGGTCTAGCCGGTCTTCTTCGCGCACATCGCCGATGAAATAGCGCAGGAAGGGATAATCGCCGGGCGAAAAATCCTGGGCCATTTCATATTGCTTGAGCTCGTCGCGCGAAAAGATGATCAGCTTCTTCGGCTTGGCCTCGGCGCAGATCGCGGCCGTCAGCTGGCGTCCGAAGGAGCCGGTTCCGCCGGTAATGAGAATGGTCTTGCCGTCCAGCGGCATGCGCGGTTCGAGGAAGGTGCGCTGGGGCAGCATGCCTTCGAAGGGCGTCTCGGGCGCAGTCCTGTCAGACATGCAAGGCCTCGCGATTCGTGATCATCGTCAGACGCTGCGCCGCCGGGGTTAACGGCGCGTTAGGCCGGCAGCGCAGCCATCCTAGCAGATATTTGCCGGAAACGCCCAAAACCGCCCGCTCAAGCCCGGAAAAATCCTTGTATGGCGTGCAATTTAGCGTGTCTGGAAACACTTTGTTTGTGTTCTGGGCCGACACTCGGCACCCAGGATAGAAGGTATCGAATCGTGGCGATCGTCGGGATCAACCAGTCACTGCTGACCAGCTGGTACTCGTCGCGGATAACGACCGCGACGGTAGGCTCGTCTCCGCTTGCCCAGGCCTCGGCCCGGGGTAACCAGGCGGGCGACGATGTGACCGCCCCCTGGGAGGTCGGATCCGACAGTCTGCAGACGCTGGAAGAAATGCGCCGCCGGGTCATGGCGACCCAGGACTTTTTCCTCGATCCGAACCGCGAATTCTCCGATATCGACGCGCCGGACGATCACAAGGCCCTGTTCTCGCTGAACCAGGGGCTCAAGCGTCTCGTCTCCCTGGCCGAGGAAGCCCGGGACAAGACCACGACGGATGCCCGCCGCGACCAGATCGAGAAGGTCTTCCAGAACGGGCTCGGCCAGCTGGACGAGTATTTCCAGGGCATGGACCTGGACGAGCTGACCGTCCTCAAGGGCGAGGAGCTGAGCAAGCTGGAAAGCGAGGTCGCCGTGTCGCGCGGCCTGTCGCAGTTCAAGAGCGGTATCATCCATACCGGCGAGTTCGACGCCGAAGTGCCCAGCCTGACCGGCGACGTGCAGTTCAATATCGCCGTCAGGAAAAACGGCGTGACCACCGATGTCGCGATCAATCTCGCCGACATGGGCGGGCAGACGCGCAATCTCGACAACATCGTCGCCCACATCAATTCCGAGCTGGAAGCGGCCGGCATGGTGACGCGTTTCGAGCGCACCAAGATCGGCGAGGAAAACGATATCGGCGTCATTCCCGGCAATGATCACGGGTTCCTGATCAAGGGCGTGTCGACCGAGCAGATCTCCTTTTCCGCCCCCGCGGCCCAGCCGGCGCTCTATTTTGCCGGCACGTCCGGCATCAACGAGACGGCCGGCGGCCAGATCGTCAAGCTGACGGATCTGGCCAGCGGCGATCCGCAGGTCGGCTATTCCACGCGTTTCAGCGCCGATCCCACTGAGAGCGAAGTCGAGGTGATCGGATCCGAGGAGGGCGAGACGCGGATCAAGCAGGTCGACAATCCGCTGGAGATCCAGTCCACGGCGGCCGCCGCCGACGGCGGGATCTTCGTGGTCGGCAAGACGACGGCGTCCACCGACGGCCAGCTGATCAAGGGCGAGCAGGATCTGGTCCTGGCGAAATACGATTCCGCGGGCAACCGGGTCTGGAGCCGCGTGCTCGGCGCGGCCGACGATGCCGAGGGCGCCAGTGTCGCCGTGGATGCGGACGGCAATGTGGTCGTCACCGGCCAGGTGACCGGCGGGCTGGGCGAGAGCACGGATATCGGCGGCACCGACAGCATCGTCGCGAAATACAATTCCGCCGGCGTGGAGCAGTGGATGCAGCGCTTCGGCGGCACCGGCGACGACAAGGGCACCGCCGTCGCGGTGGCCGATGACGGCACGGTCTATGTCGCCGGCAAGGCGGCCTCGGCCTTCGGCGGCGCAGCTCATCAGGGCGGTGCCAGTGACGGCTATGTCCGCGCCATCGGTGCGGACGGTGCCACGCTGTGGACGCGCCGGGTCGGCGATACCGGGGACGAGACCGTCTCGGCGATCGCCGTGGCCGATGACGGCAATATCCTGGTCGCCAGCAATGAGGGCGGCTCGGCGGTCCTGCGCAAGTTCGACGCCTCGGACGAGGCGGCACCGGCGATCTGGGAACAGTCGCTGGGCGATCTGGACACCGGCTCGATCGGCGGCATCGCCGTGGACGGCACGAATGTCTACGTCACCGGTGCGGCGGGGAATGCGTTCGCGCCCAGCGCTCCGGTCAGCGCGCACAATGGCGGCGTTCGCGATGCCTTCGTGGTCAAGCTGACCGACGGGGCCTCGGCGAGCGTCGACTATACGACCTTCGTCGGTTCGGACGCCGACGACGGCGCGGCCGGGATCGAGGTCTCCGGCGGCAAGATCTACATCGCCGGCAAGACGCTTGGCGGCATCAATGGCGAGACGCTGAACGGCGAACGCGACGCTTTTGCCGCCCAGCTCGATGCGGCCAGCGGGGCGCTCGACTGGACGCACCAGATTTCCGGCCGCAACGGCCTCTCGCAGGCCGCCGGTATCACCGTGGCAGCCGGCGACGACTCGGTGCTCGACGCGCTGGGCCTTCCCACCGGGGCCGTCACCTATTCCGACACGCGGGTCGTGACCGATCGCAGCGCGGCGCGCGAGGGCGACCATTTCTACATCTCGGCCGATGGCGGACGCCGCAGGAAGATCGAGATCGACAGCGACGACACGATGCGTTCGCTCACCTTCAAGATCAACGCGGCCCTGGTGCTCGACGGCACGGCCGACGTGCGCCGCAGTTCGGCCGGCGACCAGCTGCGTATCAAGGCGGCCGAGGGCAAGACGATCGAGCTCTTCGCCGGTGCGGAAGGCCGTGACCTTCTGAGTGCGCTGGGCATCCAGGCCGGTGCGATCGTGAACACCGGCTCGCTGCTCGACGACGACGAAAAGACGTCCGACGCGCCGCCGCTCTTCGCGCTGGAACTGCCGGTGTCGATGTCGCTTAAGGACGAGGAAAGCGCGGAGGCCGCCTTCGAGGCGATCCAGGCCGCCATGACCACGGTCCAGCGCGCCTATCGCGACATCACGATGGATCCGGCGCTCAAGGAATTGCTGAAAGGCCCGCAGGCCGGCAAGCGGGGCGGCCAGGTTCCCGCCTATTACAGCGCCCAGCTTGCCAATTACCAGGCCGGCCTCTCGCGCCTGCAGGCCGGCGGCGGTTCGAGCACGGCCGGACTGCTGCTCTAGTCAGAGCGGTTTGGAGAAGGTCAGGGCCAGGATGCGCGGCGGCGTGTTCTCGTCGACGGCCGCCTCGGCCTCGATCGCCTCGTTCAGGCCGGTCAACACCAGCCCCGCCGCCTCCGCACATTCCACATAATCCGACACAGAATGCATGTAGGCCTCCACCATGGCGGTCTCGCCATCCCGTTCGAAATGGGCCTGGCTGCCGCGCTTCTGGCGGTCCGGGTGAAGTTCGCTGATGAAGAGGATGCCGCCCGGCTTCAGCACGCGGCCGATCTGGGCGTATACCGGCGCAAGGTCGTCGACATGCTCCAGCACGAGATTGCCGATCACGAGGTCCGCGCTGGCATCGCCGGCAGGCCAGGGGCGGGTGATGTCGTGCTCGGCGAAGGTCACGTGCGCGCCCAGCTGCCGGTCACGGGCCTTGTCCAGCATGGCCGGGGAGAGGTCGAGAGCCAGCACCGAGCGGGCGGTCTGTGCGAGATATTCGGTATTCTTGCCGGTCCCGGCGCCGAATTCGACAATGTCGGCGCCGTCGAGCGGCAATTCGGTGCCGCGCAGCACAAGGGCGTCGAGATCGCGCGTGCGGTTCTCGTCGCTGTCATAGATGCGCGCCCAGTGCTGATAGGCGTCGCGGGCGGGAATCGGCTTGCGCATGCTCGGCTCCTCCACATCGTCCGGCTTGCCGCGATTGCCGGGACAAGTAAAGCCGGATGCGGTCGCCGGCGGGCGGGGAGGCCGACGCCGTCAGGCCGTGCGGTTGACCGCCATGGCGAAGCCGCCGGACTGGGGCTTGTTCTGGGCCGCGCCGGGACCGTAGCTGCTGCCGGCCGATCGCTGGCGGGCCGCCTCGTCGGCGATGGCCTTCACCACGCCTTCCGTCACCCGCTTCATCGCGGAGACCACATGGCCGTTCTCGTCGAGCGCGGCATGGAAGGTCTTCGTCGCTTCGCGCAGCATGGACTTGGCCTGTTCCGACGCGCCGGAAAAACGCGTCGGCTCCTGGCGGGCGCGGGCGACTTCGGCGCGATAGATGTTCGCCAGCTCGGACTTTTCCGTCTGCAGCTCGATTGCCTCATGCGGCCGGCGCGCCTTGAACAGGCGGGTCTCCTCCTGGATCAGCGCGGTGAGGCGCTGGGTCAGTTGCAGCAGTGCCTGGGCGCGTTCCGCACCGTTTGCAGCAGCCAGTTCCGTCATCCTTGCATCCCTCCGTCTTCCTGATAGCGCAGGATTTCCGACGTCAGCCGGTCGGCCAGGCCCAGCCCGCCCGATTGCGCCATCACTTTTGCGTATTCCTCGTGCAGCAGGCCGCGGAAGGCCTTTTCGCCCGCCCCGCCACTGAACGGATTGTCTTTCCCGACATCGCCGAACATCTGTTCGATCATCTGCGACAGGAAGAAGGACTCGAACTCCTCGGCCGCCGCGCGGGCCTCTTCCTGGGTGCGCGCAGCGCCGGTGTTCGGCGCACCCTGGGCGCGTCCGGCCGCAGCGGCATTGGTCATCTGGAGTTCGAGGAAATTATCCATGTCTACAGGACCTCGATGTCGGCCTGCAGGGCGCCGGCAGCCTTGATGGCCTGCAGGATGGTGATCATGTCGCGCGGGCTGACACCCATCGCGTTGAGGCCGTCGACCAGCTCGCTCAGCGACACGCTGCCCTGGTCCAGCACGCCGAGCTGCATGGAGTCTTCTTCGGCCGTGACATTCGTGCGCGGCAGGACGACCGTTTCGCCGCCATCGGCGAAGGGGGCCGCCTGGCTGGCGATCGGGGTTTCGCTGACGGTGATGGTCAGATTGCCCTGGGCGATGGCGACGGTGGAGACGCGCACATTCTCGCCCATCACGATCGTGCCCGTGTTTTCGTCGATCACGATACGGGCCGGCAGGTCGGGCTGGACGCGCAGCTGTTCGACCTCGGCCAGCAGGTCGATCATGTCGCCGTCATAGCTGGCGGTCCGGTTGAGGCGCACGGTGGAGGGGTTTTCCGCCCGGGCGGCCCCGCTGCCGATATAGGCGTTGATGGCGTCGGCCATGCGGCGCGCCGTGGTGAAGTCGGGATTGCGCAGCGAGAGGCGCAGGCTGTCGCGGCCGGCAATCTCCGCCCAGGGATCCACGCCGGTGCCGTCGAACGGGTTTTCCACGATCCCGCCATTGGCAATCCGGCCCGCCGTGGGCACGCCGCGGGTGATCACCGCTGCGTCGCCGCCGGCCTCGAAACCGCCGACGGTCAGCGAACCCTGGGCGACGGCCCAGGCGCGGCCATGGCTGTCGAAGAGCGGGGTGGCGATCAGCGTGCCGCCCTGCAGGCTGTCGGCATCGCCGATGGCCGAGACCGTGACGTCGATACGCGAGCCCTGGCCGGAAAAGGCCGGCAGGCTGGCGGTCACCATCACGGCCGCGACGTTGCGCGTGTTCAGATTGGCGTCGCGCGTATTGACGTTGAAGTGTTCCAGCATCGCGTTGAGCGACTGGTTGGTGAAGGCCGAGTTGCGCAGGCTGTCGCCCGAGCCGTCGAGGCCGACGACGAGGCCGTAGCCCACCAGCGGGTTCTCGCGAACGTCTTCGACGTCCACCATGTCCTTGATGCGCGAGGAGGCCATGGCCGGCATGGCCAGGGCGAGGGCGGCAAGAAGGGCGGTCACGATGCGCATTTTGCGGTCTCCGGAACGTATTCGCCTCACGCCCTTGCGAAGACCGTGCCAGAACGTGCATTCTGGTTAATATAATAAAACATTGAAAAATATGGCATTTATGTTTTTCTTCCGGCGCTGGAGGGCGGAAAACCTGACCGGGGGGCCGTCACGCCGGGCATAAATTGCCGGGCAAACTGCATCGGTTAAGCCTCTATTAAGCGGCGGCCTGCATGCATTAACCCATCGCAGAGAGGCTTCGATTCTCGTCATGAAGATCCAGGGTCCCCGTTCGAACTCCGCCGTGTCGGGCAGCAAGCGCAAGACCACGTCCGGCGCGTCCTCGGAAGGCTTCAAGCTCGACAATTCGGGCCAGACCGCGCGTGCGGCCTCGACCGGCTCGGCCAGCGCCGCGTCCTCGGTCCAGTCCGTCGACGCGATCCTCGCCCTGCAGGGCGTGGAGGATTCCACCCAGGCGAAGAAGAAGGCGACCGAGCGGGCGATGGACCTGCTCGACGTGCTCGACGAGCTCAAGATCGCGCTGCTCGAAGGCGGCTTGCCGCGGGCCAAGCTGGTCGCGCTGATGGATCTGCTGCAGACCCGCCGCGATCAGACTCACGACGCGCAGCTGGAAGCCGCCCTCGACGAGGTCGAGACGCGCGCCGCCGTCGAACTGGCCAAGTTTTCCTGAGCGATACAGCCGCGGTTAGCGCGCTAACCCCCAATATCCATACAGATTTTCCTCCCCGGCCCGGGTTTTGCGAGCGGCCAGCAGCGCCTGCTCGTTGACTTGCGAGGGGCGATGAATATGCTCCGCCCCGCTTTCTGGGGAGCGTGGGTTACCGCATTGTGGTGAGTGGAAAGCGATGAGCGAGTCAGAACGCATCGAACTGCCCAAGGACTACGTCCCGTCAGACGACGAGCCCTTCATGAATGACCGGCAGAAGGAATACTTCCGCCGCAAGCTGATGGCCTGGAAGGACGAGATCCTCCGGGAGAGCCGGTCGACGATTTCCAACCTCCAGGAAGACATGGGGGCCCTGCCGGACCTGGCCGACCGCGCCTCGACCGAGACCGACCGGTCCCTGGAGCTGCGCGCCCGCGACCGCCAGCGCAAGCTGATCTCCAAGATCGACAGTGCCCTTCGCCGCATCGAGGAAGACGATTACGGCTATTGCGAGGAAACCGGCGAACCGATCTCGCTGGCCCGCCTCGACGCCCGCCCCGTCGCCACGCTCAGCCTGGAAGCCCAGGAGCGTCACGAGCGCAAGGAACGCGTCCACCGCGACGAGTAGGGTGCTGCAGCGGTTTCCCGTTTGAAATGTGCGCGCTACGCGCTCGGCGCTGCTGACGCAGCGCCCCCTCAGCCCGCTACGCGGACAGCTCCCCCGCAAGCGGGGCGAGCCCTGATGATGCCGCGTTCAAGGCTTCCCCTGCGAAGCGGGGGAAGTGCCGAGCGCAGTGAGGCGATGGGGGAGAGTGAAAAAAATGGGCCGCCGCGAATAAACGCGACGGCCCTGAGTGAACCCGATGGTGGCGGGGTTTCGTGTCCTAGAACGGCATCAGGAGGTCGTAGATCTCCTGTCCGTAGCGCGGGCGCTGGACGTCGGAGAGATGTCCGCGGCCGCCGTAGGAAATACGGGCCTCGGCGATCTGCGTGTGGGCGATCGTGTTGTCCGAGGCGATGTCTTGCGGGCGTGCGATGCCGGTGATCAGCAGTTCGCGCACCTCATTGTTCACGCGCACCTCCTGGCGGCCGGCGATCACCAGATTGCCGTTCGGCAGGACGGAGGTGACGATCGCGGCGACGGTGAGGGAGATGCTCTCCGTCCGGTTGACCGAGCCTGACCCCTGCAGCGAGGAGTTCGAGCCCATATCGGTCAGCGAGGACGGGTCGATATTGTCGTTGAAGAAGCCGGTGAGATCGGCGCCGAAGAAATTCGTCAGATTGGAATCTTCCGACGTCGCCCGCGACCGGTTGGTCGTGTTCTGCAGCTGGGCGCTGTCGGAGATGTCGATATTCACCGTCAGGATGTCGCCCTCGCGCGCGGCCCGCGGATCGCCGAAGAAGGTCGGCGAATTGGCGTTCCACAGAGAATTGGTCTGCGAGGTGTGCTGGCGCGGGGTGGCGTAGACCGGCATCGGGATCTGTTGCGGGCCGGTGCCGGCCAGCTGGGCCGGGTTCTGGATCGGCGTCATCGGCGGCGTCTGGCCGACATAGGACAGGCGATCGGTGGCCGCACAGGCCTGCAGGGTCGCCGCGCCGATGATGAGAATTGCGAGTTTGCGGATCATGGGAGACTCCCTGAGGGCTAGAAGCTGGCGGACGGCGTGGTGCCGACGCGGGCGCGGCCGGGCCCGTCCACGAGGGCCTCTACCGTGCGGTTGGATTGCAGATTGACGAAACGGGCGACCTCGCCGTCGGCGGCGTCCTCCATGGCGCGGGCGCGCACGGAGAGCTGGATGCCCGGGGCTTCGAAGACGAGGGTGACAAGCTCGCCGCGGGAGACCATCAGCGGACGCTGCAGGTCGTAGCCGCGCAGCGGCTCGCCCGGGCGCAGGGCCCGCCGCGTTTCGAAACCGATGAGATCGTCGGGGTCGAGGACGGCATCCGGGCGGATCCGGTCGGTACGGTAGGACACCCACTCGATATCGGCCTCGGTGATCTCGGTTCCCGCTGCAACGGCCCGGGCCAGGACCGGCACGTCGGCGGTGGCATAGGCCCGTCCCGTCACGCGGACCGGCTGGCCGCCGTCATAGGGTGTGATCTCCGCCACCAGCATGCCCGAGCGCGGATCGAAGTTCATCGAGCCGATCTGCGGGCCGCCGCTGGAGCCGACCGGGGCGTGCAGCGCCATGGTCGAGTTGGACAGGCGAACCTCGTGCACCTGGCCTTCCTCGGCGAAGAGTTCGCCTTCCAGCATGTCCGCGATGGTTTCCGCGCCGACCATGCGGCTGTCGCGGGAGACGGTGATCCGGCGCACGCCGCCGGCATTGGCCCAGTCGAGCCCGTGTTCCGCAGCGATCTGGCGGACATAGTCCACGCTCAGCGAGGTGCGGCTGCCCGGCGCCGGGGCGCGGGCGACGACCGCGTCTGCGGCTTCGCCGGCGACATCGAAGAGATCGCCCAGGGTGACGTGTGCGCCGTCCACGGTGAGCGCTTCGCGCAGCACCACCGCATCGCCGGCCAGGGCCTGCGGCGCGCAGAGCGCCGAGGCGGCCAGGCAGGTCAGGGCGAGGAGGGACTTGCGTGTCATCTATTCGCTCCCGTTAGCGCAGGTTCGAGGAGGCGGCGAGCATCTCGTCGGACGCCGTGATCACGCGGGCATTCATCTCGTAGGCCCGCTGGGCCTGGATGAGGTTGGTGATTTCGGAGACCGCGTTGACGTTCGCACCTTCCACGAAACCCTGGCGGATGATGCCGAAGCCCGGCGAACCCGGCGTGCCGACCGTGGCGGTGCCGGAGGCGGCGCTTTCCAGGTAGAGATTGTCGCCGGTGGCCTCCAGGCCCGCCTGGTTGAAGAAGGTGACCAGCTCCAGCTGGCCCACCGTCTGCGGGTCGGTCTGGCCGTCGATGAGCGCCTGGACCTGGCCCTGGGCGTTGATCGAGACTTCCCGGGCGCCCTGCGGAATGGCGATGCCCGGGGCGACCGTATAGCCGTCCGTGGTGACGATCTCCCCTTCCGGGCTCAGGGCGAAATTGCCGGCGCGGGTATAGGCGTCGGAACCGTCGGGCATCTGGACGCGGAAATAACCCTGGCCGGAGATCGCCAGGTCATAGGTGTTGCCGGTGTTCTGCAGCGAACCCTGGTCGGTGATGCGGTAGATCGAGGCGGCCTGGACACCGAGACCGACCTGGACACCGGTCGGCACGATGGTGCCCGCGTCGGACGAGTTCATGCCCATGGCCTGGACGTTCTGGTAGAGCAGATCCTGGAATTCGGCACGCTGGCGTTTGAACCCGGTCGTGTTCATGTTGGCCAGGTTGTTCGAGATGACCTCGACGTTCAGTTGCTGGGCTTCCATGCCCGTGGCGGCGGTGGTGAGGGAGCGCATGGTTCAACTCCTCCTTAGCTGACGCGACCGAGGCGCTCGATGGCGCGCTTGTTCAGGTCTTCGGCGTCCGACAGGAATTTCGAGACGGACTGGTAGGACCGCATGATGGTCATCATGTCGGTCAGTTCCGTGATGGACTGGACGTTCGAACTCTCGACATAGCCTTGGTGCACGGCCGGCTCGAACATGGCCTGGGGCTGGTTCTCCGGGTCGTCCGCATCGGGGATGGTGTAGCGGCCATTGCCGTCCTTGCTCATGACCGAGCGGTCGGCGACCTCGAACACGCCGATGCGGCCCATCTGCTGTCCGTCCTGCATGATGACGCCGCCGTCGACGACGACGGTCTCGGCGGCATTCGGGTCCAGCAGGATGGGGGCACGGGTGTCGGCATCGAGAACCGGCGCGCCGTCCGCCGCGACCAGCAGGCCGTCGGCGTCGGTGCGGAAGCGGCCGTCGCGGGTGTATTGCTCTTCACCATTGGCCTCGACGGCGAAGAAGCCTTCGCCCTCGATCGCCAGGTCGAACTGGCGGCCGGTGAATTCCAGGTCGCCCTGGCTGAAGTCGCGGCCCATGCCCCAGTTGGTGACGTACTGGAGTTCGGGCGGGCCGTCGGCGTGTTCGGCCGTACGGGCGGGCTGGTTTTCAAGCAGAAGCGATTCGACCTTGAAGCCGGCCGTATTCGCGTTCGCGATGTTGTTGGCGATGACGTCCATGTCCCGGCGAAGGGTCATCTGGCGCGTCAGGCCGATCATGATTGCGTTGTCCATCGGGCGGTTTCCTTTCTGGATACCTGGTGTTCGCCGTCGTGTCGCAGCGATTGCCGGACATGGTGCACGCAGCGTGCCAAGGTTAATTTTGTTGGTTATCAGCAACTTGGCCGTATTGCCTTGGAGGACAGGCCTGCCGGCTCCGGCAATCCTGTCCGGGCCGGTGGGAAGAAGTTGCCGGGGTGGGGGCGATCACTACGAAACGTTAACCGCCCTGACCGTTAATGGGACCAGACGATTCCCCCTTTGGAGCCCGAAATGGCCGACGAAGAAAACGACGACATCGAGACGGAAGGCGAAGGCGAGGAGAAGCCGAAGAAGAGCCCGATAAAACTGGCTCTTTTCATTGGCTTGCCCGTGCTGATCCTGCTGCTGGCGGGCGTTGGCGGCTTCCTGCTTTTCGCCGGTGGCGGCGAGGACGACGCCCAGCATGCCGAGGCCTCGAGTGGCGAATCGGGTGGCGACGGTCATGGCGGGGGCGATACGCATGCCGCTGCCGAAACCCATGCCGAGCCGCATTATTTCGACCTGCGCGAAGGCGATGGCGAGGTGGAGACCATCACCACCAATATCCGCTCGACCGACGGCCGGCCGGTCCTGGTGCAGCTCAAGCTCTCCTTCGAGTCCACGAATCCTGAGATGGAAAGCATTCTGCAGGCCCATGTGGATCCGATCATGGACCAGTTCATCATGTTCCTGCGCGAGCTGCGCGAGGACGATCTCTACGGCTCCGCCGGCATGCACCGCGTGCGGCTGGAACTGCTTCGCCGGGTGAACCTGGCCATCGAACCGGCCCAGGTCGATGCCGTGCTCATCCAGGAATTCCTGATTGTCGACTAGTGCTTAACTGGACGGATTTCGATGTCTGACGATATGGATCAAGACGCGCTCGCCGCCGAATGGGAGGCCATGGCCGAGGACGGTGACGACCTCGACCTGGCATCCGAATGGGAGGCGATGGTCGGTGGCGGCGACGATGACGGCGATGAATTGCCGACCGTCGGAGGCGGCCCCGAGCGCATCCTCAACCAGGACGAGATCGACAGCCTGCTCGGCTTCTCGCTGACCGATGACGATGCGGCGGACAAGTCCGGCATCCGCGCCATCATCAACTCCGCGCTTGTAAGTTATGAGCGCCTGCCGATGCTGGAGATCGTCTTCGACCGCCTGGTGCGGCTGATGACGACCAGCCTGCGGAACTTCACCTCGGACAATGTCGAGGTGTCGCTGGATAATATTTCATCCATCCGCTTCGGCGACTATCTCAACTCGATCCCGCTGCCGGCGATCCTGGCCGTATTCCGCGCCCAGCAGCTGGACAATTACGGCCTGCTCACGGTCGACTCCAACCTGATCTACTCGATCGTGGACGTGCTGCTCGGCGGCCGCCGCGGCACCTCGGCCATGCGCATCGAGGGCCGTCCCTACACCACGATCGAGCGCATGCTGGTGCAGCGCATGATCGAGGTCGTGCTGGGCGATGCCAAGCAGGCCTTCCAGCCGCTCACCGAGGTCGATTTCGATCTGGAGCGCGTGGAAACCAACCCGCGCTTCGCCGCGATCGCCCGCCCGGCCAACGCCGCCATTCTCGTCAAGCTGCGCATCGACATGGAAGATCGCGGCGGACGTATCGAACTCCTCTTGCCCTATGCGACCCTGGAGCCGATCCGGAAGATGCTGCTGCAGCAGTTCATGGGCGAGAAATTCGGCCGCGACAATATCTGGGAAGGCCACCTGGCTACCGAGTTGTGGTCGACGAATATGGAAGTGCAGGCGGTTCTGGACGAACAGCGCCTGCCGCTGGGCAAGGTTGCCGACCTGAAAGTGGGCGACACGCTCTTCCTGGACGCCACGCCGACCTCCGAGGTCGAGCTGCGGTGCGGCCAGGTTCCCCTGACACGCGGCCGGATGGGCCGGATCGGACACAATGTAGCCCTGCGCCTGAGCGGTCCGCTCTCGCCGGGTGCCAAGAAAGCGATGATGAGGTTCGCATGACGCTCGCAGCTCTGGTTTTCGAAGGCCTCGTGGCCGCGCTTCTCGTCGTTGCCGTCGTCATGTGCTGGCGCGTCGACCGGCGTCTCAACGCGCTGAAGAAGGGCCAGGACGGGGTCCAGTCCTCGGTGATCGCGCTCAACGAGGCGACCGACCGCGCCCGGGCCAGCCTGGCGGCCCTGGAACGGGCCACCTCGCATTCCGGCGACGTGCTGGAAACCCGCGTGGCCGAAGCCCGCAAGCTCGCCGACGAGCTGCGCCTGATGACCGGCGAGGCCGACCGCCGTGCCGAAAGCCTGTCGTCCCGGCGTCCGTCCGGCCGCCGCCGCGCCGCCGAAATCTTTCCCGAAGGCGCGGGTTCGCGCGTCATCAACGATCTCAAGGATGTGAGATAGGCCATGCGTGAACCGATCCGCCTCCTCACCGTTCTGGCCGTCCTGATGGGCGGTCTGTTCGGTCTCAAGGCCCTTTCCGTGGCCAATGGCGCCGCCGACTGGTGGGACGCCCATGCCGCTGCCCTGGTGCTCGCCGAAGAGGCGCAACAGGGCGACGAGGCTGCCAATGGCGAAGAGGTTGCCGCGGACAATGAAGGCGAGGACGCGGCCGAAGGCGGCGAAGCGTCCGCCGACGAGGCTCACCAGGACGAAGCCGCCGCCGGCGGCGAGCCGGCGCTCCCGCCGGCCGGCGAGATGTCGGCCGCCTTCGCCGAACGCATTGCCAGCGGCATGCGCACGGCCGAGGAGGACCGGGTTCTCTATCGTCTGCGCGAGCGCTCGGCCGAGCTCGATCGCCGCGAGGAAGAACTGGAAACGCGCGAGGCCCTGATGCTGGCCATGGAACAGCGTGTGGACGGCAAGATCGACGATCTCAATGCGCTGCGCCAGCAGATCGTGGATCTGACCGACAGCCTGTCCGAGCGCGAAGGCCAGGACATGCAGGTCATCGTCGACTGGTATGGTGCGATGGATCCCGGCGATGCCGCGGAACGCATCGCCAGCCTGGACATGGAAACCCAGATCCAGATCGCCTCGCGCATGTCCCAGCGCAAATTCGGTCCGATCCTGGCCGAGATGACGCCCGACGCGGCTGCGGCCGTGACCCAGCGCATGGCGACGCGCAGCGACCTGCCGGACACGGTTGCGGAGCTGGAGGCCCGGCTTGCCGAAGGCGGCTAGACATATCCGCTGCCTGACAGGCGGGCTTGCGCTCGCCCTGCTCGGCTCGACAGCCCTGGCCCAGACGGCCGGGGCCTTTCTCGTCGAGCCGAACGGCGCAGGTGCGCGCATTGTCGTCGATTATGACGACGCGATTGCGGACCAGCGCCCCTCTGCCGATGCGCAGGTCGAGCACACCGTGCTCATCGTCCGGCTCAGCGAACCGGTTGATGCCGAGGTCCGTGACCTGGCCGACCGGCTCGGCGATCTGGCGGCCCGTGCGCGGCTCGACCGCGATGGCTCCGCTCTGCGCATCGCGCTCAACCGCACCGCCGATGCCCACGTCTCCTCAAGCTACGACCAGGTGGCGATCGATATCGTGCCCGTCGGTGCGCCGGCGCCCGATCCGATCGTTTCGCCGCGCGAAGCGCGCGAGGCCCGCCAACGCGAGGAGGCCCGCCTGGCCGCCGAACGGGCTGCGAACGCACCGGAACCCCTGGTCGATCCCCTGCCGGTGCGCTACCGCGTCGGCCAGGCTACGGAATACACGCGGATCGAATTCCTCTGGCCGCGCCCGGTGGGTTACGAGCTCGAGCAGGACGGCAATACGGCCCGCATCCGTTTCGATACGCCCGCCGACATCTCCCTCGGCCGCCTGCGCGGCTCGCCGCCGCGCTTCCTGGAGGATGTGAGCGGCGAGCGCGACGTCAACGACTGGGTGCTCACGCTGGACGTGATGGACGATGTCGAGGTGCGCGTCTGGAATGAGGGCGGCCGGGTCGTCGTCGACCTGCCCGACCCCGATGTCGCCGGCGCGGCCGCCTTGCTGGCCGAACTCGGCGCGATGGCGCCGGAGCCGGATGACGAGGCGGCGAGCGAGCCGGAAACCGAAGTCGCCGTACGCGATACGGTGCCGGAGACGGTCTCGGCCGGGCCCGTCAACCCGCAGCCGGAGAACCAACCGGCGGCCGAAGCCGAGACTGCGGCCGAACCGGCCGTGGCCGAAGCCGGGCCGGTTGCGGCCCCCGCCGCGGCGCCGGGCGCCGATCCCGTGCCCGAGGGCGGGGCGGTGCGGGCCAATGTCTCCGAATTCAATGGCGATCTGCGCGTGGAGTTCGACTGGGCGGCGCCGCTGGGCGCGGCCGTTTTCCGCCGGGGCGAGGCCGTCTGGATCGTGTTCGATGCCGGCGCCGACCTGGACCTGCGCGAACTGGATATGGCCAATCGCCGCCATGTCCGCGATTTCCAGGCCGTGCGGGGCGGGGACTGGACCGCCGCCCGCATCCGCGTGCCGTCCACTTCCCAGGCGGAAGTGCGCAATGACGGCAATCGCTGGACCGTGGTCTTCTCCGAACGGATCGAATCCCCGCCGCGTCCGATCAATATCCGCCGCGATGCGCGGCGTACGCGCCCCGGGCGCATCCTCATGGACATTGCCGAACCGCGCGCGATCCGCTGGATCGACGATCCGGTGGTCGGCGACCGTATCGGCGTCATCACCGCGGCGGCACCGGTCCAGGGCCTGACGGCGCGGCGCGACTTTGTCGGCGGCGCATTGCTGCCCAGCGCCCAGGGTGGCGCGGTCGAGGCGATCGCCGAAGACATCGAGATTTCGCTGATCGGATCGGGCGCGGCCATCGGCCGTCCCTCCGGCCTCAATCTGTCGCCGGCCGCGGAAGGCCGGGCGCAGAGCGGCGAGGCGTCGGTCCTGGCCAATATCTCCTCGCCGGCCCTGATCTATTTCGACGCCTGGGACGGCGACAGCTATTTCCGGCGCGACTGGAATGCGCGCCTGCGCCGCGCGGCTCTGGAAGAGGGCACGGACGGCCAGATCGCCCTGGCGCGCTTCCTGCTGGCCAACGAGCTGGCACCGGAGGCGCTGGGCATGCTGGATCTGGCCACGGACCAGGAACCCTCGCTGGACAACGACCCTCACGTGCGCTCGCTGCGGGGCGTGGCGAGCTACATGATGCACCGGCTCGAGGATGCGCGGGAGTATTTCTCCCATCCCGCCCTGGCCGTGGATCCGGCCGCCGATCTGTGGCGCGCCATGATCGCCGTGGACGAGGAGCGCTGGGCCGATGCGCGCCGCCGTTTTGCCGCCGGCGAGGCGACGGTCTACCACTATCCGCCGCTCTGGCAGTCGCGCTTCAACGTCGCGCATGCACGTGCTGCGCTGGAGTTGCACGACTATGCCGCCGCGCAGGAGTTGCTCTACCGGGCCGAGGCCGGCGAGCCGGATCCGCATACCCGGCGCGAGGCGCTCTACGTCCAGGCGCGCCTGGCCGAGGCCGATGGCGATATCGAACAGGCCATCGCCATGCTGGAAGAACTCTCCCGGTCCGGCGATGCGCCGATGGAGGCGAAGGCCCTGTCCGACCTCTACCGTTTGCAGCTGGAGGCCGGCGAGATCACCCGCGCCGAGGCGATCGACGCGCTGGAAAACCTGCGCTTCCGCTGGCGCGGCGACACGATCGAGCTGGAGACCGTTCGTGCGCTCGGCGAACTCTATGTCAGCGCCGGCGAATATGCCCGCGGGCTGGAGACGATGGACACGGCCCAGGCGCGCTTCCCCAATACCGAGGCCGGGCGCCGCATCGGCGAGGACATGGTGGCGATCTTCCGCCGGCTCTTCCTGGACGGCGAGGCGGACCGGATGGACCCGGTCGAGGCCGTGGCCATTTTCTACGAATACCAGCACCTCGCCCCGATCGGCGCCGACGGCGACCGCATGATCCGCCGCCTGGCCGACCGTCTGATTGCCTTCGACCTGCTCGACCCGGCCGCCGAACTGCTGCAGCACCAGGTGGAGAACCGGCTGCGCGAACCGCTGGCGCGGGCCCGCGTGGCGACGGATCTCGCCATCGTCTATCTGATGGACCGGCGCTATGAGGATGCGATCAATGCGATCCGCCGTTCGCGCATCGCCGGCCTGTCCGACGAGCTGCGCAACGAGCGCTACCTGCTGGAAGCGCGGGCCTATTCGGAACTGGGCCGTCACGAACAGGCGCTGGAACTCATCGCGACCGACCGGTCCGACGCCGCCAACCGGCTGCGCGCCGACGTCGCCTGGACCGAACGCGACTGGCCGATGGCCGGCCGCCGTCTTGAGGCGTTATTGGGCAATCGCTATGCCAGCGAGGCGCCGCTCGATCCGTCCGAACAGTCCGACGTGATGCGCGCCGCGATCGCCTATTCCCTGGCCCGCGACAATGCGGCCGCCGCCCGCCTGGGCGAACGCTATGGCGAGGCCATGGGGGCCACGGAACAGGCGGCCGCCTTCGAACTGCTGACCGACGAGAACGCCCCGGCCGGTAATGCCCGCTTCTCCGACCTGGCCTCGCGGATCGCCAGCATCGATACGCTCGACGCCTTCATGGAACCCTTCCGCGAACGCTTCACCAATGGCGGCGGGCCGTCGTAGAGAAAAGGGGACAGGTGGATTTAACGCAGCGCGTTAAATCCACCTGTCCCCTTTTTATCCCCCGATCGTCCCGAAACTCTGCATCAGCGAGCCGGTGACCAGCCGCCAGCCGTCGATCAGGACGAAGAAGATCAGCTTGAAGGGCAGGGAGATCACGATCGGCGGCAGCATCATCATGCCCATCGACATGAGGATGGAAGCCACGACCAGGTCGATGATCAGGAAGGGGATGAAGAGCAGGAAGCCGATCTCGAAGGCGCGGCGCAGCTCGGAAATCATGAAGGCGGGCGCGACGATCCAGAAGGAGGTGGCCTCCGGCGTTTCCGGCAGCGGGCCTTCGGACATGTCGATGAAGAGGGCGAGATCGTCCTCGCGCGTGTGGTTCAGCATGAAGGTCTTCAGCGGCCCTGTGGACAGGTCGAAGGCCTCGGCCAGTTCCACCTCGTCCTCCAGCAGGGGCTGGATGCCCTCCTCGTAGGACTGGGTGAAGACCGGCGCCATGATGAAGCCCGTCAGGAAGATGGCCAGCGAGACCAGGACCGCGTTCGGCGGGCTCTGCTGCAGGCCCAGCCCGGTGCGCAGCAGGGAGAGCACGACCACGATGCGCACGAAACTGGTCGTCATGATGATGATGGACGGCGCCAGCGAGAGAACGGTCAGCAGCGCGATGAGCTGCAGCACGCGTTCGGTCAGATCGCCTTCCGTGCCGGTGTCGATCGTGATGCTCTGGGCCTCGGCGCCGGCGCCGAGAAGGGTGACGATGCCGAGCACGAACAGGCCGGCGCAGATCCAGAAGCCCTTTTTCATGATGCCGCCTCCCCGGCTGTCGCGGTCTGCCCGGCCGGTGCGGGCGGAGCAGGATGGCTGGCCAGCACGGTTTCCGCCTCCGCACCGAGGAGCACGACGTGCTCCGTGGCGTCGGCCTGGAGGATGACCAGGCGGCGACGCGGATCGATGACCAGGGTTTCCTTGAGCTGGAGCCGCCGTTCGCGGGCCGGCATAAAGCCGGAAAACCCGGTCACGTTCTGCAGGATCCAGCCCTTGCGCACGGCATAGCCGAACAGACCCAGCGCTCCGACCAGGACAGCGAGCACCGAAACGGCGAAGAAGTAGTGGGTCCAGTCGACGATGTCGGTCATCGGGCCAAGCCTCATAAGAGATTACCCGCTTGTCCGGTGATGCGGTTAAACCGGCGTTAACTGTGAGGGCCGACCTTCGTTACCGGTAGAGAAGGGGATTCGCGCATGCGACCCGATGACGTGTCGGTCCTGGCACTTCTGCGACAGTCGATGAGCTTCAACTCCGAGCGCCAGCGGGTGATCTCGGAAAACGTGGCCCATGCGAACACGCCGGGCTACACCGCGAAGGATCTCGACGAGAGCGAATTCAATCGCGCCGTGCAGCGCCAGATGCGCGGCTACGAGGCCGGCAACGGCCCGTCGCGTGTGCGCATGATCGCGACGGAAGACGGTCACATGTCCGGCTCGGCCGGTGCCGGCGGCAGCTCGCGCCAGTGGGACGCGACCGATGCGCCGGACAGCGAGACCACGATCAACGGCAATTCCGTCGTTCTGGAAGAACAGATGGTCCGGGCCCAGGAAACGCGCATGCAGTACGAGAGCGCGCTGACCCTGTACCAGAAAAGCCTGGGGCTGATCCGCATGGCAATCAAGCCGCCGGCCCGCTAAGCGAGGAGCTGAAGGATGAGCGACGCCTCCGACTCGATGTCGATTTCGGCCGCCGGCCTGCGGGCCCAGGCGGCGCGCATGCGCATTATCTCGGAAAACATTGCCAACGCGGATTCCACGGCGCGCGAACCGGGCGGCGACCCGTATCGCCGTCAGATCCCGATCTTCCAGCAGGAGCTCGACCGGGCAACCGGGGTCAACGCGGTGCGCATGTCCGACGTGGCCTACGACCAGACCGAGTTCACCCTGGAGTTCGATCCGGGCCATCCGGCTGCGGACGAGGCCGGCTATGTGCGAACCTCCAATGTCCAGACCCTGGTGGAGATGATGGACATGCGCGAGGCGATGCGCTCCTACGAAGCCAATCTCAACATGATCGAAAACAGCCGGCGGATGCAGGAACGCACGCTGGACCTGCTGCGCCGCTAGAAAAGCGCGCCGCTCTCAGAATGAGGATGTAAGACATGGCCGCCGATCTTTCCGCCGTTCAGGCCTACCAGGCCGCCGTTCGCGCCGCGCAGCAGTCGACCGGTGGCGTCAAGGAAGCCGAGCAGACCCCGTCGCTCGACTTCGGCAACATGGTCTCCAGCGCCATTGCCGACACGTCCGGCGCGCTGGCCAATGCCGAACAGATGACCGCCGCGGCCGCCGCCGGCGACGCCGAACTGCTCGATGTGGTCACGGCCGTCTCCGCGGCGGAGATCTCGCTGGAAACCGTCGTCGCGGTACGCGACGAGGTGGTCCGCGCCTACCAGGAAATCCTGCGCATGCCGATCTGAGGGCTAAAGCGCCTCGAGGTTTGCCTTGATGTCGGGACGCACCTTCAGAGAGGTTTCGATCGCCTTTTGCCAGTTCTTGCCGCGATCGACCGCGTCCTTGAAGGCGATTTCAAGTTCGTAAGGACGTTGTTCCATCAGGACTTCGATCAGGGCGGCCGCCTGGGCCAGATCCTTGGCCGATTTTGCGCGGTGCGTGCCCTGGCGCAGCGAGGCCACGATCAGCTTGTGGATCGCATATCGCTCCGGCGAGGGAATGCGCACAAGGATGCCGCTCCTGTAGAGCGCAACGGCTTCGACGGGAGCCTCCATGGCAAATTCGATGTATGGCAGCGCCTGTGCGTGCACGCCGAGTTTTTCGTGACGCACAATGTCCTGTCCGCCGCGACGGCGCGGCGTGAGAATATCGACCGGTTTGCCCTGTGAGGTTTGCCAGCTGACCGGGCTCGCATCGCCGGCGCCACCGACCGGCGTCAGGCCGAGCTCTCCGAACAGGCCCGACAGGGTCTCGGTTTTGCCGGTTGTCGCGATGGAGATGCCGCGCGCCGCCAGGATGTCGATGTCCTCGGTGCGGACCATCGACATCTCGAAGCGGACGCCGAGCTCGAGCTCGTAGAGCGCAAAGGCATGCGTGCCGGCCAGAATACCGCCGGCCCGGAAAAAGCCGCTTCTGGCGATGGCGTTGAGGAGCTTGCCGGTCTGCATGTCCAGCGTGCGCGCGCCCGCAGCGCGCAGCTGTGCAACAAGGGACGCCTCGACCTGTTCCCACTCCTGAAGCGCCGCCTGTTCCTTGCGGGCCCGATCGACCTTCGCGCGGATTTCGGGCGTGTCCGGTCCGACCTGTTCGTCGAATGTGCGGCTTCCGATCCGGCGACGGGCGATCCAGTAGTCCCGCCCGGACTTGGCCTTCTTCAGCAGGCTGCCGCCGATCGACACCGGAGGTTGCCGTCGGTGCCGGTCGAGCAGGTTCTGGTAGGCCGTCTGTATGTCGATCGGGAGCGGGCTGATCATCGGCTATCCTGCATTTCCCCCACAAACTATTTTTTTGTGGGGGAAATGCAAGGGCGGAGTTACGGGGCGTCGCTGTCTTGCGCCTGCGTTTCCGCGATATAGGCCTCGACCTGCTCCTCCAGCACGGCCAGCGGCATGGCGCCCTGGGTGAGGATCACGTCGTGATAGTCGCGGATGTCGTAGGCCTCGCCGAGCGCCTCCTCGGCCACGCCGCGCAGGCGCAGGATTTCCAGCATGCCGATCTTGTAGGCCGTCGCCTGGCCCGGATAGACGATATAGCGGTCGATGGCGTTGCGCACATCGCCTTCCGGATTGGGTGTGTTCTCCAGCAGGTAGTCGATGGTCTCCTGGCGGCTCCACTGGTGATAGTGGATGCCGGTATCGACGACGAGGCGGCAGGCGCGCCACAGCTCCATGGCCAGGCGGCCGAAGTCGGAATAGGGGTCGGAATAGAAGCCGAACTCCTTGGGGAAATACTCCGAATAGAGACCCCAGCCCTCGGTATAGGCGGTGTAGCCGCCGAAGCGCCGGAAGGCCGGCACATCGTCCAGCTCCTGCATGATGGCCAGCTGCATGTGGTGGCCCGGGATGCCCTCGTGATAGGCCAGCGCCTCCATCTGGTAGGTCGGCATGTCGGCCATGTCGCGCAGATTGGCGTAGTAGACGCCCGGGCGCGTGCCGTTCGGCGCGGGACGCTGGTAGAAGGCCTTGCCGGCACTGTCCTCGCGGAAGGGTTCCACGCGGCGCACTTCCATTTCCGCTTCCGGGAAGGTGTTGAACATGTCCGGCAGTGTCTCGCGCATCGTGTCGATCAGCGCGGTGGCGTCGGCGAGATAGTCCTCGCGGCCTTCATCCGTGTTGGGATAGTAGAACTGCTCGTCGGTGCGCATGAAGTCGAAGAATTCGGCCAGGGAACCTTCGAATTCGACCTCGTCCATGATGGCCCGCATCTCGCCATGGATGCGCTCGACTTCCTGCAGGCCGAGCTGGTGGATCTCCTCGGCTGACAGATCCATCGTCGTGTAGTTGTTGAGCAGATAGTTGTAGAATTCGCCGCCATCGGGGTGTTTCCAGACGCCGTCGTCTGTGGAGGCGGTCTCCGCCTGCTCCTCGAACAGGGCGATGACGCGTTCATAGGCCGGCTCGACGACCTCGGTCAGCGCGGCCTCGGCTTCGGCGACGAGGCGGTCTGTCTCTTCCTCTGAAAGCTCCAGGCCGCCGACCTTGTCGCGGAAATCCGCCAGGATTGGGCTGACCTCGCCGCTCTCGTCGAAGGGGGCGCCGGCGATCACGTTGCGCGCCGTGGCGATCATCGGCTCGTAGGTCCATTGCGGCGTCTGGATTCCCATCTCGTGGGAGCGCCGCGAATTGGCGATGTTCTGGTCGAGATAGCCGCCCAGATTGCGCAGGCGTGCGATATAGGCCTCGGCATCCTCCACCGTATCGACGCGGTGATTGTTGATCAGGAAGGAGGGTGCATTCATGTGCGGACCCGAGCGCGGCGTGAAGGTGTAGCCGTGATCGCGCCAGCGCCAGCCGGCTTCCTCGCGCTCGGCATCGTATTCGAACAGGCGCCAGGAGAGCCGGGCGCTGTCGTCCAGCGCGTCGAAATCGAAGGTCTCGCGCATGTACTCCAGATTGGCGCGTCCGATCTCGTAGGTCTCGCGTGCGTATTCCGGCGAGGCGTCGTTCCACTGGTCGTAATCCGTCTTCCGGCCCAGATAGGTCTGGTACATCGGATAACGCGCCAGCGTCTCCTCGAAGACCTGGTCGAACCAGGCATTGAGGCGGTCGCTCTCGGTTTCGGGAGCCTCGGCGGCGGTGTCGTTCGCCGGAGTTTCGCCCGCCGCCTGTCCGGAGGCCGGCGCCGTCGCCGTGTCGGCCGCGTTCTCCTCGCCCGCCGGGGCACAGGCGGCCAGAAGGGCCAGCGCGGAAACGCCCGCGAGCCAGGGTTTGACGGTCATGGTCGTTTTCATCTCGGTCCTCATCACTCTTCGCTGTCGCCGCGCGTCTCGGCCACGTAATCATTGACGAGCTCGGTCAGCACCGGCAGCGGCAGCGAGCCATTGGTCAGCACCACATCGTGGAATTCGCCCCAGTCGAAGTCCTCGCCGAGCTCCTCCCGGGCATAGTCGCGCAGGTCGCGAATGCGCATCTGGCCGATCTTGTATGCCGTCGCCTGGCCGGGCCAGACGATGTAGCGCTCGACCTCGCGCACGATCTCCTCCTCGGTGAAGGAGGTGTTTTCCGTCAGGTACTCGATCGCGTCCTCGCGCGACCATTGCAGGTAGTGCAGGCCCGTGTCCACCACCAGACGTCCGGCGCGCCACAATTCGTAGGCGAGACGGCCGAAATCCTGGTAGGGATCGGTGAACATGCCCATCTCCTTGCCCAAGCTCTCCGCATAGAGCGCCCAGCCCTCGCCGAACGCCGGCAGGTAGAGCAGGCGCTGGAACATCGGCGTGCCCTCGCGCTCCTGGGCCAGGGTGAGCTGGAAGTGGTGGCCCGGAATGCCTTCGTGATAGGCCAGCGTCTCCATCTGGTAGACTGGCAGGTTCCGCATGTTCAGCGTGTTGGCGTAGAAGATGCCGGGCCGCGAGCCGTCCAGGCTGGGCGAATTGTAGAAGGCGCTCGGCGAGCCGGCGGCGCGGAAGGGCTCGACCTCGCGCACGACGAGCGGGGCTTCCGGCATGACGCCGAAATAGTCGGGCAGCACGTCGCGCACATTGTCGAAGACCGTGTTGACCTCCTCGATGTAACGGGCGCGGCCCGCGTCGGTGCTGGGATAGTAGAACTGCTCGTCGGTGCGCATGAATTCGAAGAATTCGGCCAGCGTGCCCTCGAAGCCGACCTCCTCCATGATGCCTTCCATCTCGCCATGGATGCGATCGATTTCGGACAGGCCGATATCGTGGATCTCCTGCGGCGAGAGATCCGGGATCGTCGTGAAGGTGGCCAGCTGGCTCTCGTAATAGGCCTCGCCCTCGGGCAGTTTCCAGGCGCCGTCGTGCGTGTCGGCCATCTCCCGGTGCCGCTCGAACATGGCGACGAGCCGGTCGTAGGCCGGGCCCACCGAGGTTTCCAGCGCGGCGGTGGCGCGCGCGATCAGATCGTCCTTCTGCGCGTCGTCGATCTCGAGCGCGTCGACCTTGGCGGTGAAGTCGGCCAGCAGCGGCGAGGGTTCCTCGCTGTCGTCGAAGGGGGCGCCGCTGACGATCGCGCCGGTATTGCCGATCAGATAATCGAAGGCGAAGCGCGGCGGGATGACGCCGGCCTGCGCGCGCGCATCGGCCCGTTCGATCAGCGTGTCGATGACCGGCGCCATGCGCTCCAGGCGCTGGACATAGGCTTCGGCGTGCTCGGGCGTCGCGACCCGGTGCTGGCTGATCAGCAGGGTGGGCATGCCGGTATGCGGACCGAACATCTGGGTGAAGACATAGCCCTGGTCGCGGTACTCGTATTGCCGGATTCCGGTTTCCTGCAGGTATTCGAACACCAGGTAGGAGACGCGGGCATCGCCGTTCAGCGTGTCCGGGTCGAAATTCTCCCGCAGATAGTCCAGCCGTTCGAGGCGGCGTTCCTGGTCGGCGGCGGCGGCTTCCTCGCTCACCGGATCCCAGCGGCCATAGGCGTCCAGATCGTCGACCTGTCCCAGCGCGGTCTGACTCTGCGGCGAGCGGGCGAGGTCGGCCTGGAAGAGCGCGTCGAACCAGGCGTAGAGGCGCTCGCTCTCGGTCTGCTCGGAGGCGGAGGCCGCCTCCTGCTGCGACGCGGCGGGTGCCGTGTCCTGCGAAAGCGCGGCCTCGTCGCCGGTCTCCGGCTGGGAACAGGCGGCGACCAGGGCCAGCAGCGAAACGGCCAGCGGCGAACGGATGGATTTGTACATGTCTTCAACTCCCCAGGCCGGCCCGAGGCGCGGGAGCGCAAAGGCCGGCGTCCAACGGAAGGCAGCCGCTGCACGGGTGCAGCGGCTGTCCGGAATTACCCCACGGCCGGGAGGATAGCCCGGGTCCGGGGCGGAATGTCAAACGCCGGCGTGTGCCGGGCGAAGGCTCAGTCCTCGCCCGTCTCGGCCTGCTTCTCGGCGATGTAATCCTCGACGAGCTGTTCCAGCAGGGTCAGCGGGATGGAGCCATTGGTCAGCACCACATCGTGGAACTCGCCCCAGTCGAAGTCGTCGCCCAGCGCATCCATCGCCCGCTGGCGCAGTTCCAGGATGGTCAGCATGCCGATCTTGTAGGACACCGCCTGGCCCGGCCAGACCATGTAGCGGCGCACCTCGTTGCGGATATCGCCTTCCGGGAAGGGCGTGTTGGCGATCATGTAATCGATCGCGTCCTGTTCGCTCCATTCCATGGCGTGCATGCCGGTATCGACAACCAGGCGCGCGGCGCGGAAGACCTCGTAGGAGAGACGGCCGAAATCCTGGTAGGGATCGGTGAAGCCGCCCATCGTCTTGCCAAGATTCTCCGCATACAGGCCCCAGCCTTCGGAGAAGGCCGAATAACCCTGCAGGCGCTGGAACATCGGCACGCCTTCCAGCTCCTGGGCGAGGGCGATCTGGAAATGGTGGCCCGGCGCGCCCTCGTGATAGGAGAGGGTCTCGATCAGATAGATCGGGTTCTCGCGCATGTCGGCCAGGTTCACGTAGTAGGCGCCCGGACGCGAGCCGTCGAGCGATCCGCTTTCGTAGAAGGCGCCGGTGGCCGTCTCGATACGGTATTCCTCCACCGCGCGGACCTCCAGATCGGCCCGGGGCAGGGTGTCGAAATACTGCGGCGCGATCTCCATCACGTGATCGACATAACCGGTCGCCTGGTCGAGATACTGCTGCCGGCCCTCATCCGTGTCGGGATAGTAGAACCGGTCGTCCGTGCGCAGGTGCTCGAAGAAATCCTGCAGCGTGCCCTCGAAGCCGACCTCGGCCATGATGTCCCGCATCTCGCCATGGATGCGGTCCACCTCGTCAAGGCCGGTCTGGTGGATGTCCGCGGCCGACAGGTCGGTGCGGGTGGTGTAGTTGTCCAGCTGGCTGCGATAGAAGCTCTCGCCTTCCGGCAGCGACCAGGCACCCTGATTGCGCCCGCCGGCCATCTCGGCATGCGCTTCCATGGTTTCGATCAGCGCCGTGTAGGCCGGCTCGACTTCGGTCTCCAGCGCCTCGGCAGCGCGGGCGATCAGATCGTCCTTCTCGGCCTGTTCGATATCCAGCGCTTCGACCTTGCCGCGGAAGTCGGCCAGCAGCGGGCTATCCGCGCCGCTGTCGTCGAAGGGGGTGCCGGTGATGAAGCGGCGCGCCGCCGTGATTACCACGGGATAGGCAAAGGCGGGGGCGAGCACGCCCGCCTGCGCGCGTTCGTCGGCCTGGGCGGTGTAGGTCTCGATGACGTCGCCCAGCCCGTTCAGCCGGCTGATATAGGCTTCGGCGTGGTCGACATTGTCGATGCGGTGATAGCCGATCAGCACGGTCGGCATCTGCGTGTGCGGACCGAAGAACTGGGTGAAGATGTAGCCGTGATCCCAGAACTCGCTCTGCTGGGCGTCGTTGGCGGTGATGAATTCGGCAAAGCGCCAGGCGACCTGGCCTTCATGGCTCAGCGCGTCGTAGTCGAAATTCTCGCGCATGTAGCGCATGCGCTCGGCCGCGCGCTGGAGGTCTTCCCGGTAGCGGTCCTCGGAGACGTCGTTCCACTGACCGTAGGCCTCCAGATCCTGATCGATCATGCCCAGATAGGTCTTGAACAGCGGCGAGCGGTCGAGGTCTTCCTGGAACTGTTCGTCGAACCAGGCGAAGAGGCGTTCCGTTTCGGTCTGTTCGGAGGCTTGCGTCTCCGTGGCCGGCGCGGTCTCGGTTGCGGCCGTTCCGGCCGGCGTGGCGGTGTCCTCCGGAGTCTCGCCGGAAGGCGAGCAGGCGGCCATGAGGGCCAGGCAGGACGTACCGATCAGAAAGCTGCGAAGACGCATAGTGGATGACTCCCCCGATTAAGCTGAATTGACTCTTTCTTAACGCCGCACGCGCATTCGTAAACATAATTAACCGTAAGCCCGATTCTCCCCGCAGAAGGTGAGGCGAGACTTGACCGGACCGGAAGTCCTCGATTTTGCGCGCCAGGCGATCTGGCTGATGCTGGCGATGTCGGCGCCGATCATGCTGGTCGGTCTGGCCGTCGGCGTGACCATCGCCCTGTTCCAGGCGCTGACCCAGGTCCAGGAAATGACCCTGGTCTTCGTGCCGAAGATCATTGCCATCTTCATCGCGCTGCTGATCTTCCTGCCCCTGATGGGCGGGCTGATGTCCGGCTTCATGACCGTGATCTTCGACCGGATCTCCACGCCATGATCCCGCAGGCGCCGGAACTGGTCTTCGCGGGCGGTCTCGTCTTCGCGCGCATCGGGGCGATCCTGATGCTGATGCCGGGCTTCGGCGAACCGAGCATACCGGTGCGTATCCGCCTGGCCTTCGCGCTGCTTGTCTGCGTGGTGCTGGGTCCGGTGATCGCGCCCATGCTGCCGCCCATGCCGCAGCAGCCGCTGATGCTGGCCGGCTTGGTAATGGGCGAGGTCATCGTGGGGCTGATGATCGGCGCTGTGGCGCGGATCTTCATGTCGGCCGCCGCGGTCGCCGGCCAGGTCATCGGCATGCAGTCGGGTCTGGCCATGGCGCAGAGCTTCGACCCCTCCCAGGGCCAGCAGGGCGCCCTTGTCGCGACCTTCCTGAACCTCACCTTCCTGCTGCTACTCTTCGCCACCAACGTCCATCACCTCCTGCTGGAGATGATGGTGAACTCCTATGCCGTCTTCGATGCCGGGCAGATGCCGTCGATGGCCGACGGCGCGCAGTGGGCGCTGGAAGCCTTCATCGACGCGTTCCGCATCGGCGTGCAGCTTGCCGCGCCGCTGATCGTGTTCGGCCTGGTTTTCTACCTGGCGCTGGGCGTGCTCTCGCGCCTGATGCCCCAGGCCCAGATCTTCTTTATCGCCATGCCGTCCAACATCATGGTCGGCCTGTTCATCCTCACCATCGCGCTGGGCGCGATGGGTGCCGTGTGGCTGGAGCGCATGCAGCGCTTCGCCATCGACATGACCTAGGGAGGCTGGCTTGGCCGAAGGCGAAGACGACAGCCAGAAAACCGAAGAGCCGACACAGCGAAGGCTGGACGATGCGCGCGAGAAGGGCGATGTCGCCAAATCCCAGGAAATTCCGGGCTGGTTCGTGCTGGCCACGGGGCTGGCGCTGATCAGCTTCGTCTTCCCGCCCATGGCGCGGGCGCTGGCCTCGGACATGCAGGTCTTCTTCGCCGAGCCGCACAATTTCGCGGTCGATCCCAATGCCGTGATGCAGATGATGAAGCAGACGGCCTGGCAGGTGACCGGTCTGGTCGGCCTGCCGATCGCCTTCCTGGCCGTGGCCGGCTTTGCCGGGCATTACGTGCAGCAGGGCACGCTGTTCACGACCGAAAAAATCCAGCCCAAGCTGGACAAGCTGAATCCGGTCGAGGGGTTCAAGCGCAATTTCGGCCCCCAGGGCATCGCCAACTTCCTCAAGGGGGTCGGCAAGATGGCCCTGGTCGCGGCGGCGGCCTTCATCGTGCTCTATCCCAAGCGCGACATGCTGGCCGGCCTGCCTGCCCTGGACATGGCCTCGGTGATCGCCATCGTGCGCCAGTCGGCGATCGAGCTGATGCTGGCGGCGCTGGTCGTCTACGCCGTCATCGCCGGGCTCGACTACATGTTCCAGCGCCAGAGCTTCATGAAGCGCAACCGCATGTCCAAGCGCGAGGTGAAGGACGAGCTGAAACAGTCCGAGGGCGACCCCATGGTGCGCGCCAAGCTGCGCCAGATCCGTCAGGAGCGCTCCCAGCGCCGCATGATGGCCCAGGTGCCCGATGCCTCGGTGATCGTGACCAACCCGACGCACTACGCCATCGCCCTGAAATACGAGCAGGGTGTCACCCCGGCGCCGATCTGCGTGGCCAAGGGCGTCGACGCCGCGGCGCTGCGCATTCGCGAGATCGCCGAGGAGCATTCCATCCCGATCGTGGAGGATCCGCCGCTGGCGCGGGCGCTGCACGCCACTGCCGATCTGGACGCCGAAATCCCCACCGAACACTTCCAGGCCGTGGCCAAGGTGATCGGTTATGTTCTCTCGCTCGCCCAGGGACGCCGTGCGCGTTATCGTCCCAGCGAGTCGTAATCCGACATCTTCCTGATTCGTGCCGGAGCACCCCATGGCCGAGACCGCCGCTACCGATCCCAAATCCCGCAAGCCGCTGTGGTCGCGGCCGATCGGCCGGGTGGCCTTCTGGGTCTGCGGCGCCATCGCCGTCGTGGCCTTCGGCGCGGCCGTGGTTGCCGCCGGCGAGGATGGCTGGCAGGGCTTCGTCTACTTGTCCGGCCTGGCCGCCGTGGGCTTTCTGGTGCTCTACGCCATTGCCGCGGGCGAGACGGCGGGACGCAATCTGCGCCGCAAGATCGACCGCAACCGTACCCCCAGCCCGGCGGCGCTGGCCTTCCGCGCCATCGAGACCTTTCCCGAACCGGTCCTCATCACCGACCAGCGCGGCGGGCCGCGCTGGGGCAATGCGGCCTATCACGCGCTGGCGAAGGAAGCCGGCGGGTTCGGCCAGAGCTTCGGCCTGCCGACCATCGACCGGCTGTGGGCCGGATCCGGCGGCGGCGACGGCACGGTCTATCGTCTGGCGCGCGCTGCGGCGCGCGGCGAAGGAGCATGCGAGCTTCTGCCGCCCCTCGATCTGGGCGAAGGCGATATCCGTCATTTCCATCTGGAAGCCTCGCCCCAGGCCGACGGGCTGATCCTGTGGCGCCTGGTCAGCGGCGGCGAGCGCGGCGAGGCCGGGACCGACGTCTCCACGTCCGCCGACTGGAGCCTGCACGCCCCGGTCGCGCTTTTCTCGCTGCGCGCCAATGGCGATATCGTCAGCGGCAATGCCACCTTCCGCGAATGGCTGGGCCTGGCGGAAGGCGCGGCATTTCCCGCGCTGAAAGAGGTTCTCGCCGGCGATGGCGCCCGGGCCGTCCTCTACAGCCGGGGCGGGGAGGGCGCCGCGCGCGTCGATGCCCGCCTGAAGGCGCGCGACGGCATCGAAAGCCCGGTGGCCATCGTCGTGGAATGGCTGCCCGGCGAGGGCGCGCTGGGGCGCGCCGTGATGTACGGGCTGTCGCGCACGGGCGCGCCGCCGGGCGTGGCCCAGGCCCTGTCCGACGAAAGCGCGGCCGGACGCACCATGGACGACATGTTCGCCAATGCGCCCTTCGGCGTGGTGCGGCTGGACGGCGCCGATCCGGAAACCGCCATCATCGAGGACGTGAACCCCGCCCTCATGCAGCTCACCGGCGGTCAGGCCATTCCGGGCAAACGCTTCTGCGACCTGTTCAACTGGGATGACGGCCGCTCGCCCGTCGATGCCTTTTCCGCCGCCATGGCGGGCAGCGGCGAGCCCGCCGAAGCCCGTCTGGCGACGACCGACGGCCCGGTCTATGTCCACCTCGCCTTTGCCCCCGCGCGCGGGGGCAAGCGGGTGGCCTATGTCATCGACGTCACCGCCTGGAAGGAAATGGAGCGCCAGCTCTCCCAGTCCAACAAGATGCAGGCGGTCGGCCAGCTCGCCGGCGGCGTTGCTCACGACTTCAACAATCTTCTCACAGCGGTCCGCCTGAATTGCGACGAGCTCCTGAACCGTCACCCGGTCGGCGATCCGGACTATTCCGAGCTTCAGTCGATCAACCAGACCGTCGCCCGCGCCGCCGGCCTGGTGCGCAAGCTGCTGGCCTTTTCGCGCAAGCAGACCTTCCGTATGGAGACGCTGGATATCGGCGATCTGCTGTCCGACGTGGCCGTCCTCCTGCGCCAGATCGTCGAGGAGACGGTGCGCCTGGACATCATTCACGGCCGCGACCTGCCGCTGATCAAGGCCGACAAGGGCCAGCTGGAAACCGCCATCATCAATCTGGCCGCCAATGCGCGCGATGCGATGCGCGAAAACGGCGGCGGCACGCTGACCGTCAAGACGTCGCGGGTCTCCGCCGACGTGGTGCGCAATGCCGGAGCTCCCAATCCGCGCGAGGGCGACTGGATGGCCATCGCCGTGACCGACGAGGGCCACGGCATGGACAAGGCGACGATGGAGAAGATCTTCGAGCCCTTCTTCACCACCAAGGAAGCGGGCAAGGGCACGGGGCTGGGCCTCGCCACGGTCTACGGTATCGTCAAGCAGTCCGGCGGCTTCCTCTTCGCGGATTCCGAAGTCGGTGTGGGCACGACCTTCACCATCTATCTGCCCGGCCACGAGCCGACCGAGGAAGAAAGCGTCGAGCTGCGCGAGGCCGAGGCCGAACGGACAGTCGAAAAGGCGCCGGAAGACCTCTCCGGCCGCGGCCGCATCCTGCTGGTGGAGGACGAGGACGCCGTGCGCGCCATCGCCGCCAAGACGCTGGCCAAGCGCGGCTATGACGTGGTGGAGGCCTGCGACGGCGAGGAAGCCTATGAAATCCTCGAGGACGAGGAAGAGGGTTTCGACCTGCTCATCTCCGACGTGGTGATGCCGGGCCTCGACGGTCCCGGCCTCCTGGAAAAGGCGCGCGACATGCTCGAAGGCACGCGCGTGGTCTTCATCTCCGGCTATGCCGCCGAGCAGTTCTCCGACACGCTGTCCAAGGAACAGGACGTCTCCTTCCTGCCCAAGCCCTTCACCCTGACGCAGCTGGCGGAGAAGGTGAAGGAGGAGCTGGGGGAGCAGGGGGCGTAGGGGCGCCTACTCCGCCTTCCTGTCCGTATGCAGCCGCACCCAGTCGGCAAAGTCCGCCATCAGTTCCTTCACGAACGTCCGGCTTTCCTCGTCGACGAGACGGCCGTCCTCGATCTTGCTGCCGGCCTTCATGACCAGCACCTCGTCATAGGGCATCAGCGGCATCGCGTTGTAGAACACGATCTGGCGCAGATGGGCCTGGGCCCGGGCCGTGCCGAACGGGCTGGGCGAGGCGCCGATGATGGCGGCGGGCTTGCCGGTGATCGGACCCTTGCCCGTCGGCCGCGACAGCCAGTCGATGGCATTCTTCAGCACGCCCGGGACGGAGTAGTTGTATTCCGGCGTGGCGAACAGCACGGCGTCGGCCGGCGCGATTTTCTCGCGCAGTTCGGCGACGCCGTCCGGCCAGCCTTCGGCCTCGACATCCTCGTTGAAGGGCTCGACGCCGTGCAGGGTGTGCGTGGTGAGGGTGACATTCTCCGGCGCCAGCTCGGCCGCGGCTTGCAGGCTGGCCGTGTTGAAGGAGCCCTTTCGCAGGCTGCCGGAAATGCCGGCGATGGTGATCGGTCTGGACATGTCGGTCCTCCCTTGAGTGCGGGCGTGGTCAGTGTTGGCGCAACGCGTCGATCAGCGCGGCCTTGTCCATCTCGGACCGGCCCTCGATGCCGATCTCCCGGGCGCGGTCGTAGAGTTCGTCGCGCGTCCATTCCTCGTAGGGCGGCGCCTGGCCGCCGGACTTCATGGGCGTGTCGCCGCCAGCCTTGGCGTTGGCGATGCGCGCAGCCTTCTCCTTGCTCATGCCCTCGTCGCGGAGCTTTTCGTAGAGATCGTCGTCCTTGACCGAGGGACCGGGATCCTTCCGGGGCATGTCTTGTCCTTTCCTTTGCGTCGGCTCACGACGGATCGGCAGAGGCCTGGAAGTCCGGCACGGGCCGGGCCTGCGCTTCGGCCGCGGTCTGCGCCTCGCCGTTTTCGGCGATGTCCTCGAGCAGCCAGTGCATCTCGTCGATTTCGCGCCGCTGGGCCTCGATGATGTCGTCGGCCAGTTCGCGGACGCGGATGTCGGAAATCCCGGCGCGCTCGGAGGTGAGGATGGCGATGGAGTGGTGCGGGATCATGGCCCGCATCCAGGCCTCGTCCTCGATCGTCGTCTGGCTGCGCACCAGCCAGAGCGCGCCGAGGAAGACCGCGACGCTGCCGGCGAAGATGCCCAGATTGACCCGCGTGCTGCGGTACATGGACAGCATGAAGGACAGCATCACAACCGCCATGGCGGCGCCCATCATGAAGGTCGTGTAGAAGCGCGTGCGCGAAAAATGGACATGATCCATCGCATAGGTGTTGAGATACTTGATCGCGAACATCACCACCATCGAGGTGACGATCATCGCTGCGAATTTGAGATAGCGTGCAGTCGTCTCGCTCATTGCGTATCGTCCCGTTGCAGCCATGGCCTGTGCAACGGCCGGGAACGCGCTGCGGTTCCATTGCATCCGTCCGGCCGGTCCCGGGCATCCATGTGCTGAAACGAGAGGGAGGCATCCATGCTGCGCATCGCTATTTCCACCATGATCGTCCTTGCTGCGGCTGCGGCCGCCGCATCCGCCCAGACGCCACCGCGCCCGGAACCGGTCGCCGAGGTGCTGATCCTGGGCACCTATCACTTCGCCAATCCGGGCCGGGACGCCTACAACGCCCAGGCCGACAACATGCTTTCGGACCGCCGTCAGGCCGAGATCGCCGAGCTGCTGGACGGGCTGGCCGCTTTCGAGCCGACCATGGTGGCTGTCGAGGCCACGCCGGATTCCCCGGTCAATGAACGCTATGCCGCCTGGCGGGCCGGCGAGGCCGAGCTGACGGCGAACGAGCGCCAGCAGATCGGTTTCCGCATGGCCGCCCGCATGGGGCTGGACCGGGTCGCGCCGGTCGATGCCGATCATCGCTTCATGGCCTATGAGGATCTCGCGCTCGCCTACGGAGAGCTCGCCGCCGGTGAGGACGGGAAAGATCCGCATCTGGCGGAGATCGAGGCAGCGACGAACGCGCTGGGCCGCGGCTTCACGGGCGAGACGGAGGTTCGTCAGGCCGCGCATTCGGTCGGCGAGGTGCTGGCCTGGATGAATACCGATGCCGCGCTCGACGCCAATGAGGACTTCTATCTGGCCTACCGGATCCGCCGCTGGGAGCCGGACGGCAGCGCGGCGGGGGCCCATACCGTCGGCAACTGGTACACCCGCAACATCCTGATCCTGTCGAACCTGCTCTACGAGCTGGAAGGCCGCGAAGGCGAGCGCGTGCTGCTCGTCATGGGGCAGGGCCATGCCGCGACCCTGCGCCACCTGGTCGAGCAATCGCCCCTGCTGACCCTGGCCGATCCGCTGGACTATCTGCCGGACGTGCCCCAGGCGCCGGCGGCAGACTAGGGTCTAGATGCCCTGGGCTTCGAGAAGGGCGCGGTATTCGCGCACCTTCTCGACATAGCGCACCGGTTCGTGGCCGCGGGCATAGCCGTAGCGCAGCGTCTCGTAATACTGCGGGTCGGAGAGCAGGGGCAGGGTGCGGGCGAGGTCGTCCCAGGAATCCTTGTCCCGGCCCAGCCGTTCGGCAAGGGCACGCGCGTCGTACATGTGGCCCATGCCGACATTGTAGGCCGCCAGGGCGAACCAGATGCGGTCCTCCCCGGTCACGCTGTCGGGGACACGTTCGTAGAGCTCGCCGAGATAGGCCGTCCCGCCCTCGATGCTCTGTTCGGGGTCGGTGCGGTCGTCGATGCCGACCCGTTCCGCCGTCGACAGGGTGAGCATCATCAGGCCGCGAACGCCCGTGGCGCTGACGGCATCCGGGTCCCAGTGGGATTCCTGGTAGGCCTGGGCGGCGAGCAATTCCCAGTCGAAGGGAACCGTGTTGGCGGCGCGCTCGAAACTGGTGCGGTATTGCGGCAGGCGGTTCTGCACCCGGCGCACGAAGCGCGCCACATCGACATAGTCGAACTCGCCGAACCGGCCGAACCAGCGCTCGTCGAGATCGGCCAGGAAGCCGCTTTCGTGAACGCTGGCGAACCAGCTCGACAGCGCTTCGGGCAAGCCGTCTATCGTGCCGTTATGGGCCCAGGCGAGGGGGCGTTCCTCGGTCAGCGCCATGGCGGCGTCCAGTTCCGGGTGCCGCCGCCGGGCGAAATCGGCCAGGTGGGAATCCGACACCGTGCAGTCGAAATCGCCCCGGTCCACGCCTTCCAGCAGCGGCATGGCCGATCCGGCCGTGCGCGCGGTCCACGCGATCTCCGGATGGTCCGCGGCCAGTGCTTCCAGCGTCTCCTCATAGCTCGACCCGGCGAGCACGCGGATCGAGGTGCCGGGCAGGGCCGCCAGGGAGGTCGGCTCGCGCCCGCCGCGGCGGCAGATCAGCTGTTCGGTCACCGATTTGTAGGCCGGGCCGAAGGTGACGCGCTCGCGCCGCGCGGGGGTGACGGTGAGATTGGCGGCCGCGATATGGCCTTCGCCGCGTTCCAGGGCGTCCAGCAGACCGTCGATGTCGCGCCGCGTCTCGAAACGCGCCTCGACATCCAGCGAGGCCGCGAAGGCTTGCGCCAGTTCCACCTCGTACCCGACAGGCGTGCCGCCTTCGCGTGCGAAACTGGTCGGCCCTTCCAGCGTAAGGACAACCAGCTCGCCGCGTGTACGGATGTCCTCCAGCGACGTGTCTCCAAGCCCCTGCGGGCCGGGCGAACAATGCGACAGGAACAGGGCCGCGAGTATCGCAATCGCGGTCTTGGCGAAGCTCGGTATCAGATGTCTCATGTCCCCGGATGATAGGGCGAAAGGCCGGCGGGGCAAAATTCCGGCGTCCCATGGCTCGCTTTTGTTCCGTTTCGTTAACCATAAATGTTCCGCTTGTGTTCCGGGAACAAAACTGGTACGCCAGTGATCGGTTGCCCGCACCCCGGGGGCGTGAAATAAGGGATGAAGGCTATGAGCAAGGGCGCGATTCGACTCGTGAAGGACGACAAGAACTCCGACAAGCAGAAGGCCATCGAGGCCGCGTTGAGCCAGATCGACAAGGCGTTCGGCAAGGGCTCGGTGATGAAGCTCGGCCAGCGTCCCTCGATGGATATCGAATCGATCTCCACCGGGTCGCTGGGGCTGGATATCGCCCTGGGGATCGGGGGCCTGCCGAAAGGCCGGATCGTCGAGATCTACGGTCCGGAAAGTTCGGGCAAGACGACGCTGGCCCTGCACACGGTTGCCGAGGCGCAGAAGGCCGGCGGAACCGCCGCCTTCGTCGATGCCGAGCATGCACTCGATCCGGTCTATGCCGGCAAGCTGGGCGTGGATGTCAGTGAACTTCTGGTCTCCCAGCCCGATGCCGGCGAACAGGCGCTCGAGATCGCCGATACGCTGGTGCGCTCCGGCGCGATCGACGTGCTGGTGATCGACTCGGTCGCCGCGCTCACCCCGCGCGCCGAACTGGAAGGCGAGATGGGCGACAGCCTGCCGGGCCTGCAGGCCCGCCTGATGAGCCAGGCGCTGCGCAAGCTGACCGGCTCCATCTCCAAGTCCAACTGCCTGGTGATCTTCATCAACCAGATCCGTATGAAGATCGGCGTGATGTTCGGCTCTCCGGAAACCACGACCGGCGGCAATGCGCTGAAATTCTACTCCTCCGTCCGCCTGGACATCCGCCGCATCGGCGCGATCAAGAATCGCGACGAGGTGATCGGCAACCAGACGCGGGTGAAAGTGGTCAAGAACAAGGTCGCCCCGCCCTTCCGGGAGGTCGAGTTCGACATCCTCTACGGCGAGGGCATCTCCAAGATGGGCGAGCTGCTCGATCTCGGCGTGAAGGGCGATGTGATCGAGAAGTCCGGCTCCTGGTATTCCTACAATTCCGAGCGGATCGGCCAGGGCCGCGAGAACGCCCGGAAATTCCTGATCGACAATCCGGACATTTCCGCGGAGATCGAAAGCAAGGTGCGCGGTAATGCCGGCCTGATCGCCGACGAGATGCTCACCGGTCCCGACGCGGAAGACGACGAGGTCGCCGCGGGCTGAGGCACAAGGGGACATGTGCCTGCGGTACGTGTCCCCGGGAAGGCCGGTACGTGTCCCCGGAAGGCGCGGCGGCGCGCCATGAGGGGCGGGGACATCACACCCGCCCGGCAATCGCAGCTTGATTGTGAACGGGTGCTTGGCTAGGCCGGGCACCCGTTTCTATATGATACCGTCAAAATCCAGCGGGTTCGCGGCTTTGCCCGCCGGCCCGCCCCGCAAGACAACGGACCTCGAACGCCATGGCCAGCCTGCGCGACATACGTGCCACTTTCCTCGACTACTTCGCCCGGAACGATCACGAAGTGGTCCAGTCGGCGCCGCTGGTACCGCAGGACGATCCGACCCTGCTGTTCGTCAATGCCGGCATGGTGCCGTTCAAGAATGCCTTCACCGGCAAGGAAAAGCGCGCGCATCCGCGTGCCACCTCCTCGCAGAAATGCGTGCGCGCCGGCGGCAAGCACAACGATCTGGACAATGTCGGCTACACGGCCCGTCATCACACCTTCTTTGAAATGCTGGGGAATTTCTCCTTCGGCGACTATTTCAAGGAGCAGGCCATCGTCCATGCCTGGCAGCTGGTCACCCAGGAATTCGGCCTGCCGGCGGACAAGCTCCTGGTCACGGTCTTTTCCGAGGACGACGAGGCGCGCGCGCTCTGGCGCAAGATCGCCGGCCTGCCGGACGAGAAGATCATCGGCATTTCGACCTCCGACAATTTCTGGTCCATGGGCGATACCGGTCCGTGCGGCCCGTGTTCGGAGATTTTCTTCGATCACGGTCCGGACGTGCCCCGCGGGGCGCCCGGCGGTCCGCCGGGCACGCCGGAAGAGGATGGCGACCGCTTCATCGAGATCTGGAATCTCGTCTTCATGCAGTTCGAGCAGATCGACAAGGAGACCCGCATCGACCTGCCCAAGCCGTCGATCGACACGGGTATGGGCCTGGAACGCATCGCGGCCATCCTGCAGGGCAAGCACAACAATTACGACGTCGACCTGTTCCGGAACCTGATCCGGGCCGGCGAGGATCTGCTGGGCGTGAAGGCCGAGGGCGACGCGCTGGCCAGCCACCGCGTCATCGCCGACCATCTGCGCTCCACCTGTTTCATGATGGCGGACGGGGTCTCGCCGTCGAACGAGGGCCGCGGCTATGTCCTGCGCCGCATCATGCGCCGCGCCATGCGTCACGCCCATCTCTTGGGCGCCAGCGAGCCGGTGATGTGGAAGCTCGTGCCGGCGCTCAAGACCGAGATGGGCGATGCCTATCCCGAACTCGGCCGTGCCCAGGCCCTGCTGGAGGACACGCTGAAGGTCGAGGAGGAGCGCTTCCAGCGCACGCTCGGCCGCGGCCTGGCCCTGCTGGAAGAGGCGACCGAAGGTCTGGCCGAGGGCGAGGCCCTGTCCGGCGAGACCGCCTTCAAGCTCTACGACACCTATGGCTTCCCGCTCGATCTCACCCAGGACGCGCTGCGCGCCAAGGGCATGACCGTCGACGAGGCCGGGTTCGACAAGGCGATGGACAAACAGCGCGCGGATGCCCGCGCCAGCAAGTTTTCCTCCGGCGACGTGGCGCCGGATGCCGTTTGGTTCGCGGTCCGCGACAAGGCCGGCGCCAGCGCGTTTCTCGGCTACGACAGCACCGAGGGCGAGGGCAGGTTGCAGGCGATCGTCGCCGGCGGTGCCGAGGCGGACACGCTGGGCGACGGCCAGTCCGGCGAGCTGGTCTTCGACCGCACGCCCTTCTACGGCGAGAGCGGCGGCCAGTGCGGCGATACCGGCGTGATCCTGTTCGAGAACGGCGCGGTCTTCCGCGTCGAGGACACGCAAAAACGCGCCGGCGACCTGCACGCCCATATCGGCGTGATGGAAAAGGGCCGTGCGGCGCCGGGCGACGGCGCGACCCTGTCGGTCGATGCGCCGCGCCGCCTGTCGACCAAGGCGAACCACTCGGCCACCCACCTGGTGCACGCCGCCCTGCGCGATGTGCTCGGTCCGCATGTCACCCAGAAGGGCTCCTATGTCGGCCCGGAGCGGCTGCGCTTCGACTTCAGCCACAACAAGGCCGTTACCGCCGAGGAAATCGCGGCGATCGAGGCCCAGGTCAACGCCGTGATCCGCCAGAATGTCGCCGTGTCGACCCGCGAGATGAGCCCGGACGCGGCCATCGAGGCTGGCGCGCTGGCCCTGTTCGGCGAGAAGTACGGCGACAGCGTGCGCGTGCTCACCATGGGCCGCGCCCTGGCCGATGCCGACACGCCCTATTCGGTCGAGCTGTGCGGCGGCACCCATGTCGACCGCACCGGCGACATTGCCCTGTTCAAGATCGTGTCCGAGAGCGCCGTCTCCTCCGGCGTGCGCCGGATCGAGGCGGTGACCGGTGAAGCGGCGCGCCGCTATGTCGAGGAACAGATCGGCTATGGCCGTGCTGCGGCCGATGCGCTCAAGGTCACCCCGGCGGACCTGCCGGCCCGTGTGACCTCCCTGATGGAGGAGCGCAAGAAGCTGGAGCGCCAGCTCGCCGAGGCCAAGAAGCAGCTCGCCATGGGCGGCGGTGGCGGTTCCGCGCCGGCCGGCCCCGAGGATGTCGGCGGCACGAAATTCATTGGCCGTGTGGTCGAGGGCGTGGGCGGCAAGGATTTGCGCGGCCTGATCGACGAGGCCAAGGCCTCGATGGGCTCCGGCGTGGCGGCCTTCATCGGCGTCAATGACGGCAAGGCGGCCCTGGCCGTGGGCGTCACCGACGATCTGAAGGACAGGTTCAGCGCGGTCGAACTGGTACGCGCCGGATCCGGCGCCGTGGGCGGCAAGGGCGGCGGCGGCCGGCCCGACTTCGCCCAGGCCGGCGGTCCGGACGGATCGAAGGCTGCCCAAGGGCTCGACGCCATCCGCGAAGCCCTGGCCGGCTGATGGCCCGCAAGGGCAAGCCAGCGGCTGCGCGCGATGTCCAGCTGACCGGCGACAAGGCGGCCGCCCGCGCGGTGCTGGCCCGCCGCGAAGCCTTCAACCGGGCGCTGGAGCTGCGTGCGCTCGGCGAGATCGCCGATGTGCTGGGCGAGGATGTCACCCTGGTGCCCGGCGACGATGCGCAGCCGATCGCCGGCCGGGATGCCCAGCTGGACGCCTGGCAGTCCATCTTCGCCAACATGCCGGATGTAAGCTATGTCCGCGCGCCGGCCCGTATCGAAGTGGCCGAGGACGGCGCTCTGGCTGCCGAGACCGGCCGCTGGCGCGGCGCCTGGTCGGCCGAGGGCCTGACCATCCGCTATGCCGGCCGCTATTTCGCCAAATGGCGCCATGACGGCCTGGCCTGGCGTATCGAGGCGGAGGCCTTCGTCACGCTGAAGCGCGACGGCGGGACCGGCTAGAAGGAATCGTGCCGGTGTCACAAATCCGGCCGCTGGAACGTCTGGTCTTCCGAAAGCAAGGGAGATCCCGATGTTCATGCGTACGCTTCTCTGTCTTGGTGCCGCCTTCTACCTGCTGAACGGCGCGCTCATGCTGGCAGGCCCGCAGGCCTGGTATCTCGGCACGCCGGGTGTCAGCGCGACCGGCGCCTACAATCATCATTTCATCGTCGATATCGGCTTTGCCTTTCTGGTCTCGGGCGGGGCCGTGGCGCTCGGTGTGTGGCTGCGCCAGCGGGCGCTGATCCTGGCCGGACTGGCCTGGCCGCTTCTGCATGCGGGATTCCATGCGGTTCTGCTGGCCTGGCACGGCGCCGCGTCGGGTGCCGCCTGGGTAACGGAAATCGGTGGCGTCATCCTGCCGGCCCTGATCCTGACGGCGCTCGCCCTGCGCGCGCGTCTGGACGGGCTGGGACCGGGCATGGCGCGCCTGATCCATGCCGGTGTACGCCAGTTCGAGGCGCGGTGGCATTATGATGCGAGCTATCTCCACCGCCTGGTCGACCTGACGCCCGATGCCGTGGATTTCATGGCGGCGCTGCAAAGGCTCAAAAACCGGCGCACCGATACGCCGTTACCCTTGCTGCACGGCGCGTCGCTCGCCGCCTCGCTGCATGAGGATTGCGGTCCGTGTGCCCAGCTCACCATCGACATGATCCGCGCCGACGGCGCCGACACCGGTCAGTTGCGCGCCCTGGTCCGGCGCGATTTCGAGCACGCCCACCCGCTATCCGCGCTGGGTTTCGCCTATGTCGAGGCCGCGCTTCAGCGGCGCACCGAGGCCGATGCCATGCGCGAGGAAATCGTGCAGCGCTTCGGCGAAGCCGCGCTGGCCGACATCGCCCTCGCATCCACCGTGTCGCGCATCTACCCCGCGCTAAAGACGGTGATGGGACATGCCCGGGTCTGCGAGGCGGTTGACGTGGACGGCCAGAGCGAAAGAGTGGCGCCGGCATGACAGCGACCTCTCCCGCCCTTGCGGCCTTCCAGGCCGAACGCTCCCGTCTTCTGGCCATCGCCTATCGCATGCTGGGCGAGCGGGCGGCTGCGGAGGACGTCGTACAGGATGTCTGGCTGCGCTGGGCCGGTGCCGCCCATGACGGTGTCGACAATGCCCAGGCCTGGCTGACGGCCACGGCGACCCGGCTGGCCATCGATGCGCTGCGCAAGGCACGGGTCCGCCGGGAGGCCTATACCGGTCCGTGGCTGCCGGAGCCCTGGCTGGAGGATCCGGCCGGCGACCTGGTGGAGCGGATCGAGACCGCTCAGCAGGCCGAGCTCGCCCTGCTGTGGGCGATGGAAAGCCTCACGCCGCGCGAGCGTGCCGCCTTCATTCTCCACGAGGCCTTCGACGCGGGCTATGAGGACATCGCGGCCATCCTCGGCACGTCCGCGGCCGCCTGCCGCAAGCTGGTCTCGCGGGCCCGGCGCAAGACGCGGAACGCGCCGTCGAGGCCGGACAGTGCAAGCGAGGCGATCATGACCCTGCTGACGGCCATCATGTCCGCCTATGCACAAGGCGATCTGACGCGGATCGCGGCCCTGCTGGCCGAGGACGTGGTGGCGATCAGCGATGGTGGCGGGCGGGCCCGGGCGGCCCTGCGGCCTCTGCTCGGCGTGGCGGAGACCGCCCAGGTGATGCATGCGCTGGCCACGCGCAAGCCACCCAGCCGCACACCCGACGTGTTCTGGCTGAATGGCCGTCCCGCAATCGGCATCCTGGACGGGCGGGAGGAGGATTTCGTCATGACGGTGACGCCGTCGGCCCGTGACAGTGCGCGCATCGGCTGGATCTATGTGATGCGCAATCCGGACAAGCTGGTCCGCCGGGCGGCGTCGGCACGAGGCGGTGGCTAACCGGCGGTTTCGCGCATGTCGCGCGGCGCACCCAGCCAGGCCCGCGCCTGGCTTTCGTGCTGGAAGACGCGCTCGACCGTATTGAGACGTTCGCGGCTGGCCAGCTCCCAATAGGTCAGCGTCGCCTTGGAAAACGGATCGTTGCAGACGATGGCGGCGCGGCGCTGGTGCGACGGTGTGGCGTCGTCGTGCGCCTCCATCGTGTCCATCATCCAGGTAATGGCTTCCGCCCGGATATCGCTCAGCGAGACGTGGTCGAGCACGGTGAGGAAATCATAGTCGTCGGACCACTCCGCCCGTTCCCGGGCAGCCGCAAACACGCCCAGCAATTCCCGGGGGGTGACCTGTCCGGAGATATGGTAGACGCACAACCCGTTGTCCGGCTCGAAATCGATCTGGAAATCCACAGCTTGTCCTCTGACCGTGCATACCGGGTAATACCGCCGGGCGGTCGATAAAGTATCGACTTTACACGGACAAAATCAAGGCGGCCGGTCAGGTCTCCAGAGTGTCGGCCGTCTCGGCGGCGCGCTCGCCGGACAGGTCCGGGCGCGTCATCGAGAAGCGGCCCGACCATCCGCGCGTGCGCCAGATGCCTGCGATCGTGTCGCCGGCCGGGTTGATCTCGCCGGTATAGGATACGGCATGCGTTGCGCCGCCCGTGCCGTCATAGGTCTTGGTCAGGACGACCAGCCCGTTCTCCCGAATGCCGGACAATTGCGCGAACAGCCGGCGGGCTTCGGGCATGGCGAAGGTATTCGGCTCGCTGACGCGGCCGGCGATCACGCCGTCGCGTTCGTCGATATTGGCGATAAAGGACACCGGAGCCTCGCCCACCGGATAGGCGTATTCGCCGAACCAGACCCCTGTGAGAGCGTTCGTCATGTCATTCCCTCGCGCGGCGAGTCCTGTCGGGATGGCGGCCGGGCGTCAAGGGTGTGGCGCGAAAAACGGCCCGTCCCGGGCGCCGGGCACAAAAAAGGGCGGAGCCTGAAGCCCCGCCCTGTTCGTGCGCATCCCGCTGCCGGGATCAGCCGCGGCCCGCCATGGCCTTCTGGAAGTTCTCGTCGACCTTGTCGAGGAAGCCTTCCGTGGACAGCCAGCCCTGCTGTTCGCCGACCAGGAGCGCCAGGTCCTTGGTCATGTAGCCGGCCTCGACGGTCTTGATGATCGTCTCTTCCAGCGTCTTGGCGAAGGCCTGCAGGTCCTCGTTGTTGTCCATGCGGCCGCGATGGCTCAGGCCCTGCGTCCAGGCGAAGATGGAAGCGATGGAGTTGGTCGAGGTCTGCTCGCCGCGCTGGTGCTGGCGGTAGTGGCGGGTGACCGTGCCGTGGGCCGCCTCGGCCTCCACCGTCTGGCCGTCCGGCGACATCAGCACCGAGGTCATCAGGCCCAGCGAGCCGAAGCCCTGGGCGACGGTGTCGGACTGAACGTCGCCGTCATAGTTCTTGCAGGCCCACACGAAGCCGCCGGACCATTTCATCGCGGCTGCGACCATGTCGTCGATCAGCCGGTGCTCGTAGGAGATGCCCTTGGACTGGAAGGCGTCCTTGAATTCGGCGTCGTAGATTTCCTGGAACAGATCCTTGAAGCGGCCGTCATAGGCCTTGAGGATCGTGTTCTTCGTCGACAGGTAGACCGGCCAGCCGCGCTGCAGGCCGTAATTGAACGAGGCGCGGGCGAAGTCCCTGATCGACTCGTCCAGATTGTACATGCCCATCGCGACGCCCGGGCCGGGGAAGTTGAACACTTCGTACTCGACCGGATCGCCGCCGCCTTCCGGCGTGAACGTCATGGTCAGGCGGCCTTTGCCGGGGACCTTGAAGTCGGTGGCCTTGTACTGGTCGCCGAAGGCGTGACGGCCGATCACCATCGGCTGCTGCCAGCCGGGAACCAGGCGCGGAATGTTGGAGATCACGATCGGCTCGCGGAACACCACGCCGCCGAGGATGTTGCGGATCGTGCCGTTCGGCGAGCGCCACATCTTCTTCAGGCCGAATTCCTCGACCCGGCCCTCGTCCGGGGTGATCGTGGCGCATTTGACGCCGACGCCGTATTCCTTGATGGCGTTGGCGGCATCGACGGTGATCTGGTCGTCGGTCTCGTCACGCTTGGTGACCGAGAGGTCGTAATACTTCAGATCAATGTCGAGATAGGGCAGGATCAGCTTGTCCTTGATCATCTTCCAGATGATGCGGGTCATCTCGTCGCCGTCGAGCTCGACGACCGGTGTATCGACTTTGATCTTCGCCATGAGTGTTCTGCTTTCTTTTCGGACGTACGGGAGACGCGCTAGGACAGCGCATTCGGTAAATTCGCGCGCTCTCTAGCATCGGCGTGCGCCAAGGTGAAGGCCTCGCTCCATGCACCCGGACAAGCAAACGCCCGCCATTATCCTCCATACGCCCCAGCTGGGCGAGAATATCGGCGCCGCAGCGCGTGTGATGGGAAATTTCGGCCTGCCCGAACTGGTCGTCATCGACCCGCGCGACGGCTGGCCGAACGACAAGGCGGTGACGATGTCGGCCGGCTCGCCGGTGCTCGACCATGCGCGGGTGGAATACCGGTTGAGCGACGCCATTCACGACTTCACCCGCATCTACGCCACCACGGCGCGGCCGCGCGGGATGGAAAAGCCGGTGCTCACCGCGCGCCAGGCCGTCGCGGAGATGCGCGCTGCGATCGCCACGGGCGAGCGCGTGGGCGTCATGTTCGGCGGCGAGAAATCCGGCCTGCCCAACGAGGTGGTGAGCATGGCCGACGCCATCATCACCCTGCCGGTCGACCGGTCCTTCTCCTCGCTCAACCTGGCCCAGGCCGTCGCCGTGATCGCCTATGAGTGGAAGGCCGAGGAGGCCACGCCGCCTGAGTTCGAACCGGTCTCGGATATCGCCAGCCGCGAGGACCTGGAGCGCATGTTCGAGCATTTCGAATACGAGCTGGACCGGGCTGGCTTTTTCTATCCGCCTTCCAAGACGGCGCTGATGACCCAGAATCTGCGCAATGCCTTCATCCGCGGCCGCTGGACCGAACAGGAGGTGCGAACCTTCCGCGGCGCCGTGAAGGCGCTCGCCCTGGGCCGCGGCAAGGCGAGGGTGGTGCGGGAGGACTAGACTCCGGCTATTCACCGGTCAGCGCGTCCATTACGGCAAAGGCGAAGTCGGGCGCCTCGAAATCCTTGGCATTGCCCTGCACCGCCAGGGTCAGGCCGGTGCGGCTGTCATGGATCGCCGCAGACCGGTAGCCGCCGAAATCGCCGCCATGGGAGATGCGGTAGTGGCCGTCTTCGTAGAGGCGGACATAAAGGCCCAGCCCGTAGCCGCGTGTGCCGGCCTCGTCGAACGCGTTCAGGCCGGCCCGCATGATCGCGCCTTCTTCGGCGAAGGGCCCGTCATCGCCCAGCGACCGGTAGAGCAAAGCGAGGTCGCCCGGCGTGGTGACCCAGCCGCCGCCTGTCCATTCATGATCGAGATTGTTCTTCAGTTCGCCGCCGCGGGCCGTGGCGCTGAGGCCGAAGAGGCCACGCCTATGTCCGGCGGCGAGATCGTCGAAGGCCAGGCCGCGAAGGGGCTCGGTCCGGTCCATGCCCAGCGGTTCGATCACCTCGCGTAGCGCGAGGTCGTAGAAATCCTCGCCGGTCGCCGCCTCGATGATCAGGCCCACGAGAATGTAGTCGGTGTCCGAATAGGAAAAATGCGCGCCGGGCTCGCCCTCGGCGGCATCGCCGGCCACGAAACCGACCAGCTCGTCCGGTGCGTAGCCCCGCGCCCCGCGCGTCAGGCCAGCCAGGAAGAAATCCAGGTCTTCCAGATAGTCCGGCACGCCGGCGGAGTGATTGAGCAGCATGCGCAGGGTGAGGGTGTCGGCATTGGCCAGCCGGCTCCACCAGGGTCGGTCCGATAGCCAGGTGGAGACCGGGGCGTCCAGATCGAGCGTTCCGGCTTCCGCCAGCCGGACAGCGATAAGGGCCGTGACGGTCTTGCCGACACTGCCGGAGAGAAAGCGGGTACGGTTGCTGACGGCGACGTTGTCGCGCGGATCGGCAAGGCCGGCGACGGCGTCGATGCGCCGGCCGTCGGCCAGCAGCGCGGTCGCCGACAGTCCGGGCACGGTGCCGGTCCCGACGGCGTCCTCGACGGCCTGATGCAGCCCGTCCGCAGGAACGGTGGCCGGCTGGGCCAGGACGGGCAGGGACAGAAGGAAGAAAAGAGTGACTGATATCAAGCGCATATACTCAGCTAGCTGTGAGCTTTCATTAGGTTGTCCATTCGGTCCCGTCCGGGGAAGCTGAAGGTGCTGATCTTTAGCGAACCGGAGGAGGACCGAATGAACGTCCACAAGAATGCCCGTTTGACGTGGCAC
>JAYEGL010000013.1:0-224836 GCA_034659015.1 Pseudomonadota bacterium | reverse complement strand
TCGACGGCGCCGCCGTCATCGAGGCAATGCGCAACCGGGACGGCGTACAGGACGTTCACCACGTGCATCTCTGGCAGATGCAGGAACATGAAGCAGCGCTCGACTGTCACGTCGTCCTGACCGGCGCGGGCTGGGCGCGCCTCGAAGATATCAAGGCAGATCTCAAGGACGCGCTGCAAAGCCGCTTCGGTATCGCGCATTCGACCCTGGAGTTCGAACACGCCGATCGTGCCCACGAAAATGCCGGCCTTTACGGTCATCCCGAGCCGGCGGACAAGGAGGACACCGATGTTCACTGAAACACTGACCGATCGTGACGACGTCATCGGCATCGTCTGCGAGGGGAAACTCTCGCAGGCCGACTTGAAGCGCATGCACGCATTGCTGCACGAGCGGTTGGAAACGAGCAGCGGCAGCCCGGGCCTGCTGGTGGATCTCACCGGGTTCGAGGGCTATGAGGGACCTGCAGCAATGGCCGAAGACCTGAAGATGGACACGGCGCACCGCAACGACTTCCACCGCATCGCCGTCGTGGGGGAGCGGAGGTGGATGCAGTGGGGCACATCGCTCGCCGGCCTCCTCACACGCGCCGAGATGCGCTGGTTCGACGCCGCCGAGACAGCGGTGGCCACCGACTGGGTCCGGCCGGGCTGAAGCGCGATCATGAACCCGAACCTCAAAACAGCCTGGGCCGCAGAAATGAGCCAGGCGCGCGCCGCCTACGCGGCCCGCGAGGACGCGCTGGCGCTCCACCATTTCGAGCGGGCGCACATTCTCGGCCAGCGGTATTTTCTCACCCACTGGTCCACGCACTGGTGGATGCTCAAGCTCGGCATCCGCCGGTCCGACCGGCGGGAGATTCGCGGACAAATCGTGCGGCTCGTCGCCGTTATTCCGGGCTATGTCTTCGGCTGGGTCCCGAAGGGCAATACCGGCAGCAAGAAACGGTGACACGCACCAATTTCCACGCGCTACAACACGTTTTGGTTGTGCTGGAGGGGCTTTACCCCTAAATTCGGCGCATGGCCCGCCGTGCACGCATTGTCCTGCCCGGTTTTCCGCATCATGTGACCCAGCGGGGAAACCGGCGTCAGCAGACCTTCTTCGAGGATGCGGACTATGCGCTGTACCGTGACCTTATGGCGGCGGCTTGCGCGACGCACGGCGTGCGTTGCTGGGCCTGGTGCCTGATGCCAAACCATGTGCATCTTGTGCTGGAGCCGTCGCGAGCGGAGGCGCTCGCCCGGACCGTCGGACACGCGCATTGGCACTATACGCAGCGGATCAATGCGCGCGAAGGCTGGACGGGTTTTCTCTGGCAGGGCCGTTTTGCCTCCTGCGCGATGGACGAGGGGCATGCGCTGGCGGCTGTACGCTATGTGGAGAACAATCCGGTTGCGGCGCGCCTGTGCGAGCAGGCGCAGGACTGGCCCTGGTCGAGCGCGCGCTGCCATGTCGACGGAAAGCCGGACGGGTTGACGCAGACGGCGCCCTGGCTGGACCGCATCGCCGACTGGCCACGCTATCTGGCCGAGGGCACGAGCCCGCGCGAGGAGATGCTGCTGGGCGATTTCACGCAGACCGGCTATCCACTGGGGGAGGACGCCTGGATCGCGGATCTGGAGACCAAGTCCGCCCGCCGCCTGCGCCCCGGTTCGCCGGGGCGCCCGCGCCGGAAGGGTTGAGGGAAATCGGTGCGTGTCACCGTTTATTCCCGGTCATGCAGATCGTCTTTTGAAAGAGGACGCGGGTCTCGAACAGGTCGCTGTCAAGATCGCGGCAGGTCTCCGAAATGAACCCATACGGGTTGCGCAGCAGGGCGAGCGTGCTGTCGAAGCCCTTCGCAGATGGTATGCCGGACATGGGTTATACCCCCGTTGTGTTTTCCTTGCGTTGACCCTGAGCAGGCTGGTTCTTCGCCGAGCGGAAGCTGTCCCAGAACAGCAGGGCCGCACCGCAGAAAATCGCCACGTCCGCGAGATTGAAGGACGGCCAGTGGTATGATCCGTAATGGAAATCCAGAAAGTCCGGGACGGCCTGATAGCGCAGGCGGTCGAGGACATTTCCGAGCGCGCCTCCGATGATCAGACCGAGGGCCGCACCCGTCAGCCTGTCCGGCGCGCGCCACAGCCAGATCAGTAGCCACGCCACGATCACGCCAGCAAGCGCGATGAGGCCCCACCACGGTACGACCCCGCCGAGTATACCGAAGCTGACCCCATCGTTCAGAACCCGCACGAGGTTCAGAAAGGGTAAAACCTCGACCCCGCTCTCAAGCGCCGGTGTGCTAAGGGCAAGCGCCTTGGTGCCCTGATCGAGACCAAGCGCTGCGATCGCGCAGAGCCCGCCCAGAACGCGGCTATTCATGCCGCCGCCTTCAGATCGGCCCGCGCATCGCGAATGATCGCCCAAGCGGAGTGCAGGAACAGTCCGGCGATACCGAAGGCGACGATAAGGTCGGGCCACGCGCTGCCCAGCCACGCTACGAGACCGGCGGCGATGACGACCGCCGCATTGCCGATGGCGTCGTTGCGCGAGAAGAGCCAGACGGCCCGCATGTTCGCGTCGCCCTTGCGGAACCGCAGCAGCGGCAGAACGGAGACGACATTGACGACAACGGCGATCATGCCGAGCAGGCCCATGAGACCTGCATCCGGCGTCGTCCGTTCGAAGACCCGGACGATCGTCGTGCCGAGGACGCCAAGACCGAGGAGCCCGAGGAAAATGCCCTGGATCAGGGCCGACCGAGCCCGCCAGGCGAGGCTCCAGCCAATGGCCAGCAGGCCGAGGAAGGTGATCGCGCCATCGCCGATGAAATCGAGCGCATCGGCCTTCACGGCCTGTGATCCGGCGATGAATCCGCCGATCATTTCAAGGACGCCGTAACCCACGTTCAGGATCACGACGATCCAGAGAGCGCGTCGGTAGGCCGGATCCTGATGAGCCGGATTCGGCGGAATATCTCCATCGCCCTCGATCCGGTCGAAGCCGTAACCGGTCACCGCAACGGCCTTTTCGATATCTGGCAGGCGCGCCTCGGAGGCGTTCAGTGTCATGATGTGCGTTGCGGCCGACACCTTCACATCGTCGGGCGCTACTCCGGCCGACTGCGCCGCCCGTTCAATCTGCGCGGCATCCTTTGCGCAATCCATACCGGAAACCCGGTAACGGAAGGGCGGGGCATCAGCCGTCGATCCGGCTCTTTCGGTGTTGGCCATGGTCGCGCTATTCCTGCTAGGATGAATCGAAGAACAACATATCAGCGAGGAGTGATATGGTGCAAATCGTCGATGACCGCAAGAGCGCGACCATCGAGCGACGGGCGAAATTGTTCCGCGGCTTCGCGGACCCGAGCCGCCTGGCCATTCTCGGTGCACTTTGCAATGAGCCATTGGCCGTTCACGAGATCGTCGAGCGGACGGAACTATCGCAACCCAACGTCTCCAACCACCTGAGGTGCCTGCTGGACTGCGGGCTTGTCGCCAGCGACCGCGATGGGCGCTTCATCCGCTACCGTATCAGCAGCCCGCGCATCACGGTCCTTCTGAGCGATGTGGACGCACTTCTCGACGTGGTCGCGGAAGGCGTTGAGGCGTGTGACAATTATCGTGGGGCATGAACGGCCGAGTTTTAACCGGCACCGCAGCATAGTAGACCTTAGCGCTTTGACGGCACAGCTTGCCAACATGTAGAATAGTCGGCTCGCGCTCGCCACGCCATCCCGATCCTTGAGCCTCAGAGCCCGACGAGAAGACGGACCCCTAGCCACGCATAGGCGACTACGGCGAGCCAGAAGAGCATCTTCTCAATAGCGCCGTCGCCGGCTGAGAAGGAAAAACCAGTCCTTTTGACCTTCCAGACGAGAAAGACGGCCGTGAGCGCCAGGAAGGCCATGTTGAACCAGAATGCGTAGTCGAACTTGAAGAACTCGCGCTCGGGGACCGCACGAACCTGATCGGCGGAGGGAAAAAGTTCGAGGGCCGCAAACCCATAATGCAGGAGCAGCGCCGTCGCGACGAAGACCACGAGGAAGACGCCGAGGATATAGAACGCCATGCGCCAGCCGTAATATGCGTCCGGCGCGCGCGGCCCTTGCCGCCGACAGCCTGCGCCAGATGGGCATGACACCACCGTGATCGAAGGCGGTCTGGCGGGAAGAAAGTGTTCAAGTGCATCGGACCGAAGCGAACTGGTCCGTTGTGTTCCGCAAGAAGCTGTCACAACCGCACTTCATCCGTTTCGCTGCTAGTCGCGTCTGAAGCTGGATGACCATTCAAACCATCGGGCGGATAAATAAAACAACGACTTAGGGTGGAGAAGGTTCGACGTCAGGCCCATCCCCTCCGCCATATTTCCCTGGTCTTGCGAAGACTGTCAGACGGCGCGTCAATTCCCGCCGCGTTTCCGCGGTGTAGGCCTATTCCCGGTTTCGGAGACCGCGCGTCTCCCGCCAATTTCCCACCTATTCGCCGCCGCGTCTCACCGCGCCGTTTCGGGCAGATCGGATACGGGATTTCCCTGCTCCCCCGGCATTTACAGGGATATATCGCCGAAAAACAGCGTAGCGCCGAATGGAGACCGGGAATGATCCCGAATTTACAGGCAGATAGAGGGCATTTCCCTAAAGACCCGAGCAGGGAAACATCCTTCCCTGCTCGGGACTGGAACAGGGAATGTTCCGGCGGCATCAGGGATGCGGGTACATCAGATGAAGTCGGTAAATCCCAGCGCTTCGACCTGGCGATCCCAGTCCAGCGGGATGGGCGCGGTCAGCAGGTGCTGCAGCGTGAGATCGGGCGGCTGACGGCCGTCCAGAATGGCGGCCGTGATCGCCGGAGATAAAAAGGCCAGCCGGATGCGCTGGCGGACCGGGCTGTCGGTCCAGCCATGGCGCCGGCCAATGGCGGCGAGCGAGATCCCGCTGCGGGCCTCGGCCAGCCATTGATGCGCCCGGGCAATCGTTTTGATCAGGGTTTTGTCCGGTGCCTGCTCGATCGCACCGGTGACGATCTTCACCTCCACCCCGCGCCGGCGCAGCGCGAACCCGGTCTCGACAAGAAGGGCTTCGTCGGCGAGGGCACCCGGATCCAGACCCAGCACCCCGGCCAGCCCGCTCCGAGCGAGCCGGAAAACAAGCGGTGACACGCACCCATTTCCCAGCGTCTCCGGCGAACTCCTGCGGCGCTATATTCCGGGGCCGGGTGTGGACCAGCGTGTCGTGATGGTCGATTGCGGCACGTCGGCGAACTGCCGGGCCCGGGAGGCGGGGACGCAGACCGACTACTACCATGCCGACCGTCAGGGGAATGTCCTGGCCGTCACGCGGGCCGGCGCGGACGCGCTGGTGCAGCAATTCTTCTACACGCCGTTCGGTGTGGAACTGGTCGGCGATGCCTCGGGCAACCCCTTCCGCTATACCGGCCGCCGCTTTGATCCGGAGACCGGGCTCTACTACTACCGGGCGCGCTACTACGATCCGGACCTGGGCGTTCGCCGGCGAAACGACGGCTCGGGCGTCGTTTCGTGATCCGGCTCACTCCTGCAGGTCGACCCGATCGGGTATGAGGATCAGTGGAACCTCTATGCGTATGTCGGGAATAATCCGCTGAATGGGACAGATCCGACGGGGGAGTTCGGGGTTATCGGAGGGGTCATTGGGGGGGCAATTGAGCTCGGTTCTCAGTTATCAACGAGAGAAGGGCGAGCCGCGTATGCCGCAGCAGGCGCCGCCCTCCGCAACGGCGATGTAGGCGGCGCCCTCAACGCCGCTGGGCGGCAGGTAGCTCAAGTCGCGGGTGCAGCCGCTATCGGTGCTGTATCTGGTGGTGTAGGTAATCTAGTAAGCAAGGGAGCAGCCGCTGGCGCAAGAGCGGTAGCCCGAAGCACTTTGGCCACAGGAACGCGTCAAACGGTCACGAGCAGAACAGTCCAGGGAGCTGCGAATGGCGCGGTCGCAGGCGGATCGGCTTCGGCGACCGCGAGTTCGCTGTCACAGGCAACACATGGTGGTGATGCTATGGCCGTGATGGAGCAGGGCCTCGGCGCCGTGGACGGCGGGGAGGTGCTTAGCGATGCAGCCCAGGGGGCGGCATTGGGGGGCGTAGCTGGCACGTTCCAAGGCGCGGCAGCCGCCAGGGGGGCTCATCAGCAATTTGGCAACGCGCGCGCCAATCCGGTTTTTAGCAACAACGTGCCTCAACCGGGTCAGCGATCAGGAGCCGCACTCGGTGTAGCCGGCGCCGCCGCCGAAGGGCTCCGCGAAGAACTAGACGATCGGTAAAGGTTGACTGATGGGAGAACGCTCAAGTTTCTGGGATATAGTATTGTTCTTCGTTTTATTTCCGGTGGTGTCATTTTCGGCCGGTGCTGCGGTCGCCATGTGGCAAGGCTTGGAAGGTGCTAATTCAATTCAGGAAGCGCTGGACTGGAAATGGATTCTCATTTTTGGCGCTGGAATGGTGGTCGCATATGTGGTCGCGGTATTTCGCACACTTGTAGATATCCTTCAGCGGGCATTTGGAAGTAGAGGGGCGCCTTAGCAAAAGGGGGGGAATTGTCAGAAGAACCTGGGCTTGAGCGCGAGGTAGCGGTTTCGTAGCCTCCGCGAATGCGTAACCCGTTCAAATATTTCAAAAACTTCAGTAAACGGTGACATCAGTAGGGAAACGGTGACACGCACCTATTTCTCCGGCAACTTTCTCTTCGGAGAACCAGCTTCTGACGGCGACGACGCTGTCGGGCGGTCTGGCGGCGTATTCCTACGGGCCGGCGGCGCGGCGGGTGCGCAAGACGGTCGACGGGGTAGGCACGGACTATCTGCACGCCGGGGACATGGAGATCGCGGAATACGACAGCGATACCGGCGAACTTTTGCGGCGGTATATCCCCGGCGCGGGGACCGATCAGCGGGTCGCGATCGTGGAATGCCGGGGTTCGGCACACTGTGAACCTGGCAGGGGCAGCGTGCAGACACGCTTCTACCTGGCCGACCGGCAGGGGAATGTCCTGGCCGTCCAGAACGAAAACGGCCAGCTGCACCAGCAATTCTTCTACACGCCCTTCGGCGTGGAACTGGTGGGCGATGCCTCGGGCAACCCCTTCCGCTACACCGGCCGCCGCCATGACCCGGAGACGGGGCTCTACTACTACCGGGCGCGCTATTACGATCCGGACCTGGGCCGCTTTCTACAGGTCGACCCGATCGGGTATGAGGATCAGTGGAACCTGTATGCTTATGTCGGGAATAATCCACTCAATGCGACCGATCCCACGGGGGAGTTCGGAATTGTCGGCGGCTTGATTGGCGCTGCGATTGGTGCAGCGGTCGAAACCGGAGTACAGTTGTACCAGAACGGTGGGGACCTGAGCGCGGTTGACGGCGGTGCTGTTCTAAGGTCGGCCGTAGTTGGTGGAGCGATTGGCGCTACGGGCGGCCTCGCTGGTGCTGCCATTCGAGGCGGAACCGTTGCGGCGCGCGGCGCGGTTCAAGGAGCAAGAATCCTTAATAGCACTGCCGGACGTGTTACACAGGGTATCGTTGAAGGTGGAGTCGGTGGCGCGGGCGGCGAGGTCGCCGCCCAACTAATCGATGACGGTGCGGTAACGGATGTAGGTGCCGTTGGTGAAGCGGCTCTTCGCGGGGGAACTGCTGGCGGCGCTGGCGGACTCGTTGGAGGCCAAGTTCAACGCCGCGCAGATCAAGCAGGGTTGGGGCGCGTATCGGCTGATCGATATGCTGGCAATGCGAGCGGTCGTGCGGGGCCGTTCGGAGATACTGGCACTTCTGCTCGCTTGGGGAATGCGTCCGCGGCTCTGACCAACACGGCCGTCGATAGTGCGCAAAATCACCTCGCGAACAACGAGCCGATTCAAGATGATGAGCTCAATCGATAAATCGGGAGCCGAACGTTATGTGGCTAAAGAGCCTGGAATGCTGAGAAAGATCCTGGTGTTGGGGCCGATATCGATCGCGTTTGTTCTCGGACTGTTTTTTGTCATGGGAGCTCTAAGCTCATACGAGATTGGCCCGAACGTTCTGGCGGGCATCATTATCGTCTATGGCTTTATCGCGCTGGTGATCTTGTTTTATCTAAACCTGCTGCTGAGCAAATAGGTGTGCACTCTACCGACGGATAGTGGGATAGACACAGACAGCCACGCTTACGACCGCATTCTCTGGGGCTATGGTGTCACATCTGGTTTGTTACGTCGGCCATGACGATCGCGGATCAGCTCTTACCGGAGCAGGGGCAGGGTTCTTTTTCTCTTTGGACACTACTGCTCAGCAAGCGCTCGTGGACCACGTAACTGGGGAAGCTTCGGTAACGCCAAGCCTTCCGGACATAACGACACTCCCACAATCAGGCCAAGAAACTGGCCAAAATACGGAGATCCGTTTCAGCACGTGTACCGCATCGCGCATTAGTAGCGATTGCTAAGAGGAGCACTCTCTATGTGGTATTTCCGGTTTCTGGGAAAGCACTCCCTACTAATTGCAATTGCCGCCACTCTCTTCCTATGCGTCCTGTTCATTTTCCCAAGGGTAGAAGCCGTGTCATTTTTGACGCCCTACCTCCTGGCGGGGATACCGCTGATTTTCCTAATCATTCTGTCGGTACGGGTTTTGTCCGAGTACAACAAGAACAGCTAATTCCTCGGGACAACCCGCGCGCCCGCGCCTCTCTCGCCCATCGCCCGGAGCGCCACCCGAGCCAGGCGCATGAGCGTATAGATCTTCACACAGGATGCACGGTGTGCCCGCCGCCGTTGGCGACACGTAAGCGGTTGATATAGCGGGAGAATATACTGTTCCGGGCGGTGTTCGTGCGGTGGCACTCCGAGTGCCGCCCTGACCGGGGTGCCTCAGGTTGTTCTGGAAAAACAATGGGTTGTCTTGCGTCACTGCGGGTGACGTGCCGTCACTGCCGGTGACAGGGGGTGTCACCCGCGGTGACGCGGCTCGTTTCAGGCCGTTGCGGCCGGCGGCGCCAGGGTCTTGATCTGCCCGGAAAGCTCGCCCAGGGTGGGGCGGTGTTGACCCCTGCATGCCTTCTTTTTTGAAAGGTATGCAATGCCCCTCTCTACCGACACCGACGCGTTGGTGCAGTTTCGCGTGCGTCTTCCTGCGAGAACGCTGGACCAGATCGATTCCTGCGTTCGAAACGGCGCGTTCCGGGACCGCACTGCGGTCCTGAATTTTGCGCTGTCGGCGTTTCTATCCGACGCCGCGCCTGTCGAAAGTTCCGGCATAAAGGCCGTGGAGCAAACGAACGGTGTCGCGCTCTTCGCGATCCTTCTCTTGCTCAGCAGGGTCCTCACCGACGTCGAGCGAAAACACCTCTATCGCATCGCCAATGCGGCCGCCGACGAGGGCGCTCCGCTCGCCAAGGCATTCATCGAGGAGATGGGGCTGCACACCCCGCGCGAAACGCCGGCCCCAGGCCGATGACGACGCGCTGAAACAGCGGGACCGATCTTCAAATAGAGCTGCCAAACGGCTCCGCCACCGCGCTGGCCTGGTGCCGGCGCGGCAAGATGAGGGTGACGGCCGCTGAGAGGAAAGCGGCGGTGTGGCCTACCCGGCGGCGCGGGCGGGCGGTGTTCTGGTCTCGTCCCGGAGGCCGGCGGTGAGCTTCTTGTTCTGGTGCTGCAGGATGAGGCCGATAATGAGCTTCTTGACCATCTCCCGGTCCTCGTCGTCGAAGTCGCTGACGGCCTCGAAGGCGAGCTTGAGATCGCTGGTATCGGGGCCGCGTTCGTCTTCGTCGAAGACCAGGAGATCGGCGGAGACGTGCAGGCCGAGGGCGAGCTTGCGCAGGGCGTCCAGGTTGGGCTGGGTCTCGCCGCTCTCGTAACGCTGAATCTGGGTGGTGTGGGTGCCGCACAGTTCGGCGAGGGCCTTCTGGGTGAGGCCGCGCTCCTTGCGCAGGGCATGCAGGCGTTGGGCGAACGTCATCGAGCACCAGATCTGTGTTGATATCGATGCGGTCATCTAACCGGCCTCCTGCAAAGCTGCGTGTTGCAATATCACAGAACTGTGCTAGTGAAAATGACAGTTTTACGGTCTTGACAGATTCTGGCCCCAACCCGCGTTCCAGCCCAGGAGAGCCCGCCCATGCCCCGGATATCCGAATCGGAGATCGCGCGCCTGAAGGATGAGGTGAGCCTCATACGCCTCGCCGAGGCGGCGGGTGTGAAGCTGGAGACGCGGGGCAAGGATCGGGTCGGGTGCTGTCCCTTCCATGCCGACAAGACGCCGTCCTTCGTCGTCAGCCCGGAGAAAAACCTCTGGCACTGCCTGGGCGCGTGCGGCGAGGGCGGCGACGTGATCGCCTTCGTGCAGAAACTGGAGGGGGTGAGCTTCCGCCACGCCGTCGAGCTGCTGCGGCAGGACCATGCGCCGGCGCCGGCGAATACACCGGCCGGTGCACCGGTGAAGCGCTCGACCACGCCGAAGCTGGCCCCCTTCGCGGCGCAGGCGGAGGATACGGCCTTGCTGGCGCGGGTGACGGGCTTCTATCACGAGACCCTCAAACAGAGCCCGGACGCGCTGGCCTACCTCAAATCCCGCGGCCTGGATCATCCCGAGCTGATCGGGACCTTCCAGCTTGGGTATGCGAACCGGACGCTGGGCTACCGTCTGCCGGAGAAGAACAGGCGGGCCGGGGCGGAACTGCGCGGACAGTTGCAGCGCCTGGGTATCCTGCGGACAAGCGGCCACGAACACCTCTCCGGCTCGCTGGTGGTGCCGGTCATCGACGAGGCCGGCCAGGTGGCGCAGATGTATGGCCGCAAGATCCTGGACCGGCTGCGCAAGGGCACGCCCAAAGCCTGAAGAAACAGTGACACGCACCCATTTTCCCGGCTCAGCGAGATCTGGGTGGCGAACGGGCCCGATATCACGGGATGGCGGCTGGCCGAATACGAGTATGACGCCCAGGGACGCCTGGAGGCCTACATCACGCGGCGCGGTCCCGGCGGCACGCAGTTCTCCCGGATGGATTTGACCTACGAGCCGGACAGCGATCTGGAAACGCTGTCGCACGACTTCTACTCGACCATCCCCGAGAACGTAGGAAACGGTGACACGCACCTATTTCTCCGGCAACCTTCTCTTCGGAGAACCAGCTTCTGACGGCGACGACGCTCTCAGGCGGTCTGGCGGAGTATTCCTACGGGCCGGCGGCGCGGCGGGTGCGCAAGACGGTCGACGGGGTGGGCACGGACTATCTGCATGCTGGGAGTACCGAGATTGCCGAGTATGACAGCGATACCGGCGACCTTTTGCGGCGCTATATCCCGGGGCCGGGTGTGGACCAGCGTGTCGTGATGGTCGATTGCGGCACGTCGGCGAACTGCCGGGCCCGGGAGGCGGGGACGCAGACCGATTACTACCATGTCGACCGTCAAGGGAATGTCCTGGCCGTCACGCGAGCCGGCGCGGACGCGCTGGTGCAGCAATTCTTCTACACGCCCGGAGCCTGCCACGGACCCGATCCGGGGGCGTGGAACTGGTGGGCGATGCCTCGGGCAAAACGGTGACACGTACCAATTCCGAGACTTGTCCGCGTTTGTCTGACAGCACCGCCATATTCCTTAGGCCCGCAACCCGCCCGGCACCCTATCCCGGTCTTGACAAAATATGAAACTGATGTCGGATTTGTAATTGTGTGCCCGCTCTGGAGGCGCGAAAAGCAAGGCAGTTGCGATCATGGCGATCACTCCACCCTATCTCGTGTTTCTCGGCGATGCACCGGACCGCCTGATCGCCAAGACCGGAGCCGGTATTGTGGACTGGGCGCCGGAGCGATGTGCGGGGCAGCTGCGGCTGGGTGCGGAGACAGTCGATCTCGGCCTGCCAGACATGACGATCGCACAGGCGCAGGCGGCGGGCGTCAAGACGCTCGTGGTCGGCACGGCAAGCCCGGGCGGGCAGCTCGACGACAGCTGGCTCGGCGTGTTCCGCGAGGCGCTGGGGGCCGGGCTGGACATCGCGGCGGGGCTGCACATCCGCCTCAACGCCGTTGCGGAATTGCGGGCGCTGGCGGATGCCGAAGGGTGTACGCTGACCGACCTGCGGGACCCGCCGCCGGGCTTGCCGATCGGGAGCGGGGTGCCACGCACGGGCCACCGCGTTCTCACCGTGGGAACGGACTGTGCCGTCGGGAAAAAATACACCGCACTGGCGATCTGGCGCGCGCTGCGCGAACGCGGGGCCGATGCCGATTTCTGCGCGACCGGACAGACAGGCGTGCTGATCTCCGGCCGCGGCTTCGCCATCGACTCGGTGATCGGCGACTTCATGTCCGGCGCTGCCGAGGTGCTGGCGCCGGCGGCGGATGCCGGCCACTGGGACGTGATCGAGGGACAGGGTTCGCTCTTCCATCCGGCCTATGCGGGTGTGTCGCTCGGCCTCATACACGGGGCCCAGCCGGAAGCCATCGTGCTGTGCCATGAGGCCGGCCGTGAGGCGATCGCCTTCTTTGCCGGATATCCGACACCGCCCCTGGACACGGCCATCGCCCGTAATCTGGAGGCGGCCCGGCTGACCAGTCCGGACTGCTATTGCGCGGGGGTGAGTCTCAACACGGCGGCGCTGGAGCCGCGCGCGGCACAGGCCCTGATCGCGGATACGTCGGCGCGGCTGGGACTGCCGGTCATCGATCCGGTGCGCACGGGCGCGGACGCGATCGCGTCCCGGCTTCTGCAGGGCGGCGGCACGTCGTGATCCGCCTGACGGCAGAGCTGCGCCGGTTTGCGCTCAAGGTCCCGTTCCGCATTGCCAGCGCCGTTTTCGATTCCACCCGGGCCCTGATTGTCACCGCAGACGACGGCCGGCATCGGGGCCGCGGCGAAGCGGAGGGCGTGTTCTACCTCGGCGAGACCGCACAGGGCATTCTCGACCAGGCCCGCGCCTTCATCGGTGCGCATCCCGACGGTGTGTCCCGCGAGGTCCTGCAGTCGGCCTTGCCGCCGGGCGGCGCGCGGAATGCCATCGACTGCGCGCTCTGGGATCTGGAGGCCAAGCGGACCGGCCAATCCATCTGGGCGATGACCGGGATCGAACCGCGCCGCCTGACGACCGCGGTGACAATCGGGCTGGAAGCCGAGCCGGAGGCCATGGCCGACAAGGCGCGCGCCGCCGGGCCGGTCCCGGTGCTCAAGGTCAAGTTGAATGCCGACCGGCCGGTCGAACGGATCGAGGCGATCCGCGTTGTCCGGCCCGATGCCATCCTGGTGGTCGACGTCAATGAGGGCTGGACGATCGAACAGTTGAAGGACGTCGCGCCGGCCATGGCCCGCCTGGGCGTGGAGATGCTCGAACAACCCCTGCCGCGCGGCCGGGATGCGGAGCTGGACGGTTATGTCCCGCCGGTTCCGCTGTGCGCGGACGAGAGCTGTCTTCACAGCGGCGAACTGGAAACCGTCCGCGGCCGCTACCAGCGCATCAATATCAAGCTCGACAAGACCGGCGGGCTGACCGAGGCCCTGCACCTGGCCCGCAAGGCGCGCGAGGCGGGCCTCGGTCTGATGGTCGGCAACATGATGGGCACGTCGCTGGCGATGGCGCCCAGCTTCGTGGTCGGTTGCCTGTGCGACTTCGTGGATATCGACGGGCCTGTTCTTCTGGCGCAGGACTGGCCGAACGGGCTCGGATACGAAGCCGGCCGGGTCGATCCGCCCCGGCCGGCGCTCTGGGGCTAGGCGGCGTCGCGCCGCCAGACGGTCGGATGCAGCGGCCCGGAAAAGGGTTCGCCGTCTTCCAGATCGGGCAGGGTGGTCGGCACGGCGATCTCGCCGGGACGCCGCCAGAAACGCGCATCGTCGCCCAGCCAGCGCGTCGACAGGACGCGGCGCCGTCCGGCGCTGGGATTGGCCGGCGCGCCGTGCACCAGCATCGCCTGGAAGACCACGCAATCGCCGGGCTCGAGATCCCAGGACACGATGTCGTAATTCTCCCGCGCCGCTTCGATATCGGGCAGGCTGGGCAGGCCGGTGCCCGCATAGGGCGTGCCGTCGGCGAAATGGGTCGGGTTGAACGCCTCTTCCCAGCGATGGCTGCCGCGGACGAATTCCAGCGACACGTCGCGGGGCACCGGGTCGAGCGGCATCCAGATCGAGCAGACCTGGAACCCGCTGACGGCCCAGTAGGGCTGATCCTGGTGCCAGGGTGTGCGCTGCTGGCTGCCCGGTTCCTTCACCAGCATCTGGTCGTAGAGAAAAGTCGCCGAGGAGGATTCCATCGTCCGGCCGGCGATCTCCGCGGCGGGCGAGTCCGTGACGAAGTCCCGGAACGGTGCCAGGCGCGTCCACATGTCCAGATCGCCGAAGAAGCGCTCGGCCCCGGCCGGGCCGTAGCGTTCGCCGTGGGGGCCGGGGGCGTCCAGCGCCTGCCGGACCCCCTCGGCCACCGTCTCGACCCAGGCCGGAGAGAAGGCGCCGCGCAGCACGCAGACGCCGTCTTCCCGGTAGGCCGCGATTGTTGCGTCGTCGATCACGCGGTCACTCCTGCCCGGCGCGCACGAAGGGAATGCCGCCGCCCAGCCAGTCGACCGTCAGATCGCGCGGCGTGCCGTCCTCGGGCGAGAAGGCAAACACCATCTCGTCGTCATGGGCGGCCAGGAAAGTGCGCCCTTCCAGGTGCAGCAGCGGAATGGCGGGCCCGTCCGCATCGACGCCGCCGAGCCGGAAGGCGATACCACCATCGCCGGCCAGGATGCCGATCCGGTCGATACCGATCCGCATGTAGCTGGCGTCGTAATCGCCCGCGATGGCCTGGATCTCGGCGTCGGAAAGCGGCGCGGTCGAGGGCGAAGGGCGCGGCTGCTCGAAGACGATGCGGGCGATCTTCTGCTCCAGGCCGACCGGCGTCGGGGCGACATCGCGCGTGCTGCCCATCACCACGATGGAGACGTCCTCGTCCGGGTAGTAGGACATGTAGGCGGCGAAACCGTCGATATCGCCGGCATGGGCGATCTTGCGATGGCCTTCCCAGTCGCGGATCACCAGGGCGCCGAGCGCGTAGGACAGGGTGTCCCCGCCCAGTTCGGCCTGTTCGTAGAGCAGGTCGCGGACCGGGTCGCCGAACACGTTGTCCCGGTGCACCTGGTCGATATAGTCCTGCACATCCTGGACGGTCGACAGCAGCGCGCCGGCCGAGAAGGGCACCAGCGGGTCGAGCTGCGGGGCGTTGAGGAAGCCCTCTTCGCCGACGACATAGCCTTCGGCGCGCCCGTCGATCACGGACTCGTAGCCGGCGTAATAGGTGCGATCCAGTCCGAGCGGTTCGAGGATGCGCTCGGCCAGCGCCGCATCATAGGTCTGCCCCGTCACCGCCTCGACGATGAGGCCGAGCGTATAGGTGCCGGAATTGGAATAGGAGAAGGCCGTGCCCGGTTCGAACATCAGCTCGGCGGTCTCGAAGTACGCCCGCATCACCTCACGCGTGACGGTCCGCTGGCTGCCCTGGGGGAAGTCCGGCAGGGCCGTGTAATTCACCAGGCCGGCGGTGTGGTTCATCAGATAGCGGACCGGCACGTCGCTGGCCGGGCCGGAATAGTCAGGCAGATAGGTCGAGACCGGTGCATCGACATCGACGAGGCCTTCGGATGCCAGCTGGGCGATCAGCAGGGCGGTGAAGGATTTCGTGATGGACCCGATCTGGAAAACGGTGTCCGGCGTGGCGGGCGTGTTCTGCTCGAGATCAGCCTCGCCATAGGCGGCTTCGTAAAGAATCGTGTCGCCGCGGCGCACCGAGACCGCCAGGCCCGGATAGGGGGCAGAGGCCTGGGATTCGGCCACAAGCGCATCGATGGCGGCGGCGTGCGGGTCGGCCGCGTCCTGGGCTGTGGCGCAGCCGGCGAGCAGGCTGCCGGCGGCGGCGAAGGCCGTCACGGTAGCGGGGAGGGTGAATGTCTGGATCATGGGAAGGTGTCCTTCGTCTGGATCAGTCGTCGCGCCGGCCGTAGCGGGCAAGGATGTCGCGAACCCGATCGTGGGGCAGGCCGTAGACATGCGAGTTCCCGCGGCCGGTCGTGTCCTCGCCGGCCACGAGCGCATTGAGAATGGCCTCCTCGGTGGCCTGCACGACGCCGTCGAACAGGGGATCGAGCGCTTCGCCGGGAATGCTCTGATAGCTCAGCGGCGCACCCGCACCGAGGCTGACGGGGTTGGCGGTCGTGAAGGCCAGGAAGATGTCGCCCGAGCTTGAGTCACCCTGGCCACCGGTGCGGCCCATGCCGATCGTCGCGCGGCGCGCCAGCCGGCGCAGCTGATCGGGCAGGAGGGGCGCGTCGGTCGCGATCACGATGATGATCGAGCCGTCGCCTTCGCCGGCCGCATCGGCTTGGCTGGCCCGGCGCGGCATCAGATCGTCGATCTCCCGGCCGGCGGGCGTGCCGGCGATACGCAACTGGTCGCGAACGCCATGATTGGCCTGGACGAGCACGCCAACGGTGAAGGCGACATCCTCGCCATAGCGCGCGATGCGCGAGGCGGTGCCGATACCGCACTTGAAGTAATAGCAGACCATGCCCGTTCCGCCGCCGACCGCGCCTTCCTGGACCGGGCCCGGACGGGCGGCGTCGAGTGCCTGGACGACGTGGTCCGGCGTCAGCGGCAGGCTCCACACATCGCTCAGCCCGCCATCATAGGTTTCCGCGACCACGGGCAGGACCCGGCTGAAGCGGATCGTGGGGTCGTCGAAATTCTGTGCCGTCCATTGCAGGATGCCGTCGCGGGCGGCACCGACGCCCAGCGTGCCGGTTATGGCGATGGGGCCGAAGAAGGCGCCGAACTCGTCGATCAGATGCGCCCCGGTCATCTCGCCGGTGCCGTTGAAGGAAAATACTCCGGCGGCCACGCCGTCGGTCGCTTCGCGGCCCCGGGGAAAGATCGTGGTCACGCCCGTATGCGCGTCGCCGTCATGGAGGGTGAAGTGACCCACCTCGATGCCGGCCACGTCGGTGATGGCGTTCAGCGGCCCGGCCTCGCCCTGCAGCGGAATGCCCAGGTCCCGCGCACGCGGGGCATCCTGGGCGCAGGCGGCGGAGGCAAAGGCCAGGCCGCCGGCCAGGGCGATCGATATCAGGTTTCGACTGGTTTTCATGGTCGTCATGGTCTCCCGCATGGACAACTGGGTCCGTAAGCGATGCCCCCCTCTGGGCCCGCTTGCGGACGGAAGAGTGTAAAAAAATGAAATTGACGTCAACCTCATAAAATTGTCAGGATCGCTGCATGAGAGCTTACGTCGCTGCCCTGAGGACGGAAACGAACAGTTTTGTCGCGCGTGCCACGACGCTCGGCGATTTCCGTGCGGGGGCCTATGCCCCGGCTGGCGACGAGCCTGTCTGTGCCCTCACGCACCCGGGTTGCATGGCCATGATGACGGCGGCGCAGTCGGCGGGTCTGGAGGTCCGGCGCGGGCCGGTTGCCTATGCCGTGCCCGGCGGTCCCGTGGCGGACGCGGCTTATGAAACACTCAAGCGCGAGATCCTGGACGGTCTGCGCGCCAGCCTTCCCGTCGACCTTGTCCTGCTGGACCTGCACGGCGCGATGGCGGCTCGAAGCGTACCGGACTGCGAGGGCGATCTCCTTGCCGCAATCCGCGCAACGGCCGGCCGCGCGGCGGTCGTGGCCGGCCTGCTGGACCTGCATGCCACGCTGAGCCCCGCCATGCTGGAGGCGGCAGATCTTCTGCATGCCTACAAGGAATACCCGCACACCGATGTCGCAGAGCGGGGCCGCGAGCTCTTTGCCCGGGCGATGGCGCTCGCCGGGGGGCGGATCCGGCCGGTTCACGCGGTCGCTGCCTGTGGTGCACTGGGCGGGTTTCCGACCACGCGCCCGCCCATGGAGGATCTGGTCCGCGAGATGATCGAGGCCGAGGCGGCGGGCGACGGTATTCTTTCTGTGTCGCTGGTTCACGGCTTTCCCTGGAGCGACAGTGCCGACAATGGCGCAAAGGTTCTGGTCTATGCCGATGGCGATCCGGCCCGGGCGGCGGATACCGCCCTGCGCACGGCCGAGCGTTTCGCCGCCATCGCCGAGGTTGCGGCCGAGCGGCCGCTCTCTATCGCCGAGGGGGTCGAGCGTGCGGCTGCCTTCCGCGGCGAGCGCATCATTCTGGCGGACGCGTCCGACAATCCCGGAGGCGGAGCGGACGGCGACGCCACGCACCTTCTGGCGGCCCTGCGCCAGGCCGGCCTCACACGGATCGGTGCGGCGCTGGTCCACGACCCTGCCGCGCTGAAAGCTTGTCTGGAAGCCGGAACCGGCGCCCGGCTCGAGCTGGATATCGGCGGGCAGATGTCCCGCCTTTCGGGGTCGCCGATCCGGATCGAGGGTGTCGTCGCGGGGCTGGCCGAGCGTGTCGGGCGCGGTCCGGGCGATCCTGCCGCCGGCCCCCCGGTCGGCCCGGTCGCACGGTTTTCCACCGGCTTTGCGGATTTCATCCTATGCGGGGCGCGCCGGGAGGCGCTCTGGCCGTCGCTCTTCACGGCCACCGGCGCCGACCTTTCGCGCTACCGCATCCTGGTGCTGAAATCCTCGACCCATTTCCGGGCATCCTTCGCGCCTCTGGCCGATGAAGTCCTGGCGATCGGTGCGCCGACGGCGATGAACCCCGAGCTTGCGGATCTGCCCTTCAAGCGCCTGCCGCGACCGATCTGGCCGGTCGATCCCGTGCGGCCGGTCGCAAGTTTGTTGACAGATTTGCAAAATAAGTGAAACTGATCTCATATTTCGTTTAAGCAGGTTTCGCAGCAGGTTTTCTTGGGGGAATGACCATGAGCCGTACGACTTGGAAACAGGAACTGATCTCGACCGCCGCGGGTGCGGTCCTCGCTGCCGGGCTGGCGACCGCCGCCGCCCAGGCCCAGTCTGACGAGAGCGCCTCGGCCGATGTGATCGTCGTTACCGCGCAGCGGCGCGAACAGTCGATCCTCGACGTGTCCGCCTCGGTCAGCGCGCTGGGCGCGGCCGAGCTGGAGGAGCGGGGCGTGGACCGTCTCGACGACATCGCCTCGGTCTTCCCGAACGTCTACATCAATACGGGTAACGGCCTGCGCTCGACGATCATCACGGTGCGCGGCATCTCGTCCAATCCCAACAATCCTGGGGTGGAACAGTCGGTCGGCGTGTTCGTCGATGGCGTCTACCAGGCCCGCCCGACGACCATCAATACCAATCTCTACGACCTGGAACGGGTCGAGATGATCCGCGGTCCGCAAGGCGCGCTCTACGGCAAGAACACCATCGCCGGCGCGCTCAACATGATCACCCAGGGACCGGGCGACGAGCCCAGCTTCGAGGGTGTGATCTCGGCCGGAAATTACAGCGCGCTCAGCCTGTATGCGGCCGGCGACGTGATTTTCACGCCGAATGCGCGGGCCCGTGTCTCGGTGTCTTCCCAGACGCGCGCCGGCTACACCGACAACACCTTCACCGGCACCGAACTGGACGACCAGGACGAGCTGGGCGCCCGTCTGACCTTCGTGGCGGATCCGTCCGACACGCTTCAGCTCACCTTCCGCGCCGACATGGCGTCGAACGACACCAATGGCGGGGCGTCGGAAATCCTCGACAATGGCGCGCTGGCCGGCAGCCCGCTCGCCGATACCGATCCGGAAGACCGGCAGGTGGCCCAGGACTTCGGCTCGGAACAGACGCGCGATGTCTGGGGTGTGTCGCTGCAGGCCGACTGGGATCTGGCCGGCGGCGTGCTGACCTCGCTCACCGCCTTCCGGAACTTCGAGTGGTACAATTCCAACGACAACGACTTCTCCATCCTCAACCAGCTGCGCTCGGGCATCAGCGAGGATCACGACCAGTTCTCGCAGGAAATCCGCTTCACCTCCGACACCGGGGGCGTGTTCGACTACATTGTCGGCGGTTTCTTCAGCCACGAGACCTTCGACACGGTTTCCAATGCGGTGATCGGACCGGGTCTCGGCATCTATCCTTCCGAAGTGAGCGCCGACATCTTCGGCGATCTGGAGACCACCAGCTACGCCGTCTTCGGTCAGGGGACCTACCATTTCTCCGACACGTTCAGCCTGACCGGCGCGCTGCGCTATTCCGAGGACGAGAAGGAAGTCACCCACAGCCAGATCGGCGATCCCTTCCAGCTGCTCGCGCCGACCCAGCCGGAGCGCAGCTTTTCGCGCTCGGACGCCGAGGTGACGCCGTCGGTGACGCTGAACTGGGAGCCGAATGCGACCTGGCTGGTCTATGCCTCCTACAGCCGCGGCTACAAGTCCGGCGGCTACAACGTCTTCTCGATCATGCCGAACGACAATGCCGAATATGATCCGGAATTCGTCAACAGCTACGAGGCGGGCGTGAAGACCACGCTGGCGGGCGGAGCCGTCTATCTCGCGGGCTCGCTGTTCTGGCTCGACTACTCCGATCTCCAGGTGAACCAGCTGATCAATGTCGGCGGCATCCCCACCTTCACCACGTCGAATGCGGCCACGGCAGACGCGTCCGGCGTGGAACTGGAAGGGCTCTGGCAGGCCACGGATGCCTTGTCCTTCTCCGGCTCCTACAGCTATCTGGACGCCAGTTTCGACGACTTCACCAACGCCACGGCCGCCGGCGCCGACTATTCCGGCAACGACCTGCCGCAGGCGCCCGATCACACACTCTCCCTTGCGGCCGACTTCACAACGCCGGTCGCCGAGGGCATGGAGTTCGTCGCCCACGCCGATCTCAGCTATCGCAGCTCGCTCTTCTTCGGTCCGGAGAACAATCCGGACTACAGCCAGGACGATGTGACGCTCGTCAATGCGCGGGCGGGCTTCACCTTCCAGGACAACCGCTGGAGCGTGATGCTGTGGGGCCGCAATATCGGCGACGAGACCTATGCCGTGCGCCGCAGCGCCGGCGTGATCATCCCCGGACAGCAGATCCAGGCGCTCGGTGCCCCGCAGACCTGGGGTGTCGAACTGCGCGGCCGCTTCTAGACCCGGGAGCCGCGTTCCGTGCTCAAACCCCTCGCCATTCTGGCGCCCCTGGCCGCGATCGCAGCGGGCGCCGGGCTGGCCTGGGCCCTCGGCGCGGCCGGGATCATCGCTTTCCCCGCGCTGGGGCAGGAGGCCTTTCTCGCAGCCCTGCCCCGGCGCGCCTTTTCCCAGCTCGACGTGTTCGCCCTCATGGCGATGCCGCTCTTCGTGCTGGTCGGCGAGCTGATGAACCGGGGCGGCGTGACGCGTGCCCTGATCGACTTTTCCGCCCTGCTGGTCGGCCGCGCCCGCGGCGGGCTGGGGCATGTGAACATCGCCACCTCGCTCTTTTTCGCCGGCGTGTCCGGCTCCGCCATGGCCGACGCGGCCGCGCTGTCGACGACGCTGGTGCCGGCCATGCGCGAGCGCGGCTATACCGCCGACTACGCCGGCGCGGTGACGGCGGCGTCCTCGATGATCGGGCCGATCATCCCGCCCTCCATCATCCTGATCTTCTACGGTGCGATCATGGGCGTCGATGTGGCGGCGCTGTTCGCCGCGGCGATCGTGCCGGGCCTGGTGCTGGCCACGGGGCTGTTTGCCGCCAATGCGCTCTTTGCCCATCTGGGCGATCATCCTGCCGCGGAACGCCGGCCGCCGCCGGTCTCCACCACGGTGCAGGCAGGCCCGGCGCTCCTGATGCCGGTGGTGATCCTCGCCGGTATCGTCTTCGGCCTGGTCACGCCGACCGAGGCCGGAGCGCTTGCGGTGCTCGCCGCCCTGGCTGCCGCGGCGGTCTATCGCACGCTGGACTGGCCGATGCTGCGCGACTCCATCGGCGGGGCGACGCGGCTGACGGGCGCGATCTTCTCGCTCCTCGTGGCCGGCGCGGCGGCGAACTTCCTGGCCTCCCTGATGGGCGTGCCCGAACTCGTCCGCGCCTGGACCGACGGGCTGGGCGTGGGGCAGGACGTCTTCCTTCTGATCCTGGTGGCCGTCTTCCTGGTCAGCGGGATGATCCTGGACACCCAGATCGCGCTCGTCCTGATCGCCCCGATCCTGGCGCCCGCCGCCTATGTGCTGGGGGCCGATCCCGTGCATCTGGGCGTGATGATCTGCCTGGCCATCACGATGGGGCTGATCACGCCGCCCCTGGGCGGCGCCGTGCTGATCGTGTCCTCGGTGACCGGGGCATCCTACTGGCGGCTGATGCGGGCGATCGCGCCCTTCATCGCGCTGGAGATCGTCATCCTGGTCTTCCTCACCTTCACCCCGGGCCTGACCCTGGCCCTGCCGCGCGCGCTGGGGCTGGCATGACGGGCGGCCGGACACGCCGGGCCGTGCTCGCCGCCGGCGGGGCGCTGGCCGTGACGGCGTGTGGCGCACCGGGGCCGCGCCGCGATGTGCTGGCGGCCCTGGCGGGCGCCGCCAACTCGCCGGTCAATGGCGTGTGGATCTGGATGGATGCCTTTGCGCGCACGCTCCGTGAAGGCGGAATGAGCGTGGAGGTGTCCGCCAATTCCGCGCTGGGCAGCGAGCCGGACCGGACCGAGATGACCGGGCTGGGCCTGCTGCATGCCAATGATGCCGGCATCACCGAAGTCATGGCCTACAGCGATGCCTACCGGGCGCCGGGCCTGCCTTTCCTGCTCGACGATATCGATCATTTCGAACGCTTCATCGCCGCACCGGAGTTTCGCGCCTGGCTGGCGAGCGAGCTCGACCCGGCCGGACTGGTGTTCGCCGATGCGGCGCTTCTGGGCGGGATGAGCGGCCTGTTCACGGCCCGCACGCCGATCCGCCAGATCGCCGACGTGGAACGTCTGCGCCTGCGCGCCATGGGCCGGCTCGACCTGCTGATGATCGAGGCGCTGGGAGCCTCCGGCGTGCAGGTGGCCTGGGAGGAAGTGCCCCAGGCGCTGCAGACCGGTATCGCCCAGGGCTATTTCAATCCGCCGCTTGCGCCGGTCCTGTTCGGACACGGCTCGCAGATCGGCTATTTCCTCGACCTCAACATGAGCGCTGCGCATCGTGCCATCCTCCTGTCGGCGCGATGGCTGGACAGCCTGACACCGCAACGACGGGCGCTTGTGGACCGGGCCGTCGCGGCGGGCCATCGCGCCAACCGGGACTGGGCCCGCAACGGCCGCGAGCGGGAAATGGCGGCCCTGGCCGGGATCGATATCGAGGTCATCCAGCCCGACCCCGCGCTGCGCCGCACTTTCGCTGAGCGGGTCCGTGGCGCCTACCGGCACATGGCGCCGCCATCGGCCGTCGACCGCTTCCTCGCCATGGCCCGGGAGAGCCGGTCATGAGCGCGGCCGCGGACCGGATCGCGACCGGCCTGGAGCGGGTGTCCGACGGCATGAACCGTGTCGTCTGGAGCGGTGCGGCGGGCTTTCTCGTGCTCATGCTGGCCCTCGTCGTGATCCAGATCATCGGCCGCTACGGGTTCAGCGACGCGCCGGCCTGGACCGAAGAGGGGGCGCGCTATGCCATGGTGTGGAGCGGGCTTCTGGGCGGCGTTGTCGCCTTCCACCAGAATGCCGACCCGGTCCTCGTGCAGGTCACCGACCGCCATCCGCTCTGGCTGCGCCGGCTGCAGGTGTGGTCGGGCACCGCCTGTATCGCGATCTTCCTGGGCGTGCTGCTGGCCAATTCGCTGGGTTTCGTCATGCGGGCCGCCGCGCGCGACACTGAATCCCTCGGCTGGAATCTCGGCGTGGTGGTGGCGGTCCTGCCGCTCTATGCCGGCCTGGTTCTCGTCCAGGCCGTGCTCAAGCTGGCGGTCTTCGAATTGCGCCGCGTGCCGGGCGCGGCAACCAACCGAAAGGGCTAGGCATGCGGCTCTACATCTGTGCGGATATCGAGGGTGTCGCCGGCGTGGTGGATATCGACCAGCTGCAGCCGTCCGGCTCGGGTCACGCGGAAGCGCGGGGCCTGATGACCCGGGAAGTGCTGGCCGCCATCGAGGGCGCCCGGGCCGCAGGCGCCGGCGAGATCGTGGTCAGCGACAGCCATGGCAATGGACGCAATCTCCTGATCGACCAGATGCCGGAGGATGTCGAGCTTGTGCAGGGCTGGCCGCGGCCGCTCGTCATGATGCAGGGCATCGAGCGCGGCCGCTTCGACGGCCTGTTCTTCATCGGTCATCATGCCGGCGCAGACTCGGTGGGCGGCGTACTGGCCCACACGCTCAGCGGCCGTCTGATCGCCGAGGTGAGCGTCAATGGCGAGAGCTGGTCGGAGACCGATCTGAACGCCGCGATCGCGGGTCATTTCGCCGTGCCCGTCCTGCTGGCTACGGGTGACAGCGCCTATACGGCGCATGTCAATTCCCGCCTGCCGGAGACGGCCACCGTGGCGACGAAAGAGGCGTTCGGTGCGAGTTCCGCACGGTCCCCGTCCGGCGGGGCGAGCTGTGCGCGCATTCGTGCCGCCGCAGAGCAGGCGGTGCGCAAGCGCGCCGCGATGCGGCCTCCGCCGGCGCCGGACGGGCCGCTGGATGTCGTCCTGTCCCTCAAGCGGCGGCAGGCGGCCGAGCTTCTCGCCTATCTGCCTTCGGTCGAACGTGTTTCCGCCCATGCCGTGAGGTTCGGTTCGGATGACGTGCTGGCCCTCAACGCCATGCTCTATTTCGTGGCGGCCTACGATCCGAAAGGCGCGCTGTTCTGATCCGGGCCTGCCGGCCGTATCATGCGCCGTTTGTAATGAAGCGCCGAAAGCGGTTATGAGGAGAACCTCATTTATGCACCGGCCACGATAACCGCGCCGCGCAGCATGGCGAGCGAACGGGAAGTGATGGAAGCGACAGTCGAAAGCTACAAGGCGCAGCTCGCGCGGCGCCTCAAGACAGACCCGCCCAAGCGCAAGGGCGAGCGCACACGCGAACGTTTCAAGCTGGCCACGGCCCGGGTTCTGGAGAAGACCGGCTATCACGCCATGCGGGTCAGCGACATCACCAAGGCGGCGAAGTCGTCCGACGGGTCCTTCTACATGTACTTCAAGGACAAGAAGGACGTGGCGTTGACCGTGCTGCGCGAATTCCTCGAAGGCATGCAGCTGGTCGGCGCGAGCCATGCCGGCCGGGGGCACGATCCGTTCGAGTCGATCCGCTATGCCAATGCCAGCTGGATCCACACCGTGCGCGTCAATGCCGGCCTGATGCGCAGCGTGTTCCAGATGAGCGACGAGGACGGCGATTTCAGCCGCCTCGTCCACTCCACCAACCGCGCCTGGTACGAACGCGTCGCCCGCAGCGTGGTGAAGAATCATCCCGAAGGATCCGTCGATCCCAGCGCGGCCCTGTTCGCGGTCTGGGCGCTCGGTTCGATGATGGACGAGATCATGCGCCGCGTGGTGGTCTATCCGGACACGGATTTCGTCGATTTCCTGGAACAGGCCGCGCCGGAGGCCGACGATCTGGCCATGGCGTTGTCGGTCATCTGGTACCGCGTCCTCTATCCCGCTCTCGACCTGCCCGAGGGGCTGGATGGACTGGCCAGGTCATTGAAAAACCTCGATTCAAGCCTCAGCGCCGCGCCCGCCGAATAGGCCGGAACGCCCGCATGGAAGACGGACAGGCCGTGCCGCGCCGTGTGGCATCGGCGCCGCATTGTCATGGCCGAATGGCCATTGCCCAAATCCCCCATTGACAGTCGGGAAATCTGCTCCTCAAAATACGAAACTGAGGACAGATTCATAAAATACTCGGAGGAGGGCAGGGGATGCATTGTCGTAATATGAGGCTCGCAAGCGCGAGTGTGCTCGCTCTGCTGACGGCGGGGGGAATCGCCGGCGCGCAGGAGAATGATGCGGCGGCCGGCACGCAGGCCCGGGCGGGCATCGAGACGATCGTGGTGACCGCCCGCAAGCGCGAGGAATCGATCCAGGAAACGCCGATTTCGGTCACCGCTTTCACCGAGGGCATGATCCAGCGGGCGGGCATCACCGACATCGCCGACGTCGCGATCCGCACGCCCGGCCTGGCCTACGGCAATTTCGGCGACGAGAAGCTTTCGCCGACCTCCCTGCGCGGCGTGATCGGCGGCTCCGGCTCGGCCGGCGCCGACGGTGCGGTGGGCTTCTATCTCGACGAGGTTTTCCTCGGCCAGGGTGTGGGCGCCACGATCGACCTGTTCGACATGGAACGGATCGAGGTGCTGCGCGGTCCGCAGGGCACGCTGTTCGGCCGCAACACGATCGGCGGGCTCATCCACTACACCACGGCCCGGCCGACCGACGCGTTCGAGGCCTATCTGGAAGCGGAAATCGGCGATTACGACCATCGGCGCATCGGCGGCGGGGTCAGCGGTCCGCTGATCGGCGACCGAGTGTCCGGCCGGCTCGCTTTCGTGCGCAACCAGCGCGGCGGCACGTCGCACAATGTCGTGCTCGACGAGGATGTGAATACCGAGGATTCCTGGTCGGCCCGCGGCCAGCTCCTGTTCGATATCGGCGACCGGACCGAGTGGCGGATCAGTGCCGACTATCGCGAGGTCGACCAGGATTCGCTGGTCTTCGAGACGCTGAACTACAACGACGCGACAACCTTCGCGGCTGTGCTGGACCTCTACGGCCTGCCGCGCAATGCCGACCCGTACGACCGGAACGTCTATGCCGACGACATCACCTACGAGCGGTCCGAAGCCTGGGGCGTGGCCTCGCACTTCACCACCATGATCGGCGAGGTGGAGCTGGTGAATATCACCGCCTACCGCACGCACGACTATGCCAACCGCACCGATACCGACCGCTCGGCGCTGGAATGGGCCTATGACGGCGATCCGGAGGAAGTCTCGCGCCTTTCCAACGAGCTGCGCCTGTCCTGGTCGACCGGCGATTTCGACTGGATCGGCGGGCTCTACTATTACGAGCAGGACACGGCCAACCTTTCCTTCATCGAGCTGGGCGGCGATCTGATGACGCTGCTCGGTGCGCCCTCCCTGGCGGGTATCCAGGCCGGATCCAATGCCGAGATGGAGACCACCAGCATCGCCGTCTTCGGTGCGGGGACCTGGAATGTTTCGGAACGTCTCGATTTTACCCTGGGCGGCCGCTACACGACCGAGGAGAAGTCGATCGACTATTCCCAGTCCGACCCTGTGGGGCTGCTGGGCGGCGATTTCGCCGTCACCGCCGAGGATGACTGGGCCGAATTCACGCCGAGCGCCAATGTCCGCTACCGCTTCACGCCCGACATCATGGGCTATGCGACGGTCAGCCGCGGTTTCAAGAGCGGCGGTTTCAACGATGCGCTGGGCGACGCCAACGGCATCTCCTTCGATCCGGAAACGCTGTGGAATTACGAGGCCGGTCTGAAGACGACGCTGTTCGACGGTCTGGTCCAGGCCAATGTCACGGCCTTCTACATGGACTGGAGCGATATCCAGATCGCGGGCGACAATCCGGCGACGCCGGTCTACGACCCGATCATCGTCAATGCCGGCGCGGCGCACAGCCAGGGCGTCGAGTTCGAACTGATGGCCGCGCCCACCGACAATCTGACCCTGGGCTTCAACGCGGCCCTGCTGGAAGCGGAATTCGACGAGGGCACGCTGCCCACCGGCACGCCGCTGGCCGACATTCCGCGAGCCCCGGACTACACGGCCAATCTGAATGCGGAATACCGTGCGCCGCTGACCGGGAACACCGACTGGTTTGCCGGGGGCGAGGTACTGATGCGCGGCGAAAGCTTCCTCACCGTCGACAACCAGGCCGACGGCCATGTGGACTCCTATGCGCTGGTCAATCTCAATATCGGCCTGGAAGCCTCCGACGGCCGCTGGCGTATCAATCTGTGGGGCCGCAATATCTTCGACGAGACCGTGAAGGAACGGCTGTTCGACCTGTCCGGACAGGATGTGGTCGGTCAGAAATTCATCGTGCTCAACGATCCGGCGACCGTCGGCGTCAGCCTAAACCTGCGCTACTAGGGGACTATCCCATGCCGAGCCATCTTCGCATCCGTCGCGCCTCCGGCCTTCTGGCCGGGACCGCTCTTGCCCTGCTGCTCACGGCCTGTTCCCCGGGCACGGAGCCGGCGGGCGAGGGAGCTGAAGACGCGGCGCAACCGGCCGCCGAGGCCGAGGTCCGGCGCTCCGACCGGTCCTATTATGTCGAGATGGCGGACGGCGTCCGCGTGGCGATGAGCCTATACTATCCCGGCGGAGCCGAGCCGGAGACGCCGCGCCCGACCATTCTCGTCCAGACCCGTTATGGCCGCGAGGGCATGATCGGCACCTTCGAGCGCTTCGTCCAAGCCGGCTATGTCCTTGCCTCTGTGGATACGCGCGGCTCGACCTCGTCCTTCGGTCCCCGGCGTGTGGATATCGGCCCGGACGAGATCGCGGACATGGACGTGCTGATCGGCCATATCGCCGCGCAGCCCTGGTCCGACGGGAATGTCTTCGCCCAGGGCACGTCCTACATGGCGGATACGGCCGATATCGCCACCAGCCGTCCGGCTCCGGCGCTGAAGGGGGCGATCATCCGCGAGGTCGATTTCGACGTCTTCCTCCAGCTCTTCTTCCCGGGCGGGGTGGCCAATGAATGGTTCCTGCAGAACTGGGGCGGGGCGACCAAGGCCGCCGACGAGGGCCGCTCGCCGCGTCCGGGCGAAGACTATGACTGCCTGGCCCGGGCCGTGGACTGCGTGCCGCTCTGGCCGATCCTGGCGCCGGTGGACGGCGACGACGACTACGCCCTGCTGCGCGAGGCGCTGGCCGGGCGCGAGCGCTGGGCGCCGGACGACTACGCGCAGATGGAATTCCACGACGATGCCGGGCTCAACGGCTATGTCTTCTTCGAGTCCGCGCCGGCCGCCCATCTGGACGGGATCCGCCGCGAGGCGACGCCGGCCCAGGTCTGGGGCAGCTGGGTCGATGGCGGCACCGCCGAGGCCGCGCTGGCCCGCTGGCGTTCCGCCCCGGACGTGCCGATGGAGATCTGGCTCACCGGAAACGACCACTCCAACCGCGTTCTGGCCGATCCCTACCTGCCCGGCGTCACCGAACCCCGGCCGGCAGCGGACGACCAGTTCGCAGCGATGGACGGGTTCTACGAGACGATCATGGACGCGGGCTATGACGACCGCCGCATCCATTACTACGTCATGGGCGCGGGGGACTATCGCACCACCGGTGTCTGGCCGCCCGAGGGCGTGGCGCCGGAGACCTTCTTCCTGGCGGACGACAACACACTGAGCCCGGCACGCCCGGCGGAGGCCGGGGTCGATGTCTACGAGGTCGACTTCACCGCCCAGACCGGCGACGAGACACGCTGGTCGACCCAGTTCGGCACGCCGCCGGCCTATCCGGACCGGCGCGGGGAAGACGAGAAACTCATCGTCTTCGACACGGCTCCCTTCGAGGCCGATATGGAAGTGGCAGGGACTCCGGTGATCGAACTGCACGTCGCCACGGCGACGGACGATCCGGCCTTTCACGTCTATCTCGAGGATGTCGCTCCGGACGGCCGTGTGACCTATCTCACCGAAGGCCAGTTTCGCGCCATCCACAGGGCACCGGCGGATCCGCAGACCCTGCCCTACGACATGGGTCCGGCCCCGCACAGCTATCGCCGCGAGGATGCCCTGCCGGTCACGCCGGGCGAACGGATGGAAGTGGAATTCGCGCTCTTTCCCGTCGCCGCCCGGATCGAGGCCGGTCACCGGCTGCGCGTGGCGATTGCCGGGGCCGACGCCTCCTATTTCCGCCGCTATTCCAATGGCGAGGACGAGGTGTTCGAGATCTCGCGCGGGGGCGAGGCGGCCAGCCGCATCTCCGTGCCGATGCGGCCCTGGCAGGACGACTAGTCTCTCAGGCCCGTTTGATATCCGGGAAGTGGCCGGACGCGATCAGCGCATCGATCGCGTCCGTGAGCTGGCGGGTCTCCGCCTGCAGTGCGCGTTCGACCGCGTCGCGCTGGGAGGCGATACGCGCCGCCTTGTAGCGGGCCAGCGTGCCGTCCGGCAGGGCCAGAAGCCCGTGCAGGCATGCGGAAACCCGGTCGTCGAATTCGGACGCGGGAACAAGGTCGCCGGCCAGTCCGGCGCGGACCAGCTCGGGGCCCCTTAACGGCCGGCCCAGCATCAGGATCTCGTTGGCCCGGTGCGGCGAGCAGAAGCGTTCCAGCAGGACCGTCGCGCCGCCGCTGGGAAAGAGACCGTGCAGGCCTTCGGGAAAGCGGATGCCGGCCGTCTCGCTCCAGATTGCCATGTCGGCATTGAGCGGCCAGGAGGCGCCGCCGCCGATCGCCCAGCCGCGCACGGCACAGACCACGGTCTTCGGGCCGAACATGATCAGCCGGGTGATCGCCTGGAGACGGTCGATCGCGGCTTCAACCCCGTCCCGTTCGGGCGGGTTGGACGCCAGCTCGACGAGGTCGTCGCCGGAACAGAAGGCGGTACCGGAACCGGTGAGCAGGACGATCTCGGCGGCATCGTCGTCATGGGCGCGCCTCAGCGCTGCCTCCAGGGCGTCGAGCATGTCGCGATTGATCGCGTTGAGGCGCTGGGGCCGGTTCAGGGTGATGCGGGCGATGCGCGAGGAACACGCGTAGAGAACCGGGCTCATGAGGCGGCTCCCTCGGCCGGCCTGTAGTCGTCGGCGGCCCGTTTTTTCAGGGTGACCTTGTCGACCTTGCCGATCGGCAGGAGCGGAAATTCGTCGAGAACGACGAAACGCTTGGGCTGTTTGTAGTTGGCCAGCTTGCCGCGGCAGAAGGCCTTGAGGTCGTCCAGGTCCAGATCGCCGCCGGGCAGCACATAGGCCACGCCGACCTCCTGCCAGACCGGATCCGACGTGCTCACCACGGCGGCCATGTCGACCGCCGGATGGCTTTCGATCACCGTTTCCACTTCGCGCGGATAGACGTTGTAGCCACCGGACTTGTACATTTCCTTCACCCGGCCGACGATGGAATAGCTGCCGTCCGGATTGCGCCGGCCGATATCGCCGGTCGCCAGCCAGCCGCCGGGCAGCAGCGTTTCCGCCGTCGCCTCCGGGCGGTTCCAGTAGCCCAGCATATTGTAGACCGAGCGCGCCTGGATCTCGCCGGACATGCCGTCGGCGACGATGTTACCGTCCGGGCCGACCAGGCGGATCTCGGTGCCGGGAAAGGGAAAGCCCACCGTGCCGGCCAGCATGTCGACATCGCGGCTCGGCGGCACGATCGTGATCGCGCTGCCGGACTCGGTGAGCCCGTAATTCGTCGCCAGCGGGATGTCGTAACCGAGCAGCCGGTCGAGCAGCTCGCGCGGCATCACGGCGCCGCCCCACATGATCATCTGCACGCTGGACAGGTCGAACCGGTCGAATTCCGGATCGGCGAACTGAAGCTGGAAGGTGCTGGGCACCGAGCCCCAGAAGGAGACCTTCTCGTCCTGCATGAGCTCCAGCGAGCGCCGCGGCGAAAAATGCTCCAGGAAAACGATCGTGCCGCCGGCTGTCAGGGTCGGTGTCGACACGTCCACGACGCAGCCGATGTGGTTGATCGGGAAATAGTTCAGCGCCCGCATCGGCTGGACGGGCCAGATCCCGTGCTGTTCCACGCTGAAGCCGATAATGCCCTCATGGTGCAGCAGGGCGCCCTTGGGCTTTCCCGTGGATCCGGACGTGTAGACGATCATGCACGCATCGCGCCCGCCGCTAATGTCGCGCTGTGCAACCAGTTCGTCGTCGGAAGCCGACGCGCCGGCCTTCAGAAAGTCCATGAAAGTCACGGCTCCGTCAGGCGTATGCATGCTGTCGCGTTCGAAGATCACGAGTTGGCGGATGGACGGCGTGCGGGCCTTCAGCGCCAGCAAGTCCGCGGAATAGTCGCGCCCGTCCATATGCGCCCGGGCGAGCAGGATGCACGGCTCGCTGTCGCCGGCGACATAGGCCAGCTCGTCCAGCTGGTAGCGTGGATTCATGCCGACCCAGATCGCGCCGATGGAGGCCGTGGCCAGGAAGGCGAGGAAATAGTCGGGGCTGGGCGTGGAGAGCGTGGCGACGCGATCGCCCTTGCTCACGCCGGCCGCGAGCAGCGCTTTGGCCAGCGCGTCGACCCGCTCGTTGAAGACGCGGTAGCTGATCCGCTCGTCGTCCAGCACCATGGCCTCGGCATCGGGGGTCAGCGCGGCATAGCGCGCGACATAATCGCTGATGCGCGGCAGTTTCGGCGGCAGGGTGCGGGGCGGGCTGGTCGGTGCATTCATGGCGGCAGTTACCGGATCGCGGGACAGGGACGGGTTCAGGCGGAGGCCACGGCTTCGGGCGGCATCCAGATCGACAGCCATTCGGCGACAAGGGCCGGCCGGTCGCCATCCTCGATCTCGACCTCGCAGCCGAACTTCACGATGTCGCGGCCCTTGGCATCGGTCCGTGTCTCCAGGACCTTGAACCGGCCGCGCACGCGACTGCCCACCTTCACCGGCGAGAGCAGGCGCATATAGTCCATGCCGTAATTGAGGAAATGTCCGTCCTTGCCGGTGGCGCGCTGGGGATCGCTGCCCATCGCGTCGTGCAGCATGTGGGTGAGCAGGGACACGGTCAGGAAGCCGAAGGCAATCGTGCCGCCATAGGGACCGTTCGCCAGGGCCCAGTCCGGATCGATATGCATCGGATCGGGATCGAGCGTAACGCGCCCGAAGTCGGAAATCATGGTCTGGTCGACCGGTATCCAGGACGACACCCCTACCTCGTCGCCGGCGGCGAAGTGGGAGAAGTTGCTGATTTCGCGTGCGGCTTCGCTCATGCTCATTTCCTGCCTGAAGGGTTCGTCTTGACTAAATATGAGGTTGGCGTCATTTTCAGTTTTAGTCAATGGACAGGGGCGGCGAATGTCCGGTCTGGACGCATTCAAGGTTCTCTCCCACCTTGAGCGGCCGCCGGTTGTTCGGGGCCAATCCGGGAGGACGCAGTGCAAAGAACGCCCCGACGTATCGTTCTGGCCTTCAGCATTGGCTCGATCGGCACCGGTATCTATCTCACCGTGCCCGGCGTCCTCCTGCTTTATTACCTCACCGAGATCCTGTCCGTGTCACCGGTCCTGGCCGGCCTGGCGGTCTTCCTGCCCCGGGTCTGGGACATGATAACCGATCCCTTCATGGGGTGGGTATCCGACCGGACGCGCTCCCCGATCGGGCGCCGGAGGCCCTATCTTCTGGCCGGCGGCATTCTCACCGCGCTGAGCTTCGTCTTCCTGTTCAGCGCGCCGGAACTGCCGGGCGAGCGGCTGAACTTTCTCTATGTCGTGGTGATCTACGTGCTCAGCGCCACGGCCTATACGGTTTTCGCCGTGCCCTACCTGTCGATGCCCGCGGAGATGAGCCAGGATCCTGACGAACGCGCCTCGATCATGGCCTACCGGATGAGCTTTGCCATGGCCGGCGTGCTGGCGGGGTCGGCGGCCGCGCCGGCTCTTCTGGAAGCTTTCGGCGGAGGCCGGGCCGGCTTTGCCGGCATGTCCTGGGTGCTGGGCGGCGCCTGTGCCGCGACCATGCTGATCGCATTCTTCGGGACCGCGCGCGCGCCGGTCGTGCCGCCACCCGCGGATGCCGCAAAGGCGCGCTTCCTCGATGCGCTGAAGGACGGGCGGTTCCGCATGCTGGCGCTGGCCTACATCATCCAGCTTGGCGGGCTGGGCGTGTTCACCGGTGCCACACCCTATTATGTCACGCACATCGCCGGGCGCAGCGAGGGCGCCATGTCGACGGTCTTCCTCGCCCTGCTGGGCGGAACGATCCTGTCGATGTTCGCCTGGGCGGCGATCGCGCGGCTGACCGGCAAGGTGCCCGCCTATCTCGCGGCGGTGCTGATTACCGTCGCGGGCCTGGCAGGATTGTGGCTCGCCTCGGGCCCGGACGACTGGCCGCTGGTGATCGCCATGACGGGCGTGGTCGGCATGGGTTTCGGCGGTCTCCAGCTCCTGCCCTTCGCGATGCTCACCGACATCATTCACGATGCGCGCGAGAAGGGCCGCGACGCTGCCGGCACCTTCACCGGCGTCTGGACGGCTGTCGAGAAGGGTGGGCTTGCCCTCGGCCCGCTCGTGGTCGGACTGGTCCTGGGCACCGGCGGTTTCGTCTCCGGGGCCGAGGCGCAGTCCGACCGCGCCCTGTTCTGGATCCGCATCGCCGTGGCTCTGATCCCCTCTGCGCTGGCCCTGCTCAGCGTGCCGGCCGTGCTGCGCTACCGCACGGACATGGTTCAGACCGCTGCCGAACCCGCTGAATGACTGTGCACTCCGACTTCACCGGCCAGACCGCGCTTGTCACCGGTGCCGCCAGCGGCATCGGCCGGGCGATTGCGCGCGATCTGGCACGGGGCGGTGCAGGCCTGCTCCTGGCGGATCTCGACGGGCAGCGCCTCGCCGAAGCGGTCGCCGAGATCGGTGCGTTGAGTGAGGCAGCCGTGTCCGGTTTCGAACTCGATGTCACCGACAGCGCGCGCTGCGACGCGGCCGTCGCCCGGGCGGTCTCGATCGGCGGCGGACGACTCGACATTCTTGTTCACAGTGCCGGTATCGGCGTGGAGCGACCCTGTCTGGACACCACGGATGCGGAATGGAAGCGGATCATCGATACGGACCTGACGGGCGCCTTCTATATCAACCGCGCCGCCGGCCGGGTGATGGTGACGGCCGGCTATGGCCGCATCGTCAACCTGTCCTCCACGGCGGGGGTGGCCGGCGGGACCGGCCGCGCAGCCTATGGTGCGGCCAAGGGCGGCGTGATCATGCTCAGCCGTGTCCTCGCCGTCGAACTCGCCACGGCCGGTGTGACCGTCAATGCGATCGCGCCCGGCGCGATCGAGACGGAACTGGTCGCGCGCATGCACAGCGAAACCACCCGCAAGGTCTATCGCCGGGCCATTCCGGCGGACCGCTACGGCACGCCCGAGGAGGTTTCCGCGGCGGCCCTGTTTCTCGCCAGCCGCGAAGCCGGCTACATCAATGGCCATGTGCTGGCCGTCGATGGCGGTTTCCTGGCCGCCGGCGTGATGCACAAGGACTGACCCAGCAACACTCGGAGATCCGATGACCGGTCTGCTCGTCGCCAATCGCGGTGAAATCGCCATCCGCATCGCGCGCGCTGCGCGGGAGCTGGGTCTGCACGTCGTCATGGTCCATTCCGTCGACGACGGCCGGGCCCGCCATCTCGATTTCGGCGACGAACGCCACGCCCTGCCGGGACGGGGTGCGGCAGCCTATCTGGACGTGGAGGCGCTTGTCTCTGCGGCACGCGAGACCCGATGCGATCTGGTGCATCCCGGCTACGGGTTTCTCAGTGAAAGCACCGCGTTTTCCCGGGCCTGCGCCCAGGCCGGCCTGACTTTCGTGGGGCCGCCGCCCGAGGCCCTCGCCCTGCTCGGCGACAAGGCGCGCGCCCGCGATCTGGCTGGCGAGCACGATGTGCCGGTGCCCGCGGGGCTTGGTGGGCCTGTCGGTGTGGAGGAGGCACGCGCCTTCCTGGAATCCCTGGGGCCGGACGGCGCAGTCATGCTCAAGGCGATTGCAGGCGGCGGCGGCCGCGGGACCCGCCCGGTGCGCGATGCCGGCGATCTGGAGACCGCGTTGAAGACCTGTCAGGCCGAAGCGCAGGCCTCCTTCGGCAATCCCGACCTCTATGTCGAGGAGCTGATCGAACAGGCGCGGCACATCGAGATCCAGGTCCTTGCCGACCGCACGGGCGCCTGCATGCACGCCTATGAGCGCGAGTGCACGCTTCAGCGCAGCCGGCAGAAACTGGTCGAGATCGCGCCCAGTCCGACGATCGACCCGGAACAGCGGGCGGCCCTGACGGACGCAGCGCTTCGTCTGGCCCGGGCATCGGGCGTTTGCGGGCTGGCGACGTTCGAGTTCCTGATGCGGCCGGACGGGCGCTTCGTGTTCATCGAGGCCAATCCGCGCCTGCAGGTCGAGCATACCGTCACCGAAGCGATCACCGGGCTGGATCTTGTGCAGATCCAGTTGCGCCTGGCGCAGGGGGCGACGCTTGCGGAGCTGGGCCTGGGCGGTCGTGATCTGCCGCTCCGCGGCATGGCCCTGCAGGCCCGCATCAATGCCGAAATCGTTTCGGCCGACGGGGCTGTGCGTCCGGCCGGGGAACCGGTTACCTGCTTCGAACCGCCGACCGGTCCGGGGCTGCGGATCGATACGGCCGGTCATACCGGCTACCGGCCCAACCCCGCCTTTGACACCCTCCTGGCCAAGCTGATCGTGCACAGCGAGACCGGCGGGTTTGCGGGCGTCCTGGCCCGCGCGCGCTCGGCGCTGCACGAATTCCGGATCGAGGGTTGCCGGACCAACCGGAGCCTGCTGGAGGCCCTGCTTGGGCGGTCGGAGGTGCGCGACGGCACCGCCGACACCGAATTTGCCGATCGCATCATGGGCGAACTGGTCGCCGAGGCCGCCCGCCTGGATACCGCCGGACAGGCGCATGACGAAGCCGGTGTCGACACCGTCCCGACCGAAGCGCCCGTTCCCGAGGGCGAGCAGGCCGTCAGGGCGCCGACCTCGGGCGTCGTGGTGTCCCTGGAGGTCGCAGCCGACGATACGGTCAGGGCCGGCCAGTCCGTGCTGATCATCGAGGCGATGAAGATGGAGCACGAGGTTGCAGCCCCGGCGGATGCCGTTTTTTCCGGCTGGCGTGTCGGGCCGGGCGACCCGGTCATGGAGGGCCAGTGCCTGGCGACGGTCCGCCCGGTGGAGGGGCTCGAGACCGCCGCTGCCGAAGCGCAGGCCTACGACCCCGATCACATCCGCCCCGATCTGGACGAAGTCTTTTCGCGCCGGACGGAGCTGACGGACGCCAGCCGTCCGGATGCCGTCGAGCGGCGGCGCAGCCGCAACCAGCGCACGGCCCGCGAGAATGTCGAGGACCTGTGCGACCCGGGCAGTTTCATGGAATACGGTGCCTTCAACCTGGCGGCCCAGCGCAGCCGCCGGACCCCCGAGGAGCTGCGTGAAAAAAGCCCCGCCGACGGCATGATCGCCGGGTTCGGCTCGATCAACGGCGCCCGGTTCGGTGAGGAAGCATCGCGCTGTGCGGTCTTTGCCTACGACTTCACGGTCTTTGCCGGTACGCAAGGTGCCTACAATCACAAGAAGAAGGACCGGATGATCGACCTGGTGGCGCGCGCCGGCGTGCCCCTGGTGGTGTTTGCGGAAGGCGGTGGCGGCCGGCCCGGGGAAACCGATACCCGCCTGGGCCTGGACATACCGACCTTTGCCCGCTTTGCCGAACTGTCCGGCCAGGTGCCGCTGGTCGGTATCGTTTCGGGCTATTGTTTCGCCGGAAATGCGGCCCTGCTGGGCTGCGCCGATGTCATCATCGCGACCGAGAATGCGAGCATAGGCATGGGCGGTCCCGCCATGATCGAAGGCGGCGGGCTGGGCGTCTACAGGCCCGGCGAGGTCGGTCCGGTGGACATGCAGCGGCGGAACGGCGTGATCGACATCGTCGTGGCCGACGAGGCCGAGGCTGTCGCGACGGCCAGGCGCTACCTGTCCTACTTCCAGGGACCGGTCGACGAGTTCGAAGCCCACGACCCCCGGCGCCTGCGCGCGCTGATCCCGGAAAACCGCATGCGGGTCTACGATATCCGCGAGGTCATCGAACAATTGGCCGATGTGGACAGCGTGCTCGAGCTCAAGCCGGACTACGGACGGGCGGCGGTGACGGCGCTGGTGCGGATCGGCGGCCGGCCGATGGGGCTGATCGCCAATGATCCCCAGTTCATTTCGGGCGCGATCGACGCCGACGCGGCATCCAAGATGACCGACTTCCTGCACCTGTGCGACGCGCACGGCCTGCCGGTCCTGTCACTGTGCGATACGCCCGGCTTCATGGTGGGGCCGGAGATCGAGGCCCAGGGCCAGGTCCGCAAGGCGTGCCGGCTCTTCATTGCCGGCGCCCAGCTCTCCGTCCCGCTGTTCAGCGTCGTGGTGCGCAAGGCGTACGGCCTGGGCGCCCAGGCCATGGTGGGGGGCTGCTTCCATTCGCCCTTCTTCTCCGTCGCCTGGCCGACGGGAGAATTCGGTGCGATGGGTCTGGAGGGCGCCGTCCGTTTGGGATTCCGCCGGGAACTGGAAGCGATCGAGGACGAGGACGAGCGGGCCGCCTATTTCGATGCCAAGCTGCAGAGCCTCTATGATGAGGGCAAGGCCCTCACCGTGGCCGAATTCATGGAGATCGACGACGTGATCGACCCGGCCGAGACGCGGGACTGGATCCTGCGGGGGCTGGAAACGGTGGCGGCGCGTGCACCGGAACGCGGGCGGCCGGGCTGAATATCACCGGCTCGATTTGACAGACGGGGCGCAGCTTGCGACGGATGCGGATCGCAGGTGCACGTGACGTTGCCTGTGGCGCGGTTCGCCGGCGCACCTGACCCTTTCACCCTCGACAGGATTTCATCATGCAGACCGCAAAAAAGGGCGACACCGTCCTGGTAAACTACATTGTTCGCACGGCCGATGGCCGGGTCGTCGGACAGACCGAAGACAACGACCCCGTCTCTCTGACGATCGGCGGCGGCGAGATATTCCCGGATGTGGAAGCCGCCCTGGACGGGCTGGAAGCCGGCAATGAAACGTCGGTTGTGGTGAGCGCCGACGACGCCTTCGGACCGCGTCACGAAGACATGATCGTCGAGATTCCGCGCACGCAGCTGCCGAGCGACAATACCCCTCAACCCGGCATGACGCTTTCCGCGCAACAGCAGGACGGCTCGACGGTGAACCTCACGATCACCGAGGTCAGCGACGACACGGTCACGGCCGACGGCAACCATCCTCTTGCGGGCGAAGACCTGCATTTCGGGCTCACCCTGGTCGATATCAAGCCTGAAGCCTGAAGCCGGAACAGCGGCCGCTGGCCGTCTCTCGCTTCAAGAAAGCGGGACCACACCGATTCCGGAATGTGTCCGCGCCAGTCTGTCGGCCGCATCAGCCGGTCTTCTGCAGCCATCGGCCCACCTGCCATAGCCGGTCCTGGCCGAAGGTCGCCCGCTCGCCGACGACGAAGCTGGGTACGCCCCACAGCCCCGCCCCGAACAGGGCGGCGCGGTTGTGCTCGACCGTTTCGCGCCAGGTCTCGTCGGCCAGGGCCTGGCGCACCTCGTTCCCGCTCATGCCGGCGCGGGCCGCGATGCGGTGAAGACCCGCCTCGCTCGCGGCGTCGATGCCCTCTGCCCAGACGCCGCGCGCGAAACTTCGCAGGAATTCCAGCCCGCCATCGCGTCGTTCGGCGTGATAGAAACAGGCCAGTCCGCGCTCGACGCCGGGCCCGACCGGATCCTCGATCCGTCCGAAGGGCAGGCCCAGGCGTTCCGCTTCGCGCTTGCAATCGCGAACGATGTAAAGCCGTTTCGCCGGCGGCACCGGGAGGGCGCGCATCACCATGGGCAGGACGGGCCGCAAGCGGACATCCGCCTGCCACCGGCGGGCCAGCGCTTCGATCCGCATCAGGGCGAGATAGCTGTAGGGGCTGCGCAGGGAGAAATACATGTCGACCTGCCCGCCCTCGGCCCGTTCCGGTTCCGCCGGCGGCGGATAGAGCAGCGTGTCCGCGGTGGCGCCCAGCCGCGTTTCCAGATAGTGCAGCCGATCCAGACCGGTATACCACTCGCCCTCGAACCAGACGGCTCCGCTGGCATAGTGGCCGAGCCTGGCCCGCAAACGCTCGCCGGGTTGCGTGTCGGCCCCTGCGGGCAGCGCGCCCGGGATCCCGGTCGGCAATCCGTATTCCCGGCAAAGCGCCTGTGCGTCCCGTTCGGCGAAGGCCCGCAGCTTCTCCGGTTCCGGTGCCGCAGCGGCACTCGGCGGTCCGACCGGATGAATATGCAGCTCCAGCCCGTAGCGATCGCAAAGGGGCGGCAGGGCATGAGCGAGCGCTTCGGAATAGGGTTCGCCGGTCTCCAGGAAGGCATGCAGTGTCCGGGGACGGCCGGCCAGGCGGCGCAATCCCGCGCGCGCCGCCCGGTTGAACTGGCGCAGGCCGGGGCTGGTGAGAATCTGGCTGCCTATCGTGCGAAGGCTCATCGGTCTTATCCGGGCCTTCAGGCCCAGACCTCCACATGGCCCTCGCGGCGGACGGGATAGTTGGGGCGAACGTGCAGGAGCGCGCTCAGACCGGCCTGGTCGAGCCACGTTTCGAGCCTTGTCATGTCCGCGGCCGACAAGGCATCCGCGGCGGTCTGGAATTTCTGGATCAGATAGATGCGATAGACCGGAACACCGGTCGCATAGGCCGTACCGCGATAGCGGGTTTCGATCCGTGTGGCCGAGCGCTGACCGGGCTTCGCCAGAACAGGCTGGCCGGTCACGCGCGTCTGCTGGGCCGCCCAGGCGTTGAAGGCGCGGACCTGATCGGTGAATTGGGGCAGCATTTCTCCGGCCGCCACGCGGCCGATATCGAGCAGCGTGTCCGGAATGTGATCGTCCGGCAGGAAGGATGTATGCGGATAGCTGGGATATTCCGGAATATCCAGATTGGGCGCGGCCATGCGCTCGGTCCAGCGGTACACGGCTTCCGCTCTCAGCTTCATCCGGTTCGACGGCACCGGGTCGCGGCCGAGATGCGGCGAGAGCGCGCCGAACAGCGCGTAATCCCCGAGACTCGGCCAGGCTCCGAAAAGGCATGGATGCCGGGTGAAGTGGGCTTGCAGCGCGGCGAGCAGATCGTCATAGGCCTGCTCGATGGCGGGGATGGAGGCGGCCGACACGCCGAGCGGTTCGAGATAGCTCGCCAGCTTGTTCATCATCGGACGGGCTATCGCCTCGGCCTCGTCGGGCGGGCTCTCCGGGGCCGTCCCGTGAACGAACCCGGCCGCGATGAAAGCGTCCTGCTGATCCAGGTACGACCAGCGGAAATGCATGGCGAGGCGCACCAGTCCCTCGCTACCGAACAGGTTGAACAGGTGCGAAAGAGCATTCTGGACGGGGCCGGGCGGGTGACAGCTCAGGCGTCCGGCCCCTTCGGCTTCGAGGCGTTCGATAATGTCGTCGGAATCCTGGACAATATCTCCGCCCGGCCATTCCAGCACAGGCAGGAAGACGCGTTGCGTGGCGGGGTAGATCCTGGCGCCGAACTCGGGATGGGCGCTGGAGCGTTCTTCGAAGTCCAGCCGTTGCTTGCGCAGGTAGGCGCGCACCTTGGCGGTGAAGTAGGACGCCGGAACGCCATAGAGCAGATAGGTATCGGTCACAATTCGTCCTTCGATGAAACGGGGATAGCCGCGGTTTCGCTGTGCCCGAGAATGGCGGATGCGGCGACGGTCATCGCCTCGGCCGCGGCATCCCTGCCGAGCCCCTGGTCGAACCGGAGCCGGCGCCAATAGTCGAAACTGGTCGCCGCGCACAGGGCCTCGAAGTGGGCTTCGGGCATCAAACCGTCCGGATTGACGGCGCTGCGCAGCCGGTCACGCTCGACGGCGAGCAGGGCGCGATGATCTTCCTTGAGGGCCTCGTAACGATGGCGATGCGCCGCCGCGGCCAGTTGGAACGGTTCCATATCCGCAAAGACGGCGGTGCGGTTGACCAGCATCCGGTGCAGCCGTTCAGCCCGGTCCGAACTGGCATATTCGATCCGGGCGCGCGGCAGGAATTCCGCCTGCAGGGCGATGGAGACTTCCCGGTAGAGCGTTTCCAGGTCTTCGAAGCACCGGAAAACGGTGCGCAATCCCACACCGGCGCGGTCGGCGACGGCCTTGGCGCTCGGGGAGTCGTCTCCCTCGCGCACGAGTTCCTTGAACGCGGTGGCAATCTTGTCGCGGCTTGCGCTTCGTCTGGCCATGCGCCCGTCCGTCATGGATTGCGTCTCCTGCCTCTGGGCCCGTTTCCGAATATATTGACACTATAAGTGCCAAAATATAGCGTCACGTCAATCCGGGGGCTCAGGATCGAGCCGGGCAAAAGGGTAATTCCCATGATTGATCTCTACACGGCACCAACGCCAAATGGTTGGAAGGCCTCCGTCATGCTTGAGGAACTGGGCGTGGACTATGAGGTCAGGCCGGTCGATCTCATGGCTGGCGAGCAGAAGGCGGACAGCTTCCTCGCGCTCAATCCGAACGGGCGGATCCCGGTCATCGTCGATCGGGACGCGGATGACTTCGCCGTGTTCGAGAGCGGCGCCATTCTGGTCTATCTCGCGGAAAAATACGGCCAGCTCATGCCGCAGGATGCCAAGGGGCGCTCTGTGGTCATGCAATGGCTGATGTTCCAGATGGGCGGGCTCGGGCCGATGATGGGGCAGGCCAACGTGTTCTTCCGCTACCTGCCCGAGAAGATCGACATCGCGATCCAGCGTTATCAGGGCGAGACTGCACGCCTGCTCGGAGTGCTCGACCGGCGTCTGGACGGGCGCGATTATCTGGCCGGAGACTATTCCATCGCCGACATCGCCAATTGGTGCTGGGCCCGCACGGCCTCCTGGTCCGGGGTCGACCGCTCCGCCTTCAAGCATCTCAATCGCTGGATCGACCGGATCGCCGAACGGCCGGCGGCCCAGGCAGGCATCGTCGTGCCCTACGATCTGAGCGCATTGCTGAAGGATGCGGATGACCGGGACGGGGCGGCCGACACCTTCGCCAAACAGGCCCGCACCATGGTCAATACCGGTTCAGACAGCGGCGAGGAGGCCTGATATGCCCCGCATTCTGCTTGTCTGCCTGGGCCTCGGACTGGCCCTCATTGCGGCGCTGGCGGTCTATTTCGCCGGCATCATGAATGGCTGGCACGGGCGCACGCGCGGGCCGGGCGAGATTACCGGCGATGCCGTGCCCCGGGCCGTCATCGAAGGCCGCCGGGCGCAACAGTCCGAAGCGATCCGCTCGGCCGGCGCCTCCGGTGAGACGGAGATCCTGTTCGGCGACCTGCACGTTCATTCGACGTTTTCGACCGACGCTTTCGTCTGGGCTCTGCCGATCATGCGGGGCGAGGGGGCGAATCCGATCGCCGACGCCTGCGATTTTGCCCGTTATTGTTCGGCACTCGACTTCTGGGCGATGACGGATCATGCCGAAGCCCTCACTCCGGCGCGCTGGCAGCAATCCATCGACACCGTTCGCCGGTGCGAGGCCCGGTCTGCGGGGAACGTGGATGTCGTACCCTTTATCGGTTTCGAGTGGACCCAGGTCGCGCCGCTGCCGGAGGATCACTACGGGCACAAGAATGTGGTCTTCCGCTCGCTGGACGACGCCGATATTTCCGCCCGGCCGATCGCGGCCACCGGAACGACCGTGCGTGTGCTGCGCGACAACGCGCAGGCCATGCTGCCGCCGCAGATTGCCCTGCTCGATCTTCCCAACAGGCAGAACTACTACGACTTCACACGATTCGTGCAGGAGGTGCGGGACACGCCGCTCTGCGACGAGAGCATGGCATCCGGCGATCTGCCGCCCGATTGCTACGAACTGGCGGCCACGCCCGGCGAGCTGGTCGCCCGGCTGGAGAGCCAGGGGCTGGATCCGCTGATTGTTCCGCACGGCACGAGCTGGGGCCTTTACACGCCGCCCGGCACGCGCTGGGACAAGCAATTGGCGGCCGATCAGCGCCCCGAAGCCTTCAGCCTCATCGAGGTCTTTTCCGGCCACGGCAATGCGGAAGAATACCGGTCCTGGCGACCCATGCTGGGCGATGTGGACCAGCCGGTCTGCCCGGAACCCACCGAGACCTATCTGCCCACCTGCTGGCGGGCCGGCGAGATCATCGAAGAGCGCTGCCTGGCGAGCGGCGAAAGCGAGCAGGAGTGCGACGCGCGGGCCGAGCAGGCCCGGGTGAATGCCGTGCATGTCGGCCTTGCAGCGCATCTGACGGTGGAGGGGGAGACGATCGCGGACTGGCTCGATGCCGGCCAGTGCCGGGATTGTTTCCTGCCGGCTTTCAATCACAACCCGACAACGTCGGTCCAGTATGGCCTCGCGATCGGCAATTTCGACGACCCGGCCGAACCCATCCGCTTCCGGTGGGGGTTCATCGGTTCCTCGGATACCCATACCGCCCGGCCTGGCATCGGATACAAGCCCTTTGCGCGTCATTACATGACCGATGCGGGCGGTGCGGTAAGCGCCCGTGTGGCTCGCCATTTCGTGCCGCCGGACCCCGGCGCTCCGGCCCACTCGACCGCGCTGGATCGTGAGGAACTGATCCGCAATATCAGCTTCCGCAATACCGAGATCGAACGCCAGTCCTCGTTCTTTACGGGCGGCGGACTTGTGGCGGCCCACGCGGAGGAACGCTCCCGCGACGGCATATGGGATGCGCTGAACACCCGGAATGTCTATGCCACATCGGGTTTGCGGCAATTACTCTGGTTCGACCTGGTGGACGAGACGGGCACGGTGATCGCGCCCATGGGCGGCGAAGCGGATCTGGGCGAAACGCCCCGCTTCCGGGTGCGCGCCGTGGGGTCGCTGAAGCAGAATCCGGGCTGTCCGGACTATGCGGTGCGCGGCCTGCCGGCCGACCGGCTGCAGCAACTGTGCCGCGGGGAATGCTATAATCCGGGCGACGAACGCTACCGGATCACGCGCATCGAAATCGTCCGTATCCGGCCGCAGATCACGCCGGACGAATCCGTCGACCTGCTGATCGAGGATGAATGGCGGGTTCTGCCCTGCGACGACCGGGGCGCCGGCTGTACGGTCGAGTTCAGCGACCCCGACTTCGCCGCGAGCGGCCGGGATGCGGTGTATTACGTCCGCGCGATCCAGGAGCCGAGCGGCCAGGTCAATGGCGACCCTCTGCGCTGTGAATACGACGAGGACGGCCAGTGTATCGCCGCCGATCCCTGTCTGGGCGACTACCGGGTGGATATGGCCGAGGATTGCGTGGCGCGCGTTGAGCACCGGGCCTGGTCGTCGCCGATCTATCTGGGCCATGCCGGCGGGCCGGCCACAGTGCAGGATCCCGAATGATCCGGTTCAATGCGCGAACCGGATTTGCCGCCGGAGCTCTGCTTGGCGGCGGGCTTGCCCTGGCCGCCCTGCTTCTGCCGGACAGTGCATTGTCGCGTCTGCCGCCGTCGGGAACCGTCTGGGTCAACGGAACGCCGATCACGCCCGACGATATCGCGCTGGCGCTGGACGCGATCGAGCGCGACAGCCGCAATCCGCTGCAGGCGGATGCCCGCGAATTCGTCCTGGACCGCCTGATCGACGAGGAATTGCTGTTTCAGCGGGCTCTGGCGCTCGACCTGCCCCGCAATGAGTCCACGCTCCGGCGCTCGATCGTGCTGGCGATGATCGATGCGATTATAGCCCAGGCGCCGGTCGAACCGGAGGATGCGGAGCTGCGCACCCTGTTCGAGGCGGAGCGGGGCCTGTTTGCCGGCGAACCCGCCCTGCATGTGATGTGGACCGTGGCTCCATCGCCCGCCGGGCCGCAGTCCCGGCCCGGCGCGCATCCGCCGGATCGGCCGGTGACGGTCACGGAGCTGCGCCGGGCTCTCGGCCCCGCTCTGACCGATCACGTTCTCGCGCTGGAGACCGGCGAAACGGCCGGTCCGGTGCATGTCGGCGGGCAGTATCACTGGCTCACCCTGCTGGACCGGCAATCGCCGCCGCCGGCAGAGTTCGGCACCCACCGCGCCGCAGTGGAGGCGCTGTGGCGAGACCGTATCCAGGCAGAAACCCTGGACCGCCACCTTGAACGCATGCGCGACCAGGCCGAGATCCGGTACGGCCATGACGATCCGTCATGATCCGGTTGCTGGCTGTGCTGCTCCTGGCGGGGTTCGTCCTGCCCGCCGCTGCCCATGCGCACGAGCGTAGCGCGTCCAGCTCGAGCTGGACGGTCGAGGGCGGCAGGGTGACCGGCCAGGTCGACCTGCAGGCCCGGCAGGCGACACTCTTTCTTTCGCTTTATCCGGCAGGCACGACGCTGGAAGGCGGATTCCGCCGCCGTCTGATCGAGGGGCTGGCGCTGGGCCGCGGCGGAGCGCCGTGCGAGATGGTCTCGATCCCGCAGATCCGCCTTCTGCCGGACGGCCGTCTGCGCGGGGACATGGAATGGGCCTGCCCGCAGGACCAAGGCCCGGTCGAGCTCTCCGCCGACGTGTTCTCGCCGCTCTCGGCCAACCATATCCACTTCACACGCCTTCGTTTCGGCGCGGCGGACTGGCAGGATGACGTGCTCACACACAGCCGCAGCCGTGTGCGCTTCACGGAAGGCGCAGCCGGGCAGGGCGGCTGGCAGCGCGTCGGCGACTTCATCCGTATCGGGACGGCGCACATCCTTTCCGGTCCGGATCATCTGGCCTTCTTGTGCGCCTTGCTCCTCGTTGTCTCCGGCTGGCGGCGGTTATGCCTCGTCACCGTCGGCTTTACCGTCGGCCATTCGGCCACCCTGGCCCTGGCTGTCCTGGGGTGGATTGCGCCGGCAGGGCCGGCCGTCGAGGCCCTGATCGGCTTTTCCATCCTGTTCCTGGCGGCCGAGGCGATGCTGACGCGTGCGCCTCCGTCCCGGCGGGATGTGTGGATTGCTGCCGGCCTGCTGGCCGGGCTCGCAGTGCTGAATGTGTCAACGGGCGGGGCGATTAGCGGCCCCGTCTGGCTCGGCTTGCTTGTGGTGGTGTTCGCGTATGGCGGCTGGCTGCGTGAAGGCGGCGACCCGAGCCGGTCGGCGCCGGCGCTGAGCGCCGGGTTCGGACTGGTCCATGGCGTCGGATTCGCCGGCCTGATGCTCGAACTGGAGCTTGCCCCCGAACACAGGCTGCCGGCGCTGTTCGGGTTCAATCTGGGTGTCGAGATCGGCCAGGTCGTCTTTATTGCCGCCATGCTGCTCGGGACTGGCGTCCTGGTCAGATACCTCGATGCACGCCTGGTCGAATACGGACGGTGGATTGCGATCGCCGTGCTCACCGGGGTGGGCGCGTACTGGTTTGTCGAGCGGGCCTGGTCCTAGCCGGCCCGCTACGGGAACGCGGCTGCAGGCGCGGGCGGTGGCCCGAACACGCCAGACCCTGCAGTCCCGGCGGAGCCGGTTCGGGCCGGGGCTGACGCCGGTCGTGCGAGACCGCACCGCGCCTGTCCGGGCGGACCCTCAGCGCGTCTCGGTGTAGAGGTAGACGTGCTGGCTGTCGCGGAGTGTGAGCGTCCGGGCACCGTCGTCCATGCCGACTTCGGCTTCCAGGCTGATGGCGCCGGGGCCGATGGAAACGATGGAGACCGTGCCGTCGGGGTTCTGCCGCGTCGCCAGGGGTGCGCGGATGGAACCGGCTTCGATCCAGGTCTGGTCGTCATTCTCGAAGATCGTGATCGTGCCGATGCCCGGGCTCTCATAACGGCTGGCCAGGCCGTCCAGGACGGCCGGGTCGCCGGGGATGTCGAGACCCTGGCGGCGGACCTGCGTCTGTGCGTCCAGGCGCGCCGCAGCGGCCTCGATCTGGCTCATCGCCTCGGGGTGGCCGTCATAGAGCACTTCCACCAGACGGCGCAGGAAGGGGCGCAGCATCACGGCGCCGGTATCGGCATTGACCATGATGACGGCCCCGACGCCGGCTTCAGGCAAGGCATACCAGTTGCTGTGATAGCCGAGCAGGGTCCCGCCATGCGTGACCACGGGGATGCCCCAGTGTTCCTCGTTGAACAGGCCCATGCCGTACCACACGTCCTCGGCCACCTGGACACCGGGTTCGCGCCGGGCCAGCAGGTTCTCCTCGCTGACGAGCCGCTCGCCATCCGGGGTCAGGCCCCGGGACAGCTCCAGCTGGACGTAGTGGGCCATGTCGGAGGCGGTGGAAAAGGCCCCGCCGGCCGGCCGGTAGGGATAGACGCCGCGATTGAAATGATTGGACATGACGGTCTGGTCGCCGTCGACATCCAGCCCGTGCGGCGGCGCCCAGTTGCCGCTTTCGCCTTCATCGAAGTCGAACGTGGTGTCCGGCATGGCGAGGGGCTGGAAGATCAGTTCGTCCATGGCCCGGTCGTAGGCGGCGCCGATTTCCATGTCCGGATAGGCCAGCGCGCCGCCCACATAGCCGGCCGCCGCGGCCATGTTGTTGTTGTACTGGAACAGCTCGCCGAACGCGCTGGTCGGCTGGGTCTCGGACAATTGCCGGAACACGTCCGAAGCGGGCGTGTCCTGGTCGGCGAGGATGAAGCCCCAGTCCTTGCGCGGAAGCCCGGTGCACGCGCACAGCAGATGGCGGACGAGCGTGGATTCCGTCGTGCTGTCGGAGCCGAGCCGGAATTCGGGATAGAGATCGACAACGCGCTGGTCCCAGTCGAGCTCGCCCCGGTCCACGAGAATGGACAGGAGGAGGGTCGACATGCCCTTGGTATTGGAGGCGATCATGAAGCGGGTATCCGCATCGACCGGTGCCGGATCGTCCAGCGAACGCACACCGACACCGCCTTCGAAAACCACCTCGCCCTGATCGATCAGGGCCAGGCCCACGCCCGGCACATCCAGCGTCTCGGCGGCTTCGGCGACGAAATCGCGGAGCATCGCAATGCGTTCCGGGGTCAGGCGATGTGGGGTCCGGTCCGAGAAGTCTTCGGGCTCGTAGCCGTCGGCCTGCACGGAATCCCGGGCCAGGGATACGGCGGCCGAACGGACATTGGCGGTGGACTGGGCGCCGTTGACGATCACCACGGTCCAGTCATCGCCCTGCCGCAGCGCCAGCGCGCTCACCGTGGCCTGTTCGGACGGAGAGGTGGCGTAGCGGATGCTGACCCGCTGGTCCCAGCCGTTTTCCGATGCGGCCGGGGTCGTCAGCTCGACGCTCCGTTGCGCCTCCGGGTCGTAGACGCGCCATGCGGCTGCGGCCGCTGCCAGGGCATCGTCGGCCGGACCGACCTCGACCACGGCAATGTCGAGATTGCCTTCCGGTGCGGTCACGACGGACATCGAGTCCTGCTGCTCCATCGTCCAGTCCTCGGGCTGAACGATGGAGGGCGAGTCAGCGTCCTGCGCCAGGACAGGGCCGGCGAGGCCGGCAGCCATCAGCGCGATCACGGAAGCGAGGGTCTTCATATTCGGCATGGGCATGGAATGGCTCCTCAATCGTCGACGCGGTGATACGCCATGTAGGGTTGGTAGCTGAAGGAAAGCACGAGACCCGAGGGGCCGGTGTGGAAGCGGGCGCGGTCGAAGGGGCCGCTGTGCCGGGTTCCGGTGACCTTCTCGAACGTCATGGGACCGATGCGTTCCCAGTAGGTCGTGTCCTCCAGGAAACGGATCCGGATGGCGTTGCGGCCTGCCGCGGTCACTTCGATATCGTATTCTTCACGTGGCGGCTGCGAATAGTCGCGGCGGTTCATCCGGTAGGATCCGACCGGCAGGGCCTCGTCTTCCGGCCGCGGCTCGCGCGGTGCGGCATCTTGCGGAAAGACCCGGCCGATAATGGCATTGGTCAGATCCGTACGCCCGACGGAGCTTTCACTGCCGCCGGTAACCGAGACGAAAAAGCCGAAACCGGCCTCCGGTGCCAGGATAAGGTTGGAGTGGAAATCCCCGGTGTTGCCGCCGTGCCCCACAAGGCGCGGACCGTCTTCCTGCACCACGTAGAAGCCGTGCGCCATTCCCGGAAGGCCCGGCGCATTGCGCAGCGAGTCGCGCATCAACAGCTCGACCGAAGCCGACTGGAGGATTCGCACGTCACCGAGTTCGCCGCCATTGAGCATGGCGCGCATGAAGCGGGCCATGTCGCGGGCCGACGATGTGCCGGAACCGGCCGGCATGATCGAACTGAACAGTTCGAACGGCTGGGCGACCAGTCGCCCGTCCTCCATCTCGTAGCCGGTCGCCATGCGGTCTTCGAGATGTTCGGGAAGGGGCTCCCGAAACGTCGTTGACGGCATGTCCAGCGGCGAGAAGATGTGGTCTTCCACGTAGGTTGCGAAGGGCTCGCCGGAGACCCGCTCGACGATGTAACCGGCGAGTGCGACGCCGTAGTTCGAATAGGCAATCTCCGTCCCGGGGGCCCAGACACGTTCGGGAATATGCTGCTGGATCCATTCGCCATAGGGTGTGAGCTCTTCAACCGTGGCGACCGAAATGCCGCTCACATCGCTCCAGCCCGGACTGTGCGACATCAGATCGCGAACGCGGACCGTTTGGCCCTCATAGGGCGGGATGTGAAAGTCGATATAGGTGTTGATGTCTGCATCGAGATCGACGCGGCCCAGCTCGACCTGCTGCATGAGCGCAGTCCAGGTGAAAAGCTTGGAGACCGAGCCGGGACGAAAGAGCGTCGTTTCGGGGTCGACACGTGTACCGGATTCGATATCGGCAAACCCGTAGCCGGCAGACAGCAGGAGGGCGTCATCGTGGACGACGGCGATCGTTGCGCCGGCGACCTCGTGGCTGCTGATCTGTTGCGCCATGACGCCGTCGACGAAATCGGCGAGTCCGTCGAGGCGCGGCTCGGCATGCCCGGCGGTAGCGGTTGTGTCCGGGGTCGTCTGGGCGGCGGCAAACGGGTGGCCGGACGCGAGCAGTGCGAGGGCGGCTGCGGCGCCATGCCAGGAGGGGCTGTGTTTCATGAGACCGGTCTTCCTGTTCGCAGTCGATAGGGTGGCGCGGCGGTCCGGCCGCGCCGGTGTCGGGTTCAGTCGTCTTGTGCGGCGCGGCGAATGGCCCGGCCCGGCAGGACGGAGGTGTCGAGTTCGCCGTTCCAGACCAGCGGTGTTCCGCCGACAATCACGTATTCGAACCCGGCCGACGGTTGCGCCGGCTCCTCATAGGTCGCCCGGTCACTGACCGTTTCGATGTCGAAGATCACGATATCGGCGTCCGCGCCTTCCTGGAGCCGACCCTTGCGCCGCATCTGCGGCACGGCGTCCTCGAGAATCTGCGCCGGAATGAGGCTGACCTTCGCCAGGGCATCGCTCAGGCCGATCGACTGGCGCTCGCGCACATAGACCCGCAGAAAGCGGGAGAAGGTTCCGGCACTTCGCGGGTGGGATTCCGCAGCGGCCGGCAGGGGCCAGACATCGCCGGCGATCGTTTCGCCGCCGAGCGACCAGGACCCGCCGTCCGAGGCGATGGCCCCGCCGGGATAGAGGATCGACTGGGCCAGGAGCGCGCTGTCCTCTGCGTTGTGATCGGGGTCGAGAAAATGCACCACGATGTCCGTGGTCGGTTCCTCGGCCTGGAGGCGGTCGAATTCCGCATCGGTGAGGGGCACGCCATCGAGGGTGAAGTCCGACTTCTCGATATCGCCGAGCCGGGCCTGCCAGTTCTCGCCTTCGAACAGGGCGGTGCCGATCGCGGTGGACCCGGCCCCGTAGGGATAGGCTTCGACAGTAATATTCACCCCGTTGGCCTGGGCCGCCTCGATCATGGGGCGGATCTCGCCGATATCGCGCAGGCTGATGCTGTTGAGGTGGGAAATGTGCATGTCGGCGCCGGTGGCGGCCGAGACGGCGACCATTTCCTGGAAACCTTCGAGCGAGCTGTCCGGTTCGATGTTCGACAGGTAGCGGGCGTGCGTGAAAGTCGGGACGTCGCGGGCGGCGGCCAGTTCGTGCAGGGCATAGTATTCGCCGCGTCCGGAGCCCGGCACATAGCCAAGCAGGACCCCCACGCCCAGCCCGCCCTCATCGAGCCCGTTTTCGACGCGTGCAAGCACCTGCCGGGTTTGCGCCGGGCTGGCGGGGGTATATCGCCAGTCCGGCGCATCCGGGTCCGGCTCGAACGGGTCCCGGTAGGAGGCCGGCTCGTAACCGGTCAGCTCGGCGTAGCGTGCGCGTGACCAGTTGACCGAGGCGCCATAGTGGATGGCCCGGCCCTCGGCCGCGGCGGCGTCGTAGAATGCGTCGACCGGATACACACCCGACTCAAGCTCAAGGGCGGTTGTCACGCCGTCGAGCGCCTGCACGCGCCCGGCCAGGAGGGATTGGCCATGCGCGTGCAGGTCGATGAAGCCCGGTGCAACGACGTAGCCGGCTGCGTCGAGCGTTCGTTCGCCCCGGATCGCGTCCTCGGTGATCGCGACGATCGCGTCGTCGCGTATGCCGACATTGAGGATCGCGTCGAGTCCGGTTTCGGGGTCAATGACGCGTCCGCCCAGGATGGCGAGGTCGTAAGTGTCCTCCTGCGCGTCCGTTTGAGCCGCCGCGGCGGCCGTTCCGGCCAGGGCCAGGCTGAGCGTGAGCGTCTTGAGCATGATCGGGTCTCCTCGCGGGACAGGCGCCCGGTGGCGGGGCTAGGGCTGTTTGGTGAATTGGAGGTCTTCGAAGTCGAACGAGAAATCGGTCGTTTCCGAGACCGGCACCATCGTCATTCCGGTGACGCGGCCGTCGTCCGCGACGAAATCGACATAGGCGTCGGCATTCAGGCTGCGATCCGGCCAGCGCGCGACGAACCGGTCCGGCGCCACCGGCACCAGGAATGCGTCGAGAACCTCCGACCGGCTCATGTCGATGAAGAGGCGGCCGTCACGGTTCTCGATCGAGACCGGACCGTACCAGGGATCGACATAGGTGCCGGCATAGGCCGCCAGATCGCGGACCGGCTCGATCGGGACGTCCTGCTGCTCGCCGCTCCCGGAATCGTTGACGGCGGTCTCCTGCATGCGCTGATAGACGCCGTGCAGGGTTCCGATCCAGTCGCTGTCCGCCTCGGGCGCCGACGCGTCGCCGAGCAGCTGCAGGGCGAGTGCGGTGGAGCCGTAGGTGGAGACATTGCTGGTGACGAAGACCGCGAGGTCCTCCTCGGGCAGGATGCCGAAATAGGAGGACGCGCCGAGCAGCCCGCCGCTGTGACCGACGAGCAGCTGGCCGTTGAAGTCGCGCAGGGTCCAGCCCAGGCCGTAGAGCGAGAAATGCGTGCCCGCGAGCTGTTCCAGCAGCGGACTGACATTCTGCGGTGTGACGCCGGTCCACAGCTCCTCGTACTGGGCCTCCGAGATCAGCCGGTCGCCGTCCGGCGCGACTCCCTCGTTGAGCCAGAACTGCGCCCAGGTCGACAGATCCGAGATCGAGCAGCTGATTCCGCCGGCCGGAGCGGTGTTGTCGCCGAGGATGTAACGGGGATCGATGGGTGCGGCCTCGGCCTGGCCCGGCGCCCTGGAATGCTGGGTCACGGTGTTGTCGGCGGCGGCTGCGGCCGAGGGAAGGGCCTCGCAGGACTCCATCGACAACGGCGTGAAGATCCGTTCCTCCATGACGTCGGCCCAGGGCTTGTCTTCGATGCGCGACACGACTTCGCCGGCAATGACGTACATCAGGTTGTCGTAGGCATATTCCGAGCGGAAGCTGGTCTCTGGCGGAATGTTGCGCAGGGCCGCGAGGATGTCGGACACTTCGGGTTCCGCGTCCGGGAAGACCAGAAGGTCGCCGGCCCCGAGCGGCAGGCCCGACCGGTGGGTAACCATGTCGCGAACGCTGAATTCCGCCGTGATGTAGGGATCGGACATTTCGAATTCGGGGATGAATTCGCGGACCGGCGTGTCCCAGTCCAGCTTGCCCTCGTCCACCAGCATCGCGATGAGCGTGGTCGTGAAGGCCTTGCCGATCGAGGCGAAGGGCAGCAGCGTGTCCGCATCGACCGGCGTGTCGGGGTCGCGCACGTCGCGCACGCCATAGGCATTCGTGAAGACGGTCTCGTCGCCCGTGACGACCGTGATGGCCATTCCGGGAATGTCGAAAGCCTCGATCGCCGCGCGCGAGACCTCGTCGACATGTTCCGGCGAAATGTCCTGTGCCGAGGCGCTCGCCGCACCGAGCGCAATGACGGCTGCGGCGGTTGCCATCAGTGTCTGTTTCATCGTCTTCCTCCCCGGCGCTGTTCGCGCCCCTTGCTGTCTAGGACTTCCAGATCTCGCCGAGCGCGCGTTTGAAATTGCCGCCGAGAATGAGTTCGATATTGGCGTCGGAATACCCGCGCCGGATCAGCCCTTCCGTCAGGTCGAATATCTTCCTGGGATGGTCGAAGCCGTCAGTGTCGATCCGTCCGCGGAACGCATAGGAATCGTCATAGCCGCGGCGCAGGCGCTCATAGGCGGCGCTCGGCACGTCGTCATATCCGTCTGCGTCCATATCGCTTCCGATGCCGACATGTTCGACACCGACCAGATTGGCGACATAGTCGAAATGATCGAGCAGGTGCTCGATCGTGGTCGGTTCCCGGTCGCGGACGAAGTTGCGCACGCCGGTAATGCCCATCACGCCGCCGGCCCGGGCCATGGCGCGAATGGCTTCGTCGGACTTGGCTCTCGGATGGCCGCCGACCAGCGCGCGTACATTGGAGTGGGTGATCAGTGCAGGCGCGCTCGAGATCTCGAAGGCATCCAGCGTGGTCCGGTCGCCGCAATGCGAGACGTCGACCGCCATGCCGACCTCGTTCATGCGCTCGATGATGGCAACGCCGAAGTGGCTCACCCCGCCATCGACGCGCTCGGTCGCGCCGGCGCCGATGCGGTTCTGGGAATTGTAGGTCAGCTGACTGACGCGCTGGCCCAGATTGTAGAACTCGTTGACGTCGTTGGGCGAGTTGAAATGGTGCGCATTCTGGATGCCGACGATATAGCCGATCCGGTCCTCCGCCATGATGCGGTCGAAGTCGGAGACCGCGTCGATGCGGCGGAAGACGTCCGGGCGCTCCGCGGCATAGGCGTTCATTCTCGCCATGAAAGTCAGGGCGCTGTCCCGGCCGCCGAGGCCGACCGCCGGGTGAAACACGTTGATGCCCGATGAGCGGAGCTTTTCCAGGTGGGCATCGGTGATGGCGTAGCCATCTTCCAGCGAGGGCTGTTCGCTGTAGCCGGCTTCGAGCATGTCGCCGAGGTCTGCGAGCAATGACAGCATGTCGATGACAAGGCTGCGCTCGACCAGCGCCAGGGTGCGCGCCGAATAGGTCGTTCCGGACTGTGCGAACACCGCGAACTGGCCCGAATTGACAAATGGCGCAGCGACGGCTGTCGCGAGACCGGCCTTGAGGAGGCGGCGGCGGGTGGCGCCGGGCGCGGTCTTGGCTCTGCTTTGGTTATCCTGCGTCATGCAAACGGGTTCCTCGCCGGTGAATTCGCCAGTACGCTAACTGAAAGACTTTTGACAATACAGCCTTATTTTTGAATAAGGCGTCCATAAAGCCCGAGCGGGCAGGCAACAAGCGTGAACACGGCCGACGGCGCGCCAGGAACGAGACCACGAGCAGTATGAGCAGCAACGCAGATAATCAGAAGGCCAAACGGCAATCCGGCGTCGATCCGGCGACCGCCTACGACGTCATCATGGACGCAATCGTGACGCAGAAGCTGGCGCCCAGCCAGAAGGTCTCGGAAAACATTCTGACGGAAATGTTCGAGATCAGCCGGACCACGGCGCGCAATATCATGGAGCAGCTGACGGCCCAGCAATTCCTGGTGTCGGTCTCTCCGCGTATCACCCGAGTGGCGCCCCTGACGCTGCTCGATGTGAAGCAGAATTTCGCGATGCGGAAGATGCTGCAGCCGGAGATCTTCGCGATGGCGGCGTCACAGGTGAATTACGACCAGATCATCAAGATGAATGAAGACACCTTTCACAAGGTGCCCATCCAGGATGACGCGCACGCGCTGACACTTCTGAAGGCCAACAAGAATTTCAACATGTTCATGGCCCAGCAGGTCAAATACCCGCTGCTCATTCACTGGATCCGGCAGCTGGAGGATACGACGATGCGTATCTACTGGCTGTATGTGAAGATGAACCGGACGCTGCCCTATACCTGGGAGCACCAGCGCGCGCTGGTCGAAGCGATCCGGCGCGATGCCTCCGACGACATTCGCGAGCAGGTGCACAAGATCCTGTCCAGCTCGGAAGAGCGCCTGCTGGACGCGATTTTCATGCATGATCAGATGTACATGCAGGACCTGAAAATCCCTGACTGAGCGGGTGGCGCCGCCGGCTCGGATCGGAAGCGGCGCTGGTTTAATATCATATAATCAAGGAGTTAAAAGCGTTGTGTGCCCTGGCGGCAACAGCGGCGGGCTTGCAGTATGCGGCGCAAATAGACGGCTTCCCAACACTAATTAGCTGCGATAGGGTCCAATAAGGCTGCGATAATAATTCGTTTCGCAGCCATGGGGACAGGGAGGTAGCTATGTCTAGCCATTTCAAGATTGCTCTGCTTGCGAGCGTGGCACTGACTGCGCCGCTGGCCGCACAAGAGGGCGGCCAGGCCAGTGAAGAAGAGGAAGCCGTGACTGACGTCATCACCGTCACGTCGCGTTTCCGCGAGGAATCCGTTCAGGACATCGGCGCCAGTATTGCCGGGATCACCGGCGAGGAGATGCTCCTGCGGGGCATTCAGGATATCGAGGATCTCTCCCGCAACGTGCCCGGCATGCAGAATGTCAAGACGCGGCCGAATTCCAACGACATCGCCATCCGCGGCGTGCGCAGCGCCGGCAGCGGGTACGAGTCCAGCACGGTCTTCAGCGTCTTCCTCGACGATGTGTCGGTCACCGGATCCGGGAATATCCGCGATTTCAGCTCTGCCGACCTCAACCGCGTCGAGGTGATCCGGGGGCCGCAGCCCACCCTGTTCGGCGAGGGGGCTGTCGGTGGCGTGATCCGCTACTTCACCAATGACCCTGATCTCGACGGTCCGGCGATCACGGGCCAGGCCAATGTCCGCGCCGAGTCGATCGAGGATGGCGGCCTTGCCTATACCGTCGACAATGCGACCTCCTTCGTCATGGTTCCCGGCCAGCTGGGCCTCCGGGTTTCCGGGTTCCAGCGGGAGGATGACGGCTTTATCGACAATCCGAGCGACGGTGAAGACGTCAATGATTTCGAATCCGTCGGCGGCCGCGTGGTCCTTCTGGCGCGTCCGACCGTCAATCTGGAATTCCGTCTGTCGGCCTTCCTGTCGCGCGACGAGATGGGCGAGTCCACTCAGGTCGACCCCGGTTCCGATCCGGAAGACCTGACATTCGCGGCTTCGCCCCTTTCAGGGAGCTATACGGACGATTTCGATCTCTATTCGGGACGCGTGTCCTACGATTTCGACTGGCTCCAGCTCACCTCGATCACAGGGTATTACGAGCGCAACACGAGCTCGGCCCTTTTCAGCGCGGGTAATTCCTTCGGGCTGGCACCCTTCTTCCCGACCGTGGACACGACGACCTTCTCGACCGGTTCGGGAGAATTCGAGCAGTGGTCGCAGGAGTTCCGGTTCGTGTCCTTCCTGGACGGGCCGCTCAACTTCACGGCCGGCGCGTACTTCCGGAACCGGTCGGAAGTCAGCGGCCAGTTCCTGACCTGCGCCGACTGCGTATCGGTGACGACCCCGGCCAGCGAGAATCTCGCGACACGGTTGTCGGAAACCGAAAGCGAGCAGTATTCGGCCTTTGCGGAGTTCACCTACGAGGTCACCGACAGGCTCAGGCTGATCGGCGGCGCCCGTTATGTGAACGACACGGTGACGGCTACTCTCCTGCAGGACAATGTGGTGAACCTGGTTCCGCAGTTTGACGGCTCCGGAAACCTTATTCCCTGGACAGAAAGCAATCCGATCGGCTTCGTCAGCACGCTCGCCGTCCTTCAGGGCGCGGGTGTTGGCACGGAGTTCAATTTCGAACTGGAAGAAATCCTGCCCCGCGCCGGCGTCGAGTACGAGCTCAGCGACTCGGTCCTCCTCTATGCCAATGTGGCGCGCGGCGCCCGCAATGGCGGCATCGGCAATGCGATTGCCGCGCTGGGTGCGTCGGGCGGCAATCAGGACGTGTTCCTCGATAACCTGACCTTTGACGAGGATTCGGTTCTGTCCGTCGATGGCGGTGTGAAAGCGACGTGGATGGGCGGCGATCTCGTCACCAATGTCGGCGTTTTCCGCACGACCTATGACGACACCCAGATCTGGGTGAATACGCCGGCCAACAATACGGTCAACGGGCCGGAGCAATCCATTACGGGTCTGGAGCTCGAGTCGTCATTCCAGGTCACCGGCAATCTGTCGACCTTTCTCAATCTCTCCTTCATCGACGCGGAGTTCGACAAGGGCACCGTCATCACGGCGGCGCCGGGCGGATCCGTCGGTCCGTTCGACCTCCGGGCCGGTAACAGCCCGGCCAACATTCCGGAGTTCACAATGTCGGCCGGCTATTCCTACTCGCGGCCGATCGGCTCCAATGGCTGGACGCTCCTCTCGAACGGGTCGTTCCAGTATATCGGCGAGCGCTATTCCGACGTCCAGAACTTCCCTTCGGCTCAGCTCGAGCCGCTGGAGAACCTCAATCTGAGCGTGGAGCTTTCCAACGATGTCTGGTCGATCGGACTGTTCGGGACGAACCTGCTCAACGATATCGAGGCGGTGAGCGTCGGTTCCAACCCGCTCCAGCAATTCATCGACGCCGATGGCGAGCTGGATGCGCCGATCATCGCGACGAGTGTGAACCGGCCGCGAACGATCGGCGTGCGGGCCAGCCTCCGCTACTAGGCCGCGCTGCATGGCGATGTCCGGCGGAGCGCAGTGTCTTCGCCGGACAAGCCGCTGCCTGAAACGGGCAGCGATACAACCCCGCGCGGCCTGATGGCTGCAGATCTGATCCACAGGCGGACCCGACACACGCGATGATCACCGCATTCAGAAAATATCTTCTTCCGGGCCTGGTCTTCCAGTCCGTCATAATCGGCGGCGGGTATGGCACCGGCCGGGAGATCGCCGAATTCTTCCTGTCGCACGGTGCGATCGGCGGTCTCCTCGGTTTTGTCGCAACGGCGGTGGTCTGGTCGATCCTTCTGGGCATCGGCTTCGAATTCGCGCGTATCAACAGGGGCTATGACTACCGCACCTTCTTCGTGGCACTGCTCGGACCGTTCTGGCGGCTGTTCGAGATCCTCTACGTTCTGATCGCACTGCTCGTGCTTTCAGTCCTCGGTTCGGCCGCGGGGCACATGGTCTCCGACGCCTTCGGCGTTCCGACCGCGGTCGGCGCCATCGGGCTGCTTCTGGCGATCGGGGCCCTGGCCTTTTGCGGCAGTCCTGCCATTGCGCGGATCATGGCGTGGTGGTCGCTTCTGCTCTACGCGCTCTACGGCGTCTTTTTCATCTACATGTCGCTGTCCTATGGCGAGGCGATTGCGGCCTCCCTGGGGGCGGGGCGTGTCGAGGGCGGCTGGCTGCTCGATGGCATCCGGTACGCAGCGTACAATCTGATCGCGTTTGCGGCGGTTCTTTTCGTGCTGCCGCAACTCGAGACGCGGCGTGAAGCGATCCTGTCCGGCGCGATCGCCGGCTTCGTCAGCATTGTTCCGGGGATACTGGTCTTCCTCGCCATGCTTGCCCGCTATCCCGAGATCGCGGAGCAAGCGGTCCCGGTCGTCTATCTCCTGCAGATCCTGAACACGGTCTGGCTGAGCGTCCTCTTCCAGATCGTCCTGTTCGGAACCTTCGTCGAGACCGGCGTCGGCATCATCCATGCCATCAACGAACGGATCGACACGGCGATGGAGGCCGCCGGGCGCAGACTTCCCCAATGGGCCCGTTTCGCCGTGGCCGTCGGTTTTCTGGCCACAGCCATCTTTCTCGCGGAGGCCATCGGCATCATCGACCTGATCGCCAGCGGGTACGGCGTTCTTTCGTATGCCTTTATCGCCATCGTGGTCGTGCCGCTGGTCACCATCGGCTGCTTCAGGATCGCGACCGCCAACAACAACCATTCGGAGGATCATCGTGTCTCTCGCCAGCAGAAATGAGGACATCCAGAGCGTGCCGGACCACCAAGCCGGGCTCTGTACGGTGCAGTTGAGGCCTCCGTATCTCATCTATTTCGGCGATGTGCCGGACGCGGGCCATGCGAAGACGGGTTTGGGGCTGATCCAGTGGCGCAGCGAGTACTGCGCCGGTCAGCTGCGCACCGCCGGATGCCGGGTCGATGGCGGCCTCACCGACATGTCGGTTGCCGACGCCGTGGCCGCAGGTGTCGGCTCGATCGTGATCGGCGTGGCCTCCGAAGGGGGGTCGATACCGGACGCGTGGGTCGGAGACCTTGTCGAGGCGGCGCGCGCCGGCCTGGATGTCGTTTCGGGCATGCATGTGAAGCTGTCGGATTTCCCCGAAATCGTGGCTGCCGCCCGTACGTCCGGCGCCCGTCTGATCGATGTCCGCACGCCGCCGAGCAAGCTGCCCGTCGGCACGGGCGAAAAGCGTTCGGGCCGCCGCATCCTGACGGTGGGAACCGATTGTGCCGTGGGCAAGAAATACACCGCGCTCGCGATCGAGCGCGAAATGCGGGCGCGCGGTCTGAATGCCGATTTCCGCGCGACCGGCCAGACCGGAATCATGATCGCCGGGAGCGGCATTCCGCTCGATTGCGTCGTGTCCGATTTCCTGTCCGGCGCCGCGGAGCTGTTGTCCCCGTCTGCGCCCGACGATCACTGGGACGTCATCGAGGGACAGGGCGCGCTGTCGCATCCCAGTTTCGCCGGAGTCAGCCTGGGTCTGCTGCACGGGTCGCAACCGGATGCGCTGGTGCTGTGTCACGATCCGTCGCGGGACGTGCTGCTGGGCACGGGCGGTCGGCGCGACTTCCCGGTTCTGCCGGTTGGTGAAGCCATGGCGCAGTGCCTGACGTTCGCGCGGCGCGTGAACCCGGCTGCACGGTTCGTCGGCCTGTCCGTGAACACGTCGACATTGGCCGATCCCGACCGCCAGGCCCTGCTGGACCGCTATGAGCGCGAGACCGGCCTGCCGGCCGTCGATCCGATCAAGGACGGGGCGGGACTGATCGTCGACAAGATTCTCTCAAAGACAGGGGTATGAGTATGCGTTTGAGCGTTCACCGCGAAAGCTGGCCGATGCGGGCGCCTTTCGCGATCACCGGTCATGTCTTCGAGAGTCTGGAATCGGTGGTCGTCGGACTGGAGCACGAGGGCGCGATTGGCCGCGGCGAAGGCGTGCCGGTCTATTATCTCCAGGAAGAAGCCCGGGGGCTGCTCGATCAGATCGAGGCGATCCGGCCCGCCATCGAAGCGGGCATCGGCCGGGACGACCTCCAGTCACTATTGCCGCCCGGCGGTGCGCGTAATGCGGTCGATTGCGCGCTCTGGGACCTCGAGGCGGACCGCGCCGGAAAGACGATCTGGGAGTTGACCGGGATCAGCCCGGCAGCGCGCAGGACGGCCTATACGCTCGGCATCCAGGACACGCCGGAACTGATGGCCGAGCAGGCGGCGCGGGCCAGCGGCTACCCCCTGCTCAAGATCAAGCTGAATGGCGACGCTCCCGTCGAACGGATCGCGGCGATCCGCAAGGCGCGGCCCGACGCCGAAATCATCATCGACGCCAATCAGGGTTTCACCATGGACCTGTTGCGCCGCGTGCTCGAACCGTTCGCCGAGCTCGGCGTCGCGATGGTCGAACAGCCCCTGCCGCGCGGCGGAGATGCGGAACTGGAAGGGCTGAGCTCGCCGATCCCGCTCTGTGCCGATGAAAGCTGTCTGCATCGCGGCGAGCTGCCGGATGCCCTCAAGCGTTACGACATGATCAATATCAAGCTCGACAAGACGGGCGGGCTGACCGAGGCCCTGGCGCTGGCGACCGAGGCGCGCCAGGCCGGTAAGGGCCTGATGGTCGGCAACATGCTGGGCACATCCCTGTCCATGGCGCCCGCTTTCGTCATCGCGCAATTGTGCGATTTCGTCGATCTGGACGGTCCGCTGAACCTGAAATCCGACCTGCCGGGCGGGATGGTGTACCGGGACGGCGAGGTCGCGGCACCGCAAACGGGGCTGTGGGGATGACCGGCACACCCGGCCCTGCGGTGCATAATTCCGCGCTTTGGCGGAGCCTCCGGTCTTGATCGCCGCCGACAACATATTCGGCCTACTGGCCGCGCTGCTCGCGATCTGCGCGCTGGCAGCCGGGCTGGAGAGAACGCGCTGGGGCAAGCGCCTGTCCGGGGCCGGCATCATCCTGCTGACGGCACTTGTGGCGGCCCATGTCGGCCTCCTGCCGAGAAGCGCGCCGCTCTACGGTTCGATCTGGACCTACATGGTCCCGCTGGCGATCGCCCTGTTCCTGCTGAAGGCCGATCTCGTCAAAGTCGTCAGCGAAGGCGGCCGTGTCCTGATCGCTTTTCTGATCGGCATGGCCGGCACGATCTTCGGGGCCTGGCTGGCAACGCTCCTTGTCGATCTCGGTGCGAGCGAGGCGGAGATCGCTGCCGTCTTCACCGCGACCTATACCGGCGGTTCGCTGAACTTCGTCGCCGTGGCGGAAGCCGTGTCCTTCGACGACAGCTCCCAGCTCTCGGCCGCTCTGGCGATCGACAACATCTTCGGCGTCGGCTTCATCATCCTGCTGAACCTGGCCGCGGGCTGGTCGCTGCTGCAGCAGCGCTATGGCTGGCGTATGGACGCGGTCATGCGGGAGACGCCTGCAGCCGGCCGCGAAACGGAGCCCGCGATCAGCCTGTTCGGTCTGACGACGGCGCTGGCCCTGGCCGCCGGCGCTGTGGCCGCCAGCACGCTCATTGCCAATGCGTTCGGCATTCCCGACTACCGGCTTCTCGTCATCACCGTCCTGGTGACGGGTCTGGCCACGCTGGGCCGCAAATACCTTTCCGGGCTCCGCGGTGAAGACATTCTGGCGATGATGTTCATGTACCTGTTCTTCGCCATCATCGGCGCAGGCGCCGATCTCGGGGAAATGCTGTCCGCCGCGCCCGGCATGTTCGTCATGGTCGGCTGCATCTTCGTCTCGCACCTGGTGTTCATGCTGGCCGCGGGGCGTCTGCTCAAACTGAACTATGCCGAACTGGTGACGGCCTCCCTGGCCTGTATCGCCGGCCCGCCGATCGCGGCGGCGATCGCGATCCTGTTCAAGTGGCGCAACCTGGTCGCGCCCGGAATTCTCACCGGGATTCTCGGATATGTGCTGGGGAATTTCGCCGGTATCGGCCTCTTCTCCCTGCTCGAGGGGAATGCCCTTTGATTTCAAGCTCTGCATCAACCGTATGGAGGCCGTTATGTCATTGAAAACGCAATTGAAGTGGCTTGCGGGCGCGCTGGCCGGACTCAGCTGCGCCACGGCAGCGGCGCAGGTCGATCCGGTCGACCCCGCTCCGCTGGAGCCGGCTCCGGCCGATACCGAAACCGTCGCTGCCGACGCAAGCGAAACGGGCGCGCCCCAACTGACCCGCTCCGATGTGGATGCCTGGCTCGACGGCATCATGCCCTACGCCCTTGCCGAGGGCGACATTGTCGGGGCCCAGGTGACGGTCGTCCGGGACGGCGAGATCCTGACCAGCCGGGGCTTCGGGTATTCCGACCTGGCCGAACGGCAGCCGGTCGACGGTTTCGAGACGATGTTCCGGCCCGGCTCCATCTCCAAACTCTTCACCTGGATCGCGGTGATGCAGCAGGTCGAGGCCGGGCATATCGACCTGGACGAGGACGTGAACGCCTATCTCGATTTCGAGATTCCCGAAGCCTTCGGCGAACCGGTTACGATGCGGAATCTGATGACCCATACGCCCGGGTTCCAGGAGCGGTTCCGCAACCTGATCGTTTCCGATCCCGAGCTGGCCTTGCCGCTCGAGGACTTCCTGAAGCAGGCGCCTCCGCCGTCGCGCATCTTCCCGCCCGGAGAGACGCCGGCCTATTCAAACTACGGGACGGCTCTGGCCGGCTATATCGTCCAGCGCGTCTCGGGCCAGATGTTCGAGGCGTATGTCGAGGAGCATATTTTCGAACCCATGGGCATGGAGCGGGCGACGTTCCGCCAGCCGTTGCCGGAGCGGTTCGAAGCGGACATGTCCAACGGCTATCGCAGCGCCTCCGACGGAGAGCCTCAGTACTACGAACTTGTGCCCATGGCGCCGGCCGGGTCGATGGCGGCCAGCGGGGAGGCGATGGGCCGCTTCATGATCGGTCTTCTGGAGCGTAATCCGGACGTGTTGGCCCCGCAGACCTGGGAACAGATGTACGAAACCATCTATCAGCTCACGCCGCCGTTGAATGCCATGGCGCTGGGCTTCTGGGAGCTGGACAAGGGCAATCTGCGGGTTCGGGGTCACGGGGGCGACACCAGCTTCTTCCACTCGGATCTCAATGTGATGCTGGATGAAGGCGTGGGGATCTATGTCGTCGTCAACAGTACCGGAGAGGCGGGCGGTACGCTGCGGTTCTCCGTGACATCCGGTTTTGCCGAACGCTATTTCCCCGAGACGGTCGTGCCGCTCGGCCCCCGGCTCGAAACCGCCCAGGAGCATGGCCAGCTCGTCGTCGGCGAGTATGAGAGCTCGCGGACCGTCTATACCAATTTCGCCGCGATACTGCGCTTCCTCGGACAGGAGACGATCTCCATGAACGAGGACGGGGACCTGGTCTATCCGCTGTTTGGGAAGCCGGCGGTGTGGCGGGAAGTGGAGCCGTTCGTGTGGCGCCATGTGGGCGGCTACGAACGCCTCTCGGCCGTGCTCGATGATGACGGCACGCTCGACTATGTCACGTTCGAGCCGGTCTCTCCGATCATCCATCTGATACCGGCGCCCTGGTACCGTGCGGGCTCGCTCGTCATGCCGCTGCTTGGCGCCGCGCTGGCCGCGCTGCTGGCGACGCTGGTTCTATGGCCCGTGCGGGCGGTGGTCCGCTGGCGCTACGGGAGCCGCTTTGCGCTGGAGGGGCGGTCGGCCATGTCCTATCGGCTCGTCCGTGTCGGTATTGCGCTTGTGTTCGTTTTCCTGGGCGCCTGGTTCCTGCTGTTCCAGACGCTGTTCTCCGATCTGTCGGGGCTGGGGTCCGGTTTCGAGACGCAGCTCTTCGTGACAATGGCCGCGCAGCTCCTGCTCTACGTGGCATTCGCACTGGCGATCTGGAACACCGTCGTCGTGTGGCAGGGGCGCCAGAGCTGGTTTGCACGCCTGTGGAGTGTCGTCCTGCCGCTCGCCATTCTGGTCGTCATCCTGTTTGCGGCACTGAACGGCCTGCTCAGCTGGGCGACCAACTTCTGACACCCCTCGACGGGTGAGCGCACAGCGTCGGGTGACGGCAGACAATCTGCCGTCACCCGGCACAGCGCCGTGCACGCATGGCGCCAAATCGCGGCCCGTGTCTGCGTTCGCATCCCGCCAATCACGAACGCCATTTTCACTCCGGCCCCGGCGTCAACGAAACCGCTCCGCGGTGGCCGGCCGGCGGGTATCGGCTGGCGGCTTCGAGCGCGTCGGGAGCGTGGAACCCGGACCCTGTCTGCGACGGCCCGGCTGCCCGGCCGCCCCTTTATGCAAGTCGGCGTGTGCAAGTATGTGCACTAGTGTTGCTTGGTATGTCGACATCTGGGCGGCTACGCGTCTCGTCGAATAACTTTCATTGTCAAACCAACTATGCCATAGTCGCTCCAATGGCGGACAAAAAGGCCGAAGCGCCGCCAAAACAAAGGGGAGTGAAACATGAAGGCAACCGGTTTGATGACCGGAGCGGCTGTCGCCGCTCTTTCGGCGGCACTGGGCGGGGTCCCGGCGCTGGCCCAGCAACTCGACGTGATTACCGTGACGGCACAGAAGCGGGAGCAGGACGTCACGGACGTCCCGATCGCCATCTCCGTCGTGACCGGTGAAACACTGGACGATTTCGAGATCGGCACGCTCGACGACCTGCAATTGTCCGTACCGAACTTCCAGGTCACCCAGACCGGGATCGGCACGCAGATGTATATCCGCGGTATCGGCACCGGCAACGACCCGGCGTTCGAACAGTCCGTCGCTCAGTTCATTGACGGTGTGAGCTATGGCCGCGCGCGTCTGACGCGGGCGCCCTTCTTCGATCTGGAGCGGGTCGAGGTTCTGCGCGGGCCGCAGTCGGTCCTGTTCGGCAAGAACACGACCGGCGGTGCGCTGAGTCTGATCACGGCGCGGCCGACGATGGAGTTCGAGGCCGGTATCGACCTGTCCTACATGTTCGATACCGAAGAAGCGGCGCTCGATGCCTACGTGTCCGGGCCGATCTCGGAAAACCTGTCGGGGCGTCTCGCCCTGCGGGCCGCATCGACCGGCGGTTTCGTCGCCACCCCGAATCTCGGTGAAGACGGTCCCCAGCACGACGACTTCGCCGTACGCGGGACCCTCTTCTTCACGCCGACGCACAATTTCGATGCGACGCTGAAGGTCGAGCACAACTCCTTCGACGTCGAGGGTCGCGAGATCGAGGTGTCGCAGGACGTCGCCACCGGCCCGCTGACCTATGCCCAGGCGCTCAATGCGGTCGGACTGACGGGCGCGATGACCAATACCCGGTTCGACTTCATTCGCGATGCCGATACCGAAGAGTATTCGAACAATACCGTGTCCAACGTCACCCTGACGACGAATACGGATTTCGACGCCGGCACGCTGACCACGGTGACGGGCTATGTGTCCTACGACCGCGACGAGATCGCCGATCTCGACTTCACCAACTACTACATCCTCACCGGTCTGGTGACCGAGGAATACGAGCAGTTCTCCCAGGAGATCCGCTTCTCCTCCGACACCAGCGAACGGCTGAGCTGGATCGGCGGCGTCTATTTCCAGTCCAGCACGCTGGATACCGGCGACGTGACCGGATTCGGCGGCGCCATCGCCAATCTCGGCTACGGGCCGCTGGCGAATGTCGGCATCGAGCGGGCCTACGAACAGGACTCGACGGCCTATGCCGTGTTTGCGGAAGGCACGTTCAATGCCACCGACCGCCTTCGCCTGATCGGCGGCCTGCGCTGGACCTATGAGGAAAAGGACGCGTCGCGCCAGATCGTGGCGACCACCTCGCCGAATTCCTTCGGCGCCCCGCTGGCGACCAACCCGGCGACCCTGGGCATCCTGTCCGCCGGCCTCGGCGTGGCCCTGAACAATCCGGGCATGGCCGGGCACGACCTCAACCAGAGCCGGGAAGAGGATCGTCTGACGCCGTCGATCATGGTCGAGTTCGACGCCACTGACACGCTGATGCTCTTCGCCTCCTACAAGGAAGGCTTCAAGGGCGGCGGTTTCGACGTTCGCGGTAACTCCACCGCCTTCTTCGAATTCGACGACGAGACGGTCACCTCCTACGAGGCCGGCCTGCGCTCGGATCTTCTGGGCGGCCGCATGCAGTTCAATGCCACGGCCTATTTCGCCCAGTACGAAAACCTGCAGATCAGCCAGTTCGACGGCACGATCGGCTTCAATGTCGGCAATGCCGGCGAAACCGAGATTGCCGGCGTCGACCTGGATACGCGGATCGCGCTGACCGACGAGCTCACCCTGTCGGCGGGCCTGTCCTATCTCGACTTCGAGTACACCGACTTCCGCCGCGGCAATTGCGCCTTCGGCGAAACGCCCGATGGCGACATCGTCAACGGCGTCCAGCTCTGCGACTATACCGGCCGCCGCGGCCGCTTCACGCCGGAGACCACGGGCTTTGCCCGTCTGGACTATGTCCGGCAGATGCAGAACGGCGTCGATTTCGTCTCCACGCTCAATGTCGGCTATACCGGCGAGCACAACATCCACGACAATCTCGACAGCAACGGCGAAGTCGATGCCTATACGCTCGTGGATCTGCGTGTCGGGCTCGACGCCGAACGCTGGGGCATCGCCCTGGTCGGCCGCAATCTGTTTGACGAGGAAATCCTGACCTTCTCGGCAAACGTGCCTTTCGCCAGCAGTGTCGGCGCCAACACGCACTACGCCGTGCCGCTGCGCCCGCAAGTCTTCGGCGTTCAGGGGTCGCTGCGCTTCTAGCGTCAGTGACAGGCCAGACGAAAACCCCCGGCGCTTGGCGCCGGGGGCTTTTTTGTGTCAGGTGACGGTGGGCCGTTCGATCAGGTCGCGGCAGTAGTCCGGCAGTTCGCCTTCCCCTGCGACCTGGTTGTCGATCAGCTGGCGGTCGAAATAGTCCCGCCAGCCGATGATGAGATCATCCTGGAAATCGAGAATGCCGGCATAAGGAACGAGCACGTGCCGGCCTTCGGGTGTGTCGAAATCCTCGGTTGCCTCGTAGAACAGGCGGTTTTCGGTCTCGGCGTGGCTGAACAGGCGCAGGCGGCTCGTCGTGCACACGCTGCCATACACTTTCAGGAAGGCGATCGATTCCTCGCGGCCGCGGGCCGGCGGTTTCGTGGTGGCGGAGAAGTGCCAGACCACGTCGGGGTGCAGGCGTGCGGCAACGGCGTCGAGATCGCCGCGCTTCCAGTCGTCGATCAGGGCGAGAAAGCGGTCGAGCTTGGTCATTGCGGATCCTTTCCGGCATCGCGTTTGAGCTTGTCGAGAATATCTGCAGCCGGAGCGAGGGGTGTCCGGGTGCGCTTGTAGGCGTGGGCAGACCGCGGTTTGCGGTCGAACCACAGCGCGCCGGTCTCCGGCTCGGGCCGGTCGGCGATCAGCCAGAGGGCCGTGTCGGCCCCCTGTTCGGGCGTGCGCAACACGCTGCGCAGCACCTTGTAGAAACGCGGCAGGCTTCGCCGCACGCCGTCCGTTTCCACCCAGCCGGGGTGCATGGTGTAGGCCCGCAATCCCGGGTGCTGCTCTGTCCAGTGGTCGGAGAGGACGATCTGCGCCCGCTTGTGCGTGGCGTAAGCCGCAAAACCGTTATAGCCCTCCGCCTCCTGCTCCATGAAGGTCAGGTTCTGAGGCGCATTGTAGAGTCCGCCGGAGGCCATGTTGACGATCGTGGCCTGCTCCGTGAGGCAGTTCGCCGCCTTCAGCCCCTCGGTCATGATGTAGGGGTTGAGGATGTTCACGGCGTACATGGCGTCAACGCCTTCGGCGGTCTCCGCGTAGGCGTGATTGAGGATACCGACATTGTTGACGATGCCGTCGATGCGCTCCCCGCTTTGGTGCAGGTGCTCAACCAGTTCACGGGTCTCGCCCGCGAGACTCAGATCGCATTGTGTCGCCAGGATCTCGCCGCGGGCCGGTCCGGCTTCCGCCGCCATGGCCGCGAGAATGTCGGCCTTGCGGCCGACCGCGATGACGCGCGCGCCCTGCTGTGCGGCAAGCAGGGCTATGGCGCGGCCGATGCCCCCGGTGGCGCCCGTCACCAGTATGGTCTTGCCATCCAGCCCGTCATGCCGCCCCGGCTCCCCCAGCCTGCGCAGACGGTAACCGATGGACGAAAAGGGGATCAGGAAACGGCCGTAGAAATTGATGAATTTAACAAGGTCGGACAAGGGCTCACTCCTGCAGTGTTGTCGGGGCGGCGGGCCTGTGTGCCCGGCGGCTTGCGTGATGCATTCTGGACCGTTTATGTTGCTTGCACAATAATACTTACTTCGAAAGGCCGGCCCGCCGGCCGCGCCATTGTCCAGCCGCAAGGATCCCCGCGATGACTTCTGCCCCCGCCCAGGCGCTCTATGAACGTCACAAGGACCATCTCGCCGCCGGGCTGGAAGCCTGCGCGACGCGCGCCTACTGGAGCCCTTTCGTTGAATCGCCCAGCGGCAAGCTGCACGCACCGGGACGGCCCGAAGAAGGCAAGGCACGGTTCGAGGCCCTGCTCGGCAAGCCGTTCGAACTCGACCAGCCCGGCGAAACCGGCCGTGTCGGACACGAGGTGTCGCCCTATACCGGCCAGCCGCTGGGCGTGGACTATCCGCGTGTCGATCCGGATGCGCTATTCTCCGCGGCGCGGACGGCGATGCAGGGCTGGCAGGGCCTGACACCGGAGGAGCGCGCCGGCATCTGCTTCGAGCTCGCCTTTGCCATGGAAGAGCAGGCTTTTGCCAATGCTCACGCAACGATGCACACCGCCGGGCAAGCCTATCTCATGGCATTCTCGGGCAGCGGGGCCAATGCGCTCGACCGCGGGATCGAGGCGCTGGTCTATGCCTATAAGGCGCTGGACGACGTCGTGCCGAACGCGACCTGGCGCAAATCCTTCGGGCGGACCGGCATCGTCACGCTGGACAAGTCCTATCGCCTGCGCGGCCGCGGCGTGGCCGTGGTGGTGTGCTGTGCGACCTTCCCGCTGTGGAATGCCTATCCGGCGATCTTCGCCAATCTGATGACCGGCAATCCGGTCATCCTGAAACCCCACCCGAACGGCATTCTTCCGGTCGCGATGGCGGTCAAGCGCATGCGCGAAGTCCTCGCCGAAACGGGGCTGGACCCGAACATGGTCACGATGGCCGCGGACGAGCGCGACGACCCGATCACCATCACCCTGCTGGAGCACCCGGACTGCGCCATCGTCGACTATACTGGCAGCCAGCGCTTCGGCTTGTGGATCGAACAGAATTGCCGCGACCGGCTCGTCTATACCGAGACCGCCGGCTGCAATGGCGTCGTCGTTGAATCCCTCGCGGATCCGGACGGCGCCATTGGCGGGCTGGCCAACGGCTTCTGCGGTTTCTCCGCCCAGATGTGCACCAGTCCGCAGAATGTCCACATCCCCGCAGGCGGGGTCGATCTGGCCGATAGCGGGCATTGGAGCTTCGAGAAATTCGGCGAGATGCTCGCCAGCACGATCGCGGCACGGACGGAAGATCCCAAACGCGCAGCCGGCCTGTGCGGCGCCGTCCAGGCGCACCGCTCGCTCGAACTGCTCGAGGAGGTGAAGGACAAGGTCGTCGCGGCGGGCGGCCGGGTCGTCCTCGAGTCGCGGCCCTACGAACATCCCGACTTTCCCGAGGCGCAGACCGCGACGCCCCTGGTCGTCGAGGTCGATGCCGGCCAGGAAGACCTGTTCGGCGAGGAAATCTTCGCGCCGGTCTGCTTCCTCATCCGGGAACCGGATCGCGATGCGGCGCTGGAACATGCCGCCCGGCTGGCACAGGAGCGCGGTGCGATTTCCTCCTATCTCTATTCCGCGGATCGCGCCTTCATCGAGGCGGCACAGGATGCCTTCACCGATGCCGGCGCGTCGCTGTGGATCAATATGGACCAGCGCATGCCGATCAACTTCGCGGCGGCCTATTCGGACTATCACGTGACCGGGCTCAATCCGGCGGGCAATGCCTGCCTGGCCGATCTGGCTTTTGTGGCCCAGCGTTTCCGCATCGTTCAGTTCCGCGAGCCGGTCCCTGCGGAGGCGGCGGAATGAGCCTCGACCTTGCCGACCTGGACGGTGTCGACGGCGCGGAGATCCTGCGCCGCTGGAAGGCCGAGGGGCTGGCTCCCGGCTTTGCCGGCCTGATCGGTTTCGAGGTCGACAGCTTCTCGCCGGGCGAAGCGCGCCTGGTCTGCCCGGTGTCGGATCGTCACGCCAACCTGATGGCCGGCGTGCATGGCGGTGTGATGGCCGGTCTGTGCGATGCGGCGACGGGGTGCGCGCTGTTGTCCCTGCTGGGACCGGACGAGCGTTTTGCGACCACGGATCTGCAGATCCGCTATCTCAAGGCCGCCCCGGTGGGCGTCGAACGGCTCGCCGTGGAAGCCCGGATCGTGCACAAGGGGCGGCGCATGGCCGTGGCCGAGTGCACGGTGATGTCCGGTGAGGACCGCATTCATGCCCGCGCCTCGGCGAGCATGATGATCACGCCGCTTCGTCGCTGAAGCGGGCGGCAACCTCCCGCCGGACAGTCTTGCCGACCGCATTGCGTGGCAGGGAATCGGTGCGATGCCAGCGTTTGGGCACGGCGACCGGTCCGATGGCCTCCCGCACGGCAGCGGCAAGCGCTTCGTCGGTGAGGCCGGCATCGGCCACGACTGCGGCCTCCACACGTTCGCCCCAGTAGGCATCTGCGACGCCGAACACGCAGACATCCTGCACGCCTTCCAGCGCGGCAAGAACACGTTCGACTTCGACCGGATAGATGTTGAAGCCGCCGGTGATCAGCATCTCCCGGGCGCGGCCGCGAATGTGGAGATAGCCGTCCGGGTCGAGAAAGCCCCGGTCTCCGGTGTCCAGCCAACCGTCCACCCTGGGCAGGTCCTCGCCGGTCAGATAACGCTCGGCGACGAGCGGCCCGCGGGCGAGGATCGCGCCGGTCCCGTCCGCGTCCGGATCGCCGATCCGGACCTCGGTCGACGGGCAGGGCCGTCCCACGCTTTCCGGTTTCCCCTGCTCCTGCATGTCGCGGGCGGTCATGGCGGTGATGGTCATCGGCGCCTCGACCTGGCCGTAGAGAACGCCGATACGCGGTCCGAACGCGGCACAGGCCTTCTCGATCTGGGCCGGCGGCATGGGCGCAGCCGAATAGATCAGGTTGCGCAGGCGCGGGAAGCGCTCCGGTCTTGCCAGCCCGCTGGCGGTCAGCTTGCCGATCAGCGTGGGCGGCATGAAGGTGAGCGTCACATCGTGCTGTTCCATCGCGTCGAGCACATGTGCCGGATCGGCGCTGGAGAGGATGACCTGCCGTCCGCCCGTCGCGAGAAGCGGGAAGAGGAGGTGGAAGGCGCCGTGCGAGAGCGGCGCGACGGCGAGGTTTGTGTCGTCCGGCCCGATGCCGAAGACGTCGATCAGATCGTCCACCACGGTGGCAATCATGCGCTGTGTCTGGGCCACAGCCTTGGGCGTCCCGGTCGTGCCCCCGGTCAGCTTGACGCTCATCACATGGTCTTCGGGCAGGTCCGGCGTCTGCCACAAGCCGGCATCCGCCGAGATCGCATTCAGGCCGATGGGGCTTCCGGCCTCGAACCAGAGCGTTTCCGCATCCGTGCTCACGCAGGTTTCGCAATCCGTATCGCACAGGATCAGCGCCGGCGAGAGGCGCTCGACGATACCGTCATTCATGGCCCGGGCGCTGCGCGGATTGAGCGGCAGCCAGGTTTGCCCGGAGAGGAATATGCCGAGCAGGGCGACGAGATGTTCGGCGTGGTTCTTTGCCGCGACCGCCACGATCCGGCCGGGCTCGGGGCCCAGGCGCGCCTGCAGCCCCGCTGCAAGACCGCGCGCGCGTTGCGACAGTGTCGCGTAGGTCGGCATGGTGCCGCGATCGTCGATCGCGGCGACGGTATCGGGTGTGCGGCCGGCCTGGTCGAGAAAGCGCAGGGCAACAGGTGTCATGCCGGCGCCTCCAGCACGGAGACGACGGTGGCGCCTTCCTCGACACCGAGAAAACCGCCGCCGTTTTCCGCCACCGCGATCCGCGCGCCCTCGACCTGGCGCGATCCCGCCTCGCCGCGCAGATGCGTGACGAGCTCGTGGATCTGCGCCAGGCCGGTGGCACCGACGGGATGCCCTTTCGAGACAAGCCCACCGGAGGGATTCACCGGGGTGCGGCCACCCAGCCGCGTATGGCCGGCTTCGGCATAGGCACCGCCTTCGCCGACCGGGCAGAGGCCGAGGTTTTCCACCTGCTGGACTTCTGCATAGGCGGTTGCGTCATGGACTTCCGCCACGTCGATATCGGCCGGGTCTATCCCGGCGATCTCGTAGGCGCGGCGTGCCGTGCGGGCCCCGATATGATGTGTGAAGTCGGCCGCCTCGCGCGTGGTTGCGCTCAGCAGGGCCTGGCCGCGCAGGGTCACGGCACGTTTTCGGGCCTCACCGGACAGGGCGGTTTCCGCACTCAGGACGATGGCCGACGCGCCGTCGCTGATCGGAGCGCACATGGCGCGGGTCAGCGGCCAGACAATCAGCGGGTCGGCCAGCACGGCCTCGACGCTCATCGGCTTGCGGTACTGGGCCAGCGGATTGAGGGCCGAATGATCGTGGTTCTTGGCGGCGACGGCGGCCAGCTGGGCCTGGGTCGTGCCGAAGGTTTTCATGTGCAGCCGGGCCAGCGCGGCATAGCTGTCCATGAAGAAGCTTCGCGTCTGTGCGCCGGCGTCCCGCAATCCTTCGGGGATGATATCGGCGGCCAGGGCGGACACGTCCGCATGGATCTCGTCGATCCGGTGGATATCCGTTCCGCCCTTGAACGCGGCGGCGACGGCCTCGGGACGGTCCGGGAAGAACATCTTTTCCGCCCCGACCACGAGCACCGTTTCGTACAGGCCGGCCTGGATGGCCGTGGCGGCCTGCAGAAGCGCCGTCGAGCCGCTGGCACAGGCGTTCTCGATATTGGCGATCGGGATGCCCTCGATGCCGGCCTCGCGCAGGGCGATCTGGCCACGGATGGTGTTCTGCCCCTCCAGCATGGGTTGGCGGGTATTGGAAAACCAGGCCGCCTCGATCCGCTCCGCGCCGATCCCGGCATCGGCCAGGGCGGCGGCGACAGCTTCGGCGGTCATGGACTTCACGCTGCTCTCGGGCCGCTTGCCCATGGCCGTCATCGCGGAACCGGCAATGCAAAGACGCGTCATGCCGGCTCCAGCTTTTCACGCAGTTCGGAACGGACCACCTTGTTCAGCGGATTGCGCGGCAGGGCGTCGATAAGCTCGAGGCGCTCCGGCCATTTGAACTTGGCCACGCCCTCATTCTCCAGGAATTCGGTGACGTCCTTCAGGGTCAGGGTCTCGCCCGGCATGACGACGGCAAACAGGCACACCTTCTCGCCCATGACCGGATCGGGATAGCCGCATACGGCCGCTTCGCGGATCTTGGGATGCGCCGTGATCAGACCGTCCAGCTCTTCCGGCGAAATATTCATCCCGCCGCGGATGATCAGTTCCTTGCGTCGCCCCTTGAAGCGGTAATAGCGCTCCAGATCGCCCTCGCCGGCGATTTCGAACAGATCGCCGGTGCGGAAATAGCCGTCACCGTCGAACACGTCCTCGCCGGCATCGTTGAGATAGCCGTCGAACACGTTGGGGCCGCGGATGAGCATTTCGCCGGGCACGCCGGGCTCCAGGATCTCGCGGTCGTCATTGTTCCAGTCGACGATCTTGGTCTCGAAGCGCTGGCCGAAACGATTGTTCCATTCGATGCCCTCGCGGCCGAAGCGGGGGAAGAGCGTGGCGCGCTGTTCCGGGTCGGGCACTTCTGTCGGGCCGCCGCAAAGGCCGATGCCTTCGTTGGAACCGAAGAAGTTGATAATCTCGATCCCGAACTTGTCGCGGAATCCCTTCACCATCCACGGGTCCAGCGGCGCGCTGCCCGAGGCGATGTATTTCACGGCCGACAGGTCGACCTTGTCGTGCAGGTCGGTGTTCTGAAGGAACATGTTCAGCACGGCCGGCGGGGCGATCGTGTATGCCACCCCCTCGCCGGTCAGCTGGCCGAGGAAGGACGGCAGGTCGAACGGGTGGTGCAGCACCAGCGTCGCGTTGATCCGCGGCCAGTAGAAAAAGAAGCCCGACAGGGCCGCCATATTGGTCATCGGGAAGGGGTTGAGCATCACCGAGCCGTTGTCCAGCGGCACGGCGTCCTCGATCGCGATAACCTGGGAAAACCAGTGATTATGGGTGCGCGGCACGCCCTTCGGCGTTCCCGTCGTGCCCGATGTCCAGCACACGGTGAAGATGTCGTCCGCCTCGCCGGCAGAGGGCATCAGCTTGCGCGGCTCGTCGGTGTCGATCTCCAGCGTCTCCAGAGCATCGCTGCCCGGACCGAAGGCAAAGGCGCGCGCATCGTCGGGCAGGGCGGCCGCCATGCCTGCGGCGGCGGCTTCGCCCTTGAAGCGGCCGATTCCGACGAACGTCTTCGCACCCAGCTCCCGGAAGGCATGGGCGATCTCGTGCCGCCCGTACTGCATCGGGACCGGGCTGATGATGGCGCCGAGCCGGGAGAGGGCCAGATAGAGAACCGAAAGTTCGACCGTGTTGGGCAGCTGGACCAGCACGGCGTCGCCGCGGCCGATCCGGGCCTCGGCAAGGCGGGCCGCCAGATTGTGCGACGCGTTGTAGATATCGCGATAGCTCATCCGGGCGGCGGCCCGGCCGATCAGGGTTTCACAGTCTGGCGGGTCGATGATCGCGGTTTGCGCCGGCACCGCATCCGCGGCGGCGTCGAAGGTGCCGTGCAGCGTGGCATCGCTCCACCAGCCCCTGTCACGGTATTGGCGGTGGCGGTCGTCTCGCGAACTGGCCGTCATCGCGGCTCCTCCCCATGCTGTTTGTTATCGTAACTTGCTTAATCAAACCAATTCCTGAGCGGTCTGCCAAGTCCAATCGGCGTTCCGACTGCGAAAGGGTCGCACGGTGGCCCTGTGACAACCGGAGTAAGTTTGAATATATAAGTGACTCATGACCCATATGATGTCGCAGCCGCCCAGTGATGTGAAACTTGTCAGATGCTGTTCGATCTGGCGGGCCCTGGAGGATGTCGGGGATGTGCCGACGATGCTGATCCTCGAAGCCTTCTGGCTGGGTGAGCGGCGTTTCGACGGTTTCCAGAAGCGCACCGGCCTGCTCAAGGCCCTGCTCAGCCAGCGGCTGAAGCAGATGGTGGCGGCCGGCCTGTTCGAGAAACGGCTCTATTGCGAGCGGCCGCCGCGCTACGAGTACGTGATGACGGAGAAGGGGCGCGACCTCTACTGGGTCGCCCTGGCCATGCTGCGCTGGGAGCAGAAATGGGGGGCATCCAAGGCCAAGTTCATCGTGCGGCTGAATCACAAATCCTGTGGTGCCCGGCATATCGACCCGGTGCCGTACAGCCTGTCGGCGGGCGAGGAATTCACGGCGCGCGACGTCTCCTGGGAGCACGGGCCGGGCATGGGCTGGGTGACACCCCGTCACAGCCGCCGGCGCAAGCCCCGCGGCGAGGAGGCCGGCGCCGAGAACAATCTCCTGGACGTGATCCTGCGGGTGCTGGGCGATCGCTGGGCCTCCCTGATCCTGCGCTCCATCTTCACCGGTTTCCGCAAGTATGACGAGATCCAGAAGGATGCGGCGATCGCGACCAATATCCTGGCCGACCGGCTGCAATGGCTGATCGATATGGGGCTCATCCACAAGCGGCTCTATTCCGAGGCCCCGCCGCGCTACGAGTATCGCCTGTCCGAGGCGGGGATCGACTATTATCCGGTCCTGGTGATGCTGATGGTGTGGGGCGATCGCTGGTACCTCACTCCGGAAGGCCCGCCCCTGCTGCTCTCCCACCGGAAAACGGGCAAGCCGCTGCAGCCCGTCATGGCCTGCTCGGCCTGTCACAAGCCGCTCGACCCGGCCGAGGTGGAGTTCACCATCGAGCCTCTGGACGGGCAGGGGCGGCAGGTCTTCGACACGCGCTGACCGCCTAGCGTATAGACTTTTATAATCGAACTTACTAACCTCCCGGCCAAAGCGCCGAAGGGGAGGGCAGACATGACTTCATCGCCGATCGACCGGCCGGTGGTCCTGGTGACGGGTGCCGGCAAGGGGCTGGGCCGGGCCTTTGCCGTGGCCTGCGCCGAGGCCGGAATGGCGGTCGTCGTGAACAACCGGATCCGGGACGGCCAGCCGGACACGGCCGGCGACGTGGTGGCGGAGATTCAAGCCGGTGGCGGGAAGGCCTGCGCCGACCATGCCGACATCACGGCGCCCGGCGCTGCGGACGCCATGGTGACGACGGCGCTCGAGGCCTTCGGCCGTCTCGACGGGCTGATCCTCAATGCCGGCCTGCGCGGGGAACCGGCACGGTTCGAAAACACGCCGGCCGAGACCTTCGCCGATATCATGGCTGTCAACTTCACCGCCCAGGCTGAGCTGGTGCGAGCCGCGCTGCCCGCGCTGACGGAAAGCCCGGCCGGGCGCATCCTCTTCGTCTCCTCTTCTGCGGGCCTCTACGGTATCGGCGGTTTCACGCCCTACAGCGCGTCGAAGGGGGCCTTGATGGCGTTTGCCGGCGCGTTGGCGCAGGAGCACCGCAAGGGGAGCATTCGCGTCAACGTGCTCGCGCCCTACGCCAAGACCCGCATGACGGACGAGGCGTTCAGCGGCGCGCTCGGCGCGCTGTTCTCGCCGGCTGCCGCTGCGCCGCTCGCCGCCTGGCTCGCCGGTCCGGGCGCGACTGCGCATGGCGATATCTGGGTGACCGGCGGCAACTGGGCGCGGCGGGCCGCCATGATGGAAGGCGAAGGCGGGCCGGTGGCCGGACCGCCGGTCAGCGCCGGCGCCGTCGAGACGGCCGCATCCCTGACCCCGGCGCGCGGATTTCCCGGCGCCGAACACGCCTTCGCAGATTTTGCCAAGTCCGCCGTGGCGGCCCATGGAGACAAGTCATGACGCTTCTTATCAACATCGCCGCCACCTACGCACTGGTCATGGTGTGCGTGCTGACCCTGTGGCGGATCGGTATCCGGATCCGCGATATCAGCATCATCGACATGTTCTGGGGCGCAGGCTTCGGCCTGATCTCGCTGCTGCTTCTGATCGTCAACAGGCCGACGGGCCTCTACCCGCTGGCGCTGATCGGCATGCCGCTGATCTGGTCGCTGCGCTATACGATCTTCATCCTGCAGCGCAACTGGGGGCATGGCGAAGATGCCCGGTACACCAAGCTGCGTGCCTGGAAGGAAACCGACGAAGCCTTCAACCGGTTTGCGCTCACACATGTTTTCCTGCTGCAGGGGCATGTCATGGTGGTGGTGGCGCTGCCCTATGTCGTCGCGGTCTCGCTGTCCGGACCGCCTGCCCTGCCTGTGCTGATCTGGATCGGCGGGGCCGTCTGGCTCGCCGGACTTCTCGTCGAAGCGCTTGCCGATGCCCAGCTCAAGGCCTTCCGCGCCGATCCGCAGAACAAGGGCCAGATCCTCGATACCGGCCTCTGGCGCTATTCGCGCCATCCCAACTATTTCGGCGATGCGCTGATGTGGTGGGGTGTTTTCATTGCGGCCTGCGCCAATCCCTGGGCAATTCCCACGGTGATCGGTCCGGCGATGATGACCCATTTCCTGATCAATGTGACCGGCATGGCGACGCTGGACAAGAAGATGGCCCGGGAAAAGCCCGGCTATGCCGCCTATATGGCGCGCACTAGCGGCTTCGTCCCCTGGCCTCCGAAAAAACCCGCCGCGGACTGACAAAAAAGAGCGGCGCCCGGTCGGGACGGGGCGCCGCAAGGTCCGGAAGGAAGATAGGTTGCGCGTCAGGCGGCGCGGATCTGCTCGCCCGGCGCCCAGGTGCCGTGGAAACCGGCCGGCACACGCTGGGGCAGCTTGACCCGTGCCAGCGGTTTGCCGCCGAAATCGCGGGCGTCGAGGATCAGCGCTTCGGACTTTCCGGTCGCGCTGTCCGTCACGAAAGTGATGACATAGCCGTCATCCTCCTCGGTGGCACCGACGCGCGGCGCATAGGCCGGTTCGGAGCCGTAGACGCCGTCGGCGAAGCGATGGTCGGTTCCGGTACCGCTCTCCAGCTCGTACTTCACCAGGCCGTCGAAGACCTGGGTGTGCGTGTTCGGGATGGAGACGTGGTAGGCGTATTTCGACTTGCGGCCCATCCGGTCGAGATTGACCACCGGGAATTCGGTGCGACGGTCGTCCAGATGCTCGACCTTGGTCTCGCCCGTCTTCATGTTGAAGGTCCAGCGATGCAGTTCGGCCTGCAGCGCCAGAACGGCAGCCATCGGCGCGTAGGGGCCGAACTCGGTGTTCGGCGGCAGGCCGTTATCGACCATCTTGCAGGCGTAGAAGACGATCTCGTCGCCGTCTTCCCAGGCATTGCAGCCGTGATAGATGTAGCAGGGCTCGGTCTCGAACCATTTCACATCGCCCTTGCCGTCGCGGCGCACGACGCCGAAGCGGGCGGGCTGGTTCTTCGGCTGGTGGATCTGCCACATGCCATTGCGCAGGCCGGAGTCGGTGAAGACCACCGGCAGGTCCATGAGGATCATGTAGTTTTTCGTGATCATCATGTCGTGCGGCAGGCGCGGTCCGGGCAGTTCGACTTCGCGGAACCATTTCAGCTCATTGTCCGCGGAGACGAGACCGGCCGACATCACCGGGTTGTAGAGATCGTAGTCGAAGAACAGGAATTCGCCGGTCTCCGGATCGACCTTGGAGTGGGCCGAGACATTCTTTGGCAGCTTGCCCGAGAAGGTCTCGGTGCGGATCGTCTCCAGAGTGCGCGGATCCATGCGGACCGGCTGGCCCGACACATACCAGAGCGCCATGGCGGTGCCGTTGTGGATCAGGATGTCTGTATTGGCGGTGTCCTTGTAGGTCGTCAGCGCATCGCGGTCGCGCTTGATCGGCTCGAGGATGCCGCCGGCGTCCAGCGTGCCGGCCCGCTCGGCGTCATGATCCTTGGAATGGACATAGCGGTTGCGGTATTCCGCCTTGCCGTTCTCGAAGAAGATGCCATGCACCATGCCGTCGCCGTCGAACCAGTGATGCATGCCTTCCGGCGCGTTGAGCGGGTTCGGCCCGTTGCGCAGATAGGCGCCGTAAAGGTCCTTCGGGATCTCGCCCTCGACCTCGAGGTCGAGCGCGGTCACTTCGTCGCGGACCGGGGCGTAGATGCCCTTGAGATAAGGGTTGATGCTATTGAGCTCGTTGAGCTCGTCGCGTTCGAACGCGGTCTGTATCATGGTCATGAGGCTTGCTCCTCCTTGAAGCGCCGGATCAGCCCGCCAGCGCGGTCCGGTCTGGTTTTGCGAAATCGGAATGGGTCGGGGTGGCACAGGCGGCATCATATTCGGCGGCCAGAGCGTCGACGATCTCCGCGACGGGCTGGCTGCCCGTTACCGAGCCGACGCCGTGGCCGGCCGACCAGACGTCGCGCCAGGCTTTGACCTGGTTTTCGCTGTCGGCGAAATCGGGTCCCCCCGTCCTGCCGGCGGCATCGAGCAGGCCCATGCGCTCCAGGCTCGCGCGCAGATAATGCGCCGGCGCGCCGGTCAGCTTGTCCGACAGGACCAGGTCCTCGAACTCCGCCGCGACCAGGAGGTCGCGGTATTCCTGGTTGGCCAGGCTTTCCTCGGCGGCGATGAAACGGGTGCCCATATAGGCAAAGTCGGCGCCCAATACTTCGGCGGCGCGGACCGCGCGGCCATGGCTGATCGAGCCGCCCAGCATGATCGGGCCATCGAAGAATTCCCGTACGGCCGTCACGAAGGCGAAGCCGGCCATGCTGCCGGTATGCCCGCCGGCGCCGGCGGCGACCAGCACCAGCCCGTCGGCGCCCTGTTCGATCGCCTTGCGGGCGAACTTCACGCTGTTCACGTCGGCGAACACGGCCCCGCCGTAATCATGAACCGTGTCGGCGATACGGCCCGGCCCGCCCAGCGCGGTAATCACGACGTCGGGCTGGTAGCGCGCGACCAGCTCGCGCTCCTCCTCGAAGCGGCCATAGGTGGAATGGGTCAGCATGTTGGCCGCAAAGGGGGCGTCCGCCTCGTCGCTCCGGGTGGCGGCCAGCCATTCGTCCAGCACGTCGATGGTTCGCGCGTTGGGAAAGGGGAAGGAGGCCATCAGCCCGGCCTTGCGCGATGCCGCCACCAATTCCGGTCCGGAGACCAGGAACATCGGTGCGACCACGGCGGGCAGCCGCATGCGCAACTTCAGACGGGCAGTGATGTCGGATCGGTTCACGACGCTCTCCGGAATTAAACTTTCATAACCGTACTCGCTTGCGGGCCATTAGACAAGAAGGTCGGTGACATGGTGTTTCGCATGCCGAATAATGGCTTGCATAACCAAACCTATAGGCCTAGCCTCGAGGCAGCTGATCAGGGGTGAGGCATGGCCAGGGACATCTTTATCCTCGGCGGAAGCCAGACGGATTTCGCCAGAAACTGGGCCCGCGAGGGTGCCGGGCTCTACGAGCTCATGGAGGCGGCCGTGCGCGACGGTCTCGCCGATGCAAGCGTGGAGCCCGGGCAGATCGAGGTCGCCCATATCGGCAACTTCGCCGGTGAGATGTTTGCCGGTCAGGGCATGCTGGGCGGTTTCATGGGGCATATCGATCCGGCGTTCGAAGGACTGCCGACCTCGCGCCACGAAGCGGCCTGCGCGTCCGGTTCCATGGCCATTCTTGCCGCCATGGCCGACCTGGAAAGCGAGCGCTACGGCATGGCGGCTGTGGTCGGCGTCGAGCTGATGAAGAATGTCCCGGGGCAGACGGCGGCCGAGAATCTCGGCGCTGCGGCCTGGGCCGGACAGGAAGCCGAAGGCGCTCGTTATCTCTGGCCTGCCATGTTCTCCGACGTGGCCGAGGAGTATGACGCCCGCTTCGGGCTGGAACGCGACCACCTGGCGGAAATCTCGCGCATCAACTTTGCCAATGCGAAACGCAACCCGCTGGCCCAGACCCGGGGCTGGGCCTTCACCGACGAGAGTTTCGGCGAGAACGACGAGGCCAACCCCGTGATCGAAGGCCGTATGCGCAAGAGCGATTGCGGCCAGGTCACGGATGGTGCGGCGATGCTGGTGCTGGCGAATGCGGAGCGTGCCGCCGAGCATGCCCGGCGGACGGGCCAGTCGCTCGACGATCTGCCGCGCATCAAGGGGTGGGGACATACCACCGCGCCGCTGAAGCTGAAAACCAAGCTCGCCGCCAGCCGCGGCAGCAATGACGGATACATGTTTCCCTGGATGCGCAAGGCGATGACCGATGCCTATGCGCGCGCCGGAATATCCGGGCCTGACGATGTCGACGCCTTCGAGACGCATGACTGTTTCTCGATCACCGAGCTTGTGGCGATCGAGCATTTCGGGATCGCCCCGCCGGGCCGCGCCCGTGAAGCGATCGAGCGCGGCGCCATCGCGGCGGACGGCGCGTGTCCGGTCAATCCGTCCGGCGGTCTGATCGGGCTCGGTCATCCGGTGGGCGCCACCGGTGTGCGCATGGCGCTGGATGCGGCGCGTCAGACCACGGGCCGCGCCGGGGACTGCCAGGTCGAAGGCGCCCGTACGATTGCCACCTTCAATGTGGGTGGTTCTGCAACTGCTAATGTTTCCATGGTGATAGGCCGATGATCCTTCAGGATGCACATGTTTACGATGCCGTACGGACCCCGCGCGGCAAGGGCAAGGATACGGGCGCGCTCGCCGGTGTGATGCCGCACGAACTGGTCGCCCAGCTCCTGACCGCGTTATCGGATCGTAACGGTGAAGATGTCCTGGACACGCTGGACGGGATCACGCTGGGCTGCGTCGGTCAGGTCGGAACGCAGGGCGGCAATATTGCGCTGGTCTCGCGGCTCCATGCCGGCCTGCCGGCGACGGTCCCGGCGCAGACGATCAACAATTACTGCGTCTCCGGGCTCACGGCTGCGGGCCAGGCGGGCCAGGCGGCGAGTGCCGGCGCGCCGGGTCTGATGGCGGCCGGCGGCATCGAAATGATGAGCCAGGTCCCCTTCATGGGAGACAAGGCGAGCTACTATACCGACCCTGTCGTGTCGCAGCGGCTGAAATTCGCGCCGGTGGCGCTCTCGGCCGATCTCTTCGCGACCCGGCACGGGATTTCAAAAGCGGACATCGACAGCCTGGTTGCCGAATCCCACCGCCGCGCCCATGCGGCCTGGGAAGACGGCCGCTATGCCGCCTCCGTGGTCCCTGTCCGCGACGACAATGGCGAAACCGTGCTGGATCGGGACGAGCTCATCCGGCCGGGCCTGGATGCCGCCGCGCTGGAGGCGCTGGAGCCGGCCTTCGCGGCGCTGGGCGCGAAGGGGTTCGACGCGATGATGCTGGCGGAAAATCCGGACTTCGAGACTATCGAGCATGTCCACTCGGTGGCCGACTGTCCCGGCGTGGCGGACGGCGCGGCCTTGTGCCTCGTCGGATCTGCGGCGGCCGGCAAGGCGGCGGGCCTCAAGCCGAAGGCGCGTATCCGGGCCCATGTCGAGGCCACGGGCGACCCGGTCGACCAGCTTACGGCCGGATTTGCGGCGATGGACCGCATCATGGCGGAAACCGGCCTGTCGCTCGGCGACTTCGACCGGATCGAATTCATGGAAGCCTTCGGCGCCGTTCCGGTTCGCTTCCTGCGCGACTACGGACCGGACCCGGACAAGGTGAATGTCAATGGCGGGCATCTGGCGATGGGCCACCCCATGGGGGCGACGGGGGCCGTGCTGCTCGCCACCATGCTGGCCGAACTGGAACGCGCCGGGCTGTCCCGCGGCCTGATCGTGGCTCATGGCGGTTCCGGTGTCGGGTCGGCGATGGTGGTCGAACGCGAAAGCTGACGCCCGCGTCCGGCCGGCGCCCGGGTCGGGGCGTGCGACGCCAGAACACGGCGCCGGCGGCGGGCCGCTCGCTCAGCTGCATTTGGAGAAGCCGCACCCGGTACACGTGTGGCAGCCCTCCATCTTCACCATCGAAGGCTGATGACACTTCGGGCACAGGGCGCCGGGCGGCGGGCCGGATGCCACATCGATCTGCACCGCCGCGGCTTCATCCCGCAGATCGTCCGGCAGAATTCCGACGGGCAGGTCGCCATTGTCCAGAGCGTTGAGATGGCGCTCGATCACGCGGCCGATGACCGCGAGGAGGCTGGGGGCATAGCGGCCACCGACGAAAGCGCCGCCCTGTGGATCGAAGACCGCCTTGAGCTCTTCGGCGACGAACATGACATTGCCGCCGCGCCGGAAGACGGCCGAGATCATCCGGGTCAGCGCCAGTGTCCAGGCGTAGTGCTCCATATTCTTCGAGTTGATGAAGATCTCGAACGGACGCCGTCGCCGGATCAGCGCACCGGACGGGTCACGGGTCTCTTCGACGATGTCATTGATGGTGACGTAGATCGCATGCTCGCTGTGCGGCCAGCGCAGCTTGTAGGTCTGCCCGGGCAGTTCTTCGGGCCGTTGCACGTGTTCATGCCCGACGGTAGCGGCCGCCTGCTCGATGGCCGGTACGTCGACCTCGCCGTCATCCGTCTTGGACAGGACCGAGCCGGTGGTGTCGTTCGGGCGGTAGGTCGTGCACCCCTTGCAGCCCATGTCGTAGGCCATGCGGTAGACGTCCTTGAAGTCCGGGAAGGAGATCTCCCGTGGCAGGTTGATGGTCTTGCTGATGGAACTGTCGATCCAGGTCTGGGCCGTGGCCTGCATGACCACGTGCTCGCGCGGCGTCAGACCGTCGGCCTCGACGAAATAATCCGGAAGCTCCGCCGCCTCGCCATGCATCGACCGGAAGACGAGATAGGCATAGTCCTGGATTTCCTCCTCGATATGCGATCCGTCGTTCTGAAGGACTTTCCGCTTGAATGTGTAGCCGAATACCGGCTCCACGCCGCCGCTTGTATTGTTGGCGTACAGTGAAATCGTGCCCGTCGGCGCGATCGATGTCAGGTGGCTGTTCCGGATGCCATGCTCGGCGATCAGCTCGCGCACATCGTCATCGAGGGCCTGGACCATGGGGGCCTTGAGGAAGTGCTCTGCATTGTAGAGCGGGAAGGCTCCTTTCTCTTTCGCCAGCAATGCACTGGTCCGATAGGCCGAATTGGTGAGCGCCGACAGCCAGCGGTCGGTCTCCTCGACGGCCCGCTCGGACCCGTAGCGCAGGCCGCACATGATGAGGGCATCGGCGAGCCCGGTAATGCCCAGACCCAGGCGGCGCTTGTTGAGCGCCTCTTCCTGCTGCTGTCTGAGCGGGAAGTTGCTGGCATCGATGACATTGTCCATCATCCGGACCGCTGTGGAGACGCAGTCCTGCATCGCCTCCAGATCGAGCCTGGCGTTTTCGGTGAAGGGCGCGTCCACGAACCGGCTCAGATTGATCGAGCCCAGCAGGCAGGCCCCGTAGGGCGGCAGAGGCTGTTCACCGCACGGATTGGTCGCCGCGATATCCTCCAGCCAGGCCAGATTGTTCTTCTCGTTGATGCGATCGATGAAGATGACGCCCGGTTCGGCGTAGTCGTAGGTCGCCTGCATGATGGCATCCCACAGGTCGCGCGCCCGTATGGTGTCGTAGACCGTTCCGTTGAAATGAAGCGGCCAGTCGGCATCCTCGTCGATCGCATCGATCAAAGCGTCACTCACAAGGACCGACAGGTTGAACATACGCAGGCGGCTTCCGTCCTTCTTCGCATCGATGAAGGACAGGATGTCCGGGTGATCGTCGCGCATGACACCCATCATGGCGCCGCGCCGTGTTCCCGCGCTCATGATCGTCCGGCACATGGCGTCCCAGACATCCATGAAGGTCAGGGGGCCGCTGGCGTCGGCGGCAACACCGGCGACGGGTGTCCCCTTCGGCCTGATGGTCGAGAAGTCGTAGCCGATACCGCCGCCCTGCTGCATGGTGAGGGCCGCTTCCTTGAGCATGTCGAAAATGCCCGCGAGGCTGTCGGGTATGGTGCCCATGACAAAGCAATTGAAGAGGGTCACGCTGCGTCCGGTGCCGGCGCCCGACATGATGCGGCCCGCCGGGAGAAAGCGGAAGTCAGTCAGCGCGCGCCGGAATTCCTTCTTCCAGTAGGCGGCCTTCTTGCCCTCGGTTCTCGACAGTGTGTGGGCCACCCGGTCCCAGGTGTCCTCCAGGGTTTCGTCGATCGGCGTGCCATCGGGCGTCTTGAAGCGATACTTCATGTCCCAGATGTCGGATGAGAGTGTCTGGAGGTCGATCATGAATATCCCCAATCAGTCTGGTCGGTAGCCGGTCCGGAGGCGCCAGCCCACCGCATCGCAAGAATGACAGCCCCTTGCGGTGCGAATCCGGACACCCAGATTGCACCGGTTCGCAATGGCCGATTTGCACTGGCGCAAGTCAGCGGGATGCCGTTCCGACCGGCTCGCCGATCCGGTCGTGTTTGTGAGGGCGGCGCTGGAGACTGCGGAATTCATGAACGACGTCGTGAAGACACAGGCACCGGTGTGAAAAAAAGGCGTACACGGCGGACGGCGAGCGCTGGATCGAACCGAGGGCCATGGACCATGATGCGTCTCGCCCGCGACTGGAAAAGAGGAACAGGCCCATGACCGACATCCCTGCCCAAGTGGGGTTTGCCGTAATGACGGTCTCCGATACGCGAGACACGAAGACCGACAAGACCGGCCCATGGCTCCGGGAGGCCATCGCGGCGGACGGGCACCGTGTCGTCGATCATGCGATCGTTCCGGACGATGTGGACGCGATCCGGAACAGGCTGCGCGCGTGGATCGCGGATCCGGACATTAACGCCGTGATCGCGACCGGCGGAACCGGACTGACGGGCCGCGATGTCACGCCGGAGGCGTTTCGCGGGGTCTATGAAAAGGAAATGGACGGATTTTCCGCCGTGTTCCACCAGGTGAGCTTTGCCTCGGTCGGTGTCTCGACGATCCAGTCCCGGGCCACCGCCGGCATAGCCGGCGGGACCTATCTATTTGCCGTTCCGGGGTCGAGCGGCGGTTGCCGCGACGCCTGGAACGAAGTGCTCCGGATCGAATTCGACCGCACGCACCGGCCGTGCAATCTCGTCGAACTCATTCCGCGCCTTACCGAGCGCTAGGGGCTTGCGGTCAGTCGTGTGTTTGAGCAAAGGGCGATACGATGATTTCTCTGGATGAGGCGCGGCGGCGCCTGCTCGAACATCTCAAGCCGACGGACGGTATCGCGCTTTGCCTGGCCGAGGCATCCGGCTGCATTCTCGCCGACCCGATGGTCGCGCAGCGCACGCAACCGCCTTTTTCCAGCTCGGCCATGGACGGGTATGCCGTCCGCTCGGCCGATCTGGCAGAGGCGCCGGCCCGTTTCCGGCTCGCGGGTGAGTCTGCGGCAGGCCACGCCTTCTCCGGCACGGTCGAGCCGGGCATGGCCGTCCGCATCTCCACCGGAGCGCCCGTTCCGGACGGGGCCGACCAGGTCGTGATGCAGGAGCGTGCCACGCGCGAGGGGAGCGATGTCGTGCTCGATGACACGGCGCGGCCGGCGGCCAATATCCGGCCGGCCGGTATCGACTTCTTCGAGTCGGACATCCTTCTGCCAGCCGGGGCGAGGGTGAGCCCGGAAGCGGTCGCGCTGGCGGCGGGTGCGGGTCTCACGGCGCTGAGCGTTCATCGGCGCCCGAAGATCGGCGTCCTGGCCACCGGCGACGAGCTCGTGGAACCCGGCGAACCGGCCGGCCCGTCCCAGATCGTCAATTCGGTGTCGAAGGGCGTCGTCGAGGCATTGCGGACCTGGCGCGCGGAACCGGTCTATCTGGGCATTGCCCGGGACCGGGCCGACGATGTGCGGGCGCGGCTCGCCGCCGGGGCGGGGCTCGACCTCGTGGTGACGATCGGCGGCGCTTCGGTGGGCGATCACGATCATCTCAGGCAGGTCTTTGCCAGCGATGGCGGAGACCTGGTGTTCGACAAGGTCGCCGTGAAGCCGGGCAAGCCGACCTGGTTCGGACGGCTCGGCGACGTGCCCTATCTGGGGCTGCCGGGAAATCCGGTCTCGGCACTGGTCATTGCACAACTCCTGCTGCGGCCTGCGGTGGCGCGGCTGGAAGGCCGGTCCGATGCCCCGGTCTATGAACAGGCCCGGCTGGCGGGCGCCTTGCCGGAGAACGGTCACCGGGAGGGCTTCCTGCGGGCCCGGTGTGATGAGCACGGCGACGTGGCGCCGCTGGACAATCAGGACTCCTCGGCCCTGTCCGCGCTGGTTCGGGCCGACTGCCTCATTCGCCGGCCGGCAGATGCGCCGGCCCTTGATCCCGGAGCGGTGACCGACATCCTTCGCCTGGCCACGTCATGACGATCGCCGCGCCGTGGTCAGCATCGGGCCGTAGCGCACCGCAAACAGGCCGAAGGCGCCGCTCCACAGGGCGGCGGCGACACCCATGAGCGGGTATTGAAGGTCGCCGGCCACAAGCGGCGCAAAAACCCGGGCCAGGGCCCCGGTGATGACCAGGACATAGACCAGGCTCGTCCAGATATCCGCCGTGCGTTCGCGGCCGGTGTGGCCGAGGCTGGCGCGGGTCATCACGGCCAGTGTCATCGTGCCCATCGCGCCGGCCGTCAGGGCATGCAGCGCGGCGGTGGCCGGGACGATGCCGGGGGCCAGGGCGGCGAGCCCCATCAGGGTCAGGGCGAGCGGCACCCAGGCATAGCCGGCATGCAGGATCAGGACGAGCGGTTCGGCGCCGGTTCTCCAGCCTTTCCAGCGTGCCAGGCGGATGGCGTGCAAGCCGCCCGCAACCACCATCAATGCGCCGGAAAACCAGCCCTGCGGCGCCAGGATCCAGGCCAGCAGGGCGCCGCCCGCGAAGACCAGCGTGGCGCCGTCGAAACGGTCGGCGGGGGCCGGCAGGCTGTCGCCGCGGCCGCTCTGGACGAGCCAGTTGCGCGTGAAGCTGGGTACGATCCGGCCGCCGATCAGGGCAATCATCAGGGTGACCGCTGCAATCGCGACGGTCTGTGCCGGTCGCCAGCCGGTTCCGGTGATCATGGCGATATGGAAACCGGCATTGGCCAGGGCGAACAGGGCGGAGAGGATGCAGACCGGCAGGTTGCGCAGATTGCCGCCGGTGATCACTTCGCGCAGCAGGACGGCCGCCAGCACGACGAGGAACGTGCTGTCGATCACCGCGGCGACCGGGCCCAGCGCCCCGTAGGCCAGCATGGCGGCGCGCCCGGCAGCCCACAGGCCGAACAGCGTCATCAGGGGCAGGCCGCGAACGGGCATGCGTCCGGTCCAGTTCGGCACGGCCGTGAGCAGGAATCCGGCCACGACGGCGCCGATGAAGCCGAAGAGCATTTCATGAATATGCCAGTCCAGCGCCGGCGCCGCGCCGATCATCGCCCGGCCTGTGAGATAGCTCCAGATCCATAGCGGTGCCGACACGGCCGCCCAGATCGCGCCGAACAGGAAGAAGGGCCGGAAGCCGAAGCTGAACAGGGCCGGGCCGGCATAGTCCCGGCGCGCGCGGACCGGGTCCTCGGGCATGGCGCGGCGGAGGGCGGATTTGTCAATTCTGGACACGGCGGACCTCGACGTCTTGCAACCGGGCGCCGAGCCCGGCCATCAGGGCCGGAGCTTGCGGCCCGGGATTGTCTACGCTTGAAGCACGAAGGGCGGGGTGCCGATTTGCGTCAGCGCAAACGCGATGGATCGGCAGGCTTCTGCGTACACGGTCGGCGGACATCGGACGGGCGGACGCAAAAAAGCGCCCGCCCCCGGCGAGAGGAAGAGGCCGGGAGCGGGCAGATCTGCCGGGACCCCTGGGGCGCGGTCCCGGCAGCCGGCTGGCCGGTTATTCCGCCGGTGTCGCCACCGGCGCGGGTTCTGCCCGCTGTCCCCGGAAGCCGGCCCAGACCAGGCGGGCCGCAAAGGCCGCCAGGACGAAGGCGCCGGCGCTGAAGACGATGTCTCCGGGCACCCGCATCCAGACCAGGAAGTGGATGATCTCCTGCTGCAGGAACTCGGCCGAGCGGGCATACCAGAGCCCTTCGGTGATCGAGGCATGGGCCTGCAGAACCCCGACGGGGAAGAGGCTCATGAAGACCATCATCGCCAGGCCGCCATTGAGCAGCCAGAAGGACCAGGCGAGCATCTTGTCCGACCAGGCCGACTTCGCGAACAGGCCGCGGAAGCAGAACAGCATCAGACCGATGCCCAGCAGGCCGTATACGCCGAACAGGGCGGCGTGGCCGTGCGTGGCGGTCAGGTTGAGACCCTGCACGTAGTAGAGCGAGATCGGCGGATTGATCAGGAAGCCGAGCAGGCCGGCGCCCACCAGGTTCCAGAAGCACACGCCGACGAAGAAGTAGAGCGGCCATTTATAGGTCTGGACCCACTTGGCAGCCTTCGTCATGCGGTAGTTCTCCAGTGCCTCGTGACCGATCAGGGCCAGCGGCACGACTTCCAGCGCCGAGAAGACGGCACCCACGGCGATGACCGATGTGGTCGCACCGGCGAAGTAGAGGTGGTGGAGCGTGCCCAGCACGCCGCCGGTCAGGAAGATGATCGTGGCGAACAGCACGCCGTGATTGGCGGTGCGGGCGCGCACGAGACCCAGCTTGACCAGCAGGAGGGCGATCGCCGCGGTCGCGAAGACCTCGAAGAAGCCTTCCACCCACAGGTGGACGACCCACCAGCGCCAGTATTCGATCATCGACAGGTGCGTGTGCTGACCCCAGGTCAGGCCGGCGCCGTAGAACAGGCCGATGGCGATGGTCGACAGGAAGAGGATCACCGTCAGGGGGCGGCCCTCGCCGGGCTGTTTCAGGGCCGGCCAGAGGGCGCGGCCGACCAGGCCGAGCCAGATCATCAGACCCGCGAACAGCAGCAGCTGCCAGAAGCGGCCCAGATCGACATATTCCCAGCCCTGGTGTCCGAACCAGAAATTCATGTCCAGATCGAAGGCCTGCTGCACGCCGAGCCATTCGCCGGCCATCGAGCCGAGCACGACGACAAGCAGCGCGACATAGAGCACGTTGACGCCCAGCGCCTGGAATTTCGGCTCCTTGCCGCCCAGCACCGGCGCCAGATAGAGGCCGGTGGCCAGCCAGGCCGTCGCGATCCAGAAGATCGCCAGCTGGGTGTGCCAGGTGCGGGTGACCGCGTAGGGGATGATGTCGGAGATCGGAATGCCGTAGAAGTCATGGCCTTCCACCGCATAGTGCGCCGTGACGGCGCCCAGGAAGATCTGCCCCAGGAAAAGCGCGATCACGGTCCAGAAATACTTCCGGGTCGCTTTCATCGAAGCCGTCGGCTTGAGGCCCGTGAACGGGTCTTCCTTCGGCGGGACCGGCGCCTCTTCCTCCTTGCGTCCGGCATGCCACCAGACCAGCGCGGCGATGCCCGCGATCAACAGGATGACCGAGGCGATGGACCACATGATGTTCGGGCCGGACGGCGCATTGCCTACCAGCGGTTCGTGCGGCCAGTTGTTGGTGTAGGTCACCTCTTCGTCCGGACGCTGTGTCGTGGTTGCCCAGGCCGCCCAGAAGAAGAAGGCCGTCATGGCCTCGCGCCGGGCTTGGTCCGGGATCGCGTTGTTGGCGATTGCGTAGTCCTCGCGCAGGGCTTCCAGCGCGTGTGCATCACCGAACAGGTCGACATAGTGGCGCGATACCGCGGCGATCGCCGCAGCGCGGTCGTCGCTGATCGTGATGTGGCCGGTTGTCGGGTCGTAGGTGTTTTCGCGCTGCGCGGCTTGCAGGCGCGTCTGCAGACGTGCCTGGTCTTCCTCAGCAAGCGCGCCATAGGTCCGGCCGTACTCGGCTTCGGCCCAGCCATCCAGGATGATGAGGGATTCCCGGTGCAGCCAGTCGGCCGACCAGTCCGGTGCGAGATAACCGCCATGGCCCCAGATCGACCCGACCTGCTGGCCGCCCATCGATTGATAGACCTGGCGGCCGGTCTGGATGTCGTCCCGGGTGTAAACGGTTTCGCCCGACCGGGTGACGACGGCGGACGGGACGGGCGGGGCCTGGCGGTGGATCTCGTTGCCCAGCAGGCCAAGCCAGCTGAACGACACGATCAGTATCAACGCCAGGACCGCCCACATCTTTCTCATGGAGCGCTCCTGCATGGTTTTCTCCCTCGGCTTGAGCGTATGGCCGCGCTCCCGCCTGCCGGGAGCGATGATGATTGCGGAATAGTCGACCCGAGGGGTCGGCGATTTGCGCTTGCGCAATTGTCCCGAATGTCGGTCGTCAGACGGCCACGGCGTGGCGGGCTGTCGAGTCGGGGAGGTAGGCGTCGAAGGCCGCCGCGACGCTGCGCACCAGCGGCCGGAATTCCGGCTTTATCGCGACCCGCGATCCGTCCCGCGAGACAATGCCGGCGCGTTCGAACTCGGTGAGGTCCGGCAGGTCCAGACGGTGTCCGGACCGGGCCGCCAGCGCCGGCGCGTCGACGGCCAGGTGGCACATCAGCTGTTCGATGATCTCGCGCCGCACCCGGTCGTCCCTTGTGAGGCGGTAGCCGCGCGCCACGGGCAGATCGCCCGCTTCCACGCGCCGTTCCCATTCATGATTGTGCGGCGTGTTCTGGATATAGCCCTGCGGCATCCAGCTGATCGCGGAGGCGCCCATGCCGATGATCGCCGCGGCGGCATCGGTCGTGTAGCCCTGGAAATTGCGGTGCAGCGTGCCGTTTGCCAGTGCGACGGCCATAGGATCGTCGTGACGGGCGAAATGATCCAGACCGATCTGGACATGCCCGCCGCGCGTGAGGGTGTCGGCGATGCCGTCGGCCTGGGCCAGGCGTTCGGCCGGTCCGGGCAGATCGTCATCCCGGATCATCTTCTGATGCGGCTTCATGTGCGGCACATGGGCATAGCCGAACACCGAAAACCGGTCCGGTGCGAAGTCCAGCGCCGTTTGCGCGCTCGCGATGCAGTTCTCGACCGTCTGCAGCGGCAGGCCGTAGAGCAGGTCGAAATTCACCCCCGCGACGCCGGCCGTGCGCAGCAGGCTGACGCAGGTCTCGATGCAGTCGCGGTCCTGCACGCGATTGACGGCTCGCTGAACGTCCGCATCGAAGGTCTGGACGCCCAGGCTGGCGCGATTGACCCCGGTTTCGGAAAAGGCCGCCGCCATGTCGGGCGAGAAGATGCGCGGATCCACCTCGACGGCGATCTCGGCCTCGTCGAGCACGTCGAAACGGTGCCGCAACCGGTCCATCAGCGCCGCAAACCGCGGAGCCGGCAGATAGGTCGGACTGCCGCCGCCCCAGTGGATATGGCTGACCTTCATCCGGCCGGGCGTGCGGTTGGCGACCGTGTCGATCTCCTTGAGCAGGACCTCGGCATAGGCCTCGACCGGGTCGAGACGGCGGGTCGCCTTGGTGTGACAGCCGCAATACCAGCACATGGTCCGGCAGAAGGGGATGTGCAGATAGAGCGAGACCGGCTCGGCCGGATCGAGCTCGCCCAGCCAGCGCGCAAAGCTCGCCGCGCCGATCTCGGGCGTGAAATGGGGCGCCGTCGGATAGCTGGTATAGCGCGGTATCCGGTCGCCGGCGTATTTCAGGATCGTGTCGGTTCTCATGCGCGCTGGATAGCGGTTTGGCGCCGGCCGCGATTTGCGGTAACGCAAACCGCCGGAACGAGATGGGACCGCACCATGGATAAAAGTGCCAGGATTGCCGTTGTCGAACGTGCCAAGCTGTTCGCCGGCCTGCCGGACGACACCGTCGCGGCGGCGGCCGACGGCGCCCAGGTCCGGGTGATCGACAAGGGCGAGGCCGTGTTCCGCCAGGGCGATGACGCCACGCACCACTTTATTGTCGCCTGGGGCCGTCTCCGGCTCGATCAGACCACGCCGGACGGCAAGAATATCGTGCTGCGCTTCATGGGACCGGGCGATCTGGTCGGCTCGGTCGCGGTCTGGCGCAACGTGCCCTATCCCGCCACGCCTCTGGCTGTCGACGAGACCCGCCTTCTGGTCTGGAGCGAGGCACGCATGATGGAGCTGATGCAGGCGCACCCGCCCCTGGCGATGAAAGCCATGAACATGATGGGCGGGCGGATCGAGGAATTGCAGGAACGCCTGCAGCAGGTCGCGACGCAGCAGGTCGAGCGGCGCATCGCGGCCACCATCCTCAAGATTGCCAACCAGTCCGGCCGCAAGGTCGAGACCGGCGTGGAGATCCCCTTCGCCCTGTCGCGCCAGGACCTGGCGGAAATGACGGGCACGACGCTGCACACGGTCAGCCGTACCCTCTCGGGCTGGATCGACGAGGGTATTCTCGAGGGCCGGCGGTCGAGCCATCTCGTGATCTGCCGCCCGCACCGCCTGGTGGAGATTGCCGAACAGGCGTGAGCCCGATTTGCGGTGTGACAAATCGCCTCCGGACAGGACGGCCATACTGGCGCCGTATCTGGAAGGAGATTGTCATGACCGATCGGATCGAAAGCATGGTCGTCGGCGAGCTGATGACCCAATGGCCCGGCGCCGTCCCGGTCTTTATTCGTCACCGCATGGCCTGCCCGGGCTGCGTGATGGCCCCGTTCATGACCGTGCGCGAGGCGGCGCACGAATACGGTCTGGACCCGGAGGCGCTTGCGAGCGAACTGGTCGCGGCGATTTCGGATGATGCAAAAAAGACCGTTCAGGCCTAATATGCTATTAGTTATCTGAACTTATTGGGAAAATACGGGCCTCGCCGCTGCGAATGGCTTGCATTGACTGCAGCGATCGCCCACTCTCCGCCCCGAACGAAAGCACCCGGACGCACAAACACGGGTACGCACGACAGGGTCGGAAAGCATTGTGGCGACAAAGACCTACGCAGAAGGCCAGCTCGAAGCGCTGATCAATACGGCCGTCGATGGTATTCTCTGCATCGACCGGAGCGGCTGCGTCAGCCTCTACAACCCTGCCTGCGAACGCATTTTCGGATGGGCGCCCGACGAGGTCGTGGGGCGCAATGTCTCGATGCTGATGCCGCCGCGCTATGCCGAGCGGCATGACGGCTTTATCGCCAACTATCTTGAAACCGGGCAGCCGCGCATTATCGGCATCGGCCGGGAGGTAGAAGGTCTGCGCAAGGACGGGACCGAATTCCCGATGGACCTGTCTGTCGGCGAGTTCGAGTCCGATGGTGCACAGCTTTTCGTCGGCATCGTACGCGATCTCACGGAGCGCGTTGCAGCGGAACGGCGCTTGCGCGATCTGCAGTCCCAGCTCACCCATATGGGCCGCGTCGGGGCCGTTGCCGAAATGGGATCGGCGCTGGCGCATGAACTCAATCAGCCGCTGACGGCCATTTCCCTGTTCCTGACGGCTTCGGAGCGGGCCCTCGACAGCGATCCCGACAAGGCCCGCAGCCTGTTCACCCGGGCCCAGGATGAAGCCATGCGGGCCGGCGAAATCGTTCACCGCATACGCCAGATGGTCGAGCCGGGCGACGACGAACGCCGGGAGATCCGGCTGGCCGATGTCGTTGTCGACGCTGCCGAGTTGTGCAGCGTTGCCGATGCGGACGGCCGGGCACAGGTCGATGTCTCCGGTGTCGACCGGACGTTTGCGGTGTATGCCGATCCGACCCAGATCCGGCAGGTTCTCGTCAATCTCATCAAGAACGCCATCGACGCCACGCAGGGCCAGGAGGAACGCCTGATCCGGGTCGCCACCGCGCCCGATGGAGCGGGCATGGTGGCGGTGGATGTGGCCGATAACGGTCCGGGCGTGGCCGAGGATCTGCGGCCCAATCTTTTCTCGCCTTTCGTGACGAGCAAGGCCGACGGGCTGGGTATCGGTCTGTCGATCTGCCGCACCATCGCCGAATCGCATGGCGGTCATCTCGATCTTGTCGAGCGCGAGCGGCCGACCGGTCTCTGCGGGGCCTGTTTCCGCCTCAAACTGCCTCTGGAGTGACAGTATGCCCGAACGCGACCTCACGATTGCGATCACCGACGATGACGACGCCGTTCGCGATGGCCTGGCCGCCGTTCTCGACGGGCCCGGCCGGACGCTGTCACTCCACGCTCACGGCCTGTCCTTTATTGAAGACGTCAAGACGGCAGAGCCGGACGTGGCGTTTCTCGACCTCAAGCTTCCCCAATTGTCCGGCCTGGACGTGCTGCGGCGTCTCGCCCCCGTGTCCTTTCCTGTCATCATGATCAGCGCGCACGGCGATATTGCGACCGCCGTGGAGGCCATTCGGCTCGGCGCCTTCGACTTCGTCGAGAAGCCCTTCACGCCCAGTGCCATCGAAGCAGCGATGGCCCGGGCCCTCGAGGAAGGCAATTCTGCGCCGGGATCCGCGGCTGCGCTCGAGGGCCTGACCGGCCGGGAGCGCGAGATCGCGGATTCCCTCAATCGGGGATTGACCAACAAGGAAGTGGCGCGGGAGCTGGATATAAGTCCGCGCACGGTCGAGATTCATCGGGCGCGCGTATTCTCCAAGCTCGGAGTGCGCAATGTTGCCGAGCTGGTACGACTGATCTCAAGATAGCGGCGGCCCGGAGTTTGATTCCGCGCAAAGCGGTGGTGCCGGGAAGCGGGTATTGCCGGTCGGATCATGACCCGGCCCGCACTCATACTTGTCGAATCCGACGCCACGCTCCGGGACGCGGTGGAAGCCGTCGCTCAGGCCTGCAGCCACGCCTTTTATCACTTCCGGACCCTTTCGCAGCTCATCGCAGCGGAACCGCCCCGGCCGGGCGACACCCTCGTGGTCGATCTGAGGGAATGGGCCGATATCGCGATACTGCTCGACTGGCGCGACGGCCTGACGTCGGCGCCGCGCACGCTGGTTCTCACGGAGCATGCGCCGGGTCGGCTCATGCGCCGCACGGGGCCGGTGGAGGGGGTGGAAGTTTGGCGCATGCCGATCGAGGCCGCCCGGCTCGTGGCGCTTCTGGACGCAACTCCGTGACGCCGGACATAGGGGAAATCCCGTACGCGTTCCTGCGAATTTTTTTGCGCCTTGGTGTCTGACAAACAAGGGCTCGCAAACGCACCACGCCGGAGCCCGAAAATGATCCAGGAAACACACCACACACTGAGCCGTCACACCCCGGTCTATTTCGCCGGCGACCGTGCCGGGGACCTCGTGAAGGTCGTCAGCGGTGTAGTCATGGTGTTCAACCTCTTCGAGGACGGCCGCCGGCAGATCATCGACTTCGTCACTGAAGGCGAGATGCTGCACTTCCAGTTCGATGGCGAGCTGGATCACTACGCCGAGGCCATCACGGATGCAGAACTCGTCTGCGCGCCGGCCGAGGTGGCCCTGTCCGATCCGGACTGGGCCGAATACGTCTTCCAGCAGATGCGTGGCCGGCTCGACCGCGACCGGCGCCACGTCAACCTGCTGGCCTACAAGTCGGCTGCAGAGCGGCTGGCCGAATTCCTGATCATTGTGTCCGATCGCCTGACGACCCCGATCGGCGACATAGAGCTGCCGATGACGCGTCAGGAGATCGCCGACTACACCGGCCTGACCATCGAGACCGTGTCGCGTCTGTTTTCCCGCTGGTCCCGCGAGAAACGCCTCGTGCCGACGGGCAAGCGGACCTACCGGATCGAAGGTGCACTGGCCGCCTGATCTTTCCCCCAGCCCGAGTGCGGAAATCCTGCGTCTTTTGTTCAAGCGCAAGTCACCGACCGGGCCACTCGCCTAAACAATCATCATCAAAACGCTGCTCAAACGGAGTGCAAGACATGAAAACCCGCAGCCTCAAGAACGTCCTTATCGCTGGCACCGCGACCGCATTGGTGGCCGCTGCGGCAGCGTTCATCTACCAGCCGCTGGCCTACGGCCAGGACGACGCGGCTCCGGCCGCGAACATCGTCCGCGATCCCGCGGAAGTGCCCGCGCCGATCACGGCCCAGGGGCCGCAGCGGCACCTCGTCGAGCTGGAGACGGTCGAACTGGAAGGCCAGCTGGCCGACGGCACGACCTATACCTACTGGACTTTCAACCATCAGGTTCCCGGACCGATGATCCGCGTGCGGGTCGGCGATACCGTCGAGGTTCGCCTGACCAATGCGGAAGACAGCCTGATGCCGCACAATGTGGACTTCCACGCGGTGACCGGTCCCGGCGGCGGCGCCCCGGCCACGCTGGCCGGCCCCGGCGAGACCCGCTCCTTCGTCTTCCAGGCGCTGAACCCGGGCGTCTACGTCTATCACTGCGCCACACCGATGGTGGCCAGCCACATCGCCAACGGCATGTACGGCCTGATCGTCGTCGAGCCGGAAGGCGGGCTGCCGGAGGTCGACCGCGAATTCTACGTCATGCAGGGCGAGATCTATACGGAAGAAGAGTTCGGCACGCCGGGCCATCTCACCGAGAGCATCGACAAGCTGCTGGACGAGGATCCGGAATACTACGTCTTCAACGGCGCGGCCGGCGCCCTGCGGGACAACCCGCTGCAGGCCGAGGTCGGCGAGACCGTCCGCATCTTCTTCGGTGTGGGCGGCCCCAACAAGACGTCGTCCTTCCACGTGATCGGCGAGATCTTCGACGAGATCTACCCGTTCGGTTCCTTCACCTCGGACACGATCAGTGACGTCCAGACCGTCACGGTCGCGCCGGGCGGGGCCGTCGCCGTCGACTTCGAGCTGGAAGTTCCCGGCGACTACATCCTGGTGGACCACGCCCTGTCGCGCGTCGAGCGCGGCCTGGCCGGCATCCTCCATGTCGAAGGTCCCGACAATCCCGAGATTTTCGAGCCGCTGAGCGGCGTCTCGGAAGACGCGGGCCACTAGGTCCGACATCGAGGAAGCGGGGCGGCTCTCCCTCCCCATACCGCCCCGCTTCATCTCTCTCCCTCTTCAAAGCCAAGAAGGCCTGACCCAATGAAACGCGCTTTCCTCCCCCTCGCTGCCGCCATCTTTGCCGCCGCCCTGCCGGCCGGTACCGCTCTGGCGGAAGATCACGAAGTCCTCATGCTCAACCGTGGCGACAACGGCCAGACCATGGTGTTCGAACCGGCCTACCTGGAAGTCGAGGCCGGCGACACGGTGACCTTTGTCGCCACGGACCGGGCCCACAACGCCGAGACGATCCCGGGCATGGTGCCCGATGGCGGCGAAACCTTCCGCGGCCGCATGAACGAAGATGTCAGCATCACCTTCACGGCCGACGGTGTCTACGGCGTGAAATGCCTGCCGCACTACGGGCTCGGCATGGTCGCCCTGATCAAGGTCGGCGACGACGTTCCGGTCAATCTGGAAGAGGCCGCAGCCGTCCGCCAGCCGGGCCGGGCCCGCCAGCGCATGCAGGCCCTGTTCGACCAGATGGAGCAGCAAGCTCAAGGCGTCGAACAGCCCCTCGGCGACTGATCCAGGGCGGGCGGCGGCCAGCCTGACCGCATGACGCCGCCGCCCGCTCGCCTTTCCTGACCTTGTTTCCCGAGCGGAGTCTCCGCCATGTCGCGCAAGTCGCAATATCTCGCCAGTGCCGCCCTGGTCACGGCGATGGTTTTCGGAAGTGCCGCCAGCGCGTCCGAACATGTCAATCAAAGACCGGAAGAACCGGCTGTCCCGGCCGTTCAGGACGTGATCGTCGTGACCGGCTATCGTATCAGCACCAACGTATCCATCGAGGAGCACGTGTCGCCCGAGCAGGCGCCGGTCCTCGGTCCCGATGCGGCCGGTCTCGTCGCGCGCCTGCCGGGTGCCGCCCTGGTCGACAACGGTTCCGTGTCCGGCCAGGTCCAGTATCGCGGCCTGTTCGGGCCGCGCGCACCGGTGGCCATCGATGGTGCCGCCATAACCTCGGGCGGACCCAATCTGATGGACCCGCCGCTCCACTACGCCCCGATGCCGCTGGTCGAGCGGATCGAGGTCGATCGCGGCGTGGCCGCGGTCAGTCACGGACCCGGCATGGGGGGCGGCATGAATGTCGTTCTCAAGGGGGTGGACTTCACCACCGGCCACGAGATCGTCTACGAGGCCGACACGATGGCCTCGGTCCGCAGCGTCGACGGATCCTATGCCGTGGGCGGTGTGGCCGGCGGCGCGAGCGAAGGCCGCCGCTTCCAGTTCCTGTTCTCGCGCGAGGAAGGCGGGGATATCGCCTTCTCCGGCGGTGACATCCCCAACAGCCATCACGAACGCACGGTTTACGGCCTCGGCGGCGGTGTGGCGAGCGGCGACCATGCCGTATCGCTCAGCTGGCGCCGCCTCGATACCGGCCCGACCGGGAATGCGGCGCTGGCGATGGATATCGATCATGTCGAGACCGACATGGCGCGGCTGGCCTATGAAGGCCTGGCCGGCGACATCGCCATCGATGCGTCCGTCGGCTGGACCGATGTCAGCCACGGCATGGACAATTTCTCCCAGCGCCCCAATGCCGACCCGATGCGGCACCGCTTCACGCTGGCCACGGCCAGCAGCGTGTCGGCGGAATTCGTGATCGGGGTGCCCGCCCTGGGCGGCGATCTGGAACTGGGTATCGACCGGGAAGAGGCCGAGCACGATGTGCTGATCTCGAATCCGAACAACCCCGCCTTCTTCGTTGGCTCCCTGCCGGGCATCACGATCGACCGCACCGGCGTATACGCCCAGTGGGAAGGCGAGATCCTGTCGCTGGAAAGCGAGTTGGGCGTGCGCATCGACCGGCACGAGGACGATGCCGGCCTCGCTGCCGTCGGACCGGCTCTGCCGGCCGGCGCGCAGATGCTGGCCGGCCTGTTCAACACGGCCGATCACGCTCATGACGAGACAACGGTCGATGCCGTCGCACGCTTCTGGCGCCATACGGACGGGCCGCTCACCTGGCGCCTGACCCTGGCCCGCAAGACCCGCATGCCGTCCTATGTCGAGCGCTATGCCTGGCTGCCGACGCCGGCCAGCGGCGGGCTGGCCGACGGCAATACCTATGTCGGCGACCGGCATCTCGAGCCGGAGATCGCCGACAGCGTGGAGGCCGGCTTCGACTGGCGTGGCGACCGGGGCTATGTGCGGCCGACCGCTTTCTATCGCCGGGTCGACGATTTCATCCAGGGCGTGGCGTACGACGACACGCCCGGCGTCATCGATACGCCGGTGGAAATGGTCTCCATGATGAATGGCGACATGACCCCGTTGCGCTTCGCCAATGTCGATGCCGAATTCTACGGCGTGGACGCGGATTTCGGCTGGCAGCTGGCCCGCGACTGGCGCATCGACGGTGTGGCGTCCCTCGTCCGGGGCGAACGGCGCGATATCGACGATCCGCTCTACCGCATGGCACCGGCGCGCCTCCTGCTCGATCTGACCTATGAGCAGGCCGACTGGAGCGTGTCGCTGGAAAGCCGGTTCGTGGCCGAGCAGGACCGGGTCTCGGTCACCAATTCGGAAGCGCCGACGGACGGCTATGCCGTCTTCGGGGCCAATCTGGACTGGTATGCCCGCGACAATGTCCTCGTCACGCTGGGTGTCGAGAACGTGTTCGACGAGACTTATGAAAGACACCTGTCCGGATATAATCGCGTCGCTGGCGGCGACGTGGCCGTGGGCGACCGGCTGCCAGGTCAGGGGCGCGGCGCCTACGCCCGGATAAGCGCAGCCTTCTGATTGCGCAGTCCGGGAACCTGAAGGGTCGCGGTGCCGGGCATCGCGACCCTTTTTCTTTGCATCTTGTATCAGCCGGCTGCTGCGAGGGCGCGCCGGATCGTGTCGGCGAATTGCGGCAGCATGGCGTCGCGGACCGACGCGCTGGCCCAGTAGGGGTTCATGAAGACGCAGCGGATGAGCACCAGCCGGTCCTCGTCCGCCTGTCCGTCATAGTGCGCGACATGCCGCGCGATCTGGCTGCGATGATTGATGCTGCCCAGCGTTGTCGTCGTGACGACGAAATCATCCGCCTCGCACAGGGCCTCATAGAGGGCCCGGGTGCGGCGGTTGGCCGAGCTGAGGGTTTCGCCCGGCCGGCCGGCCGAAAAGCAGACGATATTGGCGTCCACGGGTTGCAGCACATGCAGGTCCGGCAGCTTGGCCAGAACATCGGTCCGGAAGGCTTCGCCCGACCGGACCATGCCGGCCAGGATCGCGCCGAAACGGTCGGGTGTGAAACCGATCGTACGACCGGTCAGCCAGACGGCCGTGGCGCCGGCCGCCGAACGCGAACCTTCCAGCGTGGCCGTCCAGGGATCGTCGGAAATCTGCGGGCGCTCGAGATAAGGCGCGTCGAAGACCGACACCGTGTAGTGATCGGCGTCGCGGGCGAGGAAGGCGCCGCAGGCATAGGGCACGAAGCCCAGCTTGTGCGGGTCGATGGTCACGGAATGGGCGCGCGAGACGGCTTTCAGGGCGGCGACCGTCTCCGGGCGCAGCACGGTTTCATGCGGTCCGCCCGGGATGGTGCACAGAAAGCCCCCATAGGCGGCATCGACATGGTGCCAGATCCGCCATCCGTTTTCGGTCTGCCATCTTTCCAGCCGGTCGGCGACCCGGTCGACGGGATCGATCTCGGCGGTTTCCGTCGTGCCGGCCACCGAGATGACGGCGAGCACAGGCCGGCCGTCGGCCTGTGCTCGCCCCACCAGGCGTTCCAGATCGCTCACATCGAACCGGCCATCCGCATCGAGCCCGATTTCCCAGAAGGCCTCCTCGCCGAGACCGAACACGTTGGCCGCCTTGCGCCAGGAAAAATGCTTGCTGGCCGGTACAAGAACGACGGGCCCGAGATAGTCCCGGCCGCTGGCCCGGGACAGCCGGCGGCAGACGTCTGCCGGATTTCCGGCGACGGCACTGCAGCGGCGCAAGGCTTCCGGATCGGGTGCGTGTTCTTTGACCTGTTCGGCATAGCGGTCCCATCCCATGTGGGCCGCTTCGAACACGTCCAGCTCACGGCCCTCGCGTTCGGCAATCCACAACGCCAGGGACAGCCAGTGATCGAGCCGGTAGCGCGCGCGCCAGACGCCTTCGAAATTGGCCACCGTCCCGCCGGAGGTGAAGTGACCGCGCGCCAGGCCGGGGTCGTATCCGATCATTTTTGCCAGCATGGATATGGCCTCGGTCTCGATCACCGTGCCCACGCGCGAGACTTCCTTGGATGTGTTGTTGGGATTGTGCAGCAGGGCGGTGAGGTGGCCGAACAGGGCCGGGAGGGTCAGTTCGGACACCATGTGGCCGGTGTATCGCGGTGAATAGGTGGCTGTTTCACGCCGCATGAGTGTCTTGAGCGCATCGAGCTGCTGGCTCATGCGTTCGCGCTCGCGCAGGAAATCCGGCGAGAAGCGGTCCGCCCGGCTGATGGCGGCGGGATCGTCGGTGCGGTCGTCTTTCCGCCAGTCGAACCAGTCGTCGAGGATGGCCTGGAATTCGGCCCGTACCCAGGCTTCGTTCTCGGATTTCGGGCCGGGGAAATAGGCCTTGGCACCCACGGCGCCGTCGCGTGAAGTCATGGAGTGTCCTTTCGTCACCGGTCAGGCTTACGCCTGTCTCACGAACACGCATCCGGCCTTTTGTCGCAGGGCAAACCGGGCGTTTGCTGCTGTCTTGCGCTGGCGCAAGTGACCGGCGCCGGGCCGGGCGTATCGAGAGGGCGCACACAGCCGGGAGTCCCGATCATGAAAACCCTGTTTCTCGCCGCCTCTGCCCTGTCCGCCCTGGCCGTCGCAGCCGGCAATTCCGCACCGGCCCGGGCCGACGATGCGTGGGCCGAAAGCCTCATCCTCAATATGCGCCTGCGATACGAGACCGTCGATCAGGACGGGTTGGCGCGAACCGCTTCGGCCGCGACGCTGCGGACCCGCCTGGGGTTCGAAACGCCCCGGCGCAACGGATTCTCCGTCTTGCTGGAAGGTGAGAACACCACACACCTGACCGGCGATTTCGCCGATACGATCACGCCCAGTCCCGGCTATCCGGTTATCGCCGATCCGGAAGTGACCGAGCTCAACCGGGCGCAGCTATCCTGGCGGGGCGGGCCGGATGCCACGGTCACGCTGGGGCGGCAATGGTTCGCGATGGGCGACCAGCGTTTTGCCGGACCGGTCGGGTTCCGCCAGAACAGCCAGTCCGTCGATGCGGTTCGCGTCAGCTCCGGCACGCTCTGGCCGGTCACGCTGGACTACGCCTATATCGACCGGGTCCATCGCATTTTCGGCGACGATCATCCCCTGGGCGAGTTCGACAGCGCTTCCCATGCGGGCGAGGCGCGCATGGACACGCCGCTGGGCGAGGTCGCGGCCTTCGCGCTCCTGCTCGACTTCGACAATGCGCCCGCCCTGTCCTCGCAGACGCTGGGGCTGCGCCTGTCCGGCACCCGGGCGGCGATCGCCTATCGCCTGGAGGTCGCCAACCAGGCGGACTATGGCGGCCATACCGGCGATTTCGGCCTGACCTATGTGCGGGCGGAAGCCGACTACCGGACCGACCGCTTCTCTGTCGGCGGCGGGGTCGAAGTGCTGGGCGGCGACGGGACGCAGGGTTTCCAGACCCCTCTGGCCACGCTGCACAAGTTCCAGGGCGCTGCGGACGTGTTCCTGTCGACGCCGGCCGACGGGCTTCGCGATATCCATGTCCGGGGGTCCTGGCGCTTCCCGGATGCCGATCCGGGACCCGCGCACCTGGGCTTTGCCTGGCACGACTTCACGTCGGATGACGGCGGTTTCCGCTACGGATCGGAGCTGGATCTGGTCGCGGGGCTCAGCCTGACCGACCGGCTGACGGCCGAGGCCAAGGCTGCGCTGTTCGCCGCCGCCGGCGGCGGGCCGGCCGACCGGACCAAGGTCTGGGTCGCCTTGGTGTTCGACTATTGAGGCAATGACAAGGGGGGCGGACAAGCGCCCCCCGGTCCGGTCAGGGCTGCGGCGTGTCGGGATCGCCGCCGGCCAGGCAGTTGACCGTCGGGTCGAAGGTGTTGATCCCGTCTGACACGGGGCGGCGCTGGCCCGTGACCAGGCGGGTGTAGGCGTCGAGACTGTCGGCCAGCGTGGTGCCCAGATCGAGGGCGTCCATGGCCCGGCCCGTTGCGTAGTGCGTGAGCAGTGCCTGTGCCGCTTCGCGATCGCCGCTCTCGATCATGGTCCGGGCCGTGCGTTCGACCCAGGGCAGGTCCTGGCGTGTCTCCCCCTCGAACCCGGTCAGCATGTCGGTGACCACGGGCAGCAGCGTGTCCGGCGCCGAACAGGTGTAATACATGACGCGTTTGAAGACGCGGCCGGCAAACCGCGTCGCCTCCTGCATCTGGAAATCCGGATTCAGGAAGGTCGAGGCGGAATCCTTTGTCAGATAGCGATGCTGGGCGTACTCCATCGGCACCTCCTGAACGCCGAGCCACCAGACATTGAACGGCGCCGTGACGGAGCCTGTAGGCGCGGCCCACATCCGGACCAGATCGGGATCCGCCAGGTCGTCGTGCAGGCTGACCACCTGCCCGTAGCCCGCATCGTCGTCGACCACACGCGGATCGCGCACGCGTTCCATGAGATCGGCTTCGCTGACAGGCGCCATGGCGCGCGTGGCGGCCTCCATATCGGCCGGCGACATCAGCTTGATGCCGGGGTCGCGATAATCCTCGATATCCTGCGGGCCGTAGACCCGGAAGGCGTTGAACGGTTCGTCCGCCGCGCGGTCGTACCAGCCCTGTTCCTCGGCGAAGCTGATGAAGTTGTCCGAGGCGAGATAGTCGGGATCGCTGTCGATATCGACGGGCACGTCCCCGATCGCACCGGGATAGAGCACCCGGATCTCGTCCGGGCCGAGGCGCTCGGCGACCCAGAGGCCCTGTCCGCCGGCGAGCTGCCAGACGATCCATCCCTCGTCGGGGTCGGCGATCATGTGCGTGTTGCCGCCATAGGTCGCGAATCCGTGCGCCGCGATGAGTTCGCCGATGATCTCGACGCCTTCACGGGCGGTCGTCGCCCGTTCCATGACGATGCGGGCCAGGTCGGAATACTGCACGCCGCGCTGGCCCTCCGGCGTCATCTCGACCAGCGCGTCACGGCTGGGCGCCCACACATCGCGCACGGCCACCTGGTGCTCGTTCACACCGCCATTCGTCAGCGGCGCGGGAAAACCCTCGAAATCGGAATAGGCCATCTGCATGTAGCGATAGGTATGTGCGGCCTGGGGGATGGTGATGAGCTGGCCCGGAATAACCGCATCGGCGGTAACGCCGACCGTGATCGTCGTGCCCGCCGGGTGATCGCGCGCCGGCACGATTTCCAGCCAGTGGCTGGACACTTCCTCGCCGGATCCGCCGATCATCACGGCACCGCTCTCGGTGAGGTTCTTCCCCACATAGTAGGCATAGCTGGCGTGCGCCGGCGGCAAGGCGAGGAAAACGGACAGGACAAGCGCCGCCGGGACGCTGAGAAGACGGTGGCTGGACTTGACGCTCAAGGGCACGGAAGCCCCTCCCTGGATTGCAGTTCCGGACTATTGGCGGCGGTTCCCGTGCGGTCAATGCCCGCACAGGGCCGTTGAAACGATCCGTCCCGCCGCAGTCCGGACTGCGGCGGGACGGGATGCCGTCGGCGATGGCCGGTCTGGCTGCCGTCAGAGCGGCTCGCCGCCCAGCTGGTAGGTCAGCTGAAGGAAGAAGGTGCGGCCCACGGAATCGTACCAGGAGGAATTGTAGTACGGATAGCTGGCGTGGGACGGATCTTCGACCGGGTCGCTGTCGAGCAGGTTGTTGACCGTGGCGCTGACACGCAGCCGGTCCGACACGTTGTACTGGGCGGACAGGTAGAACCAGTAGCTGTCGTCGATCTTGTCGTCCCAGTTCCAGTTGGTCATTTCGCCGGTATAGATCGTCGTCAGCGTGGTCGAGAAGCGGTCGCGGGTCCAGGTAATGTAGGCCTTGCCCTTGTCGCGCGGGATTTCATAGCCGCTGGCCGGTACGAACTGGTCGATGACCGGGTCGCCCGGATACTGCTGGATCGTGTGGTCGAACACGTAGGTGTAGCTGGCGCCCACCGAGAGGTCTCCCATGGACCCGATCGCGAAGTTGGCGTTGGCCTCCACGTCGAGCCCGGTCGTTTCCTCCGTCGCCACATTGATCGGCAGGACGTCGACATACTGGATCTCGCCGGTCAGGGCACCGCTCGTATAGCGCTGGACACGGTCCAGTGCGTCCACGCAGGTCGGAGTCGAGGGATCGACCGCCGCGCCGTCCAGGCTCGTGCCGATACGGCAGGCCGCCTCGTCCCGCAGCAATTGGTCGACGCTGAGATTGAGAACCTGGTCTTCCATCTCGATGGAGAAATAGTCGACCGAGAGGTTGAAGTTGTCGGTCGGGGCCCAGACGAAGCCGCCGGTGATGGACTGCGCCGTCTCGGGCAGCAGGTTGGGGTTGCCGCCGCGCTGGCTGATGAAGCCTTCCCAGTAATTGTTGACGCAATCGCTGGCGCTGGGGCCGGTCTCGTTGGTGCGGCACGCATAATAGTCCGCACCGCTGCCATTCACCGTGCCCTGACCGCGATAGACATAGTGCAGGTCCGGGGCACGGAAGCCGGTGCCGATCGCACCGCGGATCAGCAGTCGGTCGAAGGGCCGGAATTCGGCGCCCAGATTGTAGGTGAATTCGCCGAACTCGTTGTCGGCATAGGCATACTGGTCGTAACGGCCGGCTGCGCTGACATCGAGGAAATCGAAGAGCGGGATGCGGAATTCCGCGCCCGCTCCGTAGTGCTCGCGGTCGCCCTCACCGTCGGAATCGCGAATGCCCACATAATACTGTTCCAGCGCCCTGGGATCGGGATTGATTTCGTAATTCTGGGTGCCCGCTTCCACGACGGCCGCAAAGCCGACCGGTCCGGCAGGGAGTTCCAGAAGCTCGCCCGTGCTGACCGAGGCCTGGAAATTGTTCACCCAGGTTTCCGGCTCGTAGACCGTGTGCGCGGCGATCGAGTCGTATTCGGCCGGGGTCAGCGGCGTGTAGAGCCGCGCCGGATCGGCATCGAAACGCTGATAGCCGGTCGTGTTGTTCGGATCGTCGACGGGCTGGCCGAGGAAGAAGGCGTTGGCCGCGTCGATCACGATCTCCGGCCATGCCATTTCCGAAGTGTAGCGGGCGTGATTGAAATAGGCCTCGTAGTTCCACGCATCCCGGGCGCCGAACGTGCCCCTGATGCCCGGCGTGATGTTCAGGGTGAGCGACTCATTGGTGATCATGCCGTTCTCGAACCCGCCGATTTCCTCGGGCGTGAACAGGCGGTACCAATTGTCCAGCTGGCGCCAGCTGTAGGTCTCGTACAGCCCGATATGGTTCGGGTTGTAGAACGTACCTTCCTCATTGCCGTCCGGGGCAACGTAGTACCAGCTCTTGAAGCCGTTGAAGGTCTCGGTGTCGGAATAGCCGAGCTGGGCGTCGAGAAAGAACTCCATCCCGTTGCCGGCGTCATAGGTCAGCGAGGAGAAGAGGTTGAACCGTTCCCGGTCCGACTGGATCATCCCGTAGCTCATCGCTTCATTGCTGCCGCAGAAGTGACCGTCGACATATTCGCCGGCCGCCACGTCCCAGCCATAGCCGGGCCGGGTCGCATAGAAGGTGGACCCGCGGTTGAGGTGGGACAGGCCGGCGCAGGTCGACGCCCCGGGATCGAGATAGCTGTAATACTCGTCGGTGCGCAGGAAATTGCGCATGGCGAGAGGCTGATCGGTGGTCGGATTGTCCGCCGACGAATCCTGGATCTCGCGGTCGAAACCCCAGATCGGTTCCTGGTTGCGGTATTCCGCGCCGAACAGTGCGTTGAAATTGCCGGAGCTGTAGCCCGTCGTGCCGGTGAGTCTGTAGGAGGTTCCGCCGCCGCGTTCGGTGGTGCCGACCTGGATGTCGAACCGCGTGCCGTCCGCTTGGTCCTTGAGCTCGAAGTTCACGACGCCGGAGATGGCATCGGAGCCGTAGATGGCCGAGGCCGCGCCGCTGAGAACCTCGACCCGTTCGATCAGACCGATCGGGATGTTGGAAATGTCGGCGACATTGCTGTTGCCGCCATAGGGCATGGGGAAGTCGGCAACGCGCCGCCCGTTCACCAGGACGAGCGTGTGGTTCGGACCTAGACCGCGCAGGTCGACCTGCTGGGCACCGGGCGTGAAGGTGTTGGCGCCATAGCTTTGCGTAGTCTGTGTCTCGCCGGCATTCTGGGTGACCGAGCGCAGCAGGGCGGGAATGTCCGGATAGCCCTGCTGGAGGATGTCTTCCGCGGTGATGGTCGTCACCGGAGCGGGGCCTTCGATCTGGGTGCGCGGGATGCGTGACCCCAGAACGACGATCACGTCGTCGGCCTGGGCGGCCTCGGCGGCATCCGCCGGCTCGGCGGGCTGTGTGTTGTCCTGTGCCGACGCGGTCGCGACGACGAGCAGACTCGTCCCTGCAGCGAGAATGTGACGACGCATGAGATCCCCCTCACGTTGCGGCTTTCCGCCAATACGCGGACACCCGATAAACTGACTGGCTTCTGGAGGGTAAAACGATAGCAGCAAGGAAATGCGATCTCGGTCGAAATCGGTAGCTGAGAGTCAAAATTTGTCTCTCAGGTGCTGCCCAAGAACAATATCTGTTCCTTGTGCGTATTTTCCGATTGATCGCGTGCCGGGGCAGTCCCGCGCGGATGGGCGAGCGGGCCGTCCGGTCCGGGCTGTCACTCTTCGGGGATGGGAATGGTCGTCCCGGCCTTGAGGGCATTGATCACGACGCAGGTCTTGAAGCCTTTGACCCGGTGCCGGTCGTAGAAGAATTCGCGGGTGAACTCGTCATACTCGTCCATGTCCTGGGCAACGATGGTCAGCGCGAAATCCGCTTCCCCCGTGATGTAGAAGCCCTGCATGATCTGCGGCGTCGTCCGGATGTCCTGGGCGAAGCGGTCGATAACGTTCCGGTCTTCGCGTTGCAGCGTGACCAGAACGATCGCCATGATGTCGAAACCCAGTGCCTTGGGCGAGACCATGGCGACCTCGCGCTCGATGACCCCGGTGGACCGCAGGCGCTTGAGCCGCTTGAGTGCTGCTGTCGGCGACAGTCCGCACGCGCTACCCAACTGTTCCGCCGTCAGATGGGCATCCTCCTGCACGGCGTTGAGCAGCTTCCTGTCGATAATATCGAGTTCTTTCATCTATCCCTCGAGCCGCATTCTGAAACAGAACATGTCGCTCTTGCTGCAAGAAAGACAATTTCTGTCTCTTACATCTGCAACACTGCCACTTGATTTACTGTCCAACAGTATCTCGCAACCGGTCCTCTGGCCATAGCGCCGCTCTCGCCAGGCCAGCGGCATGGCGCGGGCAGAGCCGGCGCGATCGGCAGGTCCGGGCCGGCCGGGATACTCGTCTTCCGTCCAGGGAGTGTCGCACATGCGGCTCAATTCGATTCTGCTGCCTGTACTGGCTCTTGTTCTTCTGTGGCTCCTGCACGCTCCGGCCACGCAGGGCGGCGAGGGCTATGTCTACCATGTCAGCGGGGATGTGACGGCGGCGGCGCCGGCCGAACCGTCCCCCGGCCTGATGCTGATGGGCGGCGCCGACTGGAGCCGCGAGGCCTGGCGCTGGTTCGTCGACCGGGCGGGCAACGGGCATATTGTCATCCTGCGGGCGTCCGGCGACGGGGGCGACGGCGAATGGATCCTCGACGAGATCGGCGGCGTGGCCTCGGTGCAGACGCTTGTGTTTTCCGACCGCAGCGCGGCATTCGATCCGCGTGTGCGCGGGATCGTGGCCGGTGCGGACGGTATCTTCATCGCCGGCGGAGACCAGTCGAAATATGTGCGCTTCTGGCAGGACACGCCGGTCGAGGCAGCCCTTAACGCGCATGTTCGCGCGGGCCGGCCGCTCGGGGGGACAAGCGCCGGGCTCGCCATCATGGGCGGCACGGGCTATGGCGCGCTGGCTGACGAGGCCGTCGCATCCGCCGAGGCGCTGGCCGATCCTCACGGGCCGAAAGTCACACTGGTCAGCGACTTCCTCGACCTGCCCTTCCTCGAGCATGTCATCACTGACACGCATTTTTCCGAGCGCGGCCGTCTCGGCCGGCTCATCGCCTTCATCGCGCAGGCACGCTCTGACGGCGAGCCGCAGACGATCGGCCTCGGCGTGGACGAAGACAGCACGCTGGCGGTCGAGGCCGACGGGACCGGCCGCTTCTTCACGACGAGCGACGGCCACGCCTGGCTTGTCGAGCCGGAGGGGGCACCTGCTTTCGGGGCCGGCGGGGCGCTCGACTGGCCGGCGGTGCACATCACCGGGATCGGCCCGGACAGCCGGATCGACCTGACCACCCTGGAGGTGAGCAACCCGGCCTTCACGGGCACGGCACGGGTCGAGGACGGCGTTCTGGCCGACGTGCCCGTGCCGCCGCGCTAACCGGCTTCACGCAAGGCTCGCACGCGGGACGTCCGGCCTGATGACCGGGCGTGGCCAACGCGGAAAACGGGCGTCGAAAAGCCCTGCCGAAACAAAAGGATTTCAGTATGTCCATTGCAGATCAGAAGCCGTCGACCATGGCCGTCTGGGCCGGGGAAGAGACACCGCTGGCCTTCGGGGCGGCCCAGGTGCCGATCGTCCAGAGCGCCCCTTTTGCCTATGACGACATGGACGAATGGGCCGCTGTCGCACTGGGCCAGGCGGAAGGCTATATCTACAGCCGCAACACCAATCCCACGGTGGGTGTGTTCGAGGAGAAGTGCCGGGTCCTGGAAGGCGGCGAGAAGGCGGTGGCCTTCGCCAGCGGGATGGCGGCGATCTCCAATACGCTTCTGGCCCTGCTCTCTCCGGGCGACCGGGTCGTGTCGATCAAGGACAGTTATGGCGGCACGAGCCGCATCTTCATGGACGTCCTGCCCCGCATGAACATCGAGGTCGACCTCGTCGAGACCAGCGATGGCGATGCGATCGAGGCGGCCATCGGGAAGGGCTGCAAGCTGGTCTATCTGGAGACGCCGACCAATCCGACCCTGAAGATCATCGATCTGCGCCGGGCAATCGCCGCGGCGAAGAAGCAGGGCGCCATCACGGTCGTCGACAACACGTTCGCAACGCCGATCAACCAGAACCCGATCGCGTTCGGCGCCGACCTGGTGGTCCACTCGGCCACCAAGTATCTGGGCGGGCATGACGATGCCATGGGCGGTGTGCTCATCGGCCGGAAGGACCTGGTGCAGACCGTCTACGAACACCGTGAGATCTGCGGGGCCGTGCTGGGAGCCTTTCCCGCCTACCTCTTGCTGCGCGGTTTGAAGACCCTTGATCTCAGGGTGCAGAAGCAGAACCAGACCGGTCTGGCCATTGCACGCTTCCTCAAGGGCCACCCGAAGATCGACACGGTTTTCTACCCGGGCCTGGAAACGCACGACAAGCACGATATCGCCAGGAGCCAGATGCGCGGTTTCGGCGGCATGATGAGTTTCTCGGTCGATGGGGATTTCGATGCGCTCAAGCGGTTTGTCGGACATCTGCACTACATCCACCGCGCGGCGAGCCTCGGTTCGGTCAACACGCTGATCGGGCCGCCCTCGGTCACAAGCCATGTCGAGTGTACTGCCGAGCAGCGTGCCGCGCTGGGCATTCCGGAAACCCTGCTGCGCTACTCCTGCGGCATCGAGGATGCGGGCGACCTGATCACTCAGCTCGACGATGCGCTGCGCCAGGTCTGAGGAACCGCAGCGATGAGGTGTGCCCGGCTTCAGGGCCGAACAGGGACTCGATAACGCCCCGCTAGCGCCCGTCCGGTGTCACTGTTGCACAGGACGGCGCGGCGTTGACGCCCACATTGATGAACCAGTTCTCCCCCTGCGCGCGCCGGCGGCGAACCATCTCCTCCTGCATTTCGAACATGCCGGGCACCGGATCCCGTCCGGCCACGGGGCGGTCGGCGAAGCGCAGGTAGGACTGGCCGTCCGAATAGGGCCGCCAGTTGGGACCCGTGTCGCTCTGCGGCACACCGGTGGCAGCGAAGGAGACCCAGTAGTCGATCATCGCTGCCGAGAGCGCCCGAGCATCCTCGCTTTCTGGGACCGGCCAGTTCGGCGGGAAAGCACTGCTATCGCCGATCCGGCCGAAGACGAAGGGCAGTTCGCTGGCGTGAAAAGCGCACAGGTCGCGGCCGCGCGCCGCGTCGTAGCAGTGGTCGAAAATGTAGAGATGGGCAGGCTGGCCGTCCGCGGACTGTTCGTGCACCAGGCGTTCGACCGCCCAGCCATAGATCGCGTCCCGGAAGGTATCGAGCGTCGATTGCGCCATGTCCGATGCCGGGTAGATCTGCAGGACGTCGTCGGCCAGATCGTGATAGCCGCACCGGATCGCGTCCTCGTATGCGGCTTCGCTCTCGGGCAGGGGCGGCAGGAAGGCCCGCTGCGAACGCAGCTCGCCGCTGTTGAACCCGGCCAGAAGCGGCGTCTTCGCCTGCGCATCCGCCTCCAGCGCATCGAACACCTGGCGGGGCAGGGCCCAGCCGTCGATCGTCCCCTGGCTGACAAAGCGCTGGCGTGTGGCCGCATCGGTCAGCGCCTGGGCATCCATCGCCCGCAGGGCCGCGACATCCGGTGCGCCGACAGCCTCGGCCAGCGCCGCGCCGATCGCTTCGGCCGGGGGCAGTCCGTAGGCGGGCTCAGACAGTGCAGGGACGGCGCGGATATTCGGGCTCTGTGCGATCGCCTTGTCGAACAGGCCATCGGCGAGCGGGCTGGTCAGCAGATAGGTGACGCTCAGCGCACCGGCCGACTCGCCCATGATCGTGACATTGTCGGGATCGCCGCCGAAGGCGCCGGCATTGTCGCGCACCCATTCCAGGGCGGCGATCTGGTCGAGCAGGCCGTAATTGCCGGACGCCGCGTTCGCAGACTCGTCCGTAAGACCGGGATGCGCCAGCCAGCCCAGCACGCCGAGACGGTAGTTGATCGAGACGAAGACCGCGCCGCGTTCCGCAAAGGCGGTGCCGTCGTAAAAGGGCTGCGCGCTGCCGCCGATGCGCAGCGATCCGCCATGGATCCAGACGATAACGGGTGCATCCTCGGCATCGGCGGGGGCCCAGACATTGAGCGAGAGACAGTCCTCTGAACTGGCTTGCGGCGGGTCGTAATAGAGGCTCGTCGCCGGTACGGCCGGCTGGATGCAGCTCGGACCGAACGCGGCCGCCGTGCGGATATCCTCCCAGGCCGGCGCGGGTTGCGGCGGCTGCCACCGTCGCGGGCCGGACGGCGCCGCCGCGTAGGGGATGCCTTTGAACACGACGACGTCGTCCTGCCGTAATCCTTCGATCCGGCCCTGGCCGACCGTGACCAGTGCGGCCTCGTCCGGGGCAGCGGCGCCCGAACCGAGACTGCATGCCGCCAGCACGGGAAGGATGAGGCCGGGGACGAGACTGAGGACGCAACGGTGCATGGCCAGCTCCTGTTTGGAGATATCAGCTGAGGGCGCGTTCCAGCAGGCGCTGGAAGGCGAGGGTGGTTTCGCTCACGGCCTCGGCGGACACGCAGCGCGCATCGTCCTCGGCGACATGGTGGAAACGGTGGACGCCGAAAATTCCGGCCACGGGCGCGTACCCGGCGGCAATCACATTGCTCAGCTCGCCGGCCGACAGGGTGTCGCTGGAATATGGCGCCTCCAGTCCGGCCAGTCCGGCGAACTCCGCTTCGGCCGCGCGAAGCAGGCTCGGGCTGACGACCAGGTAGCGCTGGGAGTCCGTGCCGGGAAGCGGGGTGCGCGCCCCGACCCCGTCATGCCAGTCCCGCGCGGCGAGATTGGCGCCGAGATGGAGCCAGAAGGCTGTGTCCTCCGGGCGGGGCGCAACCGTGTGCAACAATTCCTCGGCGCCGAGATACTGGTATTCGTGGCCGCTATTGCACACGAAGGCGAGGTCGTAGTCGCGGGCCGCCCGGCTCGCCCAGCGCGCCATATGCAGCCAGGCGGCAATGCCGCCGCCCCGCTCTCCGGCACAGGTGAACCAGCCCGACCGGGGCGTGGAGACGACCAGCCAGCGGCCGCGGCCCAGCCGGCCGATCAGGTTGAAGGCCTGGCGGCGTCCGCCGCGGCCGGTCTGGATCAGGGTGGCCTGCCGGCCTTCCATCGCGGTTGCCAGGAAGGGGGCGGCGTCCTCCGGCGCGATCAGTGCCATCGGGCGGGAGTATAAGGGTTCGCGCCCGTCCGTGTTGAGGGCGATGATCTTTTCGCTCGGCCCGTTTGTCACGATGACACAGGCGGCCGCGCCGCCGGCGAAAGCCGCTTCGACCGGCTGCGCCACGCCTGGCCAGAACATCGACGACCAGCGTGCATGAGCCAGATCGACCAGCGCGATGGCGCCGTCGAGCGGCCGCGCGGCCAGGCCCTGTGCATCCACGCGCACGACGGGCGCCGTGATCCCGTCGGCCGGCGTCGTCTGGACAATGGGTTGAGGCCAGAGCCGGGCCCGGGCCTCGCCAGCAATCAGCTCGGCGGTTTCGGCTTCGAACCAGGGCGCGGAAAAAGACTGGCGCTCGGTGGCGAAGCCGGCCTCGGCCAGCTCGGTTTCCAGCCAGGCCCCGCAGGCTTCGTCGCCCGGCCCGCCGGACTGTTTGTTGCCGAAACCGATATACCGGTGAAGGTCGTGGGCGATACGGTCCGCGGACGGCGTATTCGCCGTGGCCGATGCCGGGCTTGCGGCCGCGGAGATCAGGGGCGCGGTCGCCGATGCGGCGAGAAAATGCCGCCGTGTCGTGGTGGGCGTCTGGCAGCCCGAACCTCTCGCATCACGCATCGATATCCCTCCGGAAGGTTTCGGGAAGGAAAAGAAGGCCCACAACGGCCGTCATCCCCGCCACGATCACAGGGTACCAGAGACCGAAATGGATATTGCCCGTGGCGGCGACCATGGCGAAGGCGGTCGTCGGCAGAAAGCCGCCGAACCAGCCATTGCCGATATGATAGGGCAGCGACATCGACGTATACCGGATACGCGCCGGGAAGAGCTCGACCAGCATGGCGGCGAGTGGCGCATAGGTGGCGGTGACCATCAGCATGATGGCGACGATGATCGCGATGACAAGCGGCCGGTTGATCTTGGCGGGATCGGCCTCGCTGGGATAGCCGGCCTCGACGAGTTCTCCGGCCACTTCGGCCTGGAAACCCTCGATGGCCGTCGCCAGTCCGGCTTCGTCATGGGCGGAGGGATCCGGTGCGGTGATCGCCGTGCCGCCGCCGATGCGCACCTCGGCCAGCGTGCCGGCCGGCGCATCGATGTTGGAATAGTTGATGCCGTTGCGTGCGAGGTAGGCCTTGGCGATGTCGCAGCTCGTCTCGTCGAACGTGTTCTTGCCGATCGGGTCGAACTGCAGCGAGCACTCGTCGCCATGGGCCAGAACGGTAACCGGAGCCTCGCGCACGGCGCGGGCGAGATCCGGATTGGCGGCATGGGTGAGCGCCTTGAACAACGGGAAAAGGGTGAGCGCAGCGAGTATGCAAGCCGTCATGATGATCGTCTTGCGGCCGATCTTGTCGCTCAGCCAGCCGAACAGGACGAAGGTCGGCGTGGCGATGATCAGCGAGATCACCAGAAGGATGTTGGAGGTGGCCGGATCCACGTCCGCGATGCGCTCCAGATAGAAGAGCGTGTAGAACTGGCCCGTATAGCCGATGACGGCCTGGCCTGCGACGCCGCCGAAAAGGGCGATCAGCACGAATTTCAGGTTTGCCCAGCGTCCGAAGGATTCCGCCAGCGGCGCTTTCGAGGTCTTTCCCTCGTCCTTCATCCTCTGGAAGGTCGGGCTTTCGGTGAGCTGGAAGCGGATCCACAGCGAGATTGCCAGCAGCAGGATCGACATCAGGAAGGGAATGCGCCAGCCCCAGCTTGCAAAGGCGTCCTCGCCGATGAGGGCCCGCATGCCGATGACCAGAAGAAGCGCGGTGAACAGGCCGATCGTTGCTGTGGTCTGGATGAAGCTGGTGAAGAAGCCGCGCCGGCCCTCCGGCGCGTGTTCGGCGACATAGGTTGCCGCGCCGCCGTATTCGCCGCCGACGGCCAGGCCCTGGAGCAGGCGCAGCGTGACGAGAATGATGGGGGCGGCGATGCCGATGGTCTCGTAGTTGGGCAGGAAGCCCACGGCGAATGTGGAGAGTCCCATCAGGCCCATGGTGACGAGGAAAGTGTATTTGCGGCCGACCACGTCGCCGATCCGGCCGAACACGATCGAACCCAGGGGCCGGATGGCGAAGCCGGCGGCGAAGGCGGCGAGCGCCAGGATGAAGGCCGTGGTCTCGTTGACCCCGGAAAAGAACTGCGTGGAGATGTATCCGGCCAGAAGGCCGTAGAGGTAGAAGTCGTACCACTCGAACATCGTGCCGAGCGATGAGGCCGCGATGACCTTCACATCCTTCCGCTCAAGATCGTGCGCGGCGGTTGCCGCGTCGTCTTCGGCAGCCATTGGCCGTCCTCCCCTGGTTTGACAGCCGCCGCCGGTCTTATGCCCGCGAGCGGCCCTGCGACGCGCCGAATTCCGGATCCGGTCACGTCGGTTTTCCCGAAGCGTATATTCGCTCTCGTGTGAGTTAATACATAGATCGCGCCAGGAACCAAGGGTGAAACGGCGCGTGTCTTCGCGTCAGCCGGTGCGAGGTGTGCCGCCGCCGCAGATCGTCTGGATGCCGGCGGCCATGAAGCGGGCCATGCGCGCTTTCACCGCGCCGTAATCGTCGGACTGGCACAGCCCTCCCGAGAGTTTGTCGATCCGCCCGGTCCGCGCGAGCGTCAGCATCAGGGCGCCGCTGACGAAATGGTAGCTCCAGAAAATGTCCTCGTCGGAGGCGTCCGGCAGGGCCTGTTTCAAAAGCCCGATCAGGCGCAGCACGACCGGATCGAAATGCTCGTCCATCATCTGCGCGCCCCATTCCGGGGTGTTGGCGACCTGGGCGCTCAGTGCGCCGTAATTCCGCCATCCCTCGCCGCCCTCGATATAGAGGTCGAGATCGGTATCGAGGAAGGCCCGCAGCGCCCCCTCGACCGTCGGCTTGCCGGCGGCTTCTTCTTCATAGGCCTCGAGGGCTTTCATCCGGCGCTCGCTGGTGATGGCCGCGCGCCGTGCGAAGACCGCGTCGAAGAGCTTCTGTTTGTCGTCGAAGTAGTAGTTGAGCAGGGTATGGTGGACGCCCACCCCCTTGGCGACGTCCTTCAGCGTCACGCCGTACAGGCCGTTCCGCGAGAACAGGTATTCCGCCATATCGAGAATCTGTTCGGTGGTCTCGGCCCGCTTCTCGGCCTTGGTCTGGCGCTTGCTCGGGCTTTTCCGTTCTGCTGCCAAGATCGCTCCTTTCCTGTGGCCTCTGCCGTCCGGCGCGGGGCCGGAGGTATTTCATAGACGGACCAACCGCGCCGGTACAGCCGGCGTTGTCTTGCACTGCCGCCGTGACCGCCGGGTATTTCCCGGCAAGCGGACAACGCGTCTGCCGGCATGTCCTGTCCATCCTTCCGGAGAAAAGCGTCTCGGAAAGATATTCACACTCTTGTCAGTGAATATCTTCTTCAGTAGGTTGGCGGCATGAACGATCAGGCCGGCAAAGACCGGCCAGGGGAGGAGATAGCTATGAAAAACGTGCTTTTCGCGTCCGCGTCTGCGGTCGCCCTGTTGGCTCTGCCATGTTCAGTCCTGGCGCAGGCCGCGCCGGGCGAGGCGAGCGAAAACAACCAGGATCAGGACGCGTCCGGGGGTGATGATGTCATCGTCGTGACGGCCACGCGCCGGGAGATGAATGTCCAGGACATTCCGCTCAGTGTGACGGCCTTTTCCCAGGAGGAGCTGACGACAAAGGGGATCGTCGGCTATGAGGGACTGGCGCTCGAGACGCCGGGTGCCGTTCTCAACAAGCCGACGGCGAACTTCAACACCTTCTCCGTGCGCGGCATTGCCACGAACGGGTATGGTGCAAACCTTCAGAACACGGTTGCCGTCTATATCGACGAACTGCCTGTTTCGGCGAACGGCAACTCCACGCAGCTCGATTCGACGCTGTTCGATGTGGAGCGGGTCGAGTTCCTGCGTGGACCGCAAGGCACGCTGTTCGGCTCGGGTTCGCTGGCCGGTGCCGTGCGTATCCTGACGAACAATCCGGATCTCGACGAGTTCGAAGCCCAGGCGCTGGTCGACTGGGGCGTGACGGACGGCGATGCCTTCCGGCAGCGCTATAACGGCATGGTCAATGTGCCACTGATCGAGGACGAACTCGCCCTGCGCGTGGTCGGCTTCTACCGGGACGAGGAAGGCTGGGTCGAGAATATCGGCACCGGCATCGAGAACGCCAACACGCTCGAGGCCTATGGCGGACGGGCCATCCTGCAATGGGAGCCGACCCCGGACCTGTCCCTGCGTTTCATGGCGCTGCATGAAACGAGCGAGCCGGAGGATTCCCAGCTCATCAATCCGAATCTCGGCGACGATCGCGATACGCGCCGCACACGCCGGCCGGACATCTTTGCGGGCTATCTCGACAGCTACAACGCAACGATCGATTACGACTTCGGCTTCGCCAACCTGACGAGTTCGACGACCTACTCGCTGTACGACCAGAAATTCATCATCGATCTGGACGCGACCTTCGGCGGGTTCGTCCCGTTTGCTCTCGACGCGCTGGCCTATGACGAGGCATTCGTTCAGGAAATGCGGCTGGTTTCCAACACGACCGGCCGGGTCGACTGGGTGGCGGGCGCCTTCTACTACTACAAGCGCCGCGACGTGGACTATAATTACCGCTCGTCCCAGGACTTCCTGGACGCACGCGGTCTGACCGGCCTGCCGGACGAGTACTATTCCCGCAGCGGCAGCCACTTCGTCTCGCACGAACTGGCCGCCTTCGGGGAGCTGACCTATCGCTTCAGCGACAATTTCTGGCTGACCGGCGGGCTGCGCTACGGCTCCCTGGACGTTCAGGGCTTCGCCGAGGAGGGCGGTTATACCAGTAACTATCTGACCGCCGCGCTGACGGGCTATTCGGGTCCGCTGACCGTTACGCCGAACCAGGCTTCGGTCGGTGAGGAAGGTGTCGAGGAAGGGCCGTCCTTCAAGTTGAGCGCGTCCTACAAGCCGGTCGAGAACATGACGCTGTACGCGACCTATTCGACGGGCTTCCGCACGCCGGTGGTGAATGCGCGCGGCGGCCTGCCCAGTACGGTCGACCCCAATGACATCGTCATCCCGGACGGTGCCGAATCCGACGAGCTCGAAAACTTCGAGGTCGGGCTCAAGGGCAATTGGTTCAATCGCCGGCTGACGGCGAATATCGCGGCCTATCTGATCAACTGGGAAAACATCCAGGTCCAGGCCAACCGTGTCTCCGACTCCGTGCAGTTCGCCACCAATATCGGCGGCGCCCGCAGCCAGGGGATCGAGTTCGAGGTCAATGCCCGCCCGGTCGACGGTCTGAATATCGGGATCAACGGCTCGTTCAACGATTCCGAAGTCGACGATCTGACGCCGGCAGAAGCCGCGATCTCCGGTGCCGTGGAGGGGGCCCCGCTGTCCTTCCCGGAATTCCAGGGTTCGATCTATGTGAATTATACGTGGGACATTTCGCCGAACGTCCAGGGCTTCGCCTCGGTCAATGCGCGTCATGTCGACGGCTTCCCCAATCAGTTCCCCAACGTGCCGGGGCAGCCGGGCGTCCAGGCGCCGACCTATGCGCCGACCGAGGACTATCAGAACGTCAACGGATCGATCGGGGCCTATGTGGGCGACCACCTGACGGCGACCCTGTATGTGGAGAACGCGTTCGACGACGACTCGCTCGTCTACGCCCATCCCGAAGCCTTCGCCGACGCCCGGTTCAGCACGCTGCGGCCGCGCACGATCGGTGTCCGGCTGAACTACCGGTACTGATCCATGCGCCACGCCGGGACCTGCCGCAGAGACGTGCGGCCCGGCGTGGCGGCCGCCATGTCCGACTCCCCAATCCCCGCCGGAGATACCCGCAATGATGTCCATCTTCCGTGCCGCCGCAGCCTGTGCCGCCGCGGCCTGTCTTGCCGCCGCGCCGGCCTGCGCGCGCACTGTGTCCGCCGGTGGCATTGTCGTCGACGCGCCGGCCGGCCCGGTCCGGGGTATCGAGGATGACGGGCTGCATGTCTTCAAGGGGATCCCCTTCGCCGCACCGCCGACCGGGGAGGCCCGCTGGACGCCGCCGGAAGCCCTGCCCGCCTGGGACGACACCTTCGACGCAACCGCCTTCGGGCCGGCCTGTACGCAGCCCGGCCGCACGGTGGAAACCATCTATTCCGACACATTGCCGGCCGGCATGAGCGAGGACTGTCTCAACCTCAATATCTGGGCCCCGGCCGATGCCGAGGACGCGCCGGTCTTCGTCTGGATCCATGGCGGCTCGCTGACCCGCGGCGCCAACAGCCTGAGCCTGTATAACGGCGCCTCCTACGCCGAGCGCGGTATCGTCTACGTTTCCATCAACTACCGGCTCGGCGTGCTGGGTTATCTCGCCCACCCCGAACTGAGCGCCCAATCGCCGGACGGCGTGTCGGGCAATTACGGCCTGCTCGACCAGATCGCCGCCCTGGAATGGGTGCGCGACAATATCGCGGCTTTCGGCGGCGATCCGGACAATGTCACGGTCGCCGGAGAATCCGCCGGCGCGCTCAGTGTGACCTATCTGATGGCGTCGCCGCGGGCGCACGGCCTGTTCGACAGGGCCATCGCCCAGAGCGCCTACATGCTGTCCACGCCCGAGCTTCGCGAGGCGCGCTATGGCGCACCGTCTGCCGAGGCGGCGGGAGCGGTTCTGGCCGGTGCGCTGGGTGCGGACGGCATCGCGGATCTGCGCGCAATGGACGCCGGCGCGCTGCTCGAGGCGACGGCGCAGACCGGCTACATTCCCTGGGGCACGATCGACGGCGTGGTGCTTCCCGACCAGCTCGTCGACATATTCGACCGGGGCGAACAGGCGCCGGTCCCGGTGCTCGCCGGTTTCAACGAGGGGGAAATCCGCTCCCTGCGTTTTCTCCTGCCGCCGCCGCCCGGCGACGCCGGGGCCTACGAGGCCGCGGTTCGCAACGGCTATGGCGATCTGGCCGCAGAGGCGCTCGCCCTCTACCCCTCCGCCGACATCGCCGAGAGCATGCTCGCGACGACACGGGACGCGATGTATGGCTGGACGGCCGAACGTCTGGTGCGCAAGCAGGAGGAGATCGGCCAGGCCGGCTATCTCTACTACTACGAGCACAGCTATCCCGCCGCCGATGCGATGGGGCTGCACGCCTTCCATGCCAGCGAGCTGCCCTACATGTTCGACAATTTCGACCGGCTCTCGCCCTACTGGCCGGAACCGCCGGACACGCCGGATGAGCACGCGCTGGCCGACGCCATGATCGGCTACTGGGCGTCCTTCGCGCGCGACGGCCGACCCTCTGCAGACGGGGCGCCCGATTGGCACGCCTATGGTGCGGACGAGCACTATATGCACTTTGCCGGCGCGCCGCGCGGTGGCGGGACCGATTTGATGCCGGGCATGTTCGAGCTTCATGAAGAGGTGATGTGCCGCCGCCGGGCGGGCGATGTCGGCTGGCACTGGAATGTCGGTGTGGCCGCCCCGCCGCTTCCGCCCCGGGGGGCGGGCTGCCGATGACCGACGGACGCATGCAGGATTATGCGCTGACACTGAACCGTTTCCTCGACCACGCCGCGAAATGGCATCCGGAGGCGGAGGTCGTGACGGGCCGCGAGGGCGATGTCGTCGGGCGCACCGGCTATGCAGCGCTGAAGGCGCGGGCACTGCGCGTTTCCGCAGCGCTGGCCGGGCTCGGCGTCGGCATGGGCGACCATGTCGCGACACTGGCCTGGAACAGCCAGGCCCATATGGAAGCCTGGTACGGCATCATGGGTATGGGCGCGGTCTGCCACACGCTCAATCCGCGCCTGACACCGGCCGCGCTCGCCGGCATGCTGGACCAGTCCGGGGCGCGGATCCTCATTGCCAGCGCCGACCTGTCGCTCCTGGTCAAACAGATTTCCGACCGGGCCGGATCGCTGTCCCGTATCCTCTTGATCGACGGTGAGCCCCCGGCCTGCGATGCCGGCCGGCCCGGCTTGCCGACCGGACATCTGGAGGCACTGCTCGACGGCGCCGGAGGCGAGCCGGAGTGGGGCGGTTTTCCCGAAAGCGCGCCGTCCGGCCTGTGCTTCACATCGGGAACGACCGGGCACCCCAAGGGTGTCACCTATACCCACCGCGCCTGCTATCTGCACACGCTGCGCCAGCTCCAGGCCGAAGTCATGGGGCTCACCGCCGCCGATACGGTTCTCATGGTGGTGCCGATGTTCCACGCCAATGCCTGGGGGCTTCCCTTCGCTGCGCCGGCGGTGGGCGCGAGACTCGTCCTGCCGGGACGGGTGACCGACGGGGCCAGCCTGGCACGCCTGATCCGCGCCGAAGGGGCGACCATGGCGGTGGGGGTGCCCACGGTCTGGCTCGGCCTGCTCGAGCACCTGGAAGAGGCGGGCGGCGACGTGCCGACGCTCGAGCGGATCATGGTGGGCGGCGCGCCCATGGCGCCGGCCCTGATGGACCGGCTCGAACAGCGGCTGGGCATCACGGTCCAGACAAGCTGGGGCATGACCGAACTCTCGCCGCTCGGCGTGGCCGCTCCACCCGGCGATCCGGACCGCACGGCTGCGGTCTCGGGCCGCCCGGCCGTGGGGATTGATCTCCTGCTGACCGATGCGGACGGCAAGCCGCTTCCCGAACAAAGGGAGGTGGAGGGGCATCTGCGCGTTCGCGGTCCCACGGTCGTCGAGCGCTATTTCGGGCATGCCGATGCCGCGACCGATGCCGACGGCTGGTTCGATACCGGCGACCTCGCCCGGATCGACCGGCGCGGCGACCTGTCCATCACCGGGCGCTCGAAGGACCTCATCAAGTCCGGCGGAGAGTGGATCAATCCCAACGAGATCGAGTCCCTCGTTGCAGCCCTGCCGGCGGTCTCCCAGGCCGCGGTGATCGGCCGGCCTCATCCCAAATGGGGCGAGCGGCCCATCCTCGTGGTCGAGCTGGGCGAGGATGATGCGGTCAGCGACGATGCACTTCTGGAGCCCCTGCGCGGACGCGTCGCCTCCTGGTGCATTCCCGACGAAATCGTGCGCGTGCCGGCGATGCCGCTCGGTCCGACGGGAAAGATCGACAAGCTGACGCTGAGATCCGAATACGGCCGCGGATAGCGCTCCTGCGAAGTTCGGGCACAATCCGGCGGTTGGCCGCGATCACCGCCGCGTCGGTCCCGACCGCACCCGTTTGCCGTGAGGCAGGTGCACTGCGCACCGCGCAAGGCGGTGCGGCTCACTCAGTCAGATTCAACCGGCCGAGCAGCTCGCCGCGATTGCTTGCAATGTCGGCGATGGTGACGTTGTCGAGCACGTCGAGGAAGGCTTCCAGGGCGCGGTGCCAGGTGCGCGAGAGGTTGCAGGCCCCGATCAGGGGGCAGGTATTTGTCTCCGGATTGAAGCACTCCGCCAGTTCGAGCGGCGCTTCGGTGATGCGCACGACCTCACCCACGGTGATGTCCTCGGGCGGCCTGGCCAGGCGAACCCCGCCGCTGCGGCCGCGGATGGTCTCCAGATAGCCTTCGCGGCCAAGCAGGCTGGCCACCTTGATCATATGGTGGACTGACGCGCGGTGGACCATCGCGATGTCGGGAACGCGGCTGATCTTGTCGCCCCTTATGGCCGCGTATTGCAGCATGCGAAGCGCGTAATTGGTGAAGTTGGTCAGGCGCATTTTCTATATTCCGAATACCGGGATTGAATCTATCTGTTTGTGTTCCCGCGCGCCAGCGCGGGATGTTCCGGCCCTTTGACCGCCGCCCACGCAGGCTTTTTCCCGCTTTTTTCAATCTTCGGCCAAACGCGGTCTCGCCAGGCCGCCGAAGAGCTGACACGGTTGACGACAAGCCGGAAAACCGGCGTGACGTGGGAGGAAATGATGACAAGTCCGAACGCGGGCGATGAGGAGGCTCATACGCCCGATCACGATGTGTCCGAAACGGCGGCGCACGCCTATTGGCGCGAGAATCTCACCCTGATGGGCATTCTTCTGGCCATCTGGTTCGCCGTGTCCTTCGGTGCCGGCATTCTCGCCCGGGACTGGCTCGACCGCTTCTCCATCGGCGGCGCGCCGCTCGGTTTCTGGTTCGCCCAGCAGGGTGCGATCTACGTCTTCGTCGTGTTGATCTTCGTCTACTCGGCCCGGATGGGCCGGCTGGAGCGCAAGTACAACATGTCCGACAGCAACGACTAGGGCGGGCGCAACATGGATCCGACACTGATCTGGACGGCCGTCTTCGTCATCACGAGTTTCGGCCTCTATATCGGCATTGCCATCTGGGCACGCGCCGGCACGACGGACGAGTTCTATGTCGCCGGCCACGACGTGCATCCCGTGTTCAACGGCATGGCCACGGCCGCCGACTGGATGAGCGCGGCCTCCTTCCTCTCCATGGCAGGCATCATCGCCTTTGCCGGCTATGACGGCTCGGTCTATCTGATGGGCTGGACCGGCGGCTATGTGCTGCTGGCGCTCCTGCTGGCGCCCTATCTGCGCAAATTCGGCAAGTTCACCGTGCCCGACTTCGTCGGCGATCGATATTACAGCCAGGCGGCCCGTATCGTCGCCGTGATCTGCGCGCTCTTCGTGTCCTTCACCTATATCGCCGGGCAGATGCGTGGCGTGGGGATCGCGTTCTCCAACTTCCTTCACGTGCCCATTGAAGTCGGCGTGATCGTCGGGGCGATCGTCGTGCTGTTCTATGCCGTGCTCGGCGGGATGCGCGGCATCACCTACACCCAGGTGGCGCAGTATTGCGTGCTGATCTTCGCCTTCATGGTGCCGGCGATCTTCCTGTCGCTGCAGATCACGGGCACGCCGATCCCGCAGCTCGGATTCATCGGCAATGCCCAGGACGGCACGCCCTTGCTGCAGAACCTCGACGCCACGCTCGTCGATCTGGGCTTCCAGCCCTATACCGAAGGCGCCAAGTCGACGCTGGACGTGTTCGCCATCGCGCTGGCGCTGATGGTGGGAACGGCCGGGCTGCCGCACGTGATTATCCGCTTCTTCACCGTGCCGCGGGCCTCCGATGCGCGCCGCTCGGCAGGCTGGGCGCTGGTCTTCATCGCCGTGCTCTATACGACCGCGCCGGCCGTGGCCGTCTTCGCCCGTTCCAACTTCATCGATACGGTCAACGAGTCCACCTATGCGGCCGATCTGGCGCCGGAAGACCGGCCCGCCGACGCCACGCCGGACTGGTTCTACAACTGGGAGGAGACCGGGCTGCTGGCCTTCACCGACCGCAATGGCGACGGGCGGATCCAGTACCGGGCCGATCCGGAGGAAAACGAGGTTACCACGCTGGACCGCGACATCTTCGTGCTCGCCAATCCGGAGATCGGCAACCTGCCCGCCTGGGTGATCGGGCTGGTGGTTGCCGGGGGGCTGGCCGCGGCCCTGTCGACGGCAGCGGGCCTGCTGATGGTGATCTCCTCGGCGGTCTCCCACGATCTGTGCAAGAAGGTGCTGCTGCCGGATATGAGCGAGACCCAGGAATTGCTGGTCGCGCGCACCGCGGCCGTGGTGGCGGTGATGGTGGCGATCATCGCCGGCATCTACCCGCCGGGCTTCGTGGCCGCGGTCGTGGCCTTCGCCTTCGGCCTGGCCGCGGCGAGCTTCTTCCCGGCGATTTTCCTGGGCATCTTCTGGAAGCGGATGAACAAGCAGGGCGCCATCGCCGGCATGAGTGTCGGCCTGCTGACGACCGGGGCCTATATCGTCCACTTCAAGATCGGTTTCAGCCCGCTGGTGACCGGCGTGGTGGCGCTGGTTCTGGCGCTGGCCGGGCTGGTGCTGTTCTTCGGCACGCGGATCGGCGGGCAGAGCAGTCTTCCGGTCCTTGCGGGGGCGGGCGTCCTGGCGGTGATCGGTGTGCTGGGTGTGGCCGGCGTGCTGCCGGGCCTGGCGCCGGGCGAGGCGTCGGACTGGTTCCTGGGCATTTCGCCGGAAGGCTTCGGCTCCGTCGGCATGGTGCTGGCCTTTGCCGTTTCCGTCGCAACGGCGCTGGCCACCAAGGCGCCGCCGCAGGATGTGCAGGATCTGGTCGAGGAGATCCGCATTCCCTCGGTCCGGGCCCATCCCGTCCATGACGCGGGCCCTGCCGAATAGGCATAGACAAAAAAGGAGCGGGCCCTGGCGGGCCCGCTCCCGTTTGCCGGATGAACGGACGGATCAGGCGATGTCGAACCGGTCCAGATTCATCACCTTGGTCCAGGCGGCGACAAAGTCGGTCACGAACTTCTCTTCCGCGTCGTCCTGGGCATAGACTTCCGAATAGGCCCGCAGGATCGAGTTGGACCCGAAGACCAGGTCGAGCCGGGTCGCGGTCCATTTCACCTTGCCGGTCTTGCGGTCGTGGACCTCGTAGAGCCCGTCGCCCGTCGCTTTCCAGCTGTTGGCCATGTCCGTCAGGTTGACGAAGAAGTCGTTCGTCAGAGCCCCTTCGCGGTCGGTGAAGACGCCATGGCTGGTGCCACCGTGATTGGTGCCCAGCACGCGCATCCCGCCGACCAGAACCGTCATCTCCGGCCCCGTCAGGGTCATCAGCTGGGTGCGGTCCAGCATCAGCTCCTCGGGGCTGACGGCATAGTCCTTCTTGAGCCAGTTGCGATAGCCGTCATGGATCGGCTCGAGCGGATCGAAGCTTTCCGCATCGGTCATCTCGTCGGTCGCGTCGCCACGGCCGGGCTCGAAGGGCACCGAGATGTCGTGGCCGGCGGCCTTCGCCGCCCGTTCGATACCGACATTGCCGGCCAGCACGATGACATCGGCCAGGCTGGCGCCGTATTCGGACGCGATCGGCTCGAGCACGCCGAGCACCTTGGCCAGACGGTCCGGTTCATTGCCCTCCCAGTCCTTCTGCGGCGCCAGACGGATGCGGGCCCCATTGGCACCGCCGCGCATGTCCGAGCCGCGATAGGTGCGGGCACTGTCCCAGGCCGTGGCGACCAGCTCGTTCGTCGGCAGCCCGCTTGCGGCGATCTTCGACTTGATGGCGCCGATATCGTAATTCGTCGGGCCGGCCGGGATCGGGTCCTGCCAGATCAGGTCTTCTTGCGGCACGTCCGGGCCGACATAGCGGGGCTTCGGTCCCATGTCGCGGTGGGTCAGCTTGAACCAGGCGCGGGCGAAGGCGTCCCGGAAATATTCCGGATCCTTCATGAACTTCTCGCAGATGGCGCGATAGGACGGGTCCATCTTCATGGCCATGTCGGCATCGGTCATCATCGGATTGTGACGGATGGAGGGATCGGTCGCGTCGACCGGCTTGTCCTCTTCCTTGATGTCGACCGGCTCCCACTGCCAGGCGCCGGCAGGGCTCTTCTTCAGCTCCCACTCATAGCCGAACAGAAGATCGAAATAGCCCATGTCGAAGGTCGTCGGATGCGTCGTCCAGGCGCCTTCCAGGCCCGAGGTGACCGCATTGGCCGCCTTGCCGCCCATGTTCGGGTTCTTCCAGCCGAAGCCCTGTTCCTCGACGCCGGCTGCTTCAGGGTCCGGACCCAGCGCGCCGGCATCGCCATTGCCGTGGGTCTTGCCGACCGTGTGGCCGCCGGCCGTGAGCGCCGCGGTTTCCACGTCATCCATCGCCATGCGCTTGAAGGTCTCGCGGACCTGTTCGGCGGTCTTGAGGGGATCCGGCTTGCCGTTCACGCCTTCCGGATTGACGTAGATGAGGCCCATCTGCACGGCGGCCAGCGGGTTTTCCATGGTCGACGGGTCGTCGACATTCTCGTAACGGCTGTCGCTGGGCTCCAGCCATTCCTTCTCGGCACCCCAGTAGGTGTCCTTTTCCGGATGCCAGATGTCCTCGCGGCCGAAAGCGAAGCCGAATGTCTTCAGGCCCATGGATTCATAAGCGATATTGCCGGCCAGGATGATCAGGTCGGCCCAGGAGACGGTGTTGCCGTACTTCTTCTTGACCGGCCAGAGCAGGCGGCGCGCCTTGTCCAGGCTGACATTGTCCGGCCAGGAGTTGAGGGGGGCGAAGCGCTGATTGCCGGTACCGCCGCCGCCACGGCCGTCGGCCAGGCGGTAGGAGCCGGCCGCGTGCCAGGCCATGCGGATCATCAGTCCGCCATAATGACCCCAGTCCGCCGGCCACCAGTCCTGGCTGTCGGTCATCAGGTCGGTGAGGTCTTTCTTCAGGGCCTCGACATCGAGCTTCTTGAGCTCTTCCCGATAGTCGAAATCCTTGCCCATCGGATTCGTCTTGGTGTCGTGCTGATGCAGGATGTCCAGATTGAGGGCATTCGGCCACCAGTCGATGACGGACGCGCCGGAGTGGGTCATCCCGCCATGCATTACCGGGCATTTGCCGCCCGACCGGGTATCATTGCCGTCCATGGTGTCTCTCCCATCATGTCTCTAATTATTGTCGTGTGTCGGTACGCACTCGAACTATGGGGCGGAGCATGGCGCTTGCGGATCTATGAATCCAATCAATTTTATTATGCGATCCCATAGAGCGCGTCTCTGTCAGCTCCGGGGCTGCATCCGCGGGGCATGCGGCAATGTCGTCGTCGACGCGGCGGGATGCCTGTGCCACCTTTCCGGACCGGGCCGGTTCCGGCCGGACAAAGGACGAGATAGACGAGGGCATGACCGCCGACCCCCGCCGCTACGAAACGGCCCGCGCCTGTGTCGATGCCACGATCGAACGCGTGGGACGCCGTGTCGTGCTCGGCCTTCCCCTGGCGCTAGGCAAGGCCAATCATATCGCCAACGCCTTCTATGCCCGGGCCTGTGAGGATCCGGGGCTCGATCTGACCATCTATACGGCGCTGACGCTGGAAGTGCCGCGCGCGCCCAACGCGCTGGCGGCGCGCCTGCTCGACCCCGTCGCCGCGCGTCTCTACGCGGGCTATCCCGAACTCGACTATGCCAGGGACCGCCGCGCCGGGCGTCTGCCGGACAATGTCACGGTCCGCGAATTCTTCCTGCCGCCGGGCACGCTGCTCGACAATGCGTCAGCCCAGCAGAACTATGTCAGCGCCAACTACACCCATGCCGCGCGCGAGATCCTGGAGGCCGGCGTCAATGTGATCGCCCAGATGGTGGCCCCGGAACCGGGCGGCGACCGGCTGAGCCTGTCCTGCAATACCGACCTGTCCCTCGACATGGTGCCCGCCATGCGGGCGCAGGCGCAGGCGTGCGGCAAGGACGCCGTCGTGCTGGGGGAGATCAATGCGGACCTGCCTTTCATGGGGCATGCCGCAGAGGTGCCGGCGGACTGGTTCGACGGGCTCTACGATGCCGGCCGCTACACGCTCTTTCCGGTGCCCTCGCCAGCCGTCAGCCCGGTCGACCATGCCATCGGGCTGCGCGCCGCCAGCCTCGTGCGTGACGGCGGGACCCTGCAGATCGGGATCGGCGCGCTGTCGGACGCGGTAAGCTGGGCGATCCGCATGCGGCACGCGGACAATGACGGTTTCCGGGCGCTGCTGGCGGCTCTGCCGGGAAGCGCGGCGCATGGCGTGGCCGAGCGTATCGGCGGGCTCGGACCGCTGGAAAAGGGGCTCTACGCCTGCAGCGAAATGCTCACGGAAGGCCTTCTGGACCTGCTGGAGAGCGGCCTTGTCCGGCGCGGCGTATCCGACGACCCGGACATCGAGGCGGCCATCGCCCGCGGCGAGCGGCCGGCGCCGGGACCCGGCGAGGCGGTCTGCCTGCATGGCGGTTTCTATCTCGGTTCTTCCGCCTTCTATGCGCGCCTGCGATCGCTGGACGACCGGCTGCGCGATGCGATCGGCATGACAACCGTGTCGCATATCAACGATCTCTACGGCGAAGAGACATTGGCCCGGCTGCAGCGGCGCGACGCCCGCTTCATCAACACGGCCATGCAGGTCAACGGGCGCGGCGCGGCGATTTCCGACACGCTGGAGGACGGGCGCGTCGTGAGCGGTGTCGGCGGCCAGTACAATTTCGCCGCCATGGCCCAGGAGCTCGACGACGGCCGCTCGGTCATCCTGCTGCGGTCGACGCGCACTTCGGGCGGAACGGTGCGTTCGAACATCGTCTGGAGTGGCGGCGAGGTCACCGTACCGCGACATCTGCGTGACATTGTCGTGACCGAATACGGCGTGGCCGATCTGCGCGGTGCCACGGACCGGGAGGTCGCGATCGCGCTGGCCGGGATCAGCGACGCCCGATTCCAGGACGGTTTTCTCGAGGCCGCAAAATCCGCCGGCAAGGTGGAGGCGGACTATCGCCTGCCCGATACGGCGCGACACAATACGCCGGAGCGGTTGCGCGCGGCACTGACGGCTGCGGGCGGGGACGGTCGCCTGCCGGCCTACCCCTATGGCAGTGCGCTCAGCGCGGAGGAGCAGGCCCTGGCCGCGGCGCTGGAGCACTTGCGGTCGCGGGCTGCGACCCTGACGGGCCGGCTCGACCTGCTGTTCCGCTCGCTCCGCCGGCCGGCGGTGCCGGGCTGGGCCAGGCGTCATATCGAGCGGATGGGCATGGACACCGTTTCGCGCCTGACCGAGCGGGTCGAGCGCCGGCTTCTCGTGCAGGCCCTGTGGGAAACCCGGCCGCGCGCTCAGGCCGGGGAGATCGACAGCGAGACGCGCACCAGCTCGGGGTGATCCGCGCTCGGCCGGGTGGAAAAGCCCAGATTTTCGGCCAGGGTCAGCATGGCCTTGTTGTCGCGCGGCACGAGGCCGAAGAGCTCGCCGATCCCCCGGCTGCGGGCGTGTGCGATCAGATGCGTCATCAGGACGGTGCCCAGCCCCGATCCCGTCCGGTCGGGCCGGACGATCAGCGTGAATTCGGCCCGCTCGCCATCGGGATCGGTGCTCATCCTCGCAATGCCGTAGAGCGCGGACCGGCCCGCCGGGCCCGGCTCGGCGAGAACCAGGCTCATCTCGCGATCATAGTCTATCTGGGTGAAGCGTGCCGCGGCGGCATGGCCGGATATCTCGACGGGGCCGAACAGGCGCAGCTGGGTTTCCTCCTCGGCCAGACGGGCGAAGGCACCGTGGAAGGCCGGCTCGTCCTCGGGACGTACCGGGCGCAGCAGGGCGGGGCCGATCCCCTCCAGCTCGACGGGGGTTTCCAGCTCGTCCGGATAGGGCCGGATGGCCAGCCGGCCGATCCCGCCGCCGGGCCGGTCGGCGACCCGGATGCGGGCATCCAGGGCCATCACGCCATCGGCGTCGGCCAGCAGGGGGTTGATGTCCAGCTCCACGAGGCCGGGATGATCGGCGGCCAGCCGGGCGATGCGGATCAGGCTGACGGCGATGGCGTCCAAATCGGCGGCCGGCCGGTCGCGATAGCCTGCGAGCAGGCGGGAAATGCGGGTCCGGCCGATCAGCTCGCGGGCCAGTTTCATGTTGAGCGGCGGCAGGCCGATCGCCCGGTCCGCGACGACTTCCACCGCCACCCCGCCCTGGCCGAACAGCACCACCGGCCCGAACTGGGCGTCTTCCTTGAGGCCGAGAATGAGTTCGTGGGCATGCGCACGTTCGATCATGGGCTGGACGGTGAAGCCGTCGATATGCGCCTCGGGCCGGCGTTCCGCCACGCGGTCGAGCATGGCTTTCGCGGCCGTTTCCACGGCCTCTGCGTCGGCAAGGTCGAGTACGACCCCGCCGACATCCGACTTGTGGGTGATGTCGCGCGAGAGAATTTTCAGCGCGACCGGCGTGCCGATGGCACGGGCACGGTCACCGGCCTCCTGCGGCGTACGCGCCGTGTCTGTCGGCGAGACGGGAATACCGTAGGCGTCCATCACCGATTTGGCTTCCGGTTCGGTGAGCCATTCGCGGCCTTCGCGGACCGCCGCGGCCAGGATCGCCGCCGCGCCCTCCTTGTCGGGGGTGAAGTCGCCGGGCTGGGCTGGCGGCGTTTCCATCAGCGCGGCCTGCGAGCGCTGATAGTCGACGAGGTGCATGAAGGCCTTCACGGCCTCTTCGGGGGTCGCGAAGTCGGCCATCCGGGCGGCCGCGAAACGCGCCCGCGCCGCCTGTGCCGTTTTCTCGCCCACCCAGCTGGTCAGGACGGGCTTGTCCGACCCGGCCCCGTTCGCCGTGTCGATCACGGCTTCGGCGGCCTCCAGCGAGGAGGTCACGCCGGTCGGGCAGTTGAGCACGAGGACGGCGTCATTGCTCTCGCTCTCCAGCAGTGCGTCCAGTGCGCCGGCGTAGCGTGCCCCGTCGGCATCGCCGATGATGTCGACCGGATTGCCGTGCGACCAGGTCGGCGGCAGCACGCCGTCGAGCCGCTTGCGCGTGACTGCGTCCAGCGGGGCGAGCACGCCGCCCTCGTCGATCAGGGCGTCGGTGGCCAGAACGGCGATCCCGCCGCCATTGGACAGGATGGCCAGCCGGTCGCCGGCCGGACGCTGTTTCGTCGCCAGGATACCCGCAGCATGGAAGAGGTCTTCCAGGGCGAAGACTCGCAGCAGTCCGGCCCGGCGGAAGACCGCGTCATAGACGGCGTCCTCGCCGGCGAGCGCGCCCGTATGGGAGGCCGCAGCCGCGGCGCCCTCGGCATGCCGGCCCGCCTTGACCACGATGACCGGCTTCATGCGCGCGGCAGCCCGGGCGGCCGACATGAACTTGCGGGCCGAGGTGATGGCCTCGACGTAGAGCAGGATGGCGTCGGTGTCCGGATCGCGCGCGAGATAGTCCAGCATGTCGCCGAAATCCACGTCGATCATGTCGCCCAGCGAGACCAGGTGGGAAAAGCCGATATCGCGCGCCGCCGCCCAGTCGACCACCGAGGTGACGACCGCGCCGGACTGGGTGGCGAAGGCCAGCCCGCCCGAACCGGGCATCAGGTGGGAGAAGCTGGCATTCAGCCCGACCGGCGGCACGACGATACCCAGGCAGTTGGGACCGACGATACGCATCAGGTGGGGGCGGGCGGCGTCCAGTACCGCCTGCCGACGCGTGAGGCCGCCTTCATGCCCGCCTTCGCCGAATCCGGCGGTGACGATGACCGCGGCCCGCGTACCGCGCGCGCCCAGCTCGGCCACGATGCCCGGTACCGTGTCCGGCGGTGTGCAGATCACGGCGAGGTCGGGCGTCTCCGGCAGAGCGGCGATATCCGGATAGGCGAGCACGCCGGCAATGGACCGGTATTTCGGATTGACGGGCATCACCAGGCCGGAAAACCCGGAGCGGAAGAGGTTGCGGGCGGCGACCTCGCCAACCGAACCGGGACGGTTGCTGGCGCCGATCAGCGCAACGCTGCGCGGCTGGAAGAGGGCGTCGAGATTGCGGATGCTCATGACCGGTCTTTCCGTTGCGGGCCGATGGGGCGGAATGCAAGGCTAACACCCGCGGGCCGGATATGGGCCTTGATGCGGGTCATTGCGCGACCCCGGCGTGGCGATGCCGGCGGCGCCGCCAGAGAACCTCTTTCACGGCTTCGGGAATGAGGAAGATCGGTGCGGACACGGCGAGGATCAGCCCCCAGTCCGCCAGGGTCAGCGGGACGGTGTGCAAGACCGGCTGGAGGAAAGGCGCATAGATCGCGAGAACCTGCAGACCCAGCGTGGCGGCGACGGCTGTCAGCAGGAGGCGGTTGGACAGGAGGCCGAGGCGGGTAACGGGTTCGTGCAGGGCGCGGAAGTTCATCACATTGAATTTCTCCATCACGATCATCGCCGTGAAAGCAACGGTCTGGGCGCGGGCGGCGAGTTCCGGCGTGGACAGGTAGAGCGCGAACAGGCCCAGCGCGCCGAGGGCGAGATAGCCGCCCAGCGCGCCGATAATCAGCATGGCGGACCGGTCCAGTATCCCGGCTTGCGGCGGGCGCGGCGGATGCGCCATCAGGTCCGGCTCGCCCTTCTCCATGCCCAGGGCCAGTGCGGAGAAGCCGTCGGTCACCAGGTTCATCCACAGGATCTGGACGGGCAGGAGGATCATCGGTCCGCCGGCAATGAGGGCGATCGCCACAGCCAGGACTTCGCCGACATTGGACGACAGCAGATAGCGGACGAATTTCTGGATATTGGCGAATTGCCGCCGGCCTTCGCGGATGGCGGCGATGATGGAGGCGAAATTATCGTCCAGCAGCACGATGTCGGCCGCGCTCTTGGCGACGTCGGTTCCGCGGACGCCCATCGCAATGCCGATATCGGCCTGTTTGAGCGCCGGCGCGTCATTCACCCCGTCGCCGGTCATGGCCACGATCTCGCCCTCCGCCTGCAGCAGGCGGACAACGCGCATCTTGTCTTCCGGCGTGGCGCGCGCCAGCACCGCGCCGGCCTTCAGCTTCTGCACCAGATCGTCATCGGAAAGGTCCGCGAAGTCCGGCCGTGCCAGTACGAGGGCGCTGGGCAGGTCGAGCTGGTTGGCGATGGCGGCCGCCGTGGGCGCGGCATCCCCGGTGATCATGATCACCTGTATGCCGGCCAAGCGGGCCGTATCGACGGCGTGGCGGGCCTCGGCGCGCGGCGGATCGGAAATTCCGAAAATACCGAGCAGGACCAGACCCTGCTCGGCGGCATCGGCATCTGCGGGCAAGGCGCCGGCCGGCAGATCGCGCCGGGCGACCGCCAGTGTGCGCAGGCCGCGTGCGGCCATGTTGTGATAAGCGGCCAGCGTGCCGTGCCGGTCGGCATCGACAATCGGGCGAACCGTACCGTCTTCGAGAATGTGCGTGGCACGCTCCAGCACGACTTCCGGTGCGCCCTTCATGAGGAGGCGCCGGGTGTTGCCTGTCTCGACGATCATGCCCATCCGCTTGCGGTCGGAATCAAAGGGAAATTCGGCGAGCACGGCCGGGCGGCCCCGGTCGTACCCGGCCTTGGCGGCGGCGATCTGGAGTGCGGATTCGGTGGGTTCGCCGTGCACGCGCCACTGGCCGTCCTCGCGTTCGAGCCGGGCGTGATTGCACACCGAGCCGGTCTCCAGAACGGCCATCAGGTCGGGCCGCTGCGCCGGTTCGACGGAGTGCCCGTCCTCGTGGAAATGTCCGTGCGGACGGTCGCCTTCCCCGTCGACCGAGACGGGCCCCGCCGGCAGCCAGATATCGGTCACCGTCATTTCGCCGCGGGTCAGCGTGCCGGTCTTGTCGGTGCACACGACCGTGGCCGCGCCGAGTGTTTCCGTCGCCTGCAGGCGACGCACGAGGGCGTTGTGGCGCACCATGGCTGCGGCGCCCAGGGCGAGCACGATCGTCACGACGGCCGGCAAGCCCTCGGGCACGACGGCCACGGCCAGGGAAATGGCGGTCAGGGCCATCTCGTCCATCGGCCGGCCGGCCACCCAGCCCGCAGCGGCGATCAGCAGCGAGACGGCGACGGCCAGAATGGCCAGGCGGCGGCCCAGGCGGGCCAGCTTGCGCTGAAGGGGCGTCCACCGGCGGCCTGCCGTCCGGGCCATGGCGGCGATCCGCCCGAACTCGGTTGCCATCCCCGTGGCCACGACGATGCCGCGGCCCTGGCCGCCCACGATGTCCGTGCCCATCCAGCTCATGCCGCTGCGTGCGGCGAGCGGGCTGTCCGGTGCCGTGGGGTCGGGATGTTTGCGCACCGGCATGGCTTCGCCGGTCAGCGCCGCCTCGTCCGCCTTGAGATCGACCGTTTCGATCAGCCGCACATCGGCCGGCGTCCGGTCGCCGCGTTTGAGGCACACCAGATCGCCGGGCACCAGGTCCCAGCGGCTGACCTGCCGGGGCTGGCCGTCGCGTACCACGGTGCAGGTCGGGGTGAGCATGCGCCGCAGGGCATCGAGCGCCCGTTCGGCGCGCCATTCCTGCGCGAAGCCGAGCGCGGCATTGAGCCCGATGATGGCCGCGATTGCCGCAGCGTCCACGCGTTCGCCGATCGCCAGGGAAATCGCCACGGCGACCACGAGTATCAGGATGAGAACGTCCTGGAATTGCCGCGCCAGAAGCATGGGCCAGCGCATGCGCAGACCGTCTTCCAGACGGTTGGCGCCATAGCTGTCCAGACGGTCGCGCGCGGCGTCGCCGGAGAGGCCTTCGGGGCCGGTCCCCAAATGCTGCAAAACGGTATCGACTGTCACGGCGTGCCACGGCAGCGCGTCCGGGGCGGATCCGTCGCCTGGCTGTCGATTGGACGTGTCTCCGGCCGGCCGTGACATCACCGACGTGCCCCGCTGATCCCGTTGGCCTCACCTTACAGGCTTGCCCTCACCTGCCCAGTGCCAATTCGTCACGCCTGCGGGCGGTATCATCGCCGGTGTGTGAAGCGGGCCGGCGTTCTGCGCTCGATGAATGCGGCCGCTGCGTCAGGCCTGCTCCGCGCTGGCCGGAGGCTGGAAGCCGGCCTTGTCCAGCTCCTTGCGGCTCTGGTCGAAACCCTGTTCCGGAACGACCTCGCCGCTGCGGTCGGCCAGCTCTGCCCAGCGTTCGAGCAGCGCCTCGGCTGCCGGTGCATCGCCGGCCAGGTGAAGGCCTTCGGTCAGGGTGACATGGGCGAGTTCGAAACTGCCGGCCCCGGCGCAAAGAATGGCGCGCGTCGGTGCGTCCTCGCTCGCGAGGGCCAGCACTGCGGGGCTCACGAGTTCGGGCCGCAGCATGGCGAGCTGTTCGGCCGGGAGGATGTCTTCCATCATCTGTGTCGCGGCGGTCGGGGCCAGGCAATTCACGCGGATGCCGTATTTCTTCCCTTCCAGCGCCAGGGTCTGCATGAGCCCCACCAGCGCCATCTTGGCGGCGCCGTAGTTGGATTGCCCGAAATTCCCGTAGAGCCCGGAGGATGATGTGGTCATCACGATGCGGCCGTATTCCTGGCGGCGCATGATGTCCCAGACCGCCTTGGTGCAGTTGGCCGCCCCCAGCAGATGGACGTCTACCACCAGGCGGAAATCGTCCAGATCCATCTTCGCGAAGGTCTTGTCCCGCAGGATGCCGGCATTGTTGACCAGGATGTCGATCCGGCCCCACCGGTTCATGGCCGCCTCGGCCATGGCCTGCATACGCGCCGCATCGGTGACCGAACCGGTGAAGGCGAGGGCCTCGCCGCCCGCCTCCTCGATTTCCCGGGCCACCCTGTCGGCGCCATCGCCCAGATCGTTGACGACGACCCGGGCGCCGCGTTCGGCCAGAAGATGCGCATGCGACCGGCCCAGTCCGCCGCCGGCCCCGGTAATGATGGCCACGCGGCCGTCCAAAACAGTCATGTGTCCCTCCTCGGTATCCCTGTCCCTCCCCGGTATCCCCCGGCCTGGCATGTCCGGCCCTGTCGCGCCGGACACCCCTCCGGCGTTTCGCGGATATCGGCCTTGCCGTCTAGCACGGAGGGTCAGGGCAGGAAAAGTCATTCGTTCACATGAGAATGAAGATTGACGGTGCGGCGCCTGTCGGCGACGATAAGTGCGGAAGGAGTCCTGCGCCGGGCCCGCCGATCCGACAGCCAGATCCGAGGCTCAGACCCAAGCCATGCAGCCGTACGCACTGACCATCGACAAATTCCTCGACCACGCCGCCAAATGGTGGGGAGAGCGCGAGATCGTCACGGCGCGGGCCGGCGAGGCGAGCGACCGCATCGGCTATGCCGCGCTGCGCCGGCGCAGCAACCGGCTGTCCGGCGGGCTGACGCATCTGGGGCTGAGGTTCGGCGACCGGATCGGAACGCTGGCCTGGAATACCCGGCATCATCTGGAAGTCTACTATGCTGCCATGGGCGCCGGCCTGGTCTGCCATACGCTCAATCCGAGGCTTACACCGGCACACCTGGCCGGAATGATCAACGAGGCCGAGGACCGTGTGCTGGCCGTGGCGTCCAGCCTGATGCCCGCACTCGCAGACCTGCTCCCCCTGTGTCCGGGCGTGGAGCATGTCATCATGCTGGATTCCGACGATCCGGCCGCGGCCGCCATGCTGCCGCCCGGCACGGCGGTCTGGCCTATCGAGGCATTGCTGGAGGCCTTCGGCAGGGATGTCCCGTGGGGCGGGTTCGACGAGGAAAGCCCGGCCGGGCTCTGCTATACCTCCGGCACGACGGGCAAGCCGAAAGGTGTTCTCTACACCCATCGTTCGAACTACCTGCATACATTACGCGCCCTGCAGGCCGATGCGATGGCTGTGACGAGCCGGGATGCGATCCTGCTCGCCGTGCCGATGTTTCACGCCAATGGCTGGGGTCTGCCTTTCGCGGCGCCGGCTGCGGGGGCCAAACTCCTGCTGCCCGGCCGGCAGACCGACGGGGCGAGCCTGACACGGCTGATGAGGTCGGAACGGGCCACGCTCGCCGTCGGCGTGCAGACGGTCTGGCTGGGTGTGCTGGAGCATCTCGACGAAACCGGCGGAGATCTGCCCGATCTCGAGCGGATCGTGATCGGGGGGTCGAAATGCCCCGAACCCCTGGTTCGCCGGATGGAGATGCGGTTGGGCGTCGAGGTCCAGACCAGCTGGGGCATGACGGAGCTGTCGCCGCTGGGAACGATCGCCCCGCCCAAGTCCGGCGCGCGGGCGCGGGGCGATGCGGGCCGGCCGCCCATGGGGCTGGACCTCAAGCTCACCGACGCTTCGGGTGCCACCCTGAGCGAGCAGCGCGGCGCGCTCGGCCATCTCAAGGCGAAGGGGCAGAGCGTGACGGCCCGCTACTACGGGGCGTCGCGCGACGGGCTGGACGCGGACGGGTATTTCGATACCGGCGACCTCGCCCGGATCGACGCGGCCGGCAATCTGACGATCTGCGGGCGCTCGAAGGATCTCATCAAGTCGGGCGGCGAATGGATCAATCCGGCCGAGATCGAGGCGATCGTCGGCCGGCACGCCACGGTGGGCCAGGTCGCGGTCATCGGCCGGGCGGACGAGAAATGGGGCGAACGCCCGGTCCTCGTGATCGAACCGCGGCCGGGGTGCCGCGCCGAGCCGGCAGCGCTGCTCGCCGCACTTCGTGGCCGCATTGCCGACTGGTGGATTCCGGACCAGATCGTCGAAATCGCCGCCATGCCGCTCGCGCCGACCGGAAAGATTGACAAGCGCCGATTGCGCGACGACTACTCAAACGGGAGAATCAAGGCTGCGGAGCCCCTGTCATGAAGACGGGGCAGGCCCTTCTCCTGCAAGCAGAAAGAGGGGTTGGGTCGATGTCATCAAGAGGTTCGGGCGCGAAACGTCGAGGTCGCAGCAAGGCCGAGCAGCGCGCCGAGACCCTGGAGCAGATCCTCGATGCAGCGGAATACCTCTTTTCCCAAAACGGTCTGCACGGCGTAACGCTACGCGACGTGGCCCGCCGCGTGGGTATCCACACGACGCTCCTGCACTACTATTTCAAGGACAAGCGTCACCTGTTCGATGCGGTCTTTGCGCGGCGTGCCGACGTGACGAGCGGGCGGCGCATGGAGGCGCTGGAGGCCTACGAGGCCGAGGCCGGCGACAGTCCGACGGTCGAGGGCGCGCTCCATGCCTTCCTCGATACCGATCTGGATCTCTACTATGAAGGCGGCGAGGCGTGGATGAACTACGCGTCCTTCTGCGCCCGGGTGAGCAATACGCCGGAGGGCGCCGAGCTGATGGACGAGCATTTCGATCCCGTCGTGCTCAAGCTTGTCAGCATTCTCAAGCGGGCCCTGCCGGACTATCCCGAAGCCGATATTTTCTGGGGCTATCACTTCGTGACGGGTGCGCTGATGAACACGCTGGCGCGCACCGGCCGGATCGACCAGCTGTCCGGCGGTGTGTGCAAGTCCGACGACTTCCCCGCGGTCAAGCAGCGCATTGCCCGCTTCATGGCGGCCGGCTTTCTGTCCCTGAAAAAGTGAAGCCGCGCCCCGCGGGGCACGGCTTCCAGTTGCGGGATCCTCCGGCCTCGTTTCCGGTCCGTCTAGTCTGGGCGACCGGATCCGGGAGGGGCGGCAAGGCCGGTTTCCAGAGCCCGCTCCGCCTGTTGCTCGCGCTTCAGTACGCGGGCCAGGAACAGGAACAGCACGATCGCGAGCCCGTAGAAGGGGATCAGCGTGTAGAGCGCGATCTGCAGCGAGTTGTCCGGAAAGCTCGATCGGAAGAAATCGCTCGCGGCGCCGACATAGGTCGGCCCCAGACCCAGCCCGATGAAATTCATCACGAGCAGCAGAAGCGCGCCGGACATCACGCGCTGGTTCGGCCTGACCTCTTCCTGCACCAGTGCGACCGCCGAGGACAGGTAGAAGAAGTTCAGGAAGGTCGGTCCGATCAGGAAAATCGTGGCGAGCTGCCAGCCCGGCGCCCAGACGAAACCGATATAGAAGGGAATGGCGAGGGCGAGCGAGGCCGCCGGGACCAGCGCGTAGGCCTGTTTCCAGCGTCGCGTGAAACGGTCGATCACCCAGCCGGAGGCGAAGATGCCGGCGCTCATGCCGATCCCCACCACAAGCGCGTAGTAGAGCGCGATCTCGTTCAGCGTCATGCCCTTTTCGCGCATCAGGAAGAGGGCGGTGAAATTGCCCAGCCCGTAAGTGACGAACTGGGTCGCGCCGCTGCCCAGCGCGGCGAGTACGAGCGAGGGACGCGAGAAGAACGCCACCAGGGTCTGCCAGAAATTTGCGCGCCCGGTCGTGGCGGGATCCTGAGCGACATCCAGACCGCCCTGTTCGGGTTCGCGGATGAAAACGATGACCGCGACCGCAGCGATCAGCCCCACGGCGCCGAGCACAATGAAAGCGTCGCGCCAGCTGAAGGCAGCCGCGATGGAGGCGCCGAAGGCCACGCCCAGCGCCATGCCGATCGGCGGGCCGAGATTGAAAAGACCCAGCGCCGTGCCGCGACGGCCGGGCGGGAAATAATCGGAGATGATGGCGTAGGAGGGCGGCACACCGCCGGCTTCCCCGAAGCCGACCGTCATGCGCGCCACCACGAGCTGACCGTAATTGCGGGCCAGTCCGCACGCCATCGTTGCCGCGCTCCAGATCGCGCAGGCAATGGACAGTACGCCGACACGGCTGGTGCGGTCCGCGACCCAGCCGACCGGGATGGCGATGAAGCAGTAGAAAAATGCGAAATAGAGTCCGCCGATCAGTCCCAGCTGGCTGTCGGTGACCCCCAGACTGTCCTGGATCGGCTTGGCGAGGATGGAGAGCAGCTGCCGGTCCAGGAAGTTCAGGATGTAGACGAAGCACAGCATGCCCAGCACGAACCAGGCCTTAGGCGTGGGGCGGGGCGGCTGCGGTGTGTCGGCTTCACTGTCGGAGGGGACGGGGATCGCTGGCTCGTGAATGGCCATCGGTCAGACCCCCGCCCGGCTGCCGGACGGGTGGCGCATTGCGCTCACGAAAGCCTGAACCTTGCCGGCGGCCCGGTTCGCGTGCCGCCTCGTCGCCGGTTGATACATCACCGGTCTCCTCCCCTGTCGTGTCACGACCGATCCGTGTCGCCGGTCTTCTTCGGCTCATGATGCGGACGCGACGCCATGAGTCAACATTCATTATCGTGTGGGTGAATATTTGAGCGATAACAGGCAGGCGCGGGTGATGTCGATTGCGGGCCGTGTGCGGTCCGGACCGGCGCCCCGCGAGCCGGGGCGTTCCCGGCCTATCGCCGTGAGCAGAGCGTGGATGTGGGGGCCGCTTCCGGCAGCGAACGCTGGTTCAACCGATCTGGCGCGGCGTGAAAGTCGGCTTGGGCAGATCGACGGCACCGGCTTCGCGTGCCTTGTCGAGGAAGGTAATCGCGTCCGGCACGGGCAGGGGTTTGGACAGACCGAAACCCTGGGCCCAGTCGCAGCCGAGAAGTTTGACGATGGCCAAGCCGGCTTCGTCCTCGACGCCTTCGGCGACGAGATCGAGGCCGAGATTGTGCGCGAGATCGACGGTCGACTTGACGACCATGCGGTCGCGCTCGGACGTGGCGACATGCTGGACAAAGGCGCGGTCGAGCTTCAGCTCGCGCGCGGGCAGGGACCGAAGATAGGCCAGCGACGACAGGCCCGACCCGTAATCGTCGATCGACAGGCGGATGCCGGCTTCGCTGATGCGGTTGAGATTCTCGATCGCCAGTTCCGGATCGTCCATCACGGCGGTTTCCGTGATCTCGAACGTGATACGTCCGGCACCGTCGCGCACCATGTCCAGCGCGGTCGTGACGAAATCGGTATCGCATACGAGCGCGCCGGAAATATTGGTGGCCACGCAGATATCGTGCCCGGCCTCGGCGAAGCGGCGCTGATCGGCCATGACGCGCTGGATGGTCCATTCGGTAAGGGCGCGGATATGGCCCATCTCCTCGGCCTGGTGAATGAAGGCGGAGGGCGGAATGAAACCCTGCCGGGGATCGTACCAGCGGCACAGCGCCTCGGCGGACTGGAAGCGTCCGGTGCGCAGGTTGAGCTTGGGCTGGTAGTGCATGCTCATGTCGCCGGACCGGGTCGCCGCGAGCATGCGATTCATCAGCGTCAGGTTCTGCGAGGGGTCGCCGTATTGTTCCGGATCGAACACGGCGGCAGGCTCGCGATGATGCTGGGCCTGGTGTACCGCGATCGTGGCGTGCCGGATGCACAATTCCGGGTCGCCGCCGGTGCCTACACCGCCGCGCACGGACACGTCGATATCCAGTTCGGACAGCCGCACCGGCTCGGCCAGGCGTTCCACGCAATTCTTCGCCAGTGCCAGGGCCGTGCCCGGCTCCGTATTCCCGGTCAGGACACCCAGCATGCCGGGTGAAATACTGTAGACCGTGTCGATCCCGTCGAGCTCGCAAAGACGCCTGGCCATGCGCGACTGGATCTCGGCAAAGCGCGTGAAACCGAGCACGCTCTCCAGGTGCTTGCGACGGTTGAGCTGCAGCGCGATCACGCTGGCCGCGCCTTCGGGACCGGCTGCAATGCCCGCAAGATTGCGTTCGAGCGCGGCGCGCGAGGGCAGGCCTGTCTGGGAGTCTTCGTAGAGGGTGCGGGCCAGGATATTGGCGCGCTCCTTCGCCGAGCGCTGACGCACCACAGCCACGATCAGCAGCATCAGCACGAGCGCCAGGGCGGCAGTGGCCACGATGACCCGCTGGCTGGCACGGGAATTCTGAAGCGCCAGCTCGCGCTGCAGCCCCTCGATGCGCAGCCGGTCGATCTCCATTTCCTGCACGGCGAAATCGAACTGGGCGTTGATCAGCGCGGTGTTGGCCGATGCGGCAAACTCGGCGCGTTCGTCGTCCAGCCGCTTGAAGGCGCGAAGATGCTGGGCGACCCGCCGCCAGTCGCCGCGCGAGGCGTAAAGGTCGGCGGCGAACTCGTGATAGGTGATGTAGGTCTGCGTTGTCGTCGTCAGGTCGCGTCCGTCGAACACACGTTCGATATGGCGGATCGCCGCGCCGGTATCGCCGCGGGCGAAGGCGATCTGCGCGCGTACGCCCCAGAAGAAGCGGGCCCATTCCAGATCGGGCGTGTCGCTGACCCGGTCGAAGGCCCGGTCGATATTCTGTTCCGCCGCGTCATAGCGCCCGGCCTTGACCTGCATGATGGCCAGGTTTTCCAGCACCCGCGCTTCCAGGGAGGCGCTTTCCATGTCACGGGCGATCGCCAGGGCTTCCTGGAAGGCGGCCTCGGCCTCGTCATAGCGTTCCAGCTGGGTCAGCGCATTGGCGATATTGTTGTTCGCCGACAGGCCGAGCGCCGGGTCCTGGTAGCGCTCGAGCGCGTGCCGGAAGTATTCGATGGCGCGCTCGTACTGGCGGGCATCCGTGTAGAGCGAGGCGATGCCGACCAGCGTGAGCGACTCGCTGCGCGGCTCGCCGATCTCGCGATAGATCTCGTAGGCGGATTGGTAGCTCTCCAAGGCGCGACCATGTCCGCCAAGCACCTTGTTGATGCGGCCCAGCGCCGTGAGAATGTCGGCGTGCAGCTTGCTGTTCGGCGGGTTTTCGCCCAGCGCCTCGAGCGCTCGCGACCCGACAGGATAGGCGTCCTCGGCGCGGCCAAGCCGGTGCAGGGCTTCGGCCTGCAGCCACCAGACTGTGGCCTGGGCCGTGGCCGGATCGGAAATGTCGGACATCGCCGGGATGAAGGCTTCCGCCGTGCGGGCGCGTTCCAGCGCTTCGCGCGGCGATGCCATCATGAGGGCCTGGGCGGACTCAACGGCTTCCCGGTAGGACGTAATGGGTGTTCCGTCCGCCGGCTGGGACAGGGCAGGTGCGGGCGCGACAAGGAATGCGCCGAGCAGCAGGCATACGCCTGCCATCGCTTGGACTACCCGCTGCATCGTCTTCCGTGCCTCCCCAACTCGGCAGGTCCACCAGGACGGGGACGATAGGGGAAGCAAGTTAATATAAACCAAAACCCTTTCGCGCTTGCGAAAAGGGCTTGATTTGCGGCGCCAATCAGGCTGCCGCCCGGGCCGGTCTGTCGACCGGCCCGGCTATTGGCGTGAAACGCGCGTCGTCAGAAGCGCAGGCTGACGCTGGCGCCGGCGGCAAAGCCGTTGCGGGCCCGGTCGATGGCGCCGCCCGCGACTTGCTGGCGGGCAAACAGGCTGGCCTCGCCCGGCATGCCGGGCAGCGGCGTGGCGTAGAGGAATTCGGTGTACAGCGGACGCTCTCCGCCGAGCTGCCAGACCTGGGTGTCGAAGCCCAGCGTGCCGGTGTCGCGGTCGGCGACATAGGCCGAGGTGTAGGACAGCGAGCCGGTTTCGATATGCAGCGGCTGCAGCATGCTGACGCGGATGGCGTCGGTCTCGCCGGCAATGCCGGAATACTGGACGCTGATCTGGGCCGCCGTGGCGACGATCTCGTCATTCAGGTCGAGCAGGCCGCTGTCGAACGCCGTCTGGCGCGTGATGGCAGCCGTGGTCGATGCGCTCACCTGAAGGCGCGGCATCGGCCGGGCATCCAGCCCCATGGTGAAGGCGGTGGTGTCGGCGCCGCCGGTGAAGTCCAGCGGACCGGTGCCCTGGGCGCCCAGCAGGCCGGTGGATTCGTGCAGCTGGGTCACGGCGCCGTGCAGGGTGGCGGTGTCGGACAGGCGATGTTCGAGCGCCATGTTGAAGGCCACCGCCTGGTAGGGCGACAGGCCGTCGAACAGGGGACGTTTCTCGCCCGTGCCCGGCATGTAGAAGGTCTGTTCCTCGCGGGTCATGGTCGAGCCGACGGTAAGGCGCGTCCGCTCGCCGAGCTGGAAGCCCGATGCGGCGAACACGCCGCCGGAGGCAAAGCCGAGCACCGGATTGACGCCGCCCGTTTCCGGACGGTGATCGGAGAACAGGCCGAAACCGCTCTGCCCCGTCAGGGCCAGCGCGCCTTCGCCGACGCCGATCATGACGTCGCGGCCGGTGGCCGTGTCGGCAAAGCGCAGGCCGGTCTGGAAGCCCAGTTCCCGGGTCATGCCCCGGCCGCGCGGGTCGGCAGCGGCCACGAAAGCCGTCACTTCCAGATTGCCTTCGCGCAGCAGCGGCCGGTCGAGCATCGTCGCATCGGCGAAGCTGGCGCCATTGGTGCCGCCCGCGGTGCGCTCGTAGATATAGGTTTCCGCGTAGACGGCGGAGACGCTGTCGGACAGCGTGGAGCCGACGGTGAGATTGTCGAGCGTGACCTCGAAATCGCGGAACGTGTCGTTGATGTCCTCGAACAGGACGACGGTGTCGCGGGTGCTGTTGCGGAAGCGCAGGCGGCCGCCATCGACCATCACGTCACCGGCCGAGATGCGCCGGCCCCAGCGGCTGACGACGTAGAGCTCCTCCGCATTGAGCGGTGCCATGGCGCCGGCAACGTTCAGCAGGCCGTGGCCGTAGACGGGATCGACGCCGGGGTCGCCCAGGTCCTGGGCGGATTCCAGCAGGAGGTCGGCCAGATCGGCACCGTCAAGCCACCACCACTGGCCCTTGGCCAGGGCGGCGGCGCCGGAGACCAGCGGTGCGGCGAAGGAGGTGCCCGACAGACGGATCACGCCGCCATTGCCGTCCTCGGTCAGGACCAGCTCGCCCGGCGCGACCAGGAAGCGGTCCATCAGCCGGCTGCCGGCCTCGCACACGCCCTGCACGGTCAGGCAGGCATTGCCCGGGCGGTTGGAGAAGTTCGAGATTCGTCCGCCCGGATCGACCGAGCCGACGATCAGGAGATTGTCGAGCGTGTCCACGCCGGTCCAGTCGACATCGACCGTCTGGGCCTGGCCGTCATTGCCCGCAGCCATGACGAACAGCATGTTGTCGTTGAACATCCGCACCAGCGGGCTGGAGAAGACATCGCTCCATTCCGGGTTCAGCGTCCAGCCGGGGACGCCCATCGAGAGGTTCACGATGTCCGACTGGGCGAGCGAGAGATAGCTCAGCCCGAATTCCACAGTGCCCCAGTCCGTCGTCTGTGTGTCGTCGAACGGGTCGTAGGAGATGATCCGCGCGTCCGGTGCCACGCCCATGACACCCGAACCGTCGAGCGGGGCATTGAGCAGGCTGCGCACGGCGGACCCGTGATGGAATTCCAGTGTGCCGTGATCGCCCTGGCTGACCTGGAAGAGGCCGTCACCGGAGCGTGTGGAGAAGTCGAGCAGGCCGATCCGTGCATGACGGCCGCCGCCATTATACTGCGACAGGGCCGGCGACCAGTTGATGGCGGGCATCCAGAAATCGACATGGTCGATCCCGGTGTAGGACATCAGGTGATCGTAGAAGGCGAGGAAGAATTCGGAGCGCTCCGCCGAGCTGACATCGGCCAGCGAAGCCGGGTCGTTCCGGTCGATGCCGAAGTTGGCGAGCAGCCCGTTGAGGAAAGCCTCGTCCATGGACTGGCCGGTCGAGCTCTCGATGGCATCGCCAAAGACGCTGTCTGCGCGGGCGAACATTTCGTCCAGCTGGCCGACGACCGGCTGATAATCGCCGGTAAAGGGATCGATATCGCCCCAGCTCGCGCTCAGATCGCCCCAGAACGGGCCGATGTCCCGCCAGAACGGGTCGATGTCGCCGCCGAAGGGATCGATATCTCCGCCGAACGGGTCGATGTCGCCACCGAAGGGGTCGATATCCCCGCCCAGGCTGGACAGGTCGCCCCAGAACGGGTCGATGTCGCCGCCGAAGGGATCGATATCCCCCCCGAACGGATCGATGTCGCCGCCGAAAGGATCGATGTCGCCCCCGAACGGATTGATGTCGCCCCAGTAGACGCTGATATCGCCCCAGAACGGGCTGATATCGCCATAGAAGGGATTGCGGTCGGCGCGGAACGGATCGATATCGCCGCCAAAGGGATCGATATCCCCGCCGAACGGGTCGATGTCGCCACCGAAGGGATCAATGTCCCCGCCGAACGGGTCGATGTCGCCACCGAAGGGATCGATATCCCCGCCGAAAGGATCGATGTCGCCACCGAACGGGTCTATGTCCCCGCCATGAGCGCGGATCGGTCCGGCTGTATCGCCGGTATCGTCCGCCCAGGCAGCCTGGCCCGTCAGAGCGGCGGAAACTGCAAGCACGGTAGCGGCGGCACCGTTCAACAATTGGCGTTTCATGGACATCCCGTTCGCGTAGCCCCTGATAATCTATTAACAGAATCTTAACGCGTTCGGCTAGTCGCTGTCCGGGATTTCTGCGAATTTTGTATTACAAATTGCACGGCGCCGGGTGTTGCAGCCTTTGCGGGATGGCGCGGCCGGCCGCTGACCGGACCGCATTTCATGGCCGTGTCACGTGCTCTGTGCATACCGGAACGGGGCGCACACCGATGGCGCGACCTCTGGGCGCAGAGCCCGGGCCGCAAGCATGTTGTAGGCAGTAGGCAGTAGGCAGACAGGCCAGGGAGCCACGAAAGCGGGTTGGGTGGAGCGCACATGTCGGACTTGCAAAGCGACCGGCTCGACGATGTGCCGTGTTTCCGGACGCGCGGCCTGACCAAGGTCTACGGCAGCGGTGCCTCTGCGGTGCACGCCCTGCGCGGCGTGGACCTGGAGATCCCCGAAGGCGACCTGGTCGTTCTGCTCGGGCCGTCCGGTTCCGGCAAGTCCACCCTGCTCAACATTCTCGGCGGGCTCGATCGCGCGAGCGATGGCGAATTCCTGTTTCGGGGCGAAAATCTCACACGGGCATCGACCCGCGCGCTCACGCTTTACCGCCGACGCCATGTCGGCTTCGTGTTCCAGTTCTACAACCTCATGCCGTCGCTCACCGCACGGGAAAACGTCGAACTGGTCACCGAGATCGCCGAGAACGGCCTGCCGGCGGCGCAGGCGCTGGAACTGGTCGGCCTTGAAAAGCGCGTCGACCATTTCCCCGCCGAGCTGTCGGGCGGCGAGCAGCAGCGCGTGGCGATTGCCCGGGCGATCGCCAAGCGGCCGGAAGTCATGCTGTGCGACGAACCGACGGGCGCGCTCGACAGCGCGACCGGCATCCGGGTGCTCCAGGCGCTGAAGACCGTCAACGAGACGCTGGGCGCCACCACGATCATCATCACCCACAATGCCGGCGTGGCCGACATGGCGCACCGGGTCATCACCTTTTCCGACGGGCGGGTGGGTAATGTCCGTGTCAATGCGCAGCGGGCGAGCCCGGAGGACCTGACATGGTAGGCGGCACGCGGTTCGATCTGGCGCGCTGGCTTCCCGCCAAGCTGGACCGAAAGCTGCTCCGCGACCTGTGGGCCAGCAAGATGCAGGCGATCGCCATCGCCTTCGTGGTCGCCGCCGGCATCGCCGTCCACATCGTGGCGGCCGGCATGCTCGATTCTCTGCAGGAAACCCGGCGCGCCTATTACGACCGCTACCGTTTCGCCGATGTCTGGGCTCCCGTCGTACGGGCGCCGGAGCGCCTGCATTCGGATATTCGCGACATTCCCGGCGTTGCGGCGGCCGAGACACGGGTCACCTCAGGCGTGCTGTTCGACATTCCCGGCATGGATGCGCCGGCCAGCGGCCAGGCGATCTCGCTTCCCGATACCGGTCGACCCGCGGTCAATCACATCCATCTGTCCGAAGGCCGGATGCCGCGGCGGGGCCAGAGGGAGGAGGCGGTCCTGCTCGACGCTTTCGCCCGTGCGCACGGGATCGGCGTGGACGACACCGTGGCGGTGACGATCCATGGCGGACGCGAAAGGCTGCGCATCGTGGGGATCGCACTGTCGCCGGAGCATGTCTATGCCATCGCCCCCGGCCAGATCGTGCCCGATCCGCGCCTGTTCGGCGTGGTATGGATGGGGCGCGATGCCCTGTCCCAGGCCATCGACCGCGACGGGGCCTTCACCGAGGCCGTGGTCACGCTGGAACCCGGCTATCCGGAGGCGGCTGTCATCGATGCGCTCGACCGGCTGCTCGCGCCCTATGGTGCGCCCGGCGCCTACGGACGGGACCAGCAGATATCGGACGCTTTCATCTCCAGCGAAATCACCCAGCTGGACACGATGGCGCGGGTCCTGCCGCCGATCTTCCTCGCTGTCGCCGCCTTCCTGGTGAATGTCGTCCTGTCCCGGCTGGTCGCGATGGAACGCACCGAAATCGGCCTGCTCAAGGCCTTCGGATATCACGACCGGGACGTGGTTCTGCACTATGTGAAATTCGCCGGAGCGATCGGCGTGATGGGCCTGGCGCTCGGGCTGGGGCTGGGGATCTGGCTGGGCCGGCAGATGGCCGTGATGTACACCGAGTACTACCATTTTCCCTTCCTTGTCTTCCGGCTGGATGCCGGGGTCTTTACCTCGGCCTTCCTTGTCACCGCGCTTGCCGTCGGCGGTGGCGGCGCCCTCGCGGCGTGGCGCGCGGCACGGCTGGACCCGGCGGTGGCCATGCGCGCACCACCGCCGCCGGACTATTCCAAGTCCATCGGCGCGGGCCTGACGCGCTGGAAGGTGATCGACCGCCAGACGCGCATGGTTTTCCGCCAGATCCTGCGCTGGCCGGGTCGTTCGGCCTTTACCCTGCTCGGGGTGGCGGTGTCCGGCGGCCTGCTGATCGGGACAATGTTCTTCCTCGACAGCGTCGATGTGATGATCGACGTCTATTTCAACGATGCGAACCGGCAGGACGTATCGGTGACATTCGTCGAGCCGCGCAGCTACGAGGCTTTCTACGCGATCGAACGCATGCCCGGTGTCATCGCTGCAGAGCCCGTTCGCCAGGTCGCCGTACGCCTGCGTCATGGCGCGGCCGAGGAACGCACCGGCCTCACGGGCGTTCCGCGCGGCGCCGAACTCTCGCGCCTGGTCGATCTGGACAATAACGCCGTCGAGGCCCCGCCCGGCGCACTGGTCATGTCGCAGGACCTGGCCGACAAGCTCGGTGTGGAGGCCGGCGAGCGGATCGAGATCGAGGTCACCGAGGGCCGGCGCCCGGTCTTCGAATTGCCCGTCGCGGCGGTGACGACGACGCTGATCGGGTCCGGCCTGCAGATGGAGATCGGCGATCTCAACCGCCTTCTGGGCGAGGGGCGAGTGATATCGGGGGCCTCGCTGCGTATCGATACCGACCAGCGAGGCACGCTCTACACCCGGCTCAAGGATACGCCCGGAATTGCCGGCGTATCGCTGCAGACCGAGGCTGAGGAAAGCTTCATCGAACTGCTCGACCAGAGCCTGGGCACGTCGATCTTCATCTACACCGGGTTCGCCGCCCTGATCGCGATCGGTGTCGTCTACAACAGTGTGCGCATCTCCTTTTCCGAGCGCGAGCACGAGCTCGCCGTGCTCCGCGTCCTGGGTTTCACGCGCGGCGAGGTGGCCTATGTCCTGCTCGGCGAGATCGCCGTGCTCACGCTTCTGGCCCTGCCCGTCGGTGCGCTCCTGGGCACCGGCCTGGCCTGGGGCTTCTCCCAGGCGATGAGTTCGGACCTCTTTCGCCTTCCCTTCGTGATCAGTGCGCGCACCTATGGCTATGCGGCCGGTGTCGTGCTGGTGATTGCCATTTCCTCTGCCCTGATGATCCGCTCGCGACTGGACAAGCTCGACATGGTCGCTGTCCTGAAGTCCGGCGAATAGGAGACCGTTCGCATGAAAATCAGTTTCCGAACCGTGTTCTGGGGCACTGCGGCGGCGATTGTCGTCTTGATGCTCGTCCTCGCCTTCCGGCCCCGGCCGGTGCCGGTCGATCTGGGCGAGGTGACCCGTGGCGCGATGCAGGTCGAGGTGCGCGACGAGGGCCGCACGCGGATCCGCGACGTCTATGCCGTGGCGGCGCCTGTCGGCGGCCGGCTTCTGCGCGTTTCGGCGGAAGCCGGCGACCGGGTCGAGGCCCGTGACGCGGTGGCGCGGCTGCTACCCAGCGAACCGGCCTTTCTCGATGCGCGCACCGAGGCGGAGGCCCGCGCCGCCGTCGACCTCGCCGAGGCCGGACTGGCCGCGGCCAGGGCCGATGCCGAGAGCGCCGAGGCGGCACTGGAGCTGGCTGCGTCGGAGCATGCGCGGGTGCGCTCGCTCCGCGACAACGATATCGCGTCCCCGGCCGCTCTCGATCGGGCGGCGAGCGAATTGCGGGCCGCCCGGGCGGCCAACAATCGCGCCCGGGCCTCGGTCAATATGCGCCGTGCCGAGGTGGAAGCGGCCCGGGGCCGCTTGCTGGAACCGCATGGGGAGGACGGGGCCAGCAATGGTGCGGTGCTGGATATCCGCGCGCCGATCGGCGGCGTGGTCCTGCGCGTCCTGCAGGAAAGCGAGACGCCGCTGGCGCCGGGCACCGTGGTGATGGAAATCGGCGATCCGGGCGATCTCGAGGTCGTGGCGGAGCTATTGTCCACCGATGCCGTACAGGTCGAGCCCGGTGCGCCGGCCCGGATCACCGACTGGGGATCGGACGCCGAGGCGCTGCCCGCCCGGGTCCGCCGGGTGGAGCCCTACGGTTTTCTGAAAGTCTCGGCTCTGGGGGTGGAGGAACAGCGCGTCAACGTGATCCTGGACTTCGAGGCGGCCCAGGCGGACTGGGCCCGCCTGGGGCATGGCTACCGCATCGAGGCGGCGATTGCGGTCTGGCAGGCGGAGGATGTCGTCCAGGTGCCGGTCGCGGCGCTGTTCCGCGATGACGGGCGCTGGGCGGTCTACCGGGTCGAGGAGGGCCGTGCGCATCTCACCCCGCTGGAGATCGGTCACGACAATGGTGAAACCGCACAAGTGCTCGGCGGGATCGAGCCGGGTACGTCCATCGTGCTCTACCCCGGCGCGGGGATCGCCGACGGCGTGCGCGTCGAGGTACGGGAGATCGACTAGCGCCCCGGCGGATGGATAGAAAAAATGCGGCGGCCCGGGATACGGGCCGCCGCACAGGCGTTTCGGTCGTGTTTGGGGCTTAGAAGTTGACCGTCACACCCACCGTGTAGACCCGTCCCAGCACGTCATAGAGGCTGGGGAAGGTGTTGCCGGAGTTGAACGCCGTGGTCCCCGTCGAGTTGCCGATGATGGGCGGATCCTCGTCGAAGATGTTGTCGACCGTCGCCGTGAAGCGGACATTGTCGTTCAGCGTATAGGCTCCGGTCAGGTCGAAGTAGTTGTAGGCATCGATCGACTGGAAAGCCGGGAACAGGCCGGCGGCCTCCGAGACCTGGGCATCCATGCCGGACAGGTGACGCCACAGATAGGACATTTCGACGTCGCCGATCTGCCAGGTCGTACGCTGCAGGACGCGCAGCTGCGGGACCGGGTTACAGGTCGTGCCGTAATACCCGTTGCAGTCCACGACGTCCGAGAAGGGCGCCGACTGCAGCTCGTTGGTCAGGTAGTAGTTGGCGTTGACGTCGAATTCGAGATTGCCCCAGTCGCCCAGGTCGTACCCGGTATTGGCGCTGATCTCGATCCCTTCCGCCCGGCGGAAGGCCAGGTTGGTCGTGAAGCCCGGCAGGCCGGCACCGGACGTCGCCAGCGACCCGTTGATCCGCACAATCCCGGCGCAAGCGTTGGGATCGCCCAGCACGTAGCAGGCATCCATGGCTTCCTGGCCCGAGAAGGACCCGATGAAGTCCTCGATCTCGATATCGTAGTAGTCGATCGAGATCAGCGGATCGGTCACGTTCGGCAGGTTCAGGCTGGGTGACCAGACCATGCCCAGGGTCAGCGTGTTGGCGGTTTCCGGGTCGGGCAGCGCCGTCGGCAGGGTCCCGGCGAACTGGTTGACCTGGCCGGACACGATGTCGCCGACCACGCCGACGAGCGCCGGCGGAACGCCCGTCGCCTCGCACAGGGCGCGGAGATCGGCGTCGATCGGGTTCGGATTGCCGTTCGAGCACGGGTCGAAAGTCGCGTTCGACAGGCCGGTCGTGACCGGGCGGAACAGCTCGTTGATGTTCGGCGCACGGTTGGCCTGTTGCAGCATGGCGCGGAAGCGCACGCTTTCCACCGGCGACCAGTTGACGCCGGCCTTCCAGGTTTCCGACTGACCCGTCAGCGAGTAGTCGTACAGGCGGTAGCCCAGTTCGACATTGAGGTCCTCGAACATCGGCCGGCCCTCGACCAGCGGAATGAAGAGTTCGCCGAAGGCCTCGTAGACGTCGAAGGAACCGGACACCGGCAGGAGGTTGCCGCCGGCACCGCCCTGACAGCTGGTCGGCGGGGTCTGCAGGCAATCATCCGGCAGGGTCGAGGCCGTTTCCTGGCGGTATTCGATACCGAAGGCGGCGTCGGTCGGATTGTTGGCCCAGGGCGATTGCCAGGCCGACAGCGGACCGCTGACCGAGGCGGTCAGGATATCCTGCGTTGCCTTTTCCTGGATCAGCGCGGTCACCGAGGAGAAGCCCGCCATCGCGTCCGTGATCGAGCCGAAACCGGTCGAGAACAGGTCGAGCGGCACACAGGTCGACGGGCCGACCTGCCCGCTCGGCGTGATACAGGTGGTCGCGTCCACCGTGTTCAGCGCCGTCGCGATATTCGTGACGTTGGTATAGCCGGCGCGCACCCGGGTGCGGTCGGACTCGCCGTGCTGGTAGGACAGGTCGTAATTCCAGTCGCCCCACAGATCGCCGCGCAGTCCGGTCACGATGTGCAGCTGGTTGGCGTCGAAGGCCTCGGACCGTGTGCCCAGCTCGAGCGTCCGGCGGCGGACCGGTGTGGAGATCGAGTCGGCGAGGTCGAAGACGCCGTTGCCGTTATTGTCGATAGCCCCGGTGGTCGGATCGAACACGCCGACACCGGCCGTCGTCGAGAAGCTGTTGACCTGGTCGATGATGGCCTGACGCGCCTGCGCGGACAGGAACGGGTTCATCAGCGGAATGGTGAACACATTGCCGAACACGCCGGAGGGCGCGATCTGCTGCTCGACATTCGTCGCCGTGAAATTGCCGCGGCCGTAGAACTCGAAGTGCCGGTTGATCTCGTAGTGCCCGACAAAGTCGATGTTAAACCGCTCCTGCGGCGTCTGGTAGTAGTTGAACGGGTTGAAGTTGAACCGCGAACAACGCGGACCCAGCGTGCCGTCATTGCGGAATTGCAGGGTCTGGCCGGGAAGGTCCAGCGCCGTCGGGATGGCGGTCGTCGAGCCGGAGGCCGTCTGGTCGACGTTTTCCGGGTTCTGGCAGTTCGCTTCCTCGGGCAGGACCGGTGCACCGCCCAGGCCCGAGCCGTTGGTCGAGGATACGCCGACGCGGCCGAAGGGCCGGTCGCCGAACTGGACGCCCATACGGTCGGTATAGCCCAGACTGGCCGTCACATTGCCGCGGCCATTGTCCAGATTGGTGCCCACGAGCAGCGAGATGTGGTGCTGTTCGCCGTCCGACTGTTCCGAGGCCCGGCCTTCATAGCTCAGCTCCACGCCTTCGAAATCGTCCTTCAGGATGAAGTTGACGGCACCGGACATGGCGTCGGAACCGTAGACGGCGGAGGCACCGCCGGTGACCACATCGACCCGTTCGAGCATGTTCACCGGGATGGTGGCAGTGTCGACCACGCCGGTCAGCGAATAGGGCGTCAGGCGCTTTCCGTTGACCAGGATCAGGCTTCGATTGGTGCCGAGGCCGCGCAGGTCGATCGAGGCGGCACCGGCCGTGCCGTTGTTCACGTTCTGGCCGTCGCCGGGGATTGTGGATGGGAGGTTCCGGAAGATGCGTTCGATGTTCGCTTCCTGCTGGAACTCCAGTTCGACTTCGCCGACCGAGGTGACCGGGCTGCTGGATACGACGTTGGGCGACTGGATACGGGTACCCGTCACCACCACGACGTCGTTGCTGCCGGCTGACTCGTCCTGAGCCAGGGCCGGGGTGCCGGCGGCCAGCAGGCCGACGGCCACGCCCCCGAGCAGCGCCCCCCGCAAGGACGGCATATATCTGTAATCGCGGCTCATTTTTCCCTCATTTCGTTTTGAGTGAGAACGGCGCCCGAAGGCGCCGCGGACGCGCGGTCCCCCCGCTCGTCATGGTCACGCTGTCATGGGGCTGTGACACAGTGCGCCAGCAAAGCGGCGATCATCGCTGAAAACGCGATCAGCGGGCTTGGTGACGGCGAAATGTGCAGGGATCTGCGGCCAATGGCCGGAAAAGCGCGACGAACGACATCGCCGCCCGTTTCCAGTCACCGCCGAGGTCTGCCTATACTGTGGCGATGAGTATTGATGTTCAGAACAACGCCGTCCGGGCGTTCGGGAGACCCGGCCAATATGCGCCGGCACCGGGGACAGCCCTCGGTATCCGCGGGCTGATTGCCTACACGGCGATCTTCTGGGGCTGTTTCAGCGCGGTCACAACCGCCTATGCCTGGCATCTTTTCGGTCAGTCGCTGGATACGTTCTGGCGCGGCATTGTGACCGACGTGGCCGGTGCGGGGCTCTGCATCGTTCTGGCCCTGTTGCTGACCGAGGTGCGGCGCTGGGGACCGGCGGCGCGGCTGGTGCTCGCGCTGGTGCTTTGCCTCGTTGCTGTCGCGCTGTACGCGGCTGTCGCGCTCATCCTCATCGGCCCGGTCGCGCCGGCAGCACCGGACGGGACGACCGGTCCGGCGCGGCTGGTCCGGGCGGTGCTGATGAACTACTGGGTCTTTGCCGCCTATGCGGGCTTTTTCCTCCTGCTGGACCAGGGCCAGGCGGCCAGCAGCGAAAACGCCTCGCGTGGCGGCGGGCTGGACATGCTGCGCACCGACATGCTGGGCCGTGCCGAGGCCTGGGAGGGTCTGGATGCCCGCTGGTTCTGGACGTTCCAGGGCATCTTCTGGACCGCCATGGTCATCTTCTCGACGGCCAACCTGGTCAATGGCGGCGATGACGTCACCAATGCCTGGCGCGTCCTGTTGGCCGAGTGCACCGGGCTGATGACGTCCTCGCTGGCGCACTTCTGGGTGCTCAAGCCAACGCGGATGTGGCCCCTCTACAGGCGGGCCGCGCTGGCCCTTGGCGTCGCCATCCTTCTGACCATCATCTATATCAGCTCGATCTGGGCAGCGTATTTCCAGATATTTCCGGTGGATCCGCCGATCCGCAACGGCGAACCCGTGGATACCGGGATCCGGCTGCTGCTCTATCTCGCGCCGCGCTGGATGTTCCTCAACTTTCCGGTCTTCGTCGGCTGGACCGGCTTCTATCTCGCGCTGGATGCGGCCCGGCGCCTGCGGGCCCAGGAACGCCAGCTCTACAGCTCGATCATGCTGGCGCAGGAATCGAAGCTGAAGATGCTGCGTTTTCAGCTCAACCCGCATTTCCTGTTCAACACGCTCAATGCGATTTCCTCGCTGCTGCTGGACAATCGGTCGCGCGAGGCGGACGACATGCTCACGCGGCTGTCCGGCTTCCTGCGCTTCACCCTGGACGCTGCGCCGGACGACCGTGTCCCGCTGCGCCGCGAGATCGAGGCGCAGCGGCTCTATCTGGAGATCGAGAAGGCCCGTTTCACCGACCGGCTGGAAGTCGACATCGCCGTCGAGGATGGTGTGTACGAAGCGCTGGTCCCCACGATGATCCTGCAGCCTTTGCTGGAGAATGCGGTGAAATACGCCGTGTCCCAGACCACGCAGCCGGTGCATGTGGCCGTGCGGGCCTCACGGCTGGCGTCGGGGCAGCTCGAACTGAGGGTGAGCGACAGCGGGGCCGGGAATGTCTCGGTCCGCCCGTCGGCAGGGGCCGGCGTCGGGCTGAACAATATCCGCGCCCGCCTCGGCGTGCTCTACGGCGATGCGGCCGACATGACTGCGGGGCCGCGCGCGGAGGGCGGTTTCGAAGTCGTTATCAGGATGCCGTTCGAGGAGAATGTCGAGGCCAGCCGGGGGGCACCGAATATGGAGGGAGACAATGCGGGCACTACTCGTTGACGACGAACCGCTGGCCCTGCGCCGGCTGGAAATTCTGCTGTCCCGCCGGCCCTGGGTCGATGTGGTGGCGGCCGTGAGGGACGGTCACAGCGCGACCAAGGTGGCGCGGGAACTCAATCCGGATGTGGTTTTCCTGGATATCCAGATGCCGCAGCTCGACGGTTTCGAGATCGCCACCATCCTGTCACAGACGGTGCGCCCGGAGATCATTTTCGTGACGGCTTACGAGGCCCATGCCGTCAGGGCCTTCGAGGCCGCGGCGATCGACTATCTGCTCAAGCCGGTCGAGATGGAGCGGCTCGACGAGGCGCTGGGACGTGCGCGCACCCAGCTGGCCAGCCGCGACGCCTCCGCGCGGGCCGACGAGCTGGAGGCCCTGGTCCATACGCTGCGCGGTCATGACGGCAACGGACATCCCGACCTGTGGATCCGCGACCGCAATGGCCGCGTCCGGCTGGAGAAGAACCGGATCGACTGGGTGGAAGCCGAAGGCGATTATGTCCGCATCCACTCGGGTTCGCGCTCCTGGCTCATGCGGGCCACGATGACGGCGATGGAGAAAAGTCTGGACGATCACCAGTTCGCGCGGGTGCACCGCTCGGCAATCGTCAATCTGCGCCGTGTGGCGCGGACGGCCGCAACGTCGAGCGGCGGCAAGATGCTGCGGCTCGACGACGGGACCGAGATACGGGTCGGCCGGGCCTATGAAACGCGTATCAACGCCCTTCTGGCCCGGCCGATTTCCTGACGGGTCCTAGGAACGCGACGGTTCGTCGTTCGCGTCTTCCGTCGCCTCGTCGACATTCTCGCCCGCTTCCTCGAACGCGTCGGTGTCTTCACCCGTCACGTCCTCGATGGCGGCATCGACGTCTTCACCAGCATTTTCGGCTGGCCCGTCGGAACAGGCGGCCAGAATGCCGGCGGCGGACAGTGCAACAAGCCAATGACTCGATTTCATACCCAACTCTCCTTCTCCGGTTTGGTCACTAAACCAACGCGCGCAATCTGAATGGGTTCCATCCGCTCGGCAACGGCTCAGAGCGCCTGCCCGTCATCGATGGTGATCGCCGCTCCCGTCATGAAGCGGGCATCGTCCCCGGCCAGCATCATGAAGGCGGCGTCGAGCGCTGACTCATCCATCAACCGGCGCCGGGGGAAGCCCTGGATCTGGCGCTGACCGCCCTCCGTGGCGAACCAGTCGGAATTGATCTCCGTCTCGATATAACCCGGGCAGATCGCGTTGATGCCAATGCGATACTTCGACCATTCGCGCGCGAGATTCTTCGTCATGGCCACGACCGCCGCCTTGGAGGCGCAATAGACGGACAGGCCGGGCAGCGTGGCGAAGGCCGCAATGGAGGCGATATTGATGATGCGGGCCTGTTCGGCCTCGGCGACGCCATTGTCGATCATCCGCTTCGCTGCCTCGCGCGCGCCGAAAAAGACGCCGCGCACATTCACGTCGAACGTGTTGTCATAGTGCTCGACGGACATGCTCAGGGCCGCCCCGTCCCCGCCGACGCCGGCATTGTTGACCATGACCGAGAGCGGGCCGAGCGCATCCTGGGCCTTGTCCAGCGCCGGGCCGATGGCATCGGGGTCCGACACGTCCAGCGGCAGGGCGATGGCCTTGCCGCCTTTCGCGGCAATCGCCTCGACTTCACTGGCGAGCCGGTCTTCGCGGCGGGCCATCAGGGCGACGGATGCACCGGCATCGCTGAGAAGGTGCGCAAAGCGGCGGCCCAGTCCGCTGGAGGCACCGGTCACGACGGCAACGCGCCCGTTCAGAGAGGTCATGGGAGGCTCCTGTTTCTTTTTCGACCCGCGAGCGATAGCGGCAGTCGCCGCCTGAATCCAGATTGCCCGGCGACCGGTCCGGTATTTCCGGCCTGTTTTTTGTCATCCGGTCATGGATCGAAACCGAAGTGGGCGCGTTGTTGACCTGCACGGCCCCGCTCCCCCCGGACAAAGGGCCGTGGCTTCGGTCAAAAATGGAGAGACCTCGATGAAAAAGACTGTTCTGATCGCTTCCGTGGCTGCCTTCGGTCTGGCTGCCCCGGTGCTTGCCCAGGATACGACCTTCGCCGACGCGGACACCGATATGAGCGGTGGCCTGAGCCTCGCCGAAGTCCAGGCGATCGCGCCGGATGTGACGTCGGACGGTTTCGACGCCTATGACGCCGACGCCGACGGCGAACTCAACGAAGACGAGTTCGAGACCTGGAAAATGGCGAATCCGGAAGAGGATGGCGACACCGATACCGAGGAAACGGACACCGAGCCGTATAACGGCTGACCCGGTAGCCCGGATCTGCGAGACGCCCGCCTTGTCCAAGGCGGGCGTTTTCGTATGTCCGGTCGCGGGCGCGGTGCGGCGGGGCGTCCGGCATCGCCTGCACGGCGGGGGCCGGGTGCCGGTGTGTGGCGCGAGGCTTCATGGAACGGTCGGGGAGGGCGCGCGTTGTTTCAGTGCCTTAACAAGGCGAACACCACGGAGGCTATGATGAAACCCGGCGAGACACCGTCCCGAGTGCTGATCTATCTGGCACTTTTCAGCGTGTCCGTCGTCCTGCTGCTGATACAGCTGGGCTGACGGGCACGTTGAAAAGGGGGTTACTGGGCTGGCGTCGCTTCGGGTTCCGACGGTTCGTAGAAGAACAGCACCTGACCGATCGTCGCCGCCACCGTCTCAGGCATGAAGGGTTTGGTAATCAGGTAGGTCGGTTCCGGGCGCTCGCCGGTCAGCAGGCGTTCCGGATAGGCGGTGATGAAGATCACCGGCACATCGGATTCCTCGAGAATCTCGTTCACCGCATCGATCCCGGAGGATCCGTCGGCGAGCTGTATGTCGGCCAGAACGAGCTGGACGTCATGGGCACGGAACATGTCGACGGCGTCCTGGCGCGTGCGCGCCACGCCGGCGATCTCGTGCCCGCTGTCCGTCACGATTGCCTCGATGTCCAGGGCGACCACAGGCTCGTCCTCGATGATCAGGACGCGAGTCCTCAGCCCGTCCTCGATGGCGCGCTGCGCCTCGACGATCAACCGGTCGACGTCGTCTGCCGAGACATCGAGGATGATCGCGGCTTCGCGGTTCGAAAACCCTTCGACCGCGGTCAGCAGCAGCGCCTGGCGCGCCTTGGTCGGAATCCGGGTCAGGCGTTCCTGGGCCATGCTGCCATGGGTTTGAGCCGTTTCGTCGGACTCCCAGTTGTCGTGGAAGAGCTTGTAGAGCGCGGCGCGCGGCGGCAGCTCGCGGTCGATCGGTGTCACGCCGGAAACGGCGGCCTGCAGCGCCGCCCGCACAATGGTGTCGCCGCTCTCCTGTTCGCCGGTGAGCATACGCGCATAGCGGCGCAGATAGGGAATGTGCGGCTTGATGTTTTCCGAAAACGGCATTTGCGGCCCTAGTCCTTCCGATGGTCAGGTCTCAACCGCGAGTATAACGCATTCGCGCGCGTTCGGTTCCGGCGCGTTAAAAATAATCGGGAACCCTTTGCAGTCCCGGGCGTTGTGTGCCCCAAGGGCGGTGAATTTCCGTCAGTTCGTGTTAGCCTTTACAGAAGCGCTCAGCCTGGAAAAATGAACACCATGCGAGACGATACTTCAGATTCCCGCCCGCCCAAATCGGTCGATGCCGACACGGCGCGGTCGAGGCAGCAACTGATCGGACGCCGGTTGCGGGACATGTACGATACTGTTCTCGACGAAGGCGTTCCCGACGATTTCGAACAGCTCCTCAACGCGCTCGACAATGTCGAGGAAAGCGATACGGAGACCAGCGAGACGACCACGGACAAAGCCGAAAAGGGGATGTCCGATGGCTGACGGATCTCCAACGGAGCAGGTGCCCGAGGCCGAGTTCAAGACCCTGCTTCACGACATGATTCCGCACATGCGTGCCTTCGCGCGCGGTCTGACCGGCGATGCGACGGCGGCTGACGACCTGGCCCAGGACGCCATGCTGCGGGCCTGGCACCGGCGCCACCAGTTCCGGGCCAACACCAATTTCAAGGCCTGGGTGCTCACCATCGTGCGCAACCAGTTCTACTCGGACAAGCGGCGCTCCTGGCGACAGGTGCAGCTCGACGAGGAGACGGCGCGTGAAACGCTGCCGGCCGCGGTCGACCAGGACGAAGTCCTCGCGCTCGACGATGTGCGCCGGGCCCTGGACGAGCTGTCGGCCGAGCATCGCGAAGCGCTGCTGCTGGTCGGTGCCGGCGGCTATGCCTACCAGGAAGCGGCCGAAATCTGCGGCTGTGCCGTGGGTACGATGAAAAGCCGGGTCAATCGCGCTCGCGCGCGGCTTCTGGAAGTGCTCGAGACCGGCCCGGCCCTGGCGGGCGGCGAGGATGGCGTGAGTGCATCCGATGCACTCGACACCATCCTCGGCGAGCTCGAGCAGATATCCGAATGCCAGTCGACCGGCTGAGCGACACGTCGAAATCCGGATCGGGACGGGAGCATAGCTGGGGGCTTCGCCTCCAGCTGCTCGCGATCCTGACGCTCAGCCTCAGCCCGCTGCTCGTGCTGTCCGTGGCGCAGGGCGTGATCGAGTTCCGCGACGAGCGGGCCAAGCAGCGCGACAGCGCCTATTCGGTGCTTGTGCAGACATCCGCCGACCTGGCCGCAGAAATCGACCGTGCTTCCGGCGTGGCCACGGCGCTGGCCAATTATCCCGACATGGCAACCCTGCGCGGCCGGCGCTGCGAGGAGACGCTGCGCGCGGTGCGGGCGGCCCAGCCGATCTACTCCAACATCAAGCTCGTCGATGCGCAGGGGCTGATCGCCTGCGCTGCCGTGGAGACGGTCGACGAAAACAATGCCGAACTCGCCGGGCTGGACTGGTTCGTCCGGCTCAGCGGGGGCGAAGAAGAAGTCTACAGCGACATCTATCTGGACTGGTGGACGGTGCAGCGGCCGGTAATGACCGTGGCACGCCGCCTGGTCCGGGACGGGGCGTTCGCCGGCGCCATCGCCGTGGATATCGATCCGCGCTCGCTCGAGGCGTTGCTGAGAACCCAGGATCTGCCGCCGGACACGAGTATCACGCTGAGCGATGCGGAGGGCAATCTGACCGGCCAGCCCGATGCGCGGATGGGCCGGCTGCCCGGGACTGCCATCACAGCCGTACGCGAGACGGGCGAGCCCGTTCTGGTGGAGACGGTGGAAGGTGTGCCGGGGCGGTCGCTCCTGGTGGCGCCGCTGGTCGGCCAGGACGTGCTCCTGGTGCTGACCTCGCCCTCGCTGATGCTGGGAAGCTGGGCCGGTTTCGATATCGTCGGCACGGTGCTGCTGCCGTCGCTGATGTGGCTTCTTGCGCTTTTGTGCGTGTCCCTTGCCGTCGACTTCTTCGTCTTGCGCTGGCTGTCCTATCTGGGCCGGATGGCGCGGCTCTACGGGGCGGGGCGGCTGGGGCTTCAGCCGGTTCGGGCGACGCGCGCCCCGACCGAGATCCGCACCCTGGCCGAGACCATGGCCTCGATGGCGAACGATCTGGAGACCCGTACCGAGGAGCTGGAGACCGAGGCGGAGCAGCGCGGCGCCCTGCTGCGCGAGATCCACCACCGGGTGAAGAACAATCTCCAGGTCACGATGAGTTTCCTGAATATCCAGTCCCGCCGCACCAGCGACGCCGAGGCGCGTCGCGTGCTCTCCGAGGCGGGCGGGCGTATCAACGCGCTCGCGCTCGTCCACCGCACGCTCTACGAAAACGATGACCTGCGCGTCGTCGAGATGGCGCCCTTCCTCGAACAGCTGCTCTACCACCTGCGCCAGGCGAGCACCGTCTATGGATGCGATGTCGATACGAGGGTCGATGCGGACCATGTCGAGCTCGACCCGGATATCGCCATCCCCGCTGCCCTGTTTATCACCGAGGCGGTCACCAATGCCTACAAGCATGCCTTCGACCCCGGCGCGCCCGAGCCCGGCCTGGTCACGGTCAGCATGGCGCGGATCAATGCGGAGGAGGCCACGGTCTCCGTCAGCGACAATGGCAAGGGGTATGCGGACGGGGCGGGATCCGGCATGGGCTCTTCGCTGATGGAAGCCCTGGCCCAGCGTCTCGGCGGCAAGCTGGAGAAGTCGGCCTCCCCGGAAGGCGGGGCCTGCGTCACCATCCGCTTCCCGACCTGAAACCGGCAGGAAAGCTGAAAAGAAAAAGAAACGGCCGGCGGAATGTTCCGCCGGCCGTTCCGGTTCGCTTGGGGGCTTTGGGCCCGGTCAGCTCTTTTCGGGCAGTTCGCCCTTCTTCAGGATGTCCTTCATCGCGTCGTAATAGTCGGTCACATGGCTCTCCGGATCCTTGGAGATCATGCTCACCACGATGATGGTCAGCGTGGCCACGATGAAGCCCGGGACGATCTCGTAGAGCACGCCCGACAGGTCCAGCACGTAGATCCACAGCAGCACGGTCACGGCACCGGTCACCATGCCGGCGATCGCACCCTGCTTGGTCATGCCGCGCCAGAACAGGCTGAGCAGCACGATCGGACCGAAGGCGGCACCGAACCCGGCCCAGGCGTTTGAGACCAGGCTGAGAATGTTCGAGTCCGGGTCGAAGGCCAGCGCGATGGCGACCAGGGAGACGGCGAGCACCGACAGACGGCCTACCAGGACGAGTTCCTTCTGGCTCGCGCCGCGCCTCAGGAAGACCTTGTAGAAGTCCTCCGTCAGCGAACTCGACGACACCAGCAATTGCGACGAGATCGTACTCATGATCGCGGCCAGGATGGCAGCGAGCAGGAAGCCGGCGATATAGGGATGGAAGATCACCTGGGAGAGCAGGATGAAGATCGTCTCCTCGTCGCCCAGGACCACTTCGCCGTCGCCGAAGGCGCCCGTGGTCTCGATATTGTCGAGATCCGAGAACGTCGTCGCTTCGGTCGGTGCGTCGACCACGCGGGCGATCGGCACATCGTCGGCGACCTGGATGTTCTGGCTCTTCACATAGGCCAGGCCGGCGGCGCCGGTCAGTACGGCGCCGATCACCGTGATCAGCATCCAGGTCATGCCGATGCGGCGCATCGTGCCGACATCCTTGAGCGTGCGCACGGCCATGAAGCGCACGATGATGTGCGGCTGGCCGAAATAGCCCAGACCCCAGGACATGGTGGAGATGATGCCGATCGCGGCCAGGCCGAGACTCTCCTGCGGGATCATGGACAGGTAGGCCTTGTCCCAGTCCCCGATGCCGACGCTCAGCGTGTCCAGCGCGGTGACGGTCGGGCCGAACCCGCCCAGCTGCATGATGGTCACGACCGGTACCAGGACCAGTGCGACGAACATGATGCAGCCCTGAACGAAGTCGGTCAGCGACACCGCCAGGAAGCCACCGAACAGGGTGTAGGCGACGACGACCCCCGCCGTCAGGAAGAGACCGACGCGATAGTCGATGCCGAAGGAGGCTTCGAACAGCTTGCCGCCCGACACGACGCCGGCCGAGGTGTAGAGCGTGAAGAAGATGATGATCACCACCGCCGAGAGGACGCGCAGCGTGCGTGTGTGGTCGGCGAAACGCTTCTCGAAGAAGTCCGGAATGGTGATCGCATCGTCCGCGATCTCCGTGTAGACGCGCAGGCGCGGCGCCACGAGCCGGTAGTTGAAATAGGCGCCGATCATCAGACCGATGGCGATCCAGGCTTCCGACATGCCGGTGGCGAAGATGGCGCCGGGCAGGCCCATGAGCATCCAGCCGCTCATGTCGGACGCGCCGGCCGAGAGTGAGGCGACGGCCGGGTTCAGCTGGCGCCCGCCGAGCATGTAGCCCGACACGTCGTCCGTCGACGTGCGATAGGCGTAGAATCCGATCGCCATCATCAGGACGAAATAGAGCGCAAGGGAGATCAGAGCTTCAATATCCATGAGCTTGCCTTGGGTTTATGAACGACGAAGGGCGGGACCGGACAGGCGCCTCAGGCGCGCGTCTGGCCGCTGCCATGCACGAGGTATTTGAAGGAGGTGAGCTGTTCGAGCCCGACCGGGCCGCGGGCATGCATCTTGCCGGTTGCGATGCCGATCTCAGCGCCCATGCCGAACTCCCCGCCATCGGAGAACTGGGTCGAGGCGTTGTGCATCACCACAGCGCTGTCGATCGTGTTGAGGAAGGCGGCTGCCACATCGGCGTCCTCCGCGACGATGGCGTCGGTGTGATGGGAGGAATGATCGGTCACCCAGTTGAGCGCCTCTTCCAGGCCGTCGACGACCTTCACCGACATGATCGTGTCGAGATACTCGGTGTTCCAGTCATCCTCGGTGGCCGGCTTGATGCGGTTGTCGATGGCGACCGCGTCGGCATCGCCGCGCAGCTCGCAATCGCCCATCGCATCGACCAGGCCCGGCAGGAAGTCGGCGGCCACGGCGCGGTCGACGACCAGGCTTTCGGTCGCGCCGCAGATGCCCGTCCGGCGCAGCTTGGCGTTCTTCACGATTGCGGTCGCCTTGGTCAGGTCGGCGCTCTCGTGGATATAGGTGTGGCAGTTGCCGTCCAGGTGCAGGAGCGTCGGCACCTTCGCCTGGTCGCGCACCAGGGTGACCAGGCCCTTGCCGCCGCGCGGGATGACCAGGTCGACATAGTCGGTGCATTGCAGCAGGTGCTGGACAGCCGCGCGATCGGTCGTATCCACCATCTGGATGGCGTTTTCCGGCAGGTCCGCCTCGCGCAGGCCTTCCTTCATGCACTCCACGATGATGCGCGTGGAGTTGAGGCTCTCCGAGCCGCCGCGCAGGATGACGGCATTGCCCGATTTCAGGCAGAGCGAGCCGGCATCGGCACCGACATTCGGCCGCGACTCGTAGATCATGCCGATCACGCCCAGCGGCACGGCAACGCGTTCGATGCGCAGCCCGTTGGGGCGTTCGGTGACGGCCAGCTGGCGGCCCACCGGATCGGGCAGTTCCGCGATCGCCTCGATGGCGCTGGCAATGCCTTCGATCCGCTCGCTGTCCAGCATGAGCCGGTCGATGAAGGAGTCGGGCTTGCCCGCCTCGCGGACGGTCTCGACATCCTTCCTGTTGGCCTCGACCAGGTCGTTGGACCGCATTCTCAGCGCGGCCGCCGCGGCCACGAGTGCTGCGTTCTTGCGCTCCGTGGAGGCTGTCGCGAGCTGGCGCGCCGCCTCCTTGGCCTGGCGTCCCAATTGTTCGATATAGGCTTGCATACGATCTGACATGTCTTGCTAACTCGTCTTGATTGTCGGGGAGTTTGCGGTGTGCGGCAACTAGCGCAGTTCTAGCGCAGTTCGCGGGCGCGGGCGTAGGCGGCCTCGGTCGTTTCCACGAGCAATTGCTCGAGCAGGCCGTCGCGGCGCAGCGCATGGATGCCGGCCTCGGTCGTGCCCTTCTTGCTCATAACGGAATTCCGCAATTCCTCCAGACTGTTGTCGGACTGGCTCGCCATTTCCACGGCGCCTGCCAGGGTTTCCAGAACCAGGGTTCGGGCCGTCTCCGGACTGAAGCCCATGCGCTCGGCCGCAGCGACATAGGCCCGGGCGATCTCGAACACGTAGCCGGTCCCCGAACCGGCGACCGCGGTGATGCGGTCAATCTCGTCCTCGGTATCCAGCCAGATGGCCGAACCGGTGGCCTTGGCGAGCCGGTCGGCCAGGTCGCGATGTGCTGCGGTGCACAGCGGGTCGGCATAGAGACCGTTCACGCCGCGCCCGATCTGGGCCGGCAGGTTCGGCATGATGCGGATCATCGGGCGGTCGCCCAGCGCCGCCTTCATCGACGCCACCGAAAAACCCGCGGCGATCGATACGAAGCAGCCGTCTTCCTTGAGGAAGGGGGCGTAGGCGGGGATGATATCCGCTATTTGTTGCGGTTTCACGGCGATGACGAGGGCGTCGAAACGCCGGCCTTCCAGTGCTTCCGGAGATCCGGCATGGCTGGCGCCGGCGGGGATGGCGGACGGAGTCCGGTTGACGGCGGTATAACTGGCCGGAACCGCGTCCAGCCAGCGGCGCAGCATGGCGCCGCCCATATTTCCACAACCGACCATCAGAATGTCCATCGCGCACCTTTCCGCACTGCCACAAAACGGCCGTCACTCTACGGTCTTTTGACGGGCCCACAACAAATGCGCCCGACGCGCCGGAAGGCGCATCGAGCCGCTGTTGCGAGGCTACATAGCAAAATATATTTCGAATTCAAATTATATTTCCGGTTTCGAAACAGATCCCCTTGGCAAGCAATCGTTTAGCTTTGCGCCATAATTTATGAAGGGGCCAAGGCGTTTCTGCATTGCCGGGTATCGATTTCGGGGTTGAAAAAATTTGAATGCAAAATATTTTGCGCCCATCAAATTTTGCGGAGCAGCATCTGTCCGCGCCAAGCAGGAGCCTCTAGTGAGTGTTCGAAACCGCATCGTCGTGAAAATCGGGTCCAGCCTTCTGGCCAATGACGGCCGTCTGACCCTCAAATATGCCTTCATGCATGGCCTGTTGGCCGACATCGCGCAGCTGCGCGAGGAGGGATACGATGTGGTGCTGGCGTCCTCGGGCTCGGTCGCACTCGGTCTGAACTCCATCAATACGTCACCGGAAGACGCCGGTGTGCTGGACAAGCAGGCCGCCGCGGCTTGCGGTCAGCCGCTGCTGCTCAATGCCTACAAGCAGGTGGCGCACGAGCACGGTTTCGATATCGCCCAGATCCTGGTGACCCTCGAGGATCTCGAGGAGCGCCGCCGCTTCCTGAACACCAAGAACACGATCCAGCGTCTGTTCGAGCACGGCATCATGCCGATCGTGAACGAGAACGACACGATCACCACCGAGGAGATCCGGGTGGGCGACAATGACCGCCTGGCCGCCAAGGTGGCGCAGATGATCCAGGCCGATCACCTGATCCTGCTGACCAATATCGACGGTCTCTACGACCGCAACCCGGAAGACCCGGACGCCGAATTCATCGAGACGGTCGAGGATGTCAGTGAGTATCTGGAAGTCACCGGCGGAACGAGTTCGCTGGGCTCCGGCGGCATGCTGACCAAGATGCGCGCCGCCAACATGGCGCAGAATGCCGGCGTGACCACGCTGATCGGCGAGGGCCTGATCGAGCGTCCGGTGTCCGGTATCCTCAAGGGCGAGCGTCGCCATACGCGCTGCGTCGCCAAGGGCACGCCGGCCTCGTCCTGGGCCGTGTGGCTGACCAACCGCCTGCACCGCGCCGGCGGCCTGGTGATCCGCCAGGATGCCGCAGCCGCCCTGCGCGAAAGCAAGTCCGGCGTTTCCCACGAGGACATCGTCAAGATCCACGGCGATTTCCAGAAGGGCGACGTGCTGCACGTCTATGACGAGGACGGTGAGGAGCTGGCCCGCGGTCTGACGAACTTCTCGTCCGACGAGACGATGGTGCTGGCGCGCCATGCGGACCAGGACGTGCAGGAGTTGCTCGGCTATCACGCGCGCCCGGAAATCATCAACCGGGACAATATGGTCATGCTCGAGGACAACCATCTGCCCTGGGATGCGCCGACCAAATCGCTGAAGCTGGTTGCGTCCTGACGTATCGCTCCTAGCCGGACCTGTTGCAGTAGGGCCGTACCGAAAGCTGGAATTTTCGGCCGGGCCGGTCCAGACTTGTCGCAGTGCAACAGGATCCGGAAAGAGAGGGAATGATGGGCGGGGCTGAAAACCCGGACACGCCGCCGAAGAAGCGCGGACGGCCGACGCCGCAGGAGCTGGCGGACGGTCTGGTCACGCTGCTCGATGTCGAGGAGCTCGATGTCGACCTTTACCGCGGGCCGCAAAATCCCGGCGGCAAGGGGCGCGTCTTTGGCGGCCAGGTCATCGCGCAGGCCCTGATGTCGGCTGTCGCCTCGGTCGATCCCGAGCGCGTCGCCCATTCCCTGCATGCCTATTTCATGCGCCCCGGCGATGAAAATTTCCCGATCATCTATCGCGTCGAGCGCGACTATGATGGCGGTAGTTTCTCCAATCGCCGCGTCATCGCCATGCAGCGCGGCAAGCCGATCCTGAACATGACGGCCTCCTTCCACCGCAAGGAGGGCGGGCTGGAACACCAGGCTGAGATGCCCGACGTGCCGGCGCCCGAGACGCTGCCGACTGAAGCGGAGCATATTCGCAAATACGAGGACAAGCTCGACCCGGCCCTGTTCAAGTTTCTCACGCGGGACCGGCCGATCGAGATCCGCCCGGTCGAGCCCTGGTCGCATATCGATCCGGAGCCGCGCGCACCGGCGCGCAATATCTGGTTCAAGGCCTCCGGGGATATCGGCGGGAACCAGCTGCTCCATCGTGCCGTGCTGGCGTTTGCCTCCGATATGGCGCTGTTGTCGACCTGCATGCAGCCGCATGGCGTCAGCTGGCTGACCCGCAAGATGCAGTCGGCCAGCCTCGATCATGCCGTCTGGTTCCATGATGATGTGCGCATGGACGACTGGCTGCTCTACACCACGGACAGTCCCTGGTCCGGCGGCGCGCGCGGCTTCAATCGCGGGCAGTTGTTTACGCGCGACGGAAGACTGGTGGCCTCGACCGCCCAGGAAGGACTGATCCGCCTGCGCGACTAGGTGTTCCCCTCTCTCCACCGCGTCAACATTTTTCCCGGACGGAAGCCTGCGCAAGCAGGCTGCAGATCCGGGATCGACTGAGCAATGGCCGCGCTCGGCCTTTCCAATCGTCGATCCCGGATAGCGCTCACGCGCTTCCGGGAAAAATGCGCTTGTATTTGAGGCATTGAGAAACCCTCCACGGGCGTGCGCCCTGGAGCGATGGGGGGATGTCAGCGCGGACAGGCTCCGCATGCTCTCGACACAAGGGGCGGAGCTCGTGCTTCCCCCGTGCCGGAGGCCGTCTGCGATGGTGCGGGCAAATGGCAAGGGGCGGATAAGTCTCTTCTTATCCCCCAAACACCGTCATCCCAGCGAAAGCTGGGACCCAGCCTCACAAGCGGGATCTCGGCTCTTCTGGCTCAAAGCCGTGCGGGACCATCAGCAGGATATGTGTGCACTCGCGCCCACCGCGCTTTGCGATCTGGGTCCCAGCTTTCGCTGGGATGACGGTGGTTTTGCGTCTGGCCGGGAAGCGCCGGGACGGCAACGCTCCGGCTCGTCGCACGAAAAAGCCGCGCGGGATGATCCCGCGCGGCTTTCCCGAATTCCCGGGGTCGAAGTCTCTAGAGCACTTCGAACAGGCCGGCGGCGCCCATGCCGCCGCCCACGCACATCGTGACGACGACGTATTTGGCACCCTGGCGCTTGCCCTCGATGAGGGCGTGGCCGACCATGCGGGCGCCGGACATGCCATAGGGGTGGCCGATCGAGATCGCGCCGCCGTTGACGTTGAGCTTTTCGTTCGGAATGCCCAGCTTGTCCTGGCAGTAGAGCACCTGCACGGCGAAGGCCTCGTTGAGTTCCCACAGGCCGATATCGTCGGCCTTCAGCCCGAAGCGCTCGAGCAGTTTCGGCACGGCGAAGACCGGGCCGATGCCCATCTCGTCCGGTTCGGTACCGGCGACGGCCATGCCCATATAACGGCCAAGCGGGGCCAGGCCGCGCTTGGCGGCCAGCTCGGCTTCCATCACGACACAGGCCGAGGCGCCGTCGGAGAGTTGCGACGCATTGCCGGCGGTGATGACGCCGCCTTCCACAACGGTCTTCAGTCCCTGCAGGCCCTCCAGATTGGTCTCGGGGCGATTGCCCTCGTCCTTTTCAAGCTTCACCTCCTGCTTCGAGGTTTCGCCGGTTTCCTTGTCGACCACGATCTTGGTCGAGGCCATCGGCACGATCTCGTCGTCGAACTTGCCGGCGGCCTGGGCGGCGGCCGTGCGCTGTTGCGACTGCAGGCCGTACTCGTCCTGGCGCTCGCGCGAGATGCCGTAGCGCTGGGCGACGATCTCCGCCGTCTGCAGCATCGGCATGTAGATGTCCTTGTGCATGGCGACCAGTTCCGGGTCGGGTTCCACGCGCATCTCCTTGGTCTGGACCATGGAGATCGACTCGACACCGCCGGCGACGACAACATCCATGCGGTCGACGATGACCTGCTTGGCGGCGGTGGCGATGGTCATCAGGCCGGAGGAGCACTGGCGATCCATCGACATGCCGGCGACGGTCACCGGCAGGCCGGCGCGCAGTGCGGCGGTGCGGCCGATCGTGTGCTGGACGCCCTGCTGCAGGGCGGCGCCGACGATCACGTCCTGGATCTCGGCCGGGTCGACCTTGGAGCGCTCGACGGCAGCCTTGATCGTGTGGCCGGCCAGGGTCGGCGACGGCGTGGCATTGAAGGCGCCGCGATAGGCCTTGCCGATCGGGGTGCGGGCGGTGGAGACGATGACGGCATCACGCATGGAGGTTCTCTCGTTTTTCGTGTGATCGGATCGGTGTTCAGATGTCCGGCGTCGACCGGCGGCGGACGGATCGCCCGAAGTGCGCCTTCGAAGAACTGGCTTGCTGATCGCTGATTATGGATCGGTGCGAAATCAAAACCGGGTCCGATGCGCTTTTCCTGTGAGCGACGGGCAAGGTTTTGTCATCCGAACCGGCTCCAGGCAAGTAAAAACCGGACCGTGCCTTCAAATTTGAACAGGCATGCCGACCAATCCGTATTCGGCCCATTCGAAAACCGAGGCCCGAGGCGGTATTGCCGGTTTTCAAAAAATAGGTATGCTCATACCCAAGATACGAAAACGGCAGGCCACGGTGTCATTATGGCATGGGATTTCGAAACCGAACCCGACTTCCAGGAGAAGCTCGACTGGATCGACGGCTTTGTGAAGCACAAGGTCGAGCCGCTGGCGCATCTCGGCTTCCATCCGGCCGATGTGAAGAACCCGAAGCATCGCGCGATCATCAAGCCCCTGCAGGAAGAGGTGAAGGCCAAGGGGCTGTGGGCCTGCCATCTCGGCCCGGAGCTGGGCGGCAAGGGGTATGGCCAGGTCAAGCTCGGCCTGATGAACGAGATTCTCGGCCGTTCGGCCTTCGCACCGACCGTGTTCGGCTGCCAGGCGCCCGATACCGGCAATGCGGAGATCATCGCCCACTACGGCACCGACGAACAGAAGACGAAGTATCTCCGGCCCCTGCTCGACAACGAGATCGTGTCGGCCTTCTCGATGACCGAGCCGCAGGGCGGGTCCGACCCGCTTCTGTTCACCTGCTCCGCCGTCGAGGATGGCGGCGACTGGGTGATCAATGGCGAGAAATGGTTCTCAACCAATGCCAAATGGTCGGAATTCCTGATCGTGATGGCGGTGACCGACCCGGACGGCGAGCCCTATCGGCGCATGTCGATGTTCATCGTGCCGACCAGCGCGCCGGGTGTGGAGATCGTGCGCGACGTGGCCGTCTACGGCCAGCAGGAAGGGTCGGAAGGCTATGTGCGCTATACCGATGTGCGCGTGCCCAGGGACCATCTTCTCGGCGAGCGCGGCGGCGCCTTCGTGATCTCCCAGACCCGTCTGGGCGGCGGCCGCATCCACCACGCCATGCGTACGGTCGGTTCGTGCAAGCGGGCCCTGGACCTGATGTGCCGGCGGGCGGCCAGCCGGCGCACGCGCGACGGCGTGATTGCCGACAAGCAGGCGGTGCAGATGCAGATCGCCGACAGCTATATGGAGCTGGAACAGTTCCGGCTCTACGTCCTCAAGACAGCGTGGATGATCGACAAGTACAAGGACTACAAGAAGGTCCGCAAGGATATCGCCGCGATCAAGGCGCTGATGCCGAAGGTCTATCGCGACATTGCCGGCCGGGCCCTGCACATTCACGGCTCGCTCGGCGTATCGCCGGACATGCCGTTCGCCGGCCAGGTGATCGGCTCCTACGTGATGGGTATCGCCGACGGGCCGACCGAGGTTCACAAGGTCACCGTGGCGCGCCAGCACATGCGCGACTACCGGAATATTTCCGATCCCGTTTTCCCCGACTATTCCAACCCGCAGCTCAAGGAAGCGGCGCTGGAGCAGTACGGGGATATCGCCGACACGGTGGGCGATATCGCGGAGACGGCCGGCGCCGATTGATGTTTCGAGGCCGGGCGCTGGGCCGGCCGCCAGCGGGACGCCGAAAACGGCGCCCGATCGTACGGGGAGGAGGACGACACCGATGACGGGGCCGTTCGTGTCTGTCCTTCCGCACCGGTCTGTGGAGGACAAATGACTGACGCTGCATCGCCAACAGAAGCGCCACCGCTGAAATTCCGGACCAAGTTTCTCTATGGGCTCGGCTCCATGGCCTATGGAATCAAAGACTTGGCCTTTCGCGTCTTCCTCCTCTACTACTACAACTTCGTCGTGGGGGCTCCGGCGGCGCTGGTCTCGGCTGCGATCATGGTCGCCTTGGTCATCGACGCTTTCTCCGACCCGATCGTGGGCCAGATTTCCGACAATCTGCGGACGAAGTGGGGGCGGCGTCACCCGCTGATGTACCTGTCGGCCATCCCGGCCTCGCTGTCCTTCTTCTTTCTCTGGCTGCCGCCCGAAGGGCTGGAGGGGACGGGCCTCTTCCTCTACCTGGTCGTTCTGGCCTCGGCCGTGCGCACCTTCATCACCCTCTACGAGATCCCCAGCTCGGCGCTCGCGCCGGAACTGGCGACCGACTATGACGAGCGCACCACGATCGCCGGCTACCGCTTCTTCTTCGGCTATATCGGCGGGATCGGGCTCTATGTGCTCTCGCTGGCCCTGCTCTTTCCGCCGACCGCGGAGCATCCGCTGGGCATCACCAATCCGGCCGGCTATCTGCCCTTCGGCATACTGGGCTCGGGGATCATGATCTCCACCGTGCTTCTTTCGACGATGGGCACGCATCACCGGATCAAATACATGCGCAAGCTGCCGGCGCCGCAGCGCCGCAATCCGCTGGAGACGCTCAACATGATGCGGCAGACCTTCTCGCACCGCGGCTTCCTGGCGATCCTGGGCTTCGGCGTGCTCAAATACACCGGGCTGGGTATCAGTTCGGCGTTGGCGCTCTATTTCGGCTCGCTGTTCTGGGGGCTGTCCTCGGGCCAGCTGGCCATCCTGGCCGCCGATGCGGCCCTGGGGGCCACCCTCGCGCTGATCCTGGCACCGCGCCTGTCCAGGTCACTGGGCAAGAAGGGGGCGGCCTTCGTTCTGGCCCTGACGGCCATCCTGTTCACCTGCGCGCCCTACGTGCTGCGTCTGCTGGGCCTGTTCTTCGAGAATGGCAGCCCGATGCTCCTGCCGACGCTCTTTTTCCTGTCGGCCATCTACACGATGTGCGGGATTTCCTCGGCGATCCTGGTGCATGCCATGATCGGCGACGTGATCGACGACAGTTCCCTGCGGACGGGGCGGCGGGCCGAGGGCCTCTTCTATGCGGCCAACTCCTTCATGCAGAAGTGTTCGTCCGGTCTCGGCGTCTTCGTGGCGGGCCTGATGCTGTCCGTCGTCAACATGCCCGACGGGGCCCGCCACACCGGTGTCGAGCCGGAGGTGATCGTACATCTCGCCCAGCTCTACATTCCGGTGATTGCCGTGCTCTATCTGACCGGTGCCTTCTTCCTGCGTTTCTACAAGATCGACCGGGCGAGCCACGAGGCCAACCTGGCCTCGATCCGTGCCCGGGAGGCTGCCGAGCTGAGCGAGAACAATACCCTATGACCATCACGCTGAATTCCGGGAGACCCCATGTCACTGCGTAACCGCGCCTATATCGCCGGCGCGTTCGAACACCCCACACGTCTGGCGCCGGACAAGTCGACGCCGCAACTGCATGCCGAATGCGCCGCCGGTGCGCTGGCCGATGCCGGGCTGAGCCTGGAGGATGTCGATGGCTATTTCTGTTCGACCGACGCGCCGGGCTTCGGGCCGATCTCGATGATCGACTATCTCGGCCTCAGGGTCCGGCACACGGACTCCACCGAGATGGGCGGCTGCACCTATATCCAGCATGTCGCCCACGCCGCCGAGGCGATCGCCATGGGCAAGTGCAAGGTGGCGCTGATCACCCTGGCCGGCCGGCCGCGCTCGGAAAATGTCGTGCGCGTCCGTCCCGGTGCGCCGGAGGCGCCGTTCGAGCAGTTCGTCGGACTGACCAACCATAGCTCCTACGGCATGTGCGCCGTCCGCCACATGCACGAATACGGCACCACCTCGGACCAGCTGGCCTGGGTCAAGGTCGCCGCCTCGCATCACGCCCAGCACAATGAAAACGCCCTGCTGCCCAAGGTGGTGACGGTGGACGACGTGCTGGAAAGCCCGATGATCGCCGATCCGCTGCACCGGCTGGACTGCTGCGTGACGACGGATGGTGGCGGGGCGCTGGTCGTGGTGGCGCCGGAGATTGCGCGCTCGCTGAAGCGTCCGCTGGTGGCCATTCGCGGTGCGGGCGAGGCGACGAAAGGACCGTCCGGGGGGCTGGGGCTCGACCTGACGACGTCCGCCGCGGCGCGCTCGGGCCCGGCGGCCTTCGCCGAAGCGGGCGTCAAACCGGCCGACATCAAATACGCGTCCGTCTATGACAGCTTCACCATCACGGTGATCATCCAGCTGGAGGACCTAGGCTTCTGCGCAAAGGGCGAGGGCGGCAAGTTCGTCGCCGACGGAAACCTGATCTCCGGCACCGGCAAACTGCCCTTCAACACCGATGGCGGCGGGTTGTGCTCCAACCACCCCATGTTCCGCGGCGGCATCACCAAGGTGATCGAGGCCGTGCGGCAATTGCGCGGCGAGGCGCATCCGAAGGTCCAGGTGCCCGATTGCGACCTCGCGGTCGCCACCGGTATCGGCGGATCGCTGGGCGCCCGTCACGGCGCGGCCACCGTCATTTTGGAGCGTCAATGATGAGCGAGCGAAGCTATCCCGCCCCGCAGCCGAACGCGGAAACCCAGACCTTCTGGGATGCGGCCGCGGAGGGCGTGCTAAAGATCAAGAACTGCCGCAGCTGCTTCAGGGCGCACTACTATCCGCGCGCGCTCTGTCCGCACTGCGGGTCGGACAGGACGGAGTGGGTGACCAGCGAGGGTGTCGGCGAGATCTATTCGGTCTCCGTCATGCGCCGCGGCGAGGGCGCGCCCTTCGCGGTGGCCTATGTCACGCTCGACGAGGGGCCGGCCGTTCTCACCAATATCGTCGATTGCGATCCCGACAGCCTGGCCATCGGCCAGCGGGTGCGCATTGCCTTCAAACCGACCGAGGAGGGGGCGCCGCCCGTTCCGACGTTCACGCCGAGTGGAGACTAGACATGGCCACTGCAGAACTCACCAATCCGGCCGACGCCTTGGAGGCTTTCCGCAAGGAGGCCGCCGGCTGGCTCAAGGAGAATTTCCCGAAATCCCTGGTGGGCAAGGAAAACGTCCTCGCCGCCGTCGAGGGCGGATCGGATCCCGATCCCGAGGCCGTCGCCTGGAAAAAGGCGATGGGCGAGAAGGGCTGGGGCACGCCGACCTGGCCGGCCGAATATGGCGGCGGCGGGCTGAGCTTCTCCGAAGCGCGGGTTCTGCAGGAGGAGATGGGCAAGATCGGCGCCTGGAACCCGATCGGCGGCATGGGCGTGATGATGCTCGGACCGACCCTGCTGGAGTTTGCCTCCGAAGAGCAGAAGAAACGCCACATCCCGCCGATCTGCCGCGGCGAGATCCGCTGGTGCCAAGGCTATTCCGAGCCGGGCGCCGGCTCGGACCTGGCAAGCCTGCAGACCAAGTGCGAAGACAAGGGCGACCATTGGCTGATCAATGGCCAGAAGACGTGGACGTCGGGCGGACAATGGGCCGACTGGTGCTTTGCCCTGGTGCGCACCGACACCACGAAGAAGCATGAAGGCATCTCCTTCATCCTGCTCGACATGAAGTCGCCGGGCGTCGAGGTGAAGCCGATCCGCATGATTTCCGGCACCTCGCCTTTCTGCGAGACCTTCTTCACCGATGTGAAGGTTCCCAAGGAAAACCTGGTCGGCGAGCCCGGAAACGGCTGGACGATCGGCAAGCGCCTGCTTCAGCACGAGCGCACCAACCTGTCCGGCGGGGGAAGCCTCGGCCGGGGCCGGGGGCCGTCGCTCTCCGACATCGCCAAGCACTATGTCGGCACGGACGCCGAGGGGCGCATTGCCGATGCCGATCTGCGCATGCGTATCGTGCGCCACGAGATGGAGGCGAAAGCCTTCCAGGCCACGGCGCGCCGCGTGATGCTGGAATCCAAGAGCGGGAATATCTCGCTGGGTTCCTCCATCCTGAAGAATGTCGGGGCCCGGATTACCCAGGAACGCGCCGAGCTGACGCTGGAGATCATGGGCATGAACGGGCTGGGCTGGTCCGGCGAGGGCTTCAGCCAGGCCGAGCTGGGCGCCACGCGCGGCTGGCTGTGGGGCAAGGCGGTGTCGATCTATGGCGGCACCACGGAAATCCAGAACAATGTGATCGCCAAGCGCATCCTCGGGATGCTGGACCACCAGTAGGATAAGACGGGGAGACACGAACATGGCCGTGCTGAACGAAGAACAGACCATGCTGCGCGACATGGCGCGCGACTGGGCCCGCGAGAAATCGCCGGTCACGGCGTTCCGCAAGGTGCGCGATGCCGGCGAGGCGATCGGGTTCGACCCCAAGGCCTTTGCCGCCCAGGCCGAGATGGGCTGGACCGGGGTGATCGTCCCGGAAGCCTATGGCGGATCCGATTTCGGCTATCTCAGCCTGGGGCTCGTGCTGGAGGAAACAGGCCGCACGCTGACCGCCAGCCCGCTGGGGACGTCTTCCCTCGCTGCGACCTCGGCGCTCCTTCTGGGCGGCAGCGAGGCGCAGAAACAGGCCTGGCTGCCGAAGATCGCCTCAGGCGAGGCGATTGCCGCGCTCGCCGTGGACGAAGGGCCGCGCCACGATCCCGCGAAGATCGCGGCGAAGGCGGAAAAATCCGGCGATGGATGGACGCTCGGCGGCGCCAAGGCCTTCGTGGCCGAGGGCGATGGCGCGCATGTCTTCATCGTCGCGGCGCAGACGGGATCGGGCATCGGCCTCTTCCTGGTGCCCGCCGATGCCAAGGGTGTCAGCCGGGCCTCCCGCAACATGGTCGATGCGCGCAGCCATGCCGAAGTGACCTTCGACAAGGTGGCGCTGGATGCGGACGCGCTGATCGGCCCGGAGGACGGTGCGGACCTGCTGGACCGGGTGCTCGACCGGGCCCGGGCGGGCGCGGCGGCGGAAATGCTCGGGCTTGCCGTTCAGGCCTTCGAGGATACGCTGGAATACCTGAAGACCCGCGAACAGTTCGGCGAGATCCTCTCGCGCTTCCAGGCATTGCAGCACCGCATGGCCAACCAGTTCACCCAGATCGAGCTGATGCGCTCCGTCGTCGAGGGCGCGCTGGAAGCGATCGATGCGGGCCGTGACGATGTCGCCGAGAAGGTCTCGCTGGCCAAGGCAACCGCGTGCGACACGCTGCACCTGGTGTCCCGTGAAATGATCCAGCTGCATGGCGGGATCGGCATGACCGACGAGCACCATGCGGGTTTCTACATCAAGCGGGCCCGCATTCTGGAGAACGCGTGGGGCAATGCCGCCTTCCACCGGGAGCGCTTTGCGCGCCTGGCGGGGTATTGAGCGGCGACGCCGACCATCCCGCCCCGTCCGCCAATCGCGTTCGCGCGGATGGCGGCGCGGGGCGGGAGCGTGCCTATGACCGGTTCGTCGAAGGCAATCTGAAACGGAACTACGTCGCGCACTTCACCCACGGCATGCTGGGCATGACCGGATTCCGCCTGATCTTCGCGCCCACCTTCGTGCCAGCCTATCTGCACATGCTGACCGGTTCGCCCTTCATGGTGGGTATGGGGCAGGCGCTGATCCAGGCCGGGGCCATCGCTTCGCCGGTCATGGGCGCGGCGCAGATCGAGCACCGCAAGCATGTCATGCCGGCCGCCATGACGATCGGCGTGCTGATGCGGCTGCAGCTGCTCGGCCTGGCCCTGGCGGGCTGGTTCCTGACCGGCCATGCCCTGCTCCTCGCGACCTTCCTCTTCCTGCTTCTGTTCGGCTTTTTTCTGGGATCCCAGCGTGTCGCCTTCCAGGTCGTGCTGGCCAAGGTGATCCCGATCCGGCTGCGCGGGCGGCTGCAGGCCTGGCGAAACCTCGCCGGCGGGGCGATTGCGGCGGGGCTGTCCTGGTGGGCCGGGGTCTATCTGATCGATCCCAACGTGTTCGGGAACGGCTACGCCACCACCTTCATGATGGCCTTCCTGCTGACCAGTGCCGGTCTGACCGCACTGTGGATCTTCATGCGCGAACCGAGCAGCCCGACGGTGAAGGCCCAGATGTCGGTCTTCCAGCGCATCCGCGAATTCCCCATTCTTCTGGCGGATCGCGACTACCGCAATTTCCTTGTCGCCCTGGTCTTCGCGACAATGGGCCGGATCGCCATTCCCTTCTGCATCATCCACGCCGGCCGGCAGATGGAGGTCGACGGGGCGGCGATCGGTCTGTTCTCCCTGGCCTTCCTGGGCGCGGACACGGCGACCAATCTGATCTGGGGCACGATGGGGGATCGCTGGGGTTTCCGGATCACTTTCATCGGCACGGTGGCCGTCTGGCTTCTCTCGCTGGTGGGCATGATCCTCGCCGTTGCGCCCTGGCAGTTCCTGCTTGCCTTTTTCGGCCTGGGCGCGGCGATGTCGGGCAACATGATGAGCGTGACGACCCTGGTGCTCGAATTCGGCCATCGCGACGACATCCCCATGCGCCTGGCGCTTTCGACCACCGCGGAGACTTCGGTCGCCACGGCCGGCCCGCTGATCGGCGGCGTGATCGCGGCGACCGTCGGTCTCGTCCCGGTCTTCGTTCTCTCGATTGTCTGCCTGGCGATTGCTCTGGGAGTTCTCGTTTGCGGGGTACGCGAACCGCGTCATCTGAAATAGGTTGACGTTTACGGAAACGGCAACCCGAATTCCCAGCAATAACTAGTGATGCCGATTGATCTTCCTTGACTAGGTAAAATCTCGTTGCTCTAATCGAATGTGCGGTATGTAAAAAAACAACAGCCGCGCAGTCTGGGAGGAGATTATGACTGTTAAGGGACTCATGCGCGCGTCCAGCGCGCTGACAGCCCTTGCGCTGTCCGCGGGATTGGGATCCGCGGCGCTTGCGCAAGACGACGCCCGGGGGCGTCAGGACGACGACGTTATTATCGTTACAGGTTCCGTGATTCAGGGGACGCCGGAGGATGCGGCGCTTCCGGTCGACGTGTTGTCGTCGGAAGAACTGGCCCGGCTGGGCAATCCGTCGCCCGTCGAGCTGATCAAGGCGCTGCCGGTATCCAGTGGCGTCATCGGGGACACGAATCAGTTCGACAGCCGGTCGCAGGCCACCGAGGGTATGGCCTCGATCAATCTGCGCGGCCTCAGCCCGCAACGCACCCTCGTGCTTCTCAACAATCGCCGTCTCGTCGCCGCGGGCACGGGCGTGCCTTTCGTCGATGTGAATCTGCTGCCGCAGGCCGCGATCGGGCGCATCGAGATCCTCAAGGACGGCGCGGCCGCCATCTACGGCTCCGATGCCATCGGCGGTGTGGTCAACTTCATCACGCGTTCGGACCAGGAGGGCTTCCGGGTCGGGGGCGACTATACGTTCGTCGACGGCAGTTCCGGCGACTATACGGTGCACGGAAGCTGGGGCAGCCAGGGGGATAATTACAGTTTCCTGATCGCTGCCGGCTATCAGCACCGCGACGAACTGCTCGCGGTCGACCGCGACTTCGCCGTCCAGCCCTACGAGGCCAATCCGGAAGGTGGCTGGACCGGGGGCGGCAATCCCGCAACCTTCCTGCCGCTCGGCTTCATTCCCGGCGTGGGCGTCGCGCCCATCGGCGGGCTGCGCGCCGATCCGCAATGCGCCGATCAGGGCGGTTATGTCACTGCGGCCGGCTGGTGCCGGACCCAGTATACCGGGTTCGATGCGCTGGTTGAGGAAGAGGACCGCTACCAGATCTACAGCGAGCTGAATGTCGACATTTCCGACACGGTGTCGTGGGATATCAGCCTGCTCTACGGCAATGACGAGATCCCGCACTACCGGACCTCGCCGACCTATCTGCTGACGCAGGCGCCTTCGGCGGTCGTCGGCGGTTCGCCCAGCGGCTTCGTCGTGCCGGCGAACAATCCGGGCTTCATCGAGATGGCGACCAACAATCCGGGCTTTGTACCGCCCGGCACGCTCGCTGCTCTGTTCCCGACCCTGCTCTTCCGGCCGATGCTGGCCGGCGGCAATCCGGCTTTCGAGGGCAATCCCGACAGTCTGGGATCGTCGATCGGGCGCCGGGAGAACGAGTCCTTCCGCATCTCGTCGGGCTTCAATTTCGACATCAACGACACCACGCAGGCCCAGTTCGCGGTCACCTACCACAAGTTCGAGCGCTACTTCGACGGTTATGATTCCTTCGGGGATCGGGTCCAGCTGGCGCTGGGCGGTTATGGCGGGCCGAACTGCGATCCAACCACATCCGCTCCGGGGACCAATGGCTGTATGTGGCTCAACCCGTTCGGAAACCAGGTCAACGGCGCCAATCCGAACAGCGCCGAACTGGTGGACTGGTTCTTCGTCCAGTCCAGCAGCTTCCTGGAGACCGAGCTTTTCGTGTTCGACTTCACGGTCTCCGGCGAGACCGGCTGGGACATGGCCGGCGGTCCGGTGATGTACGGTGTCGGGGCGCAATACCGGCGCGACGAGTTCGCGGCGACCTATGGCGACAACAACAATATCGCGGTCAATCCGTGCCGCGACACACCGGTGACGGGCAATACGTCCTGCGATCCGCAGACCGGCGCGCTGGCCTTCCTGGGCTCGAACGCCAACTCGGTCGCCGACAATGATGTCTATGCGGTGTTCGGCGAGTTGCAGCTGCCGGTGACGGACGACTTCAATGTCCAGGTGGCGGCGCGTTTCGAGGACTATGGCGGCGGTACCGGCTCGACCTTCGACCCGAAAGTCACGGCCCGGTGGCAGATCACCGACACGTTCGCCCTGCGTGGTTCGGCGGGAACCACTTTCCGTGGTCCGCCGGCCCAGCAGCTTGAAGACCGCAACGTGACCTCGCTCCAGGTCATCGCCAACAGCTTCCGCCCTGTGGATGTCTACGGCAATCCGAACCTGGCGCCGGAAACCGCGACCAACTACTCCATCGGTCTGCTCGTCGATACCGGCCCGTTCACGGCCAGCGTCGACTATTTCCGCTACGAGATCGAGGACACGATCACCGCCGAGCCGCTTTCGGGCATGGTTGCGACCATGTTCGCCGATCCGGCCAACTGCACGGATCCGGCCTTTGCCGCCCTGCGTGAGCGTTTCCAGTTCAACGACGGTGCGGGCGTGCCCGGTGCCGGAACGTGTGCGGTCGGCAACATCTCGCGCGTGCGGACGGGCTGGGTGAATGGCGGCGACCTGACCAGTTCCGGTGTCGACTTCATCCTCAACTACGACTTCGGGGATGTGATGGGCGGCCTGCTCAATGCCGGGATTACCGCCACCTACATGCTCGGAAACGAGCTCGGCGAGGAAACCGTCGAGGGCGTTGTCGTGCAGGAAGGTTTCGATGGCGTCGGCTATCTGAACTTCCAGACGACGGCCTATCCGGTGCCGGAGTGGAAGGCGCGCGGCTTCCTGGAGTATACGATCGGGGATCTCGATGCCCGTCTGACCGTCAACTATATCGACAGCTACCGCGATCAGCGGGCGGATGCCGGGACCGGGCCCTTTGCGCCCAACACCAATATCCCGGGTGCGCCGACGCTGATGCAGGGGGCGACGATCGACAGTCAGGTGACCACGGACATCAACCTGATCTACCACTTCGGCGATGCCACGACCTTGTCGCTGACGGCCTTGAACATCACGGACGAGGATCCGAGCTTCGCGCGCCTCGACTACAATTACGATCCGTTCACGGGCAATCCGCTCGGCCGGGTCTTCCGTGTCGGTGTGAATACCGAATTCTAGGCGGACCTTGCAGGCATGCAGAAGGGCCCCGGTCGCAGACCGGGGCCCTTTTCTTGACGGGGACGGCGTGGTGTCCCGGGGGTCAGCCCGGATAGGCTTCCGGCGGCGGCGAGAACAGGCCGTAAGCCAGAGTCGAGGCGTAATAGGCGAAGGCCTGGGCCGGCGGGACAGGTTGAATCCAGCTGCGAAGGTCGTAGGCCGAATTGAGTGCGCCCATGACGGCCTGGCTGGCGATGAGCGGGTCGACCGGCTTGACCGAGCCTTCGGTGATGCCGTCGATCATCATGCCGGCGAAGCGCCGGGCCATGCGGTTGGACCGGTCGATCACATCGTTGCGCAGCTCGGTCGGCAGCGCCTGCAGGGCGGTCGTGCGAACGAGCGGAAACTCGGAATAAAGCTGGATGTTCAGCAGGGTTGCGATCGAAGAGGCCAGTTGCTGCCAGTGGCTCCCGCCGGCGCGCGTCGCGGCGCGCTGCACGAGGGAGACCCGGCCATAGCTTCGGCGGAAGCATTCCAGAACCAGCTCGTCCTTGGCTTCCAGATGGTGGTAGAAGCTGCCCTTGGTGACGTTGAGCTCCGAGGCGATCTGCTCGACCGAAGCGCCGCGATAGCCGCGTTCGTTGATCAGGAAGGTGGCGGCGCGGGCGAAATTGCCGGGCATGCCCTCGATGCCGACCCTCAGCGAGGACTCGTCGATCTCCAGGAATTGCGGCTCCCAGGCCGCACCGGGCGGCGCGAACCCGTTTTCGAACAGCTCGATCAGGCGCTTGCAGACGCGATCATAGTCGCCGGACGAGTATTGCGAGATCCAGGCCGGCAGCCAGAACATGTTCTGGACCAGGACGTGCGCCCGGATCGTGCCGAGCACCTTTTCCTGATTGTTGCGCGGCGGATCGAAGAAGGTGCGCAGCTTGCGGAAGACCTGCACGTAGCGCGCGGTCAGATCGCTGTTGTAGGGCTCGTTGAGGGCGCGGATGTCCGAGAGGACCGCAACCGGACGCTCCTCTTCCGAATTGATGGCCGCCTGCAGGTCGAAATTGCTGCGGATGTACCGCGCAATGCGTTCCTGCGGGGTGCGGCCCTGGCCGGCATCCTCGATCAGCGCCTCGATCCGTTCCAGCGAGCGTTCCAGGACCGCTGCTGCAAGCAGTTCCTTGCGCTTGAAGTAATAGGTGATGCTGGTCGTGTTGAGGTCCACGAGCTGCGCCACGTCGACAAAGGTCATGCCGCGCACGCCGTGCCGGTTGATCAGCGTGGCGGCTGCATCGAGGATCCGCTCGCGCTTCTGCTGGAACCGGCGCGTCTTCGCGCTGTCCACGGTGTCAGGGGTCGCATTCATATCATTCGCTTAGCAGAGTTCGTGTTTATCGTCACGCGAGCGGCGATCTGTTCTGCCATGTCGCCTGTCTATGCATCATAGCAGAAACGGTATGTGCATGTGCAGAAATCTCGCTCGAGCGTGTTGGCAAATTGTATGCGTGTTTTCGGTATATAACCGAATGAATATCATACGCGCTCGGCGCATTTACCGAGCATTCGGTATGCTGTAGCGTCCGGTCTGCTCCGGCGCCGGCCCGGGGATGTGAACACGGATGCTGCTATGGGCCCGGTGGAACCGGTCGAGGGTGGCGGTCCGTCCCTGTTTGACAAGGCGCAAGCCATAGCTGTGGAGACCCCGGGACATTGAGTCTGGTCGATATTCTTGATGCCGCTGGAACAGGGGACGATACCCTGACGGCGGTTCTGCCCGATACCTGGATGCAGGGCCGCACGGCCTATGGCGGGCTGAGCGCGGCGATCGCTCTGGAGGCGGCCATGCGGTCCGAAGCGGATCTGCCGCCCCTGCGCTCGGCGCAGATCGCCTTCGTCGGGCCGCTGGCCGGCCAGGTGACGGTCGAAACGCGCCTGCTGCGCCGCGGGCGTACGGCCGCCTATATCGAGGCCAATGTCTTCGGCGGGGGCAAGCTGGGTCTGCGCGCCCTCTTCGTCTTCATGACGGCGCTGGATTCGGCCATCGACTATGCCGACACGGCCCGGCCGGATGTGCCGGCGCCGGAAGACGCCGCGCCGGCGATGGCCAATCCGGACCCGACATTCTTCACCAACAATCTGGAATACCGTCACGCCTTGCCCATCGAGGAGCGGCACACGCCGGACTTCATGCGCTGGGTGCGGTTGAAGGAACGCGACGGGCTGCATCCGATGGTCGAGCTGATGGCGATCGGCGATGCTCTGCCGCCTGCGGCGATGGCGCTGTTCGACAAGCCCGGCCCGATCAGTTCGATGACCTGGATGCTGAACATTCTCAGTGCCGAACCGGTCACGCGGGACGGCTGGTGGCTGTCGCGCTCGACGGCCGATCTGGCCCGCGACGGATCGTCCAGCCAGGTCATGCAGCTATGGAATGCCGACCGGCAGCCCGTGGTCACCGGCATGCAGAGTGTGGCGATCTTCGTGTGAGAAATAAGCAGGGCGGACCGGTAGAGGTCCGCCCCGCTGCGCCGGAGGGGAGTGGCGCCTATTCCGCGTGAGCTGCGGCCTGGCTCTCGACCAGATCGATCAGGTCGGCCTGGGCGATGCCGATATCGAGCAAGTGAAGGCCCCAGTCTGCCAGAACCTCGCCATCGGCGATCACGTCGCCGACAATGTCGTCCGTGCGCGGATCGTCCGGATCGCCGTGCACGGTGACCGAGAAATAGTGACCGGCCTCATTGTTCACGCACTGACCCGTCAGCAGGCCGGGAACGCGGACATAGTCGGTCTGGATATCCGCACCGCCCTCGACCCACGGACCGGCTTGTGCCGACGAGGTGAAGGCGCCGCCCGTGGCGAGATAGGCGCCGAGCGGGGCGTCGGAATTGCCAGCAAGGTCGGCCGGATTAGTGCAGGCGACCTCCAGTTCCGGATCGGCCACCTTGCCGAAGCGCGAGCCTTCCGGCGGCGGCGCGTCGGCGCGGAAGGTGACATAGCCGATGAAGCAGCCCGTATCCTCCGGAGAGGCGCAGGGGGCCACGTTGTCGAAGGAGCCGCCCAGCGTTTCATCCGCCGGCGTGGTCACGTTGAAGCCGATCATCATCGCAGAGAGCATCTGTGCCTGGACGGGCTGGCCATCGACTACGTCGGCGACCAGTTGTTCCAGCATGCGGGCGCCCTGCGAGTGGCCGATCAGCACGAAGGGGCGGCCGTCATTGTCGTGTTCCATGTAGTGGGCAAAGGCCGAGCGCACGTCCATATAACCCATCGCACCGTCCGCGCCGGTGTCGGTATTGCCGGCCATCATCTGGCGCAGGGCGGTCAGCGTCACCTGGCGGTACATCGGCGCAAAGGTGCGGCAGACCGATCCGAAGCGGGCGAACTGGGCGGCGATCACCCGGTTTTCCTCGTCATTGGCGTCCAGGTCGCTGTTCCCGCCGGGGTCGTTGGACACGGTGGGGTAGACGTAGAAGCAGTCGACGGCCGGGTCCTCCGCGGCCTGGTAGGCCTCGATTTGCGTCGTGCCGTCGGCATGGACGATCGTGGTGTCCAGATCGATCGTGCAGGCATCCTCGCGGCCGGGGCGGCAGAGCCAGTTCCCGCCGGCGTCATAGTCCGGCGGTGTGTAGCCGGCCGGCTGGGCCAGGCTGGCCGCGCCGGCCAGCATGAGTGTCGCGATCAGCATGGATAGGTCTCCCCTAGACGGCCTCGGCGGCCTGACTTTCATTTTCGAAAAGCGGTTTCAGCTCGTTCTTGACGATCTTGCCGTTGGCATTGCGCGGCAGGGTTTCCTCGGAGAAGAGGATGCGGACGGGCGTCTTGAAGCCGGCGAGGTGCTGGCGCACCCAGTCCTTGAGTTCTTCTTCACTGGCTGACAGGCCCGGTGCCAGATGCACCACCGCGGCCGGTTCCTCGCCCAGCGTGCGATGGGGAATGCCGACCAGGGCCGCATCGGTCACGGCCGGGTGGTCGTAGAGGACGTTCTCCACCTCGCTGGAATAGATGTTCTCGCCGCCGCGGATGATGATGTCCTTGGCGCGGTCGACGATGTAGCAGAAACCTTCCTCGTCCACGCGGGCGAGGTCGCCGGTCTTGATCCATCCGTCCACGAAGGTTTCGGCTGTGGCCTCCGGATTGTTCCAGTACCCCGCCACGATCTGCGGCCCTTTGGCCCACAGTTCGCCGACCTCGCCGGTTGGCAGCTCGCGCGTGCCGTCGGCGTTCATGATCTTGATATCGGACACCGCGACCGGCGTGCCGCAGCTGTCGGGCCGGTTGAGATAATCTTCGGAGGCATGATGCGTGACCGTGGCCGAGGTCTCGGTCATGCCCCAGCCATTGCCGGGCAGGGCGCCGAATACGGACTTGATCTTGCGCACCAGGTCGGGTGCGGAGGGGGCGCCGCCATAGGCGATCGCCTCCAGCGAGGAGAGGTCGTATTTCTCGCGGTCCGGGTGCTCCAGGAGTTGCCAGGCGATCGTCGGTACGCCGCCGGTGACATTGACCTTCTCGCGCTCGATGATCTTGAAGGCTTCGACCGGATCCCATCTGTGCATGAAGATCATCGTGTTGCCCGCAAAGATGGCGCCCATCATGCCTGCATTGCAGGCGGTGACGTGAAACAGCGGGATCACGGTCAGCATTGTCTTCGGCGTCGGCTCGGGCGGCATCTCGCCGCGTCGCGCGAAGGTGCGGGCGCCGGAATAGGCCGAGGACATGATGTTGGTCAGGGTGTTGCGGTGCGTGCCCAGCGCCCCTTTGGGATGTCCTGTCGTGCCGCTGGTGTAAAAGATCGTCGCCGGGTCGTCCGGATGGATTTCGACGTCGGGCAGCTCGCTCTCGCGCAGGCCGGCATAGTGTTGCGGGGCGCCGATGATGTCCTCGAGACGGCGGGCTGGCTGGGTGAGTGGTGCATCGGACCGGCTCACCAGGACGGTGTCCAGAGCCGGAAGCGCGTCGAGGGAGGGCGCGATCCGGTCCCAGCGCTCGGCGTCGCAGATCAACCCTTTCGCGCCGGAATTGGTGAGGCCGTAGGCCAGCTCCGCGCCGGTCCACCAGGCGTTCAGCGGTACGGCGATCGCGCCCAGGCTGGTGATCGCAAAAAAGGCGACCGGCCATTCCGGCAGGTTGCGCATGGACAGGGCGACGCGGTCGCCCTTGGCAATGCCGGCGTCCGCGAGCTCCGCAGCCAGGGCCGCCGTCGCCCGGAACCAGGCGTCGTAGGTGACGCGCTCGTCCTGGTAGATGGTGAATTCGCGCTCGCCATGGGTGCGGGCGTGCCGGGCCAGTTCGGGCAGATTGGGCAGGGCGTTCTTCCAGACGCGCGTGGGCACGCCCCTTATGTCGATGGTCTCCATTTCGAAGCGTGCGCCCGGTGCGCACAGCGCGGCCTCGATCGCCTCCATCGATGCGGCGGGCCAGTCTTTCGGCAGCCAGTCTTCGGGCAATTGGTATGCTGACGCCTCGGCCGGCGCCTCGGTTTGGTTGTCCATCCCCGGCAATCCTGTTTTCGGTTTGCGATTATCTTTGTTGATTGAACGATAATGTTGATCGGCATAAGGCACAAGGCGTAAGCTTCGAGGCCGGCGGGCCGCCCTGTTGCCTTCGGTATCGAATACAGGGTATGCATTCATCCGGATCGGATCCGTGCCAGGCTGCACAGGATCGAACAACGCGGTATTACGCAACACAGGGCAGCCCGGCGAAGTCAAAGCTGGCCGCCGGTCGCAAAACAGGAGACAGCAATGTCCGTGATCACCACACGCAAGGATGGCGAGGTTCTGGTCGTGACCTCCGACAATCCGCCGGTCAACGCGCTGGGCCAGGCCGTGCGCGCCGGTCTGGCGGACGCCATGGCCGAAGCCGCAGCGGACAATGACATCAAGGCGGTCGTGATCTGCTGCGAAGGCCGGACATTCTTTGCCGGGGCGGACATCACCGAATTCGGCAAGCCGCCGGTCGGTCCGTCCCTGCCCGAAGTCATCGACACCATCGAGGCGAGCGAGAAGCCCGTCATCGCCGCGATCCACGGCACCGCGCTCGGCGGTGGCCTGGAGGTCGCGCTGGGGTGTCACTATCGGATCGCCGTCGCCTCTGCCAAGCTGGGCCTCCCCGAGGTCAAGCTGGGCATCCTCCCCGGCGCCGGCGGTACCCAGAGACTGCCGCGCGTGGTCGGCGTCGCCGAGGCGCTGCCGATGATCGTCACCGGCAATCCCATCCCCGCCGCCAAGGCGGAGAAGATCGGCCTGGTCGACAAGATGGTTGCCGAGGACGGGCTCGCCGAGTCCGGCGTGGCCTACGCCCGCGACGTGCTGGGCCGTGACAGCCACCCGGTGTCGTCGAAACGGACCGACAAGATCGGCGAGATCCCGTCCGACAGCGATTTCTTCGACGAGTTCCGCAAGACGCAGATGCGCCGCCTGAAAGGGTTCGAGGCGCCCGAGGCCTGTATCGAGGCCGTGAAGGCGGCGATCGACCTGCCCTACGAGGCGGGCGTGAAGAAGGAACGCGAACTGTTCGGCAAGCTGGTGTCGGGCACCCAGTCGAAAGCGCTGCGCCATGTCTTCTTCGCCGAACGCGCCGCGGCCAAGATCGACGGCATCCCGGCCGATACGCCGCTGATCCCGGTCAAGAAGGTCGGAATTCTCGGCGCCGGCACGATGGGCGGCGGCATCGCCATGAATTTCCTGACCGCCGGATATCCGGTCACTATTCTGGAGCGTGAACAGGAGGCGCTCGACCGCGGTGTCTCCATCATCCGCAAGAATTACGAGCGTTCCGCGGCCAAGGGCCGGTTCACCGCCGACCAGGTCGAGCGGGCCATGGGTCTTCTGACGCCGACGCTCGAGATGGAGGACCTGGCCGATTGCGATCTGGTGATCGAGGCCGTGTTCGAGAATATGGACGTGAAGAAGGACGTGTTCCGCAAGCTCGACGCGATCGTCAAGCAGGGCGCCATCCTGGCCTCCAACACCTCCTATCTCAATGTCGACGAGATGGCGGCGGAGACGAAGCGTCCGGGCTCGGTGCTGGGCCTGCACTTCTTCTCGCCGGCCAATGTGATGCGCCTGCTGGAGATCGTCCGCGCCGCCAAGACCGAGCCGGCCGTGCTCAAGACGGCCATGGACCTGGCCAAAAGGATCGGCAAGGTCGCCGTGGTATCGGGCGTGTGCTTCGGCTTCATCGGCAACCGCATGCTCTCGCCGCGCCAGCGTGCTGCCCAGGCGATGCTCCTGCAGGGCGCAAAGCCCTGGGATGTCGACAAGGCACTGACCGATTTCGGCATGCCGATGGGCCCCTTCCAGATGTCGGACCTCGCCGGTCTCGACCTGGGCTGGGACAAGGCGAATTCCAACAGCGAAACGATCCGCGACGTGCTGTGCGAGCGTGACCGCCGCGGCCAGAAGACCGGCAAGGGTTTCTACGATTACGACGAGAACCGGCGGCCTTCGCCCTCCAAGGAAGTCGAGGCCATCATCGACGAGTTCGCCGCCAAGTCGGGCCTGGAGCAGCGGGTCTTCTCGCAGGAGGAAATCCGCGAGCGCCTGCTTTTTCCGATGATCAATGAGGGCGCCAGGATCCTCGAGGAAGGCATGGCCCAGCGCGCCTCCGACATCGATACGGTGTGGATCAACGGCTATGGCTGGCCGGCCTTCACCGGCGGGCCGATGTTCTGGGCCGATACGATCGGGCTGGACAAGGTGGTCGCCGGGCTCAAGGCGCATGCCAAGTCCGCGGGTGCCGAGCCGGATATCTCCAAGCTTCTCGAAGAGAAGGCGGCCAAGGGCGAGACCTTCAACTAGGCCTCATCCGCGGTGCCGGAGCGGACCCACCCACTCCCCGGGTCCGTTCCGGCCCTTTCGTCCGGCAGCTCCGGGAACGGACGCAGGTCCGGCGCGTTGTTCACTCAAGCAACGCATGAAAGGAGACCGCGATGAACGCCGCGCAATTGAAGGGCAAGTGGGAACAGCTCACCGGCGACGCCAAGCGCCAGTGGGGCAAGCTGACCGATGACGACATGTCGCTAGTCGGCGGCGATGCCGACAAGCTCGCCGGCAAGATCCGCGAACGCTACGGCAAGGACAAGGAAGAGGCCGAGCGCGAAGTGAAGGACTGGATCGACAGTCTCTAGGCTTCCACCGCTACCCGGCCGTTGTCGTTGCGGCGTCTATGTGCCGCGCTTGCGGCGGCCGAGCTCGTCGAGGATTTCCTGCGTGTGCTCGCCCGGACCCGGCGAGCGTCCCGTCTCCCCGACAGACGCGCCGGACATGTGGATCGGGCTGCGAATACCGGGAATGCCGTCGCGCTCGATGCGCAGGCCCCGGTGCGCCACCTGGGGATCGTCGAGCGCTTCCGCGACGGTGTTGATCGGGCCCGCGGGAATACCCGCAGCCTCCAGCGCTTCGAGCCAGTGCGCCCGCGTCCGCTGCCGCATAATGCCGGCGATATGTCCCGTCAGCGCCTCACGGTTTTCCACGCGCCGGGCGTTGGTCCGGTTCCGGTCGAGTTCGTCCTCGTCCAGTCCCAGAAGACGCGCGAGGCGTTCGAACTGGCCGTCATTGCCGCAGGCGATGATGATATGCCCGTCCGAGCAGGGGAATTCCTGATAGGGCACGATCGAGGGGTGGGCATTGCCGATCCGCTTCGGTGTCCGGCCAGTCGCCAGGTAGTTCATCGCCTGGTTGCCCAGCACGCCGATCATCGAGTCGAGCAGACCCATATCGATATATTGGCCTTTTCCGGTCTTTTCGCGCTGCAGCAAGGCCGCCTCGATGGCGATCGTGCCGTAAAGGCCGGTGAAGACATCGGCGAAGGCCACGCCCAGGCGCTGGGGCGGCCCGTCGGCTTCGCCGGTCAGGTCCATCACGCCGCTCATCGCCTGGATGGCCAGGTCGTAGCCGGCCCTGTGGGCATAGGGACCGGTCTGGCCGAAACCCGTGACCGAGCAGTAGACGAGCCGCGGATGATCATCCTTCAGACTCTCGTAATCCAGGCCGAACTTCCTCAGTCCGCCGACCTTGAAATTCTCGATGACGACATCGGCCGTACCGATCAGCGCCCGGACGGCTTCCAGATCGTCCGGCTTGCGGAAGTCGGCGGTCATGGACCGCTTGCCGCGATTGCAGGCATGGTAGTAGGCGGCGGACCGTCCGCTGGGGTGGTCGATCCAGGGCGGTCCCCAGCTGCGCGTGTCGTCTCCGCCGGGGCTTTCCACCTTGATGACATCGGCGCCGAGATCGGCCAGCGTCTGGCCGATCCAGGGGCCGGCCAGGATGCGCGCGAGCTCGACGACGCGCAGGCCCGCCAGCGCGCCCGGCCGTGCGGCTTCGCTCATCGGCCGATCTCGCCGGTGTCCAGGAAGGGCGACGCGTCGAGGTCCTCGGCGTCCATCAGTTCGGCAATGCGCTGCAGCGATGCGATCAGCATGTTCTGCTCCCAGGGTTGCAGCTTGCGGAAGGAGCGCAGGAAGCCCGCCTGCAGCAATTCCGGAGAGTTGCTCGAGGCCGCAAGACCCTTGTCGGTCAGCCTCGCCAGGACGACGCGCTTGTCCTTCTCGCTTTTCACGCGCTCCACCAAACCGGCATGGGTCAGGCGGTCGAGGATGGAGGTGATCGTGGCCTGGCTGAGCGAGACTGCACGGGCGATTGCGCTGGGCGACAACTCCCCGCCCTTGCGCAGCGTATCGATGACGACAAGCTGCGGCGCGGTCAGCCCGGTCGCCTTCACGAGGCGTTTGGACTGAAGGTCGATGGCGCGGGTAATGCGGCGCAGCGCAATGAGAATTTCGTCGTGGTCGCTCATTCGTCCAACCGTCGATGAGGGGCGAATTGGATGTATCGCCGCATGCAAGCCAATCCAACCATAAAAGCCCGCATGCGGCGGGATCTCTTTTGAATACATAAATTCGGCGCGGAGCCCATACCGGAGCGCGCGCGCGGTGAATTGGGGTGAAACTGTCGCATCTATGTCACGGTATGTAAAAAGATTAATTAAATCAATTGCAAAGCATTTTGTTGCGGTGCGGGGCGCGCGAGGCGCGGGTTTCTTAGTTTGATTTCAGTTCAAAGCAAGTCTGGCCAATCCGCAGCCGACCCTCTAAACCCGGCCCAAATCCAATTCTTAACGAAATCGAGGGGGCTTTCACGCGTCATGCTGAAGCAACGTGCACTCACAACTACGATCCTGTCCGCCGCCGCGCTGTCCATCGCCGGCACCGCTCACGCCCAGGTCGACGTCATCACGGTGACCGCCACCAAGCGCGAGAGTTCCACCCAGGATATCCCGGTCGCCGTCAACGCCATGGACGGCCAGACGCTTGAGGAGCTCGGCGTCAACGTCTTCACCGACTATCTCCAGCAAATGCCCGGCGTCACCGCCGGCGGTGGCGGCCCCGGCCAGAACACCATCTACATCCGCGGCCTCGCCTCCACCACGCCGAACCTGACGGTTGCCGGTGTGGCCGGTCTTGCGCCGAACGTCGCCTTCTACCTGGACGAGCAGCCGCTGGCGCAGCCGGGCCGCAACCTCGATGTCTACGCGGTCGACCTGCAGCGCGTGGAAGTCCTGCCGGGACCGCAGGGCACGCTCTTCGGCGCTAGCTCCCAGGCCGGTACCGTTCGCATGATCACCAACAAGCCGGTGCTGGGCGAGTACGAAGCCTATGCCAATTTCGATGTGTCCTTCACGGATGGCGGCGAGCGCAGCCAGAGCGTGGAAGCGGTCGTGAACCTGCCGATCGGCGACAACTTCGCCCTGCGCGGCGTGGCCTTCGTCGATGACCGCGGCGGTTACATCGACAATGTGCACGGCACGCGCACGACCGCGGAATCGGCCCGCTATCGCTCCGCCGGCACGGTCCGCGACAACGGTCTGCCGGTCGCACCGCGCCGTGAGGGCTTCCAGGCCAATGACGACCTGTCGAACGTCAACTTCATCGCCGCTGACAACAGCGCGCTGGTCGAGGATGACTTCAACGATACGACGTATACCGGTTTCCGCGTGGCCGGCCGCTACGAGTTCAACGTCGACTGGCGTGCCACCGTGTCCGTCATGCAGCAGACGCTGGAAAGCGAAGGCGTCTTCTTCCAGGACCCGGCACTCGACGACTATGAAATCCAGCGCTACCAGCCGGACGATCTGGACGACGAGTTCACCAATGTCGCGTGGACGGTCGAAGGCCGCATCGGCATGCTGGAAACGGTCTACACCGGCGCCTACACCGACCGCGAGACCGACCAGGTCATCGACTACACGGACTACATGTTCGTCGGTCAGTATTTCCCGGTCTACACCTGCGACAGCACGGTGAGCTATCCGGGCGGCGGTCTGGATCCGTACGGTTCCTGTCACGCGCCGACGTCGAACGTGACGTCGCACAGCGAAACCACGGTCGAGAGCCACGAGTTCCGCTTCAACACGCCGGAAGACAATCGCTGGCGTGTCACGGCGGGCGTGTTCTACTCCAAGACCGAACTGGCCGAGCGTAACGACTTCAACTATTTCGGCTCCATGGACCGTGTGAATGCGGATGGTTCGATCGGCATCAACGCGCTCGGCATCAATCAGTATCCGCTGACCAACGGAGCTGCGACCGCGGGCGACATCGCCAACGAGACCCAGGGTTACTTCTCCGATCCGGGCCCCATCCTGGCACCGACCATCTTCCGCAATGACGTCCTGCGCACGGACGAGCAGCTCGGCTACTTCGGCGAACTCAGCTTCGACCTCGTTCCGAATGTCTTCGAAGTGGTGCTCGGTGCCCGGGCCTACGACGTGGAAGTCGATCTGGAAGGCAGCGCCAACTCGGTCTACGACATCCTGTATCCGCTGACCGACGCCAACGGCGATCCGGTCGACGCCCAGACCTACGGCACGAACATCTCGCGTCAGTTCGGCCCGAACGGCCCGGCCGGTGCGCCGCAGGTCTCGTCCAGCGAAGGCACGATCTACAAGGTGACCGGTAACTGGACGCCGAACGATACGATGCTGTTCTATGCGACCTATTCGGAAGGTTTCCGTCCGGGTCTGCTGAACCGTCCCGGCGGCATCACGCCGCCCAGCGTCCCCGGCTACACCACGCCGTATGCGATCGACACGGACGAAGTGAAGAACTACGAACTGGGCTGGAAGCTCGACCTGTTCGACCAGCAGCTCCGCTTCAACGGTAATGCCTTCATGGTCGAGATCGAGGGTCTGCAGACGACGATCTTCGATCCGGAGATCACCAACCTGTTCTTCTCGGACAATGCGGCGGATGCCGAAATCCGCGGTATCGAGGGTGACTTGACCTACGCGCCGCTCGAAATGCCGGGTCTGACGGTTGCCGGTGCCTTCTCGATCCTCGATACCGAGATCACCGAAGTGCTCACGCCGACGGACGATGTGGTCCTGGGTTCGGAACTGGCCTTTGCGCCGGAATTCCAGATGAATGTCCGCGCCCGCTACGAGTGGCCGGTGTTCGACGATCTCAACGCCCATGTTCAGGGCCAGGTGGTCCACACCGGCGACAGCCGCACCGACATCATCGAGATCAACTCGATGGATCTGGACGGCTACACCACGCTGGGCGTGACGACCGGTGTGCGGTCCGATCAGTGGAATGTCGAGCTCTACGTCAACAACCTCACCAATGAAGTCGCCGAACTGTCCGGCAGCTTCGTCTTCGACCGTGCCCGTGTGAACGTCACGCGTCCGCGTACGATCGGTGTGCGCGTGGGCATGCGGTACTAGGTCTGAACCGGAGACGGTTTTCTTGACCTGACGATACGTGTAACCGGAAAGCGTCCCGCCGGCCGGCGGGGCGCTTTTCTATCTGTGTCCTTCGAGACCGGAGCAAGGTGTGGCCGAGCCGGACGTGTCCGAACTGCTGAACTCCGCCCAGGCGGAGATGTATGCCGGGCGCCTGGATGGCGCGCTCGAGCGTGTCGAGACCGTCCTCGGCACCGACCCCGACCATGTCGACGCGCTCTACATGAAGGCGGTCTGCCTGCGCTATCTCAAACAGCCCGGACCGGCGCGCCAGACGCTCACTGCACTCAAGGCGGCGGCGCCGGATTTCGGCCGGGCGCTGCAGGAAGAAGGGCATCTCTATCGCGAGGCGGGCGACGACCGTGCCGCGATCGAGGCCTACAGGGCGGCGACCATCGCCAACCCGGCGCTGCAAGCCGCCTGGTCGGCGCTGGCCGATGCACTCGAACGAACCGGCGCGCCGGCAGAGGCGCGACAATGCCGGGCCCAGGCCGAGGCACTGGCGAGATTGCCGAAACCGCTGCTGGCAGCGTCCCACCATCTCTACGAAAACCGCGTGCACAAGGCCGAGGGCCTGGCACGCAGCTTCCTGCAGAAGAATCCCAAACATGTCGAAGGCATGCGGATCCTTGCCGAGATCGGCAAGCGCCTGGGCGTTCTGGACGATGCCGAATTCCTGCTGGAAAGTGCGGTGGAGTTCGAGCCCGACAACATCGCCCTGCGGCTCGACTATATCGAGATCCTGCGCAAGCGGCAGAAACACGAGGCGGCCCTGGAACAGGCCGCCGCATTGCTGAAGCGCGATCCGGGCAACCCCGTTTTCCTGTCCCGTCATGCCGTGGAATCTCTTGCCGTCGGTAATTACGAGGCGGCGTTGTCGGGTTTCGACAAGGTGCTCGCCGTTCTGCCCGAGGATGCGGGAACCCACGCCGCGCGCGCGCACGCGCTCAAGACCATGGGGCACACCGACGAGGCCGTATCCGCCTATCGTCGTGCCTACGAGGCGCGCCCCGATTACGGCGAGGCCTGGTACGGGCTGGCCAACCTCAAGACCTATCGTTTCACCGACGACGAAATCGCCCGCATGCAGGCGCAGGAGGCCGCGATCGGACTGCGCTCGCACGACCGGGTGCATCTGTGCTTCGCGCTCGGCAAGGCGCACGAAGACCGCGCCGATTACGACCGTGCCTTCGAATACTACAATCGCGGCAATGATTTGAAACGGGCACAGACCCGATATACGTCTGATATCATGGCGCAGGAGTTCCAGGCCCAGGCCGATGTCTGTACCCCCGATCTGTTCGAGCAGCAGGGGGGCAAGGGGTGTCCGGCGCCCGATCCGATCTTCATCGCCGGACTGCCGAGGGCCGGATCCACACTCCTCGAACAGATCCTCGCCTCGCACAGCCAGGTCGACGGAACGCTGGAACTGCCGGATATCCTGGCAACGGCGCACCGTCTGCGCGGCCGCAACCGGGGCGAGGGTGCCGGCCGGTATCCGCGCATCCTGCACGAGCTGAGCGCGGAGCAGCTGCGCGAACTGGGCGAGGACTATATCGAGAATACGCGGATCCACCGCGAGGGTGCGCCCTTCTTCACCGACAAGATGCCGAACAATTTCCGGCATATCGGCCTGATCAAGCTGATCCTGCCGAATGCGAAGATCATCGATGCGCGGCGCGAGCCGATGGCCTGCTGCTTCTCCGGTTTCAAGCAGTTGTTCGCCGAGGGGCAGGAATTCACCTACGGTCTCGACGAAATCGGCCGCTATTATCGCGGCTATGTCGAGCTGATGGACCACTGGGACCGCGTGCTGCCCGGCGAGATCCTGCGCGTGCAATACGAGGACGTCGTGGCCGACCTGGAAGCCCAGGTCCGGCGCATCCTCGACTTCTGCGGCCTGCCTTTCGAGCAGGCCTGCCTGGACTTCCATGCCACCGAGCGCGCCGTGCGGACCGCGAGTTCCGAACAGGTGCGCCAACCCATTTATGACAGCGGCATCGAGCAGTGGCGGCATTTCGAAAGCCATCTCGACCCGCTCAAGTCGGCTCTGGGCCCTGCGCTCACGGGCTATCGTTCCGGAGCCTGACAACGCCGCGAAAGCGAGGACTGATCCCATGAAAAAGATCGAACCCGCCGTCTTCTTCCCCGCCGCGATCCTGGTATTCGTGGGTGTGGTCTATGCCATCATGGCGGGCGACCAGGCCGAAGCGATTTTCACCGGTCTGCGGATTACCATCACGGAGACCACGGGCTGGGTCTATACGGTCGGTGTCGGCTTCTTCCTCGTCGCGCTCATGATCGTGGCCTTTTCCGACTGGGGCCGGATCCGGCTCGGGCCGGATGACAGCGAACCGGAATTCGGCTTTGCGCCCTGGTTTGCCATGCTGTTCTCGGCCGGGATGGGGATCGGCCTGATGTTCTTCGGGGTCGCCGAGCCCCTGACGCACTACATCTTTCCGCCCGAAGGCGACCCGGAAACCCTCGAGGCGGCGCGCCATGCGATGGTGCTGACCTTCTTCCACTGGGGCGTGCATGCCTGGGGCATCTATGTCGTGGTCGGCCTGTCGCTGGCCTATTTCACCTACCGGCACGGCCTGCCGCTCACCATCCGGTCTGCCCTGTACCCGTTGATCGGCGACCGGATCTACGGCCCCATCGGGCATGTCGTGGACACGATCGCGGTGCTGGGCACGCTGTTCGGTGTGGCGACATCGCTGGGCTTCGGTGTGACGCAGATCAACGCCGGACTCCATCAGCTTTTCGACATTCCGATTTCCACCACCGTCCAGCTGATGCTGATCGCAGGGATCACGGCGCTGGCCACTCTGTCGGTGATCGCCGGTCTGGATGCCGGCATCCGCCGCCTGTCGGAATGGAACCTCTATCTCGCCATTGCGCTGATCGGTTTCGTGCTGATCACCGGTCCCACCCTCTTCCTGATATCCGCCTATGTGCAGAATATCGGTGAGTATCTCGACCAGCTGGCCACACTGACCTTCAATCTCGACGCCTATGGCGACGGACAATGGGTCACCGACTGGACCCTCTTCTACTGGGGCTGGTGGATTTCCTGGTCGCCCTTTGTCGGCATGTTCATCGCGCGGATTTCGCGCGGCCGGACGATCCGCGAGTTCATTTTCGGCGTCCTGCTCGGGCCGACGGCCTTCACCTTCTTCTGGATGACGGTCTATGGCGACAGCGCGCTGCGTCTGGCCCTGTCCGGTGTTGCCGACGAGCTGGTCAATGTCGTGCGGGACGGGAATAGCGAGCTTGCCCTGTTCGCTTTCCTGGAGCACTTGCCGCTCACCTCCATCACCTCTGTGCTGGCGATCATTCTCGTCGCCACCTTCTTCGTGACCTCGTCGGATTCAGGCTCGCTGGTGAAGTCCACGCTGGCCTCCGGCGGCAGCCTGAACCCGCCGGTCTCCCAGCGCTTCTTCTGGGCCGTCCTGGAAGGCGTTGTGGCGGCGGCATTGCTGATGACGGGCGGGCTGGCCGCCCTGCAATCGGCGACGATCGCAGCGGCCTTGCCCTTTACGATCATCCTCCTGCTGGCCTTCGTCGGCCTGCTCAGGGCCTGGTCCGTGGAAACCGCGCGCCGGGCCGGACGCAAGACGGCGGCGCAATTGCCCGTCGAAGGGACGGCCGTGCCCTGGAAGGCCCGCCTGCGCATGATGTTCTCCCGTCCCACGGGCCGGGAGGTGGACGCCTATATCGAGGAAACCGTGGTGCCGGCCTTGCAGTCGGTGGCCGGCGAGCTCGAGAATTACGGCTTCACCGTCGAGCTCGAGCAATCGAAAGGGCGTGCGTCCATGCACGTGAAGGACGAGGACCGGCCCGAATTCATATTCAGCGTGGAGCGGCGGCTCTATAACGAGCCCTATTTTGCCACGCCGGACGAAGACGACACGCCCGGAGAGAAGGCTGTCGGCGACGAGGAGTATGCCCGCGCCGAGGTCATTCTGAGCGATGGCGGCCAGCACTATTGCGTCTACGGCTTTTCGAAGGTCCAGATCATCCGCGAATTGCTGCGCAATTTCGAGCGGCACCTGCAATGGCTCTACCATATCGTCCACACACGGTGAGGGAACGGGTCAGAGCCATTTCATCCAGCGGAACACGGCCAGTTCGATCAGGCCGATGGCGGTCATGAGACCGGTGGCGATCCAGAAGGCGCTGGCTGCGTCGACGCCGGGCATGCCGCCTACATTGATGCCCAGCAGGCCCGTCAGGAAGCCCAGGGGCAGGAAGATGGCAGCCACGATGGAGAGCACATAGAGGGTTCGGTTCATCCGGTCGGCAAGGGCATTGGCCAGCTCGTCCTTGACGATCTGCGCCCGCTCCCGGATCGCGTCCAGATCTTCCAGATAGCGGGTGATACGGTCGAGGTTTTCCTGCAGGCGGCGCTTGGCGGGTGTGTCCAGCCAGGCGAAATCCAGTGTGCGCAATTGTGCAATCACATCCCGCTGCGGCGCGAAATAGCGCCGGAAGATGATCGCCTGCCGGCGCAGCGACACAACGGTCAGCCGCGCCGAGATCGACGGCTCCTCGAGCACCTCTTCCTCGACATCGTCCAGCGCCATGTGGAGATCGGTCATGACCGGCTCCATCCGCTCGAACAGTCGGGCCGACAGCATGGCGATGAATTCGCCGGAATGCTTCGGCCCGGTGCCGCCGGCCAGCCGGTCCTGGATGTCCCGGACAGCCTTGAGCGGGCGCAATTGCACCGAGACAATGCGATTGGCATCGATCCACAGCCGGATCGAGACCATGTCCTCCGGCTGGGCGTCCTGGTTGAGATTGACGCCGCGCAGGATCATCAGCGCGCCGCGATCGAACTCCACCAGTCTTGGCCGCGTCTCCTCGGCCAGCAGGGCGTCGATGGCGAGCGGGTCGAGATAGTCCAGCTCGCTCTCGATCCAGGTCCGCGTCTCCGGGTGCCGCCCGTCCAGATGGACCCAGGCCAGCGCCTCCTCGCGGGCGCGGCTCGAGGCTTCCGCGACCTCAAGCGTGCGGCCGGAGCCATCGCCATTGATCGCGGCGGCGTAGAGTATGGCGGACGTGTCAGACATCGGTCTGTTCGCCGACATCGCCGTCTTCCGCCGTGCCTCGTGTTTTCGTCGTCTTCCCGGTGTCTGCCTCGCCGCCGGTGTCGGGCCTCTCTCCGGCCGGCAATCCCGAACGGATATGGAGGTCGCGCTGCGGGAAGGGGATCTCGATGCCGTTGTCCCGGAATTTGCGCCAGATCGCGAACATCACATCGCTCTGCGGCGCCCATCGCCCGTCTGCAACATTGCCGATCCAGAAGATCAGCAGGAAGTTGACGGAGCTGTCGCCGAACTCGCGCAGGAAGCAGAAGGGCTTCGGATCGCCGAGACACAGCGGGTGTTCTTGCGCGGCTTCCAGGATCAGCGTGTGCACCTTGTCCAGATCGGAGCCGTAGGCGACACCGACCGGGACATCCACGCGCGCCTTGGTGCTCGAAAGTGTCCAGTTGGTGACGCGGTCGGTGATGAAATCCTCGTTCGGGATCAGCACTTCCTTGCCATCGAACGTCTCCACCAGGATGTAGCGGGCATTGGTCCGGCGCACGAAGCCGCTCGTGCCGTCGGTCAGTTCGATCAGGTCGTCCTCCTCGATCGAGCGTTCGAGCAGAAGGATCAGTCCGCTCACGAAGTTCGAGGCGATTTTCTGCAGGCCGAAGCCCAGCCCGATGCCCAGCGCGCCGCCGAAGACGGTCAGCGTGGTGAGGTCCAGCCCGATCATGTCCAGCGCCACGAGGCCGGCCAGGATGTAGAGCGTGATCTGGAAGACCTTGCTGATCAGGACGCGCGTGGTCTTGCGCATGCGTTGCAGCTTGCCCAGGCGGCGCTCGACGATGTCGGCGATGATGGCGGCGGTCCAGAAGACCAGGGCCAGGACCAGGATCGCGCGCAGGATGGTATAGGCGCTGACCCGCACATTGCCGACCTGGTAGGTGAGCGCATCGGTATCGAGATACTCCCGCACCATGTCGAAATGCCCGGTGACCCCGGCGGCCACGATGCCGGCGAGCGTCAGGAAGACGAGGATCCGGGCCCACAGGCCGCTCGGCTTGATGACGGACAGAAAGAAGCTTTTCATGCCAACCGCATCGGCCTTCCGTTGATCTCGTTCCTCCTTGCCTACCCTTCGCCTGCGGGTCAGGCAAGCGCCGGACGGCAAAGCTGAAATCCGCCGACGATCAATAGTCGCGGCGCCAGCGGATGGAGACCGAAGCGTCCGTGTCCGCCGACAGGCGCGAGAGTACGGACAGGTCGGGCGTGAGCTGCCATTCCACCAGCGCCTGGCCCAGAGCCGTGGCGCCGGCCGTGCCGACCTCGACATAGACGTCCTCACCCAGCCTGACCCCGCCGGTGACCGCCAGATTGCCGTCCGCATCGGTGGAGACCGACAGCCGGTCGATCCCGGCCATGTCACGCAGCTGGCCGACAATGTTCAGCAGGCTCTGGCCGGAGAGCTGGGCCGCCAGCTGGGCCGCTTCGAAGGCGCCCAGCTCGCTCACCGATTCGTCGAACAGAAGGCGGGAGAGGATTTCATCCTCCGGCAGGGCCGGTTCGCTGGTCAGGGTGATGCTGGGGCTGCGTACAGGCCCTTCGATATGCGCCGTCGCCGAGAAGCCGGGACGTTCGTGCGACGCCGTCAGATCGGCCCGGGCATCGCCGGGCGACCCGTCGAACACGACCTGCCCGCCATCGAGACTGAAGCGCCGGTTGAAGACGAAGGCCGTCCCGTCGAGCAGTGTGGCCTGGCCGGTCAGCTCCGGCTTGCCCACCGCACCGCTCGCGTCGATATCCAGCCCCCATTCCGAGGAGAATGTGCTCGAGGAGATATAGATGTTGCGATCGGCCTCGACGGAATAGTCGATCCGCACCGGCAGCACATTGCGCGCATAGCTCTGGCGGCCCTTGGGCAGGTTGATTTCCTGCACGTCGATTTCCGGGATCGAGGCGGCGCCGTTGAGCGAGGGACGGACGCGGGCGCGATCGACACGGGCCGCCCCGGTGATCAGCAGGCCGCGCTCGTCAAGCGCGATATCGGCATCGCCGGACGCCTGGAGGGTCAGGTCGGTGCGCTGGGCGGCGGTGAATTGCTCGAACGCCAGACTGGCCTCGCCGCGCGCGCCTTCGGTGGGCAGGCGCAGCGCGCCGGACCCGGTCAGTCGGCCAGTATCGCTATCGGTGGCGCTGAGGCGGGTCAGTTCCAGACCGCCGCCGTCAAAACGTGCCGCCAGGTCGATCTCGCGGACGGTCGCTCCGGTCGCCGCGGCTGTCACATCGCCGCCGGTCAGTTCCAGGCGGCCCTCCAGTTCCGGTGACCCGCGTACGCCGCCCAGCTCGACCTCGGCGCTCAGGTTCCCGGCATTGACGACCGCCTCGGCGGGGATGAAAAGTGCCGCCACACCTGTGATGTCGCCATTGATGTCCAGCCGGCCGGCGATCGCGCTGCCATCCTGTCCCGCGATCATGCCGAGGCGGGGTGTGGTGCCGCGCCGTGTCAGGAAGCCGGATCCGGTGAGACCGTTACCGTTCAGGTCCATGTCGATGCGGGCATCCTCGCCGACATCGAGGCGGGCCTCCACGGCAATCGGTTCGGCGCCTTCTGCTGCGAGGGCGGCCAGGTCCCGGATGCCCAGCCGGGCATCGCCCTGCCAGAGCCCGCTCCGGCGTTGCAGGGCGGCCTCGCCGGACACGGTGCCCTCGGCAGGCGGAAAGGCCGCGATGTCGGCGATCACGGCGACCGGCAGCGAGGCGACCGAGGCGTCCAGCTCGGCTTCGGTGCCGGAGCGGGCATAGCGCCAGTCGAACTCGCCGCCGCCGATGCGAAGCATGCCGCCGGCCTCGTAGTCGCCATTGGCGAAGTGAAGTTCCAGCGGCTGCGGCGTGCGGATACGGTGAATGCTCCAGCGGCCGGACGGGGCGAGCGACAGGTCGACACGGCCGTCCTCGGCCAGGGCAAGGCGGCCGCGTGCATTGAGCGTCAGCGGGCTGCGCAGGCGACCGGTGGCCGTGGCGCGCACGTCGAGGCCGGACAGCGGCCCGTCGAGCCGCAGTGTGGCTTCGGCGAGGTAGCCGCCGGAAAAGGCATGGCCGGACACGATAAGCTCGGCGTCGAGCACGCCGTCGCGCAGCGCGTCGGTCGGAGCGTCGTAGCGGAGCGAGGAGCGGGCGCGGTCGCCCAGCTCCATGTCGAAAGTGGCCCGGAAACCCGCCGGCGAGCGATCGGCCGAGGCGGACAGGCGGAAAGCGCCCAGCTGGCTCTCCTCCAGGCGCGCGGACCAGGTCTCGCCGGCATAGCGCGCAGTCCCGGAAAGGCTGACCGGCTTGCCGTTGCGCGTGGCTTCGAGCAGCCAGTCGGCATCGAGCGTGCCGTCCTGCCAGATGGTTTCCACCGCGAGATTGGGATCGTTGACGGAGACCGGGCCGGCCGCGACGGACTCGCTTCGCGTTGCGGTCCGCACTTCGATCCGGCCGTCGCGCGAACGGGCCCGGAAGGCCGTGGCCAGGGCGCCATCGACCTCGACCGGTTCGATCGGAAGCCGTCCGGATACGGCCAGATCGCCTTCGAACACCCAGCCGCCGGGCTGCGTCTCGCCCTCGCCGCGAAGATCGATACCGCTGGCCTGCGCCACGACATCCTGTACGTGCCAGCCCGTCTCGCCGCGTTCGACGGTCAGCGAGCCCGCAAGGCCCGCGAGGAGGTCGGCGTGGGTCTGTGCCCAGTCGACCCCGCTGGCATCGAAAGTGAGTTCGGCGCGGCGGCGGGATGCGGCGTCGAGCGTGACATCGAGAGGACCGGAGGCCTGTCCGGTCAAACGCGCCACGTCCTGCACGGTCAGACGGGCCGTGAGTTGCGGGTCGCGGCCGCCCAGCAAGTAGCGCCCGTTCGCCTCGAGGCGGGCATGCGCGCTCTCGGCGAGGAAGCGGTCGATATCGATCGCCCGGTCGCGGCGGTCCCAGGCGCCTTCGAAGTCGACCGTGGCCGCACCGCCGAGCAGCGGGTTGGCGCGATCGACGGAGAGTTGCGGGCCTTCCAGGTCCAGACGCGTGCGGATCGTGTGGAGCCCGTTCTCGCGAAGCACGTCCAGCGGGCCGCTCATGCGTCCGGCAGTGACATGATTGATGGACACGCCCTCGGCGTCGACTTCGCCGTCCAGGTGAAGCGTGCCGTCGCCGGTCTGCACGAGACCGCTCCAGCGGGCTTCGCGCGCGATGACGCGGCCGGAAGTGAGGGCCGCGACCGTGCCGGGCCGGGCATGGGCCGTTACGGTCCAGGCGCCGTCGCCGGCCGGTGCGAAAGTCGCCGAGCCGCTGTCGGTCTCGGCGCGGGCTTCGGTGAAGACCAGGTCGGGGCGGCGCCGGCCCTCCAGGACGATGTTCGCGTCGCCGGCCAGATCGCGATAGCTGTCGGGAATGACGCCCCAGCCCTGCACATCGACGCGGCCTTCCGCACGCCAGGTTTCGCGATCCCAGACAGCCTCGGCGCTGGCCATGTCCTGCCCGTCGGCAGCGAGGCTGAACGTGCCGCGCCCGCTGTCGAGATCGCCGGCAATTGCGCCGTCCGCCCGGATCGCGCGGCCCGGCAGGCGCAGCAGCGTGGCCAGCGGCCCGTCCGGTTCGCCCCGCGCGGCGAGGTCACCGCTGATCCCGTCGCTGTCGATGCGCAGGTCGGCCGTGAGACTGTCGCCGGGCGCATCCAGGCGTTCCGCGTCGAGCTGAAGGTGGGCGCCGTCACGGGCGCCGATCTCGGCGGATGCGTCCGCGCGAAAACGGGCTGCCGGCCCGGCGACGCCTTCGGCCAGGGCGAGTTCGGCGATGTCCAGCGCTCCGAGGCGGATGGCCGGAAGGTCCGGAATGCCGCTTCGACGGCCCTGGGACGTCGTGCCGGGGGTGGCCGGACGCCGGTCCACGGCAATCCGTGCGACCCGCGCGCGGGTGATCTCGTGGGGCCGGAAAACAAGACTGGAGCCGCGCCAGTCGATCGCGATGTCCTGCGCTTCCAGCCAGACACCGTCGGCATCGGCGACGGTCAGCCGTTCGACAGTGAAGCGCGACAGCGGATCGCCCTCCAGGCCTTCCAGCGAAAGGGTCTGACCGCCTATCTCCCGTCCGTCGAGCACACGCGTGACGAGCCAGCGCCCGGGAGCCGTTCCCGCAGCCAGGCGCAGCCCGGCCAGCAGGACCAGAAGCCCGGCCAGAACGATCGCGCTCCAGCGCAGGAGGCGGACTATGAAAGTTCGGCTGGGCATGGCTCAGAAAGCCTGTCCGAGACTGAAATAGACCTGGATTGCATCCTCGCCGCCGCGGCGGTCCACCGGCGTGGCGATGTCGACACGGATCGGGGCGAAATCGAGATAGTAGCGCACACCGATACCGACTGCCGTGCGTATGTCGGCGAAGTCGGGCTGGCGGTCGCTGCTGGCCATGGCCGAGTCGACGAAGCCCACCACGCCCCACCGTTCGCGCACGCGCCAGCGCAGCTCGGCGCTGGTCTCGACCACGGAAATCCCGCCGAAGGGCGTACCGTCCGGGGCCAGCGGGCTCAGCGACTGATAGTCGAAGCCGCGCGCCGAACCGCCGCCGCCGGCATAGAAGCGCTGGTCCGCCGGCATGTCGGTGGCCGAGGCGCCGAACACCGATCCGACGCGCATGCGCAGCGCCGCGACCGTGGTCTCGGTGAGCCGGTAATAGGTGCTCGCGCGTCCCTCGAGGCGGACGTACTGGCAATTGCAGTCGCCCAGCGTTGTGGCCGGCGTGAGCTGGATCGTGCCGTGAATGCCGCTGTCCGGATCGAGCGGATCTTCGCGGGAATCGTAACCGGCCACGAGATCGACGGCGGCGGTGACAACGTCGCGCTCGCCGGCGCTGTCCGTGACCCGCGACCAGTCCAGGCGTGGGCCCACGGCATAGGTGCGCCGCCCGTCGCGGCGCGTGATCTCTGCGCCGATTTCCGCTTCTTCCTGCTGGTAGGCGTCCGTGTCTTCGCTGGTCAGGCCGGCATGCACGGTGAGCGTCTGGTTGAAGCGGCGCCAGTGCGGCCGCGAGATCTCGGCCAGCAGGGACTGGTTCAGCGTTGCCGCGTTGGCCGACAGGGTCAGCGTTTCGTCGCTGCCGAACAGGTTGCGCCGGATCCATCTCACATTGCCGCCGCCGCCTTCGCTGGTGGAATAGCTCAGCCCGGTCTCGATGGAATGGCGCGGTGCTTCGGTCAGCGCGATACCGACCGGGCGATTGCCGTCCTCACCGACCGGCCCGAGCGAGATATCGGCGGCATTGACGCTGTCCAGATCGGTCAGGCGCTGCTGGTATTCCAGGATTTCGTCCCGGCTCGCCGGCTCGCCCTGCCGGAAGGGCGACATACGGGCGATGAATTGAGGGTTCCAGCCGCCCGTCTCTCTGTCGATGTCGCCATAGGTCGACCAGGGACCGGGTTCGTAGCGGAACGTGATGCGGCCTTCGTCTGTGGCATGGTCGACGACCACATTGCGTTCACGGATCCGGGCATCGGGCCAGCCGGAATCATGCAGCGCCACCAGGCCCTGGGCTTCGGCATCGATAATGGCCTGGGCGCGCAGCGGCTGTCCGGTCTCCAGGCCGATGGCTGCTTGTGCCGTCTCCCTGGCGCGCGCGTCCTCGCCGGTTTCCGTATCGACCGAGGCGATCCGGAAAAGCGGGCCGGGGTTGATCTGGACCATCGCCTGTTGCTGCCGGTCGAGCCGGGGCTCGATCGTGGCCGCGTAATAGCCGCGGGCCCGCAGCAGGCGCCGGGCCCGGTCAGCGGCCGAGCGGGCGTCGCGCAGCGCGCTGGAAACGCCGTTGGTCCGGGACGACTGCTCGCCGATGGCGGCGTTCAGCGCCGCGCGCAATTCCGCGTCCGAGACGCCTTCGACCCGCGCGAGCGGCTCGGCCAGCGCCGGGCTGGAGACCAGTATTGCCAGGACGGGGAGAATTACCGACTTCACACGTTGTCACCAAAGGCATTTGCCTTGGTTCTATAGGACCAATACCGGGCTGTCGTCCCCACCCTGCGACATTAAAAGGATGTCAGACCGCGCGGCTGTGGCGCTGTTCGGCCTGTTCGAAGCCCGGGTCGATCCGCGCGGCGATATTGCGGACATAGGGCATGCCGGCTTCGGTCACTTTCAAGTGCCCGTTCTCCAGTCGCGCCAGACCGTCGGCGACCACGCCGCCCAGCCCGTCCAGCTCCAGCAGACCGCCATCGAGCGGGATCTCGAAATTGCAGAGCAGCTGCATGATGCGCTCGCCGACGCGGCCTTCGCGCCAGGAGCGCGCCACGCCGCGTGTGACGGCTGAACCGTGCGCGTCCATCGCCTCGGCATAGCGCGTCGGGTCGGGGACGTTCTGGGCGTAGCCCTGGGGCGCTTCGCTGATCGAGGAGGCGCCGAAGCCGATCAGCACGTCATACGGGTCGTTGGTATAGCCCTGGAAATTGCGGCGCAGCGAGCCGTTGCGTGCCGCCCTGGCCAGGGGATCCTCCGGGCGCGCGAAATGGTCGAACCCGATCGACTGGTAGCCGCTGGCGCCGAGCGTGCGGGCGGCCGCCAGCATCTGGTCGAAGCGCTCGCGGGCACCGGGCAGCCGGTCTTCCGGGATCGCCTTCTGGTGCTTCTTGAACCAGGGCACATGGGCATAGCCGAAGACGGAGACCCGGTCGGCCGCCATGTCGGCAACCGCGTGCGCCGTCGCTTCGACGCGTTCCACGGTCTGCGCCGGCAGGCCGTACATGATGTCCATGTTGATCGCGGCGATGCCGGCCGCGCGCAGCGCCCGGGCCGCGCCTTCGACCTGTTCGGCCGGCTGGATGCGGTGGATGAGGGTCTGCACCTCGCCGGACAGGTCTTGTACGCCCAGGCTGGCCCGGGTCACGCCATTGCGCGCGAAGGCGTCGCACAGCCGGCTGTCCAGGCCGCGCGGATCGAGCTCCACGGCGATCTCGGCATCCGGGGCGATGTCGTAGCGGGCGCGCAGCGCGTCCATGACGGCCGTGAAGCGGGCCGGGGACAGCATGTCCGGCGAGCCGCCGCCGAAATGGATATGGCGCACCACGCCATCGGCGGGCGCGGGCCGCGTTTCGATTTCCCTTTGCAGCGCCGCGAGATAGCGTTCCACCCGGCTGTCGCGATTGGGCACCGTCGTGCTGCAGCCGCAATACCAGCACATCGAACGGCAGAAGGGGATGTGGACATAAAGCGAGAGTACAGGGGCGTCGCCCTGTTCGGACATCCAGCCGGCCCAGGCCCCGCCGCAGATGCCGTCGCTGAACTGCGTTGCCGGCGGATAGGAGGTGTAGCGCGGCACGGCCTCGAGCGCATAGCCGGGCAGGAAGGTCGGGGCGGGGGAGAATGCTGTCATGATCGCAACACGGGTCTGGTCGGAATGTCCGGCGACACTACGCAGGCATGGCGGCCAATGGGATGCGCCCAAAGCGCGCATGTGCAGCCGGGTGCAGCCGGAGAGCCGGATCGCCCCTTTTCCGCAAAGAGGTTATGTTAGGGGTAACATTGCTGCTATAGATCGGTTTGAATCGATGTCCGATACCGCTGGAAGGTGTGCATGGCCGAACTTGTACCCGTTGAACCGTTCGACATTGTCGTCTTTGGCGCGACCGGCGATCTCGCCCTGCGCAAGCTGATCCCGGCGCTCTTCCACCGCTGGTGCGACGGCCAGATCACGGCGGATTCGCGCATTGTCGCAGCCTCGCGGGAAAAGATGACAAGCGAGGCTTTCCGCGAGATCGCAGCGCGCCACGTCCTGGATGGCGATCCCGGCGCAGAACGCCGCGAGGCCTGGTCGAAATTCGTGGAGCGCATGCGTTATGTCGCGGTCGATGTCAGCGGCCAGGGCGAGGACTGGGCCGACCTCAAGGCCGCGCTCGATCCGGACGAGGACAAGATCCGGCTCTATTATCTGGCCCTGCCGCCCGCGACCTATGGCCAGGCCTGCGCCGGCTTGGCCGCCCAGCAGCTCAACACGCCCAATGCGCGCATCGTGCTGGAAAAGCCGATCGGATCGGACTTCCACTCGGCCCGGCGCATCAACGACCAGGTCGGTGAGGTCTTCCACGAGAACAATATCTTCCGGATCGACCACTATCTCGGCAAGGAGACGGTCCAGAATCTGCTCATCCTGCGCTTTGCCAACTATCTCTTCGAGCCGATCTGGAACGCCAACGGGATCGATCACGTCCAGATCACCGTCGCGGAGAGTCTCGGCGTGGGCGAGCGGGGCAATTACTACGACCGGTCCGGCGCGCTGCGCGACATGGTGCAGAACCATCTTCTGCAGCTGGCCTGCCTGGTCGCGATGGAGCCGCCCTCCTCGCTGGAACCGGATGCGGTGCGAACGGAGAAGCTGAAAGTGCTCAAGGCACTGCGGCCGGTGACGGCGGCGAATGTCGCTCAGGACGTGGTGCGCGGTCAGTATCAGGCCGGCGCCGTGGGCGGATCGCCGGTGCCGGGGTATGCCGAGGAAGTCGGCACGGATACCGGTACCGAAACCTTCGTCGCGATCCGCGCCCGGCTCGACAATTGGCGCTGGGCGGGCGTCCCCTTCTACATGCGGACCGGCAAGCGGATGGGGTCGCGCCGGTCGGAAATCATCGTGCAGTTCAAGCCGGTCCCCCACGATGTGGTCGGTGCCGTCGACGGGGCGCTCCATCCCAACCGGCTGGTCATACGCCTGCAGCCGGACGAAGGTGTGAAACTGATGCTGATGACCAAGGATCCGGGGCCGGGCGGTCTGCGCCTGCGTTACGTGCCGCTCAATCTGAGCTATGCAGAGCACTTCGAGGCCGACTATCCGGACGCTTACGAGCGCCTGCTGATGGCGGTGGTGCGCGGCAATCTCAGCCTCTTCATGCGCCGCGACGAGGTGGAGGCGGCCTGGCGCTGGGTCGATGGTATCATCCGCGCCTGGGACGAGGGGCAGGCCAAGCTCTACGGCTATCAGGCCGGCACGGACGGGCCGACCCAGTCCGCTCTTATGCTGGCCCGCGAGGAGCGGGAGTGGTTCGATGCCATCAAGCACTGACACATTGACCGGCCGCGTCACCGAACACGCCGACATGGAGACGATGACGGCCGAACTGGCGACGTGCGTGATCGCGGATCTCGAGGCGGCGCTGGAGGTCCGCGGCAAGGCCGTTCTGGCGGTTTCCGGCGGATCCACGCCGGCCGATCTCTACCGCACGCTGTCGCAGGCGCCGATCGACTGGGCCCGCATCACGGTGCTGCTGGTCGATGAGCGCTGGGTGCCGCCCGACGCGCCGGGCTCGAACGAGCGTTTCGTGCGCGAGACCCTGCTGCAGGGACCCGCCTCGGCCGCGCGCCTGGCCGGTCTGAAGACACCGGCCGCCTCGCCCTTCGACGCCGTCGAGACGCTGCAGCCCGACATCGCCGCACTCGGACCGCCCGACGTGGTGATCCTGGGCATGGGCGCGGACGGGCACACCGCGTCCTGGTTCCCCCATGCCCGCGGGCTGGACGAGGCTTTGGCACCGGACGGCGCGGCCATTGCCGCCATCGAGGCGCGGCCCAGCGCGGTGACGGGCGACCATCTGCAACGCATGACCCTGACCCGGGCGACCCTGGCCCGGGCCGGCCGCCTCGTGCTTATGATGCGCGGCGCCGACAAGCGCGCGGCGCTGGAGGCGGCACTCGGCGCGGGCGATGTTGCCGACATGCCGGTGCGGGCGCTCCTGCGTGCCGGCAGCCTGCCCCTCGACATTCACTGGACCGCCTGAACCCGCAAACGAACGGACAAGACCCATGGCGACACGCCTCAATCCGACCCTCGACGCCGTCACGCAGCGTATCCGCCGCCGAAGCGAGCGCACGCGCCGCGCCTATCTCGCCCAGATGCGGGCGGCGGGCCGGGAAGGGCGCAACCGGTCGGTCCTGTCCTGCGGCAATCTCGCCCACGGTTTCGCGGCCTGTCCCGGCGCGGACAAGCAGGCGCTGAAGGATGGCGAGAGCGTCAATGTCGGGATCGTCACGGCCTATAACGACATGCTCTCGGCGCATCAGCCCTTCGAACGCTTTCCGGCCATCATCAAGCAGGCCCTGAACGAGGTCGGGGCCGTCGGCCAGGTGGCCGGCGGCGTGCCGGCCATGTGCGACGGCGTCACCCAGGGCCAGCCGGGCATGGAATTGTCCCTGTTCAGCCGCGATGCGATCGCGATGGGCACGGCGATCGCCCTGTCCCACAACATGTTCGACGCCGCCCTGTGCCTGGGCGTGTGCGACAAGATCGTGCCGGGCCTGCTGATCGGCGCGCTGCGTTTCGGTCATCTGCCGGTGATCTTCGCGCCGGCCGGGCCGATGCGGTCCGGCCTGCCCAATCCGGAAAAGGCGCGGGTGCGACAGCTCTACGCCGAAGGCAAGGTCGGCCGCGACGCGCTGCTGGACGCGGAAAGCAAGTCCTATCATTCGCCGGGCACCTGCACCTTCTACGGCACGGCCAATTCCAACCAGATGCTGATGGAAATCATGGGGCTGCATATCCCCGGTTCGGCCTTCATCAATCCGGACGACCCGCTGCGCGATGCGCTGACGGCCGAGGCTGCAAAGCAGGCGGCGGCCAATGCGGCGGGCAGCGAGACCCCTGCCGCACTCGCCGATATCGTCGACGAGCGCGCCATCGTGAATGCCATCGTCGGGCTCAACGCCACGGGCGGCTCGACCAATCACACCATCCACCTCGTCGCGATCGCCCGGGCTGCGGGCATTCTCGTCGACTGGACGGACTTTCACGACCTGGCCGGCGTGACGCCGCTCCTGTGCCGCGTCTATCCCAACGGTCCGGCGGATGTGAACCATTTCCATGCTGCCGGCGGGCTGGGCTTGGTGATCCGCGAACTGCTCGATGCCGGCCTGTTGCACGAGGACGTCATGACGGTGTGCGGCCCGGGACTGCGGCGCTATGCGAGCGAACCGTTCGAAGACGGCGGTCGCGTCGTCTGGCGTCCGGCCGCGGAGGCCAGCGCGAATACGGATATCGTGCGGCCCGTCTCAGAGCCCTTCGCGGCCGATGGCGGGCTGCGCCTGATCCAGGGCGATCTCGGCCGGGCCGTGATCAAGATCTCGGCGGTGAAGCCGGATCACCATCTTGTCGAGGCTCCAGCCATTGTCTTTGACAGCCAGGAGGACTTCCTGGAACGCTTCCGGGCCGGCGAACTCGATCGTGACTTCGTCGCCGTGCTGCGCTTCCAGGGGCCACGGGCGAACGGCATGCCGGAGCTGCACAAGCTGACACCGGCGCTGGGGGCGCTGCAGGATCGCGGTTTCGCCGTGGCGCTGGTCACGGACGGCCGCATGTCGGGCGCGTCCGGAAAGGTGCCGGCGGCCATCCACGTCAGTCCCGAAGCCGCGCTGGGCGGAGCGATCGCGAAGGTCCGCGACGGCGACGTTCTGCGCCTCGATGCGGCCGGTGGACGTCTGACGGTCTTGGCTGCGGGTTTCGAGGACCGGCCCGTCGCCTCGCCCCCCGCCACGATCCAGACGGGCATGGGCCGCGAATTGTTCACCGGCTTTCGTCAATTGTGCGGCCCCGCCGAGGACGGCGCCTTGTCCGTACCGGGGCTGTGCGAGGCCGCAGAGATTGCTCCCGTCACCGAACCGGTCTGAAAAAACTGCAGATTTCCGCGTGGGGTGTGACGCAAATCACGTACCTGCCCGCGATTGTGTTGCTATCCGGAACACGCTGCTTGACCAAAGCGGCCCCAAACTCCTCTCCGTCGGAGGTCCACCTGCGCCGGGGATCTGGTGGGCGGCGAATCCTTGCCCGACGCGAAGCCCCAACTTCGCAATTCGCCTCCCACCAACTCCCGCCTTTCCCGTCCGCAACAACCCGGTCGAGCGTCTTGCGCCCGGTGTGGGCCGCTCTGCGCCCTCGCGACCCGGCAAGCGGTTGCGTGCGTGGGGCAATCGCCCAATGATGACGGCCCTGCGACGGGGGAGTGGGGCGTATGGCCGATGACAGCCGTTACAAGGCCTTTATCAGCTACAGCCATGCCGATCACGGCTGGGCCCGCAGGCTGCACCGGGCGCTGGAAACCTATCGCATGCCCGCCCGTCTCGTCGGTCAGGAGACCGGAAAGGGACGGGTCCCGCGCCGCCTGTCCCCGATCTTCCGCGACCGGGACGACCTGTCAGCCTCCGGTGACCTTTCAGCGTCGGTGCGCGATGCGTTGTCGCGCTCGGATACGCTGATCGTGATCTGCTCGCCCGATGCGGCGGGATCGCGCTGGGTGAACGAGGAGATCCGGGTCTATCGCGAGCTCAATCCGGACGGCGATGTGCTGGCCGCCGTGCTGTCGGGAGAACCCGATGCCGAGGCCGCCGGGCTGCCGGCGGACAAGGAGTGTTTTCCGCCCAATCTGCGGGCTGCCGGAGGCGTGGTGAGCGAACCGGTCGCGGCGGACTTCCGCCGGACCGGCGATGGCTGGCGGATGGCCTTGCTGAAACTGGTCGCCGGTCTTGTCGACCTGCGCCTGGACCAGCTCATACAGCGGGACTTGCAGCGCCGGCAAAGGCGCGTGACGGCCATCACAGGTGCCGCTGTCGCTCTGTCTCTAACGATGACAACGCTGACCATTTTTGCGATTTCGGCCCGATCCGAAGCCGAACGTCGCAAGGCGGAGGCGGAGGATTTGATAGAGTTCATGCTGAGTGATCTGCGTCTCAAGCTCGAACCCGTCGGGCGCCTCGATGTGCTCGATGCAGTCGGTGAGAAAGTGATCGCCTATTATGATGGGCGCAATCCGAGGCGCATGTCCTCGGACGAGCTCGGACGCCGGGCCCGGGCCTTCCACCTGCTGGGCGAGATCGACTCGGCGGAAGGCGATCTGGACAGCGCCTACAGGCATTTCAACACCGCCTACGAGGCGACGAGCCGTATCCTCGCCGTCGACCCCTCCTCGCCGGCGAGGATATACGAGCATGCGCAGAGTGCTTTCTGGGTCGGATATTTTGCCTGGCGCCGTAGCGAACTGGCAACGGCCCAGGCCCGCTTCATCGAGTATCGCGACCTGTCGCGGCAATTGGTCGAGATCGAGCCGGGCAATGCGGAATGGCAGGCTGAGGCCGCCTATGCCCACTCCAATCTGGGTACGGTCTATGTCGGGCAGGAGCGGCTGCGCGAGGCGCAGGGCGAGTTCCGGCAGGCGCTCGAACTCTTCCAGGCGATCGCCGAACAGTCTCCTGATTCCGAACCGGTTCTCATCGACCTTGCCGATGCCTACGGCTGGATGGCCTATGTCGGCGAGCTTCTGGACGGTCGCGAACCGGCCATGGAGGCCTTGCGCAACCAGATCCGAATCTACGAGGAACGCCTCGATGGCGGTAGCGAGAACTGGACCGTGCGCCGGGATGTCATGACGGCGGAATACGCCCTTGCACGGCTGCATATCGCGGAAGGCCGGGCCGCACGGCCGGCCGACGTCCAGGCGGCGCTCAACATTCTCACCGCCGCGTCTCACGAGGCCGATGCGCTGGTCCAGCATGATCCGGCGAATGTGCAGTGGCGCCTGGTCGCGATCCGCCAGCGTATCTGGCTGGCCGAGGCTCATCTTCTGGCCGGCGATATCGACGCTGCGCGTGAAGCCTATCTCGACGCCTCCGCCTATATGGCCCACCCGTCCTGGCTGTCCTCCGAAGGCGATATGTTCGAGGATACCCGCCTGCATGCCGCGCTGATCGAAGCCCGGATCCTGGCGGCGCTGGACGATGTGGACGCCGCCGGGCTGGCGCTGGAACACCTCCTGGCGGAGCTCTCCCAGGTCGAAGACTGGCGCACGCGGCTGAGCAAGGGCACCTATCTCTACGCCGCCGTGTCGAACACGCTTGCCGGCCTGCTCGAACGCCAGGACAAGCTGCGCGAAGCCATGCAGGTCCGCGAAGCGATGGTGAACAGGCTGGCCCCGATCATCGATCGCATTCCGGCCGATGCCAGGGCGGAATACGACCGCGCCCGCGAGGCCCTCGAGGGCGCACGGGTCAGCGCTGAATAGCCATTGCCCTCGCATCGAGGGGCGCGCGCAACCACTGGATTGTCACGGCGAGCGAAGGGGAACGCCCATGAGCATTATCGACGATACCTGGTTCGACGGCACTCAAATGCAGTCGGATCTCACCGCGGCCTGCGGTTCGACACCGTCGCTGACGCAACTCAGCCTGATCGCCCGGGCGACGGATGGCTTCCTGGTCGTCCAGGGCAGCGATGCCGGCATGACACCCTTCGACGATGCCGATATCTCGGCGATCTTCGTGACTTTCGCCGATACCGTGTCGCAATACCCCCTGGCGGACACCACGACCCTGCGGACGGCGGTCCTGTCGGCCCTGGCGGGACAATGGACGGCCATGTCGGCCATCGGGGACAATCCGTTCGACGAGACCGTCGACGCACCGGCGCGGATGATCTTTCACGTCCACATTCCCGGCTGGGGATTCGAGCCGGCCCGGATCAAGTTCAAGTCGGCGACGCCCTCCGGCGAGTTCTGCGGCCTGTCCTGGCTGACGCTGAACGGGGCTTCCTGCGAACCCTTCAGTTTCGAGCTGGGTGCAACCTGCCAGCAGGCGGGCGACTATGAATTCGCGCTGTTCATCCAGGCCTCCCAGGATGCGGGCAACCAGTCGACACGGGTTATCATCGATCCCAAGATCAAGGTCATTCCGCCCCGATAATGTCTCTGTGGCGTGGTCGGGCCGAACAGGGACGGGCCCATGGCGTATCGGGAGGATATTGCGGAGCGGTTCAAGCAGGGCGACCTGGCCCGGGCGTATGACCTGTGTCTGGACGCTCTGCGCCGCCAGCCCGACGACCTCTGGCTCCGCCACCGGGCGGTGCTCTGCCTGATCCGGTCGGGTGCCCTGGAACGGGCCGAGCGCGACTTTTCCCGCTTCCGTCTGGCCGAGGCCCGCCACAATGAGGACTGTCTCGCGCTGGGGGCCCGTCTTCTCAAGGCGATCGCCTTCGAATCGAGCGTCGAGGAGTTTTCGGCGCGGGCACGGTCGTCGGCCGAGCGCTATGCCGATGTGTTTGACCAGACCGGCGGGCACTATCCGGGCATCAATGCGGCCACGATGGCGCTTCTGGCCGGTGAGCGGGCCCGTTCGCGCGAGCTTGCGCGCCGGGTGCTGGAAAGCTGCCGCGAGGGGCTGCCGCTCGATCCGGAGGCGGCCTACTACCGCAAGGCTTCCGAAGCCGAGGCCTATCTCCTGCTGGAGCAGCCCGGCGCGGCGAACATGGCCCTGCGCTCAGCGATCGCCTGCGATCGCGAAAACTACAGTGCTCGCGCCACGACACTGCGGCAATTGCGCCTTATCGTGGCTGCGCTGGACCTGCCCGATGCGTGGCTGGATGCGCTGGAGCCGCCGCGTCCTGCCCACTATGCCGGTCACATCTTCCGTTCCGGCAGCGAGGCGGGCGGTGTCGCTGCCGACAGCGAGGCGGCGCTCAAGGCGGAGATCGCGGCGGTGATCGAGCGGGAAAATCTGGGGCCGGTGCATGGCGCACTGGCCGCCGGGTCCGACATCGTGATCGCGGAAGCGGCACTGGCCGCGGGATGTCCGTTGACCGTGGTGCTGCCCGTGCCGGTGCCGGTGTTTGTCGAGGCCTCGGTGCGGCCCTATGGCTCGGGATGGGTCCGCCGCTGCGAGGCCTGTCTGGAACAGGCGACGGATATCGTCGAGGTGACGACAGACCGGCGCATCATGTCCGAGTTGAGTCTGAACCACGCCAGCGCGATCGCCATGGGCATGGCGCGCATGCGGGCGTCGGTGCTGGCGACCAGTCCGGTCCAGCTCCTCGTCTTCGACGGCGATGAAAGCAGCGCGAGTGCGGGTACCGCACGGGATGCGGCGGTCTGGCGGCGGGCCGGACTGTCGCAATGTGTCCTGCCTTTCGAGCGGCGCGTGCCCGTATCGCCCCTGCCCACGGTCGCGGTGTCGGACGGGGAACCCGGCTTCGCCCCTGCGATCCGGGCCATGCTCTTCCTGGATATACGCGGCTCGACCACCGTGCCGGACGATCGCATTCCGGCCTTCGTGCGTGACGTTCTCGGACGGCTCGCCGGTATCTGCGAGACCATGCCGGACAGTCCGGTCTATGCCGACAGCTGGGGCGATGGCCTCTTTCTGGTCTTCGGAGGCGTTGCCGAAGCGGCCCGGGCCGCCGTGCGGCTGCAGCGCGAGTTTGCGGCCATCGATCTGGAAGCGCTCGGTCTGCCGCCCACGCTGGGGCTCCGGATCGGCGGGCATTGCGGTCCGGTCCACGAGGGCGCGGATCCGGTGCAGAAACGCACGGCTCCCTTTGGCGGCCAGGTCGCCATCGCCGCGCGGATCGAGACCGTCACCGTGCCCGGCTCGATTTTTGTCAGCGAGGCGTTCGCGGCCCTGCTGTCGATGTCGAAACCCTTCGATTTCCGGTGCGAATATGTCGGGCGGACCGTGATCGATCCGCTCATGCCCGATATGCCGCTCTATGCCCTGCGCGCCGTGGCACCCGGGTCGCCGGCGTCCGGTGGCGTGCGCGGATCAGCTCGATCCGAGCATGCGAGTCAATAGGTCCGGGTCGACGAGTTCGAAGGAGCGGTTGCTGCGCCTCAGCAGGCCGCGCCGCTCGAGGTCGTTGACCGTGCGCGACGTGGTCTCGCGAGTCGTGTTGACGCGCCGCGCCAGCTCGGTCATCGACGGCGCCACCTGGATCGTCCGGCTGTTGCCCTCCTTCGCCGAGGGTTCGGACATGCGCAGGAGTTCGGCATAGATCCGACCGGGCGCCGACAGGGCCGACAGTTCGAACATGCGCTGCGTCGTGTGGTGGATCCGCGTTGCGAGGATGCGCGCCAGCGCCAGGCCGATACTCCCGTGGGCGCGCAGCAGATCGAAAAATTGCGGACCGGCAAAAGCGGCAATCCGGCAGGCGGTCTCGGCCACGATCTCCGAGGTTCTCGGCTTGCCGGTCAGGGCGGCCAGCTCGCCGAAAATGGCGCCGGGGCCGAACCAGTCCAGCCAGATCTCCTGGCCGCTTTCCGAAAGCAGTACCACGCGGACCGAACCTTCCAGGAGGATGAAGACCTGATCTTCATCCTCTTCCTGGGCGATGATCGTGGTCCCGGTATCGATGTTCTGGACATCCGATGCGGCAATCAGGGCGCGCCGCGCCTCGGGCTCGCGAATATCGAGCGAGTCCAAGGCAACAAGCCAAGCCTCGTCCTGCTCCATCCGCTCCACTCCGATTCAATTGGCGGTACCGGAAGGATGATAGTCGGGACTCATCATCAAAACCAAGGCGGCAGATCGTGGAAATGCACGAGTATCCACGATTCATCGCCAAAGCCGGCGTCTGCGGCTAGCCTGAAGTGAACACTGTTCGCAAGGGGAGGTTCGACCATGACGCCAATACCGGCCGGAGTTCTTGGCGGTGCGCTCGGCGTGCTCGCATTCCTGGCAGCCTGTTCGCCATCGCCCGGACCGGCGGATGACGGCCTCGATCGTGCGGCCGATATCGATGCGGCCGATGTCGATGCGGACGGGGCCTATCCGGCGACTGCCAGCACCCGGGCGGTTCTTCGCGAACAGGCCGGGATCCTGGACACGCTCGATGACACGGACACCGAACTGGTGCAGCGCGGTCTCATTGCCCGCGACGCCGCGCTCGATGTGCGCGATGCGTCCGGGGCGCCGATCTGGCGGCCCGGGGATTATGCCTTCCTGGATGCCGCCGCCGCACCGTCCAGCGTCAATCCCAGCCTGTGGCGTCAGGCGCGGCTGAATGCGCAGCACGGTCTCTACGAGGTCGTGCCGGGCATCTACCAGGTTCGCGGCTACGACCTCGCCAACATGTCGATCGTCGAAGGCGAGACCGGCCGGATCATCATCGATCCGCTGACCTCGGTGGAAACCGCCCGGGCGGCTCTGGATCTGGTCGAGCGCGAACTGGGCGAACGGCGTGTCTCCGCGGTGATCTTCACGCACAGCCATATCGACCATTTCGGCGGCGTTGCGGCAATCGAGGGTGCGCTGGGCGACGGGCCGGTGCCGGTGATCGCGCCCGCGGGTTTTCTCGACGCTGCGGTCAGCGAGAATGTGATGGCCGGCGTCGTGATGTCTCGCCGTGCGAGTTACATGTACGGCACGCACCTGCCCCGCACGCCGCGCGGTCATGTCGGGTCGGGCCTGGGCAAGCATCCGGCCCTGGGTCGTCATACCATCGCCGGGCCGGACATCATCGTCGACCATACCGGCCAGACGCTGGAGATCGACGGCGTGCGCATGGAGTTCCAGTACGCGCCGGACACCGAGGCCCCGGCGGAGCTGACGGTTTTCTTCCCCGATTTCAATGCCTGGTGCGGGGCGGAGCTGGTCTCGCGCAACATGCACAATCTCTACACGCTGCGCGGTGCCCGGGTGCGTGACGCGCTTGCCTGGTCGGCGGCAATCGACGAGGCACGCATGCTGTTCGGCGGCCGGGCCGATGTGGTCTTCAACAGTCACCACTGGCCGGTCCGGGGTCGCGGTGAGATCGATACATTCCTGACCGCCCAGCGCGATATCTACAAATACATCCACGACCAGACCCTGCGTCTGGCGGCGCAAGGGTTGGGGCCGGACGAGATCGCCGGGACCATCGCCCTGCCGGACCGTCTGGCGGAGCAATTCTCCGTGCGCGGGTATTACGGCACGCTCCGGCACAATTCACGGGCAGTCTATCAGCGCTATTTCGGCTGGTATGACGGCGTGCCGGCCCATCTCGACCCGCTGCCGCGGGCCGAAGCCGCCCGGCGCTATGTCGAGACGATCGGTGGAATGGACGCGACGGTCGGTGCGGCGCGAGACGCGTTCGAGGCCGGGGATTATCGCTGGGCGGCGGAGCTGGCCCAGCATGCTGTCGATGCCGAGCCTGGTCACGGCCAGGCCGCGGCGCTTCTGGCACGGACCTATGAACAGCTGGGCTATCGTGCCGAGTCGGGCCCCTGGCGGGATGTCTATCTGTCGGCCGCGCGCGAGCTGCGGCATGGCGTGCCGGAGATCGACGGTGTGGCGGCGGCCGAAGGCATTCTGGATGCCATTCCACTCGACATGTTCTTCGCGGCGATGGCCACGCGGATCGACGGGCCGCGCGCGGCGCGGGCGGACCGCGTGTTCAATTTCGTCTTCACCGATGTGGGCGAGACCCATGTGATCGAGCTGTCCAATGGCGTCATGCACCATCGCCGCGGCGCGGAAGCGCCGCAGGCCGATGCCACCGTCACGCTGACCCGTGCTTTCTGGATGCGCCTGTTGCAGCAGGATGCAGGCCTGCTCGACATGGTCGCATCGGAGGACTTCGCCGTCAGTGGCGACCGGCGGGCCCTGTTCGGTTTCTTTGCCTTGCTGGAACAGCCCGATCCGGACTTCCCCATCGTCACCGCGCGCCCTGCGACGCCATGATGCTTTTGCGCCGCCGGGAAAACCTGATTAATTGCATCGGCAAAGGACAAGCGGGGATACGATGATGCGTGAGTTTGCGTGTGCGGTAGTGGCGGCCCTGGCAGGGGCTGCCGTGGCGATGGCCCAGCCCTCGCCGCTGGAAACGCGGTATGACGAGGCCGTGCCGAGCGCGGTGTCCGAACTGGGCTATGCCTTCGGCGACGAGATCACGCCGCCCGAAGCGGCCGTCGACTATCTCTACACGCTCGCCGGGGCCGCTCCGGAGCGCATGCGCGTCGTGGAATACGCCCGCAGCTGGGAAGGCCGGCCGCTGGTTTACGCGATGATCGCTCAGCCGGAAACGATGGACCGGCTGGACGATATCCAGGCAGGCCTGCAGCAACTGGCCGATCCGTCCGGCCTGGATGCAGAGGCCCGTGACCGCCTCATTGCCGATCTGCCGGCGGTCGTCTGGTTGTCCTACGGGGTACATGGCGACGAGATTTCCTCCACCGACGCCGGACTGCGCACGGCCTATCACCTCGTCGCTGCCGAGGACGATCCCGTCGTGGAGACGATCCTGGAAAACACGATCGTGGTGATCGATCCGACCCAGAACCCCGACGGCCGCAACCGCTTCATACAATCCTTCACGGCAGCGCGCGGGCTGGAGCCGAGCGACGACCGCTTCACCGCCGAGCATGACCAGCCCTGGCCCGGCGGGCGTTTCAACCACTACCTGTTCGACATGAACCGGGACTGGTTCGCCCGCACCCAGCCGGAAACCCGCGGCCGGGTCCGCGCCATTCTCGACTGGCGCCCCGTCGTGGTGGTCGATGCGCATGAGATGGGCGGAGACAGCAGCTATTTCTTCGCACCGTCGGCGGAACCCTTCAATCCGAATATCGTTGAAAGCCAGCGCGCCGCCCAGGAACTGATCGGCCGCAATCACGGCGGCTGGTTCGACCGGCTGGGATACGACTACTACACGCGCGAGGTCTTCGACGCCTTCTATCCGGGTTATGGCGATATGTGGCCGACCCTGCAGGGTGCCGTCGCCATGACCTATGAACAGGCTTCTGCGCGCGGGCTGGAATGGCGCCGGCGCGACGGCTCATTGCTGACTTATGGCGACGGGGTCGAGCGCCATTTCGTGGCGAGCCTGTCGACGGCCCAGGCCGTGGCGGAGAATCGCGAGCGCTTCCTGCGCGATTTCGTGGCTTTCCGTGACAGCGCCTCGACCACCATCGACGGACCGCAGGCCGTTGTGCTGGATATCGCGTCCAACCGCTGGGGCGCGGAACGCATGGCGCGCAATCTGGCGGCCCAGGATATCGCCGTGACACGCCTGGCGCCGGGCGCGTCGGCCTGTGGCGCCAGTTTCGAGGACGGCGCCTTCCTGGTGCGGTTCGACCAGCCCGCGGGCCGGCTGGCGCGCACGCTGCTGGAGGCGACGACCGACCTGCCGTCTGATTTCATGGCGGAGCAGGAGCGCCGGCGCAGCCAGGGGCTCGGTCATGAGCTCTATGATGTGACGGCCTGGTCGCTGCCGCTGATGGGCAATGTCGATACGGTGGAATGCCGCCGGGCGCCGGCGGTCGACGGCTCGCCGGTCAATGCGGAAATGCCGATCGCGCGGATTGCCGGCGGCGGAGCCGCGGACTGGGGATATGCGATTGCCTGGAGCGATGCGGGTCAGGCCGGCCTGGTTGCCGCCCTGGCGCGGGAAGGCGTGCCCATGCGCACCACCAATCAGAGCTTCCGCATCGGCGATGTCGTCTATCCGCGCGGCAGCGTCGTCGTGCCGCGCCATTCCGCACCGGAAGACCTGGACAATCTGATCACCCGCCTGGCCGCCGAGATCGGCGCGCGTTTCGACGGTATGTCGAGCAGCTGGGTCGATGAGGGCCCGAATCCCGGCTCGGACAACTTCCATCCGCTGCGCGAACCGCGCGTTGCGATGCTCTGGGATGACGGCGTGGACCCGACCTCGGCCGGCGCGACGCGCTACGTGCTGGAACGGCGCTACGGCATCCCCGTCGCGGTGATCCGCACGGGTGCGGCCGGCCGGGCCGAGCTGTCGAACTATGACGTGCTGATCCTGCCGGAACAGCGCTGGGGCCAGCTGGGCGACGAGCTGGGGGCGCCGGGGCGCACGGCGGTTCAGGGCTTTGCCCGCGGGGGCGGGGTGGTCGTCGGGCTCGGCGATGCCACGCGCTGGCTCGCCGACAGCGAGGTGGCGATGATGCCGGCCCAGCGCGAACGGGCGGTCGACTCGCCGCGCGAGGCGTCGGTCACCGGCGAGGTTGTCGACGGCACGGTTCTGGCCAATCGCGAAGAGCTCCAGGCCAGCGAGACCGCATCGGGTGCCATGCCGGATTCCTCGCCCGGTGCGCTGGTGTATGTCGAGGCCAATCCCGATGCATGGATGTCGGCGGGGTATGATGACGGAGCCGCGGCCCTGGTGACAGGTTCCGACATCTACGCCCCGGTGGAGATGGACGATGCCGACACGGCCATGCGTTTTGCCGGCGGCGAGGATCTGCTGGCGGGCGGTTATCTCTGGGAAGAGTATGCCGAACAGTTGGCCTACAAGCCGTTCGTGCTGTCGCGTCGCTATGGCGATGGCCACGTGGTCGCCTTCACCCAGTCGCCGACGACGCGGGCCTATCTGGACGGGCTGGATCTCCTTCTGCTCAATGCGGTGATACTCGGTCCGTCGCGCTCGCGCGCCTTCCGCTAACCTTTAGATTTAAATGAGAAAATTCGCTCCCGGGGCTTGACCTCCGGGAGCGAAGCGCGCTGCTCGCTTGACCGAGTTGACCGAGTTGACCGAGTTGACCGAGTTGACCGAGTTGACCGAGTTGACCGAGTTGACCGAGTTGACCGAGTTGACCGAGTTGACCGAGTTGACCGAGTTGACCGAGTTGACCGAGT
>JAYEGL010000012.1:38639-242233 GCA_034659015.1 Pseudomonadota bacterium | reverse complement strand
CTGCCGTGAGACATCCGGGCCAGGGGCCCGCAAGCGCGACCGCGCGCCGGCCGGTCAGGGCGCCCGTCGGAGGCGTCCGCGAAGCGGACTGCCGTGAGACATAAAGAGAAAACCTGGCGACCCCGACAGGATTCGAACCTGTGACCTACGGATTAGGAATCCGGCGCTCTATCCTGCTGAGCTACGGGGCCGCTGAGGAGAGCGTCTTAGCGGGTTTTGCCTGCGGGCTGAAGAGCGCGGTGCGGAACGGGAAACGGGCGGCGGACAGTGTGTCCGCCGCCCGCCCGAAATTGCGTGTGGCCGGAGCCTAGCGGCCGATGGTCTCGCGCAGCGTGTTGAGCTGGTGCGCGATGTCCTGGGTGGCCAGGGTCATCTGGTCGACCGCTTCCTTGCCGCGGGCGACGGATTCGCCGGAACCGCGCACGCCGTCGAGGATTTCCTTCACCTCGGTGTCCAGCGCCGCGATGCGGGCGGCGATGTCCTCGGTGGCCTTGGCGGTCTGGCCGGCCAGGGCCTTCACTTCCCCGGCGACGACGGCAAAGCCGCGGCCGGCCTCGCCGGCGCGGGCGGCCTCGATCGTGGCGTTGAGGGCCAGCAGGTTGGTCTGGCTGGCGATCGCCTCGATCGTGGAGAGAATGGCATTGATGCGCTGGGACGCGTCGGTGAGGGCTTCCACCCGGCGCTCGAGGACCTGGCTGGATTCCTCAACCTGGTTCATCGCGTCCAGCGCGACCTGGGCGGCTTCGGCGCCCTGGGATGCGCGGGCCGCCGTCTCGCCGACGGCGTCGGCAACCGCGTGGGAATGGGCGCTGGACGCCTCGACCGGTTGGGCCATCGCGTCGTCGGAATAGGCGTGTGCGTTCATCGTGGGTCGTCCCTGCTTGTTGGTTGCCGAAAGGGATAGCCGCAGATGGTAAACGGATCGGTAAATTCGATGGGTGTCCCTTGTGTTTTAATGCACGTACAGGTAGTGTATCGGCAACATGAACGGAAAGCGGTTCCGATGCGCCTGAAACGTCTTGCAGCCCCGCTCTTTTTCCTGCTCGCGGCCTGTTCGCTGGAGGCCGATCCCTATCGTCCGGGCGAGCGTGGTGAGGTGACCGCCATCGCCGGTGCGCTGACGCTTACCCTGGCGCCGGCCCCGGACGCGGCTGCGGCCCCGGACGCGGAGCGTGACGAACCGGCCGGAACGCTGGATGTGCGTCTTGCCGAACTGGATGCGCCGGACCCGGCGCGAAGCCGCGCCGCCCTGGAAATGCTGGCGGAGGGGAAAACCGTCCGCCTCTCCTATGCCGGTCAGACGCGCGACCGGTACCGGCGGGCCCTGGCCCAGGTCCATGTGATCGCGGCGGATGGCCGTGAAACCTGGCTGCAGGCCCGGCTTGTGGAGACCGGCGCGGCGCGCGTGCTGTCCCATGCCGACAATCGCGCGGCGGCGCGCGATCTGCTCGTGCTGGAAGGGCATGCGCGTGCGGCGGGCCGCGGGCTCTGGAGCGATCCGGCCCACGCCGTGCGCGACACCCATCCCGATGCGCTGGCCCAGGATATCGGATCGGTTCAACTGGTGGAGGGACGCGTGATCGAGGCCACGCAATTGCGGTCGGGACGTATCTACCTGAATTTCGGCGCCGACTATCGCACCGACTTCACCGTCATGATCGAAGCGGAGGATGCGTCGGCCTTCGACGCGGCCGGCCTGACGCCCGCAGCGCTGGAGACGCGGCGCATCCGGGTGCGCGGCTGGATCGAGGACGAGAACGGGCCGATGATCCGGATCGATCATCCCGAACGGATCGAATTGCTCGCGGACTGAAGCGGCCGCCCGGCCAGAGACGGCCGGGCCGGCGGGCTTCGATCCGCGCGCGCATTTCAGCGAAAGCGGGACCCGGTTTCGCGGTTCGAAAATGCGGCACAACAAGGGATCCGGGGCCTGTCATCGGCCTGGAACCCGATGACAGGGCCCTAGCTTCCGGGCACCAGGCCGGCTTCGAACGGATCGCCGACGCGCTCGGTGAGCGCCCGGCGGATCTTGTCGAGCGCGGCGGTCTCGATCTGGCGGACGCGTTCCTTGGAGATCCCCAGCTTGTCGCCCAGCACTTCCAGCGTGGACCCGTCCTCGCTCAGACGGCGTTCGCGGATGATCAGGCGTTCGCGCTCGTTCAGCGTGTCGATCGCCTGACCGAGCCAGGCCTGGCGCTTCTCGCTGTCGGACCGGTCCATCACCTCGTCCTCGGGGGCGCAGCTTTCATCGACCAGCAGGTCCTGCCACTGCATCTGTTCCTCATCGCCGACCGGGGCGTTGAGCGAGCGGTCGGCGGCGCTGAGCCGGGCCGACATCATCTCCACGTCCTGCTCGCGCACTTTCAGCTCCGTGGCGATGCGCTGGCGGTTTTCCGGGCTCAGGCCGGACCCGTCGATATCGCCGATCCGGGCGCGCAGCCGGCGCAGGTTGAAGAAGAGGGATTTCTGGGCCGAGGTCGTGCCGGTGCGCACGATCGACCAGTTGCGCAGGACATAGTCCTGGATGCAGGAGCGGATCCACCAGGTCACATAGGTGGAAAAGCGCACATCGCGCGCCGGGTCGAAGCGCTCGGCGGCCTTCATCAGTCCGATATTGCCTTCCTGGATGAGATCGGAGAACGGCAGGCCGTAGCGGCGGAATTTCGCGGCGATGGAGACGACAAGCCGGAGGTGGGCTTCGGTGAGCTTGTGCAGCGCCGCCTCGTCGCGGTCCTCGGACCATCGGCGGGCCAAAGCATTCTCGTCCTCGCGCGACAGCATGGGCTGGGCCATGGCGGCCTTCACATAGCGTTGTTCGCCGGCATCGCGGTCGCGGGCGGTGGACCTGGTTTCGTATCCTCGTGTGGCAGCGGGCATCCGTATATCCTCCTTGCTGACGTCTACGACGCGCAGCAGCAGGCGGATCACCGGCCGGCCCGGCGGGGAGGTGGGCCGCAACGAAAAACGCCCGGCGGGCGCCGGGCGTTTCTCTGAAGTCTTTGGAGGCCGTTCAGGCCGTCATGGGCGCAAAGCGGGTCAGGCGGCCTTCTTGGCCAGCGAGACCGACAGCATTTCGCGCGCCTTGTCGTGTTCGATGTTTTCAACGGCAGCGAGCTCGCGAACCATGCGGTCGAGGGCCGATTCATAGAGCTGGCGTTCCGAATAGGACTGCTCGGGCTGGTCCTCGGCGCGGTGCAGGTCGCGAACGACTTCGGCGATCATGATCAGGTCGCCCGAATTGATCTTCGCTTCGTATTCCTGGGCCCGGCGGCTCCACATGGTCCGCTTGACCTTGGCCTTGCCCTTGAGCGTTTTCATGGCGTCCTTGACGATGCGGTCGCTGGACAACGGGCGCATGCCGGAAGCCTCGGCCTTGGCTGTCGGAACGCGCAAAGTCATCTTGTCCTGCTCGAACGTGACGACGTAGACTTCGATGTCGAAACCCGCGACCGTATCCTTCTCAACGCCCGTGACCTGACCGACGCCATGGGCCGGGTACACAATAAAGTCGCCTTGCTTGAAAGACCTGTTGTCGTTGGCGGTTTTTTTCGTCATGGATGCTCTCTTGCTGGGCTCTTCATGGCAAGGGGCGCAATAGCTCGCGGATCGCTCTCAAAGTTGTTCCGGCACCCAACCCGGCTCCGAGATCGACAAGTCCTGCGTGCAAGCCACCGTGCAGAAAAGCGGGCAGCGCCAAGCGCACTGCCCATCAATCCGTGGAACATATCACAAACTACGGATTTTTCCAAACGGTAGCGTTTGGTTAACCGGTCGCGGCTAGTCGCCCGAGCCCGGCTTTTCGGAGAAGTACTTTTCGTACTTGCCCTCTTCCTCGGCCATCGCGTCGGCGTCGGCGGGCGGGTCCTTGCGGACCGTGATATTGGGCCAGACCTCGGCGAATTTGGAGTTGACCGCCAGCCACTTTCCGTCCGGATCGTCTTCCGTGTCCGGCTTGATCGCCTCGACGGGGCATTCCGGTTCGCACACGCCGCAATCGATGCATTCATCGGGGTGGATGACGAGGAAGTTCTCGCCCTCGTAGAAGCAGTCGACGGGGCAGACTTCGACACAATCGGTGTATTTGCAACGCACGCACGCGTCAGTGACGATATAGGTCATGGGAGGCGGGTTTCTCGGGACGGACCGTTATGCCGGCGGGACATGGGCTGCAGGCGCGGATTTGTCAACGGGGGCGCATCTGGGCTTCTGCACGTGAGCGCGCGAAGACGCGGTCGCGGTCCTCCACCGCCAGGAGCGGCGAGATGCGCCGGATGAAGGCATCCTCGAAGGGCGATTTCTCACCGTCCGCCAGTGCGACACGCCACAACTGCTCCAGCAGGGCAATGCGCTCCTGCCGGTCGAGGCACGCCTTGACCACCTTGGTGAAACGGTGGTGGTCGACCGCGCTTTCCGCCAGGCCCTCGGCCTGATCGAGCACGCGTTCCGCCTTGTCCGGCTGCATGGAAAAGGCGGCGCGCAGAATGCCCAGGATCTGTTCCTGCTCGCAATCGGCATAGATGCCGTCGGCCAGGGCGGCCTCGACCAGCAGGGCCGTGGCCGCGACGTGCGGGTCGATCTCGGGATGGCTCTCATCCGTCTCGGTGGCGAAAAGACGTTTGATGGAATCGAACATGGCCGGCTCCTCTACGGTCCGGGGTGAGCGGCAGGCTCGGTTTCGGTGTCCGCCGCGTCGAGCAGGCGGTAGAGCAGGCGGGCTTCGGCAGCCGGTCCACGGCGCGTGCCCATGCCCAGGATTTCAAGACGGACAATCCGCCTATTCAGGGGGAGCGTCAATGTGTCGCCCGGCCTGACCAGCGCCGACGCCTTGGTCAGGCGCCGCACCTTGCCGGCGGTTTCGAGCCTGACCTGCCCCTTCGAGACGACCCGTGTGGCCAGGGTGCGTGTCTTGAAGAGACGGGCGTGCCAGAGCCAGACATCCACCCGCCGGGCCTCGTCGCTCGTTTCGCTCATGACCCTCCGGCCTTCTTGCCTCTCTTTTTCGGCGGGCGGCGACCGCCGGACGGGGCGCTGGCCAGATCCAGCTCGGCCAGGGCGGCGAAAGGGCTGTCCGACGGCGGCGGGGTGGCGGCTTTCGGCCTGGGCTTCGGGCGCGCCTGCGGCCGCCGCTTGCGGCGGTCCCAGCGCTCGCCCTCGGCCTTTTCCGGATCCGGACCCTTCTGGATGCGCTTGTAGCCCAGCACGGTCAGCGTGCCGCGCAGGTCCTCCACCGAACAGCCCAGCAGGGCGGTCATGTCGGCGGTGAGCGGGAAGCCGGGCTCGGTGTCCAGCGCGCGGGCCTCGCGCAGCGTGTCGGCCAGCCGTTCGAGCATGTCGAAGCGCACCGCGCGCGGACCGCAGGGATGGAAGCCCACGGTGGCGTAGTCGCCGCGCGATCGCGTCTTGTCGTTGGCGATCGAGGTGAGGCCCGGCGCAGGCAGCCATGAAATATCGGTGTTGCCTGCGGCGATGGCCTGCAGCAGGGCGTTGAGCCGTGCCGGCGCCGGCTTGACCAGTTCGGGCACGTAGATCATGTGCTCGCCGATCCGCACGCCGGCGGTGCGCAGCGAGCGGCGTTCGTCCTGGGACAGGTTGCGGATTTCCTCGGCAATGTTGAGACGCGCCAGCGCGCCGCCGGCCTCGTGCAGGCGCCAGGCGACGCCGCGCGCCGGGCCGGTGAGGTCGTCCGACTGGCCGGCCTCGCGCAGCTTGAAGAGCGGCGCCAGCACGGTCTCGATATGCTCGCGCACACAGGTTTCCAGGGTCGACTGGGCCGAAGCCTGGGCTTCGGTGGTACCCAGATCGCCGCCGATCAGCTTGACGGCGGGTTTCAGCGGGGCGGGGCCGGGGATGAGCTGGGCGACGGTCTCGCCGTTCCAGACGATCTGGCCTTCATCGGTAAAGGTGAGGTCTGTCATGTCCGTTCTTGCCAGGGCGCCGAGGCGCCGGTTGATCTCGGGTCGCAACGCCTTCAGCGCGGCGGATTTCAAAGTGCGGGCGGCCAGCTCGCGGCCCTCTGCATCGGGCTTGAAGGTCAGCCCGTCAAGCCGTCCGACGAAATGACCCTCCACGGTGACCTCGCCATTGCGGGCCACGCCGGCCAGAAGATCGCGCTCGTCGCGCAGGCCCTTGACCAGCGCGCTGGTGCGCCGGTCGACGAAACGCTGCATCAGGCGTTCGTGCAGCGCATCGGACAGGGCGTCCTCGATCTGCCGTGTGCGGCCGCGCCAGTGATCGGGGTCGCGGGTCCAGTCGGCGCGGTGGGCGGCATAGGCCCAGGTACGCACATAGGCCAGGCGCGAGGCGAGCACATCGACATCGCCGGAGGTCTTGTTCAGCCGGTCCAGATGCCCGGCCAGCCAGTCGTCGGGCAGACGGTTGCCGGGGCCGGTGAGGTGCATGAAGAGCGATTTCACCAGCCGTGCATGGGCGTCCAGCGTGGCCTTGCGGAAATCCGGCAGGCGGCAGGCATCCCACAGCCGGGCGACCCCGTCGCGGCTTGTCGCGCGGTCGCGGATCTCCCGGTCGGCGGCGAGCACGCCCAGCGCCCGCTCGTCCATCGCCTCGCCGACCCGTTCCAGGGCCGGATGGCGCGAGGGCTTGCCCAGCGAGTATTGCAGCGCGTCCAGCGAGCTCTCGTCGAGATCGGGATTGCGCCAGCGCAGGCGTTCCACGGGTGCGAAGCTGTGGTTCTCGACGGCTTCCACGACGTCGGCCTCGAAGGGGCGGCAGTCGGCGGTCTCGCCGAATGTGCCGTCGGAGCGGAAACGCCCGGCCCGGCCGGCAATCTGGGCCAGCTCGGCCGGGGTGAGGCGGCGCCGGCGGCGGCCGTCGAACTTGCGGCTCTCGGCAAAGGCGACATGGTCGATATCCATGTTCAGCCCCATGCCGATCGCGTCGGTGGCGACCAGGAAGTCCACCTCCCCGGACTGGTAGAGCTCGACCTGGGCGTTGCGGGTGCGCGGCGACAGCCCGCCCATCACCACGGCGGCCCCGCCGCGGCGGCGGCGCAGCAGCTCGGCGATGGCGTAGACGGCCTCGGCGGAGAAGGCGACCACGGCCGAGCGCCGCGGCAGGCGGGTCAGCTTGGCCGGTCCGGCATAGGCCAGCTGGGAAAAGCGTTCGCGATGTTCGGTATCGGCGCCGGGCACGAGTTCGCGGATCAGCCGGATCATCGTGCCCGCGCCCAGGATCATGGTTTCCTCGGTGCCCCGGGCGCGAAGCAGCCGGTCGGTGAAGACATGGCCGCGTTCCGGATCGGCGGCCAGCTGCACCTCGTCGATGGCGACGAAGGCGACGCGCTTTTCCACCGGCATGGCCTCGGCCGTGCAGATGAAATAGCGCGCCGAGGGCGGCACGATCTTTTCCTCGCCGGTGATCAGAGCCGCGGCGGCCGGTCCCTTCACCTTCACCACACGGTCATAGACCTCGCGCGCCAGCAGACGCAGGGGCAGGCCGATCATCCCGGAGGAGCGGCCCAGCATGCGTTCGACGGCGAGATGGGTCTTGCCGGTATTGGTCGGTCCGAGCGCGGCCGTGATCTGGCCGGGCCCGTCATTGCGCGCCAACATGACGCCCCTCCTTAAGCCCGGCGCCCGGGCCGGCGCAAGGCCGCCCCGTTCGCGCAGCCGTGCGGGGTCAGCTTTCCTGGATCGACCGGGCCGAAACCGTCACGCCGCCGAAACCGGCATTCGTGCGGATGCGGACGGGGATATAGATATCGCCGTCGTGCAGCGGGGCCAGCCAGAAGGTGATCGGGTGGGAGATCGTCTCCTCGTCGGGAAACTCGTCTTCCTCATAACCGGAGATCGGTTCGTAATAGGCATGGCACACCTGGGCCTCGCCGGACCAGGCGCGGGTGCGCACCCGGTCGGTGCCGCCATCCTCGAAACGCAGATTGTAGCGCGCGCGTCCGTCGAAGACCGGCAGGCGGCCGTCGCACAGCGAATCGCTGCTGGACGCCGCGCCGAGCCCGATCGAGAGCAGGGTGGACAGCGGGTCGGCCGCCCCGGCGCGTTCTTCTTCATTGGCCGGCGGTTCGCCCATGTTTCCGAACGGCGGATTGATATCCGGCGTCGCGACGCCGTCGGGAAAGTCGATACCGACGATGCGGCCCTTGGAACTGGCATGATTGAGGTGGCTGTAGCGCCAGGGCTGCAGCCGCGGCCCCTGGCGATAGCCGGAAACGCCGGCCTCGATGTCGGCATCCGAGAAGAGGGCGGCCAGGCCCGCCGTCGTCAGCCGCGCCGAGGCGGAATAGTCGTCCTCGGCGAACTGGCTGTTCACCACGATGCTGGCGACCTGGAAAATCATCACCGAGCCGGAATACTGCACCGTGACACCCATCGGGCTGTTGCTGTGCGCCGCCGTGTCATTGGCATCGTCGGCCACGACAGGCGCCATGCCGCCCGCCAGGCCGAGCGCCACGGCTCCGATAACCCACGCCTTTTTCACTCGAAACTCTCCTCGGTTGCGCACCGCCCGCAAGCCTTGCCCCTTCATATCAACTGCAATAACCGAACAAAACCGGCTGCAAGATGAACGGAGCAAGCTTGACGCAGTGGTCCCGCTCCGTTATTTCGCCCGCTCTCGCACCGGTCGCAAGACCTGTGCGCACGGATTATCTTATGTGAAAGGTGCGACTATGGCGCGTCGCTGCGAACTGACCGGCACGGGCGTGATGACGGGGAACAATGTGTCCCACGCTCAGAACAAGACCCGCCGCCGTTTCCTTCCGAACCTGTGCGATGTGACCCTGGCCTCTGAAAAGCTGGGTCGCAGCTTCAAACTGCGCATTGCCGCCAAGGCGCTGCGCTCCGTCGACCATGTCGGCGGTCTGGACGCCTACCTCCTCAAGGCCCGCGACGAAGGTCTTTCCGACCGTGCCCTGAAGATCAAGCGCGACCTGAAGAAGGCAATGACGGCCTAGGTCGTCCTGCACGAACGGTTTTCTTCAACGCCCGCTGTGTAATGCAGCGGGCGTTGTCGTATGTGCGGCGTGCGGATAGCCTCCTGCCGGCAATGACGGGGAGGCAGGCATGAACAGGTTTTTTGCAATCGCGGCGTCTTTCGGCGCCCTGGCACTGGCGGCCTGCGGCGGCGGCGAGCCGGCCTCGCAGGCTCCGGCCGAACCGCAAACGCGTGCGCGCGCCGATACGGACGGCGTTCCGGCGGCGGATCTCGTCTTCTTCGGTGGCCCCATCCATACGGCCAATGACGCCCGCCCCGCCGTCGAGGCCGTGGCCGTCCAGGACGGCCGTATCGTGTTTGCCGGTCCGCGGCCGGGGCTGGACATGTGGGTCGGGCAGGACACGCGGATCGTCGACCTGCAGGGCGCGGCGATGTATCCCGGTTTCACCGACAGCCATATCCACGTGCTCGGCGTGGGCCAGCGCGAACGCCTGCTCAATCTGGACGATGTCGCTTCCGTGGACGACCTGGTCGCCCGTGTCGCAACGGCGGTCGAGGCTGCCGAGCCGGGCGCTGTCGTGTTCGGCCGCGGCTGGATCGAGACGCATTGGCCGGAGGGCCGTTTCCCCAACCGTGCCGATCTGGACCCGGTCTCGCCGGACAATCCGGTCGTGCTGGTCCGGGCCGACGGTCATGCGCTGGTGGCCAACAGCGCCGCGCTGGACGCGGCCGGCATCGATCGCGACAGCGTTGCGCCGGAGGGTGGCGAGATCCTGCTCGACGAGAATGGCGATCCCGACGGCATGCTGATCGACACGGCGATGGGACCGGCCCAGGCGCTGGTCGCGCAGCCGGAAGGCGCCGAGCGTGCCGACATCTATGCCGAGGGGGCCCGCCGCCTCGCCAGCCTGGGCTGGAGCGGTGCCCACGACATGTCCGTGCCCTATGCCGATGTGGCGATGATCGAGGGTCTGGCGGACGAGGACCGCCTGCCCGTGCGCGTCTATGTGTCGATCAACCCGGACGGTTATGCGGCGCTGGCGCCGGAGGTGCCCCGCATTGCCGACGATGGCCGGGTGATCACGCGGGCGGTGAAGCTCTACATGGACGGTGCGCTGGGGTCGCGCGGCGCAGCGCTGCTGGAGCCCTATTCCGACCGGCCGGACACGTCGGGTCTGCGCATCGCCGAGGCCGACGAGACCGTCTCCATCATGACCCAGGCCCTGCGCGACGGTGTGCAGATGAATGTTCACGCCATCGGCGACCGCGGCAATCGTTCCCTGCTCGACTGGGTGGCCGAGGCGCTGGCCCAGGTGCCGCCGGAGGCGCGCGCTCTGCCGGAACACCGCTGGCGCGACGAGCACAGCCAGATTGTCCATCCCGACGATATTCCGCGCTTCGCCGAACTGGGCGTGATCGCCTCCATGCAGCCCTCCCACGCCATCGGCGATCTGCATTTCGCGCCGGACCGTCTGGGCGACGAGCGCCTGGAAGGCGCCTATGCCTGGCAGAGCCTGCTGGATGCCGGTGCGCGCCTGACGGGTGGATCGGACGCACCGGTCGAGCAGGGCGATCCGCGGATCGAATACTACGCCGCCACGGCGCGCTCGGACCTCTCCGGCTTCCAGGGCGAGAACTGGCATCCCGAGGAAGCGCTGTCGCGCGAGGATGCGCTGAAACTCTTCACCCTGTGGCCGGCCTACGCCTCGTTCCGGGAAGACGAGCTGGGCTCGATCGAGACCGGCAAGCGCGCCGACTTCACCGTCTTCTCCGCCGACATCATGACGATCCCGGAAGCGGAGATCCTGGAGGTGGAGCCCCTGATGACCGTGGTCGACGGCGAGGTGGTCTGGGAAGAGGCCGGCCGGTTCGGGGGGTAGCGGCGCCGCCCCCGCCATCCTTCCCCTTGATGGGGAAGGTGTCCGGCGCAGCCGGACGGAAGGGGTGAATCCCGGTTGCGGCCCTTTGAGCACGAAGTCGCGAAGACCTCGCCCCCACCCCATCCACCACGCCTTCGGCGCGGTCCCCCTTCCCCATCAAGGGGAAGGATGGTGGCCCTTGCCTATTCCACCACCGCGAACGCCATCAAAAGCGTGCGCTGGCGGCGGGAGAAATTGTCGTCGGACAGGATGAGGATCAGTGTTTCGCCGCCGCGTTCGATCACGGCGATGCCCTCGAAATTGTCCACCGTCATGGGCGGGTCGATGCGGCCGATCGTGACCGGTGCGATGGCGGTATCGTCCGGCCCCGGTACGGGAAAGGCGATGATGCCGGCACGATTGCCAACGGCGCGGGAATAGAAGCGTTCCAGGGCGTAGATCGTGCCGTCATGCGCGGCCATGCCGGTGAGGCCGAAAGAGGGGCGTGCATTCAGCGCGAGGCGTCGCCAGCCCGTTCCGTCCCCGACCCAGAGGTGATGAGCGAGCGTGATGTCGGTCGGGTATTCGATACCCATGAGCAGCGTGCCGGTCGCGGTGCGCGCCAGCGATTCGGCGCCGCGATTGTCGGGCAGGCCGGCCAGCTCCTCCGGTCCGTGCAGCGGTTCGGGGCGGGCCTCGCCGACACGGGACCAGTCGGTGCCGAGATCGTAGGCGAGCATGCGGTGTTCGCGCTCGAAGCTGATGGCGTAACGGCCATTGCCCAGCGGGGCGAGACCTTCGCTGTCGCCGCTCCGGCCTTCGAAATGCGCGCCGCCGGCATCGCGGACCGGAGCGATCTGGAGACCGGAAAACCCGGTCAGCCGGTTGCCCTCGTCCGACCAGTCCAGCGAGCCGGTGATCCACCAGGCGCTGTCGGACAGGGCCAGCAGGCGGGTACCGTCGGAGGACAGTTCGAGCGCAGACAGGCCGCCGAAGCGCTCATCGTCCGAGGCGATGGCAATGCCGCCGCGATAGTCGAGCCGGCCGGTCCTTGTGTCTTCCGAAGCGTCGGGGTTGAGCGGTACGGGCGTCACCTCGACCGCCTGGCCGACGGCAGCCGCCTGCACGGCCAGCGCCAGGCCCAGCGCAAGCAAAGCGGAACGCATCATGGGGAACTCCGTTACCGTCCGCCGGCCAGCGCGGCCCGGTCGCCGCGCTTCAGTCCGGATGTCGCCGTTTCCCTGCGGCTGGAGAAGCGCCCGCCGCTGCCGCCGCCGTCCTCGTCGAACAGGGAGGCCAGCTGGTCGGTCATGGCCCCGCCGAGCTGTTCGACGTCATTGATGGTCACGGCGCGGCGATACCAGCGTGTGACATCGTGGCCGATGCCGATGGCCAGGAGTTCGACCTCTGACCGGTTCTCGATCATGGCGATCGTCTCGCGCAGATGGCGTTCCAGATAGCCCGGCGAATTGGCCGACTGGGTGCCGTCATCGACCGGGGCGCCGTCGGAGATCACCATCATGATGCGGCGCTGTTCCGGACGGGCGCCGAGGCGTTTCCAGGCCCACATCAGTGCTTCGCCGTCGATGTTTTCCTTCAGGAGGCCCTCGCGCATCATCAGGCCGAGATTGGTGCGCGCACGCCGCCAGGGCGTGTCGGCGGACTTGTAGATGATGTGCCTGAGATCGTTGAGCCGGCCCGGATTGGGGATCTTGCCCTCGGCCAGCCATTTCTCCTTCGACCGGCCGCCTTTCCAGGCCTTGGTGGTGAAGCCGAGGATCTCGGTCTTCACCCCGACCCGTTCCAGCGTGCGCGCGAGAATGTCCGCGCAGGCGGCGGCGACCATGATCGGCCGGCCGCGCATGGAGCCGGAATTGTCGAGCAGCAGGGTGACGATGGTGTCGCGAAACTCCGTGTCGCTCTCCTGCTTGTAGGAGAGGGGCAGGGTCGGGTCGGCGATGACGCGGGCCAGGCGCGAGCCGTCGAGCACGCCTTCCTCAAGGTCGAACTGCCAGGCCCGTTCCTGCTGGGCCATCAGCCGGCGCTGCAGCCGGTTGGCGAGGCGGCCGACAACCTGGTCGAGGCCTTTCAGCGTATTGTCGAGATACTTGCGGAGCCGCTCCAGCTCCTCAGCATCGCACAGGTCCTGGGCGGCGATGATCTCGTCGAACTCGCGGGTGAAGACCTTGTAGGCCTTGGCGTCGCCCTCGCCGGAGGGCTGCCAGTTGGGCCGCATCGCGGTCTGGGCCGAACCCTCGTCGTCCATGGCCTCGACACGGGTTTCCGAATCCTCGCCCTCGGCGTTGATTTCTTCCTCGTCGCCGGCCGTGCCGGCCGCGTCCGGCGTGTCGGGATCGTCGCCCTCCTTGCCGTCATCGTCCTGTTCGTCCTCGCCGGTGCGCTGTTCGCGATCGACGCCCTCGTCGTCGTCATTCTCGTTTTCCGACTGTTCCGGATCGCCGCCCAGCTCGTCGGCCAGATCGAGATCCTCGATCACGGTACGCAGCAGGTCGGCGAAGGCTTTCTGGTCTCCGGCGTTTTCCGCCAGCGCATCCAGGGACTTGCCGGCGACGGTTTCCAGCTGGTCGCGCCACAGCTCCATCAGGCCGGCGGCCTCGGCCGGAGCGGGGCGGCCGGTGATCCGCTCGCGCACCATCATGGCGACGGCTTCTTCCATGGGGGCGGCCTGGCGGTCCTCGACCCGTTGCCAGCCCTTCTGGCGGCAGCGGGCGATGAGCGCTGCATCCAGATTGTCCGCCATGCCGCGCATGTCCCGGGCGCCCAGGCTTTCCACCCGGGCCTGTTCGGCGGCGTGGAAGATGGCGCGCGCCGTGGCGCCGGGCGGCAGGGCGCCGGCATGGGCGGCTTCGTCGTGATGGGCCAGACGCAGGGCCAGCGCGTCCGCCCGGCCGCGCACGGCGGCGGCCGCGGCGGCGGACGGTTCGGGCCCCGGATTGGGCAGCACGATGCGTCCGCCCGACAGGCCGGCGATCTCGCCGCCATAGCGCACGTCGAGATCCTTGTCCCCGGCAAGGGCGCGGGTGGTGATGGCGAGGGCGCGCTTGAACGCGTCGGGATCGGCGGGTGGTTGGCTCATGCGGGCAACCTAATCCATCCGCGCGAAATTGCGAGGGCGGCAAAGCGTCCTGCGATGTGCAGTTTCAGCGGAACCGGACACGCGTGTCGTGCGTTTTATGACACTATCGGGGTTCTGAAACCGGAAGGAGGCCCAGGATGAATCGTGAAGCCTACGAAAAAGCCTTGCTGAACCCGGCCGACACGTTCGGCGACCCCCAAGACGTAGTGGCGGACAAGGCTCTCACGCGCGAGCAGAAGGTCGAAATCCTCGAGCGCTGGAAGCATGACGCCGAGGAACTGGTAACCGCTTCGGGCGAGGGTATGTCCGGCGGCGACGCCCGGCCCGCCCTGAGGCGTGTGGCCAAGGCGCTCGAAGAGGTCTGACAGGGTTATTTCATGAGCAGCCCGGAAAGGAGTTGCTAACCCTCGCGCGCCAGATTGGCCGATGGAGCCCGTAAAAAGTGGGCCCGATCAGGTGGCGAGATACGGCTGGATGACCTATTCGGTCCATTCCATGGCCGGCGTGAACTCTGCGCTCCAGCATATGGACATGCTGGAACGGGCCAGTGTGAAAGTGCACACCCGGATTGCGACAGGGCTCAAGATCGGCAGCGCGAGCGATGGCGGCGCGGTCTGGGCCCTGGCCCAGGGCATGCGCGCGGCCAATGGCGCGCGCGGCGAAGCGCTCACCTCGATCGACCTGGCGACCGGCGTGGTGGAAACCGCACTGGCCGCGGCCGAAGGCATTTCAGAACTCATGGTCGAGATGCAGGCCAAGCTCGTCGCCGCCACCGACACGTCGCTGGACGAACAGGGCTGGCGCACCCTGATGAATGATTTCGTGGCGCTGGGTAATCAGGCCCAGCACCTCGTCGCCAATGCCAGCTTCAACGATCTCAACCTGCTCGAGGCCGGCGCTTCGGGGATCTCGGTCCTGATCTCGGACAATCCGAACACGCAGATGGCGATCGCCGCGGAGGATCTAAGCGATGGCGGCGGGATTTTCGATTCCACCCTGCCGTCCAGCCTGCCGCAAAGCGATGCAAGCGCTCTGGCCGCCCGGCCGGACCTGTCCATGGTGGCGGATTTCGAAACCTCGATGGAGGCCGTCAACGCCGCCGTGTCACGGCTGGGCGTGAGCCTGAAGAGCCTGGAGATCCAGCGCACGCTCCTGGTCAAGCAGATCGACGTGACCGATGCCGGCATCGGCAATCTGGTCGATGCCGATCTGGGACGCGAAGCGGCCAAGCTGAAAGCGCTGATGGTGCGCGAGGAGCTGGGCATGCAGGCGCTGGCCGTGGCCAACGAGGCGCCGAAGACGATCCTGCGCTTCTTCCAGTAGGCCCTTTCAGGCGCCAACGCGCTGTCCGTTCCCGTCGATCACCGGCGTGCCGTCCTCCAGCGCGAAGGGGCCCTGCGGCCAGCGGTCCAGCAGGTCCAGCACGCTGGGGCTGGGCCGGCACAGGCGCACGCCGCGCGGCGTGCACACGATCGGCCGGTTCACCAGGACGGGATGCTGGAGCATCGCATCGAGCAGGGTGTCGTCAGCGACGCCCGGCTGCAGCAGGCCGAGTTCGGCCGCCGGCGACTTGGTCTCGCGCAGCGCGCTGCGCGGCGTCAGTCCGGCGGCGGCGAAGAGGCCGAGCAATTGCGGCCGGGTCCAGCCGGTCTGCAGGTATTCGATCACGTCGGGATCGTAGCCGGCCGCCTTCACCAGCGCGACGACATTGCGCGAGGTGCCGCATTCGGGATTGTGATGGATGACGATCATTCGGGCGTGACCTCCCCGGCGCCGGGAAAATGCCCGCGTGTCCGGTTGGCGAAGGCGACGAGCGAGAGCATGACCGGCACTTCCACCAGCACGCCGACCACGGTGGCCAGGGCGGCGCCGGAATTCAGCCCGAACAGGCTGATGGCGACAGCCACGGCGAGCTCGAAGAAGTTGGAGGTGCCGATCATGGCGCAGGGTGCGGCAACCGCATGCGGAACGCGCCAGATCCAGGCGGCCCCGTAGGCCAGGGCGAAGATGCCGTAGGACTGGATCAGGATCGGCACCGCGATCAGGCCGATCAGCAGGGGCCGGTCCAGGATGACGTGACCCTGAAAGCCGAACAGCAGGATGACCGTGCCCAGCAGGCCGAGAATGGAGGCCGGCTTGATGCGGGCGGTGAACCGGTCGACCGCGCCGGCACCGCCGCGGCCCTTCAGGGCCTGCCGCGTGATCACGCCGGCGATCAGCGGGATCACGACATAGAGTACGACGGACAGAAGCAGGGTCTCCCAGGGCACGGCGATGTCGGTGACGCCGAGCAGCAGGGCGACGATCGGGGCGAAGGCAAACACCATGATGGCGTCGTTCACACTGACCTGGGCGAGGGTGTAGGTCGCGTCGCCGCGCGTCAGCTGCGACCACACGAAGACCATCGCCGTGCAGGGCGCGGCGCCCAGCAGGATCAGCCCGGCGATATAGCCTTCGGCCTCGGCCGGCGGGATCAACCCGGCGAACACGTGCTTGAAGAAGACGACGCCCAGAAAGGCCATGGTGAAGGGCTTGATCAGCCAGTTCACGACCAGGGTGATGACCAGGCCTTTCGGGCGTTCGCCGATCCGTTTGAGGCTGGCGAAATCGACGGCGATCATCATCGGCCAGACCATGGCCCAGATCAGCACCGCCACGGCGAAATTCACATTGGCGTATTCCAGCGCGGCCAGCGCGGAGAACAGGCCCGGCAGGACCTGGGCGAGCGTGATCCCCGCCAGGATGCACAGGGCGACCCAGACGGACAGGTAGCGTTCGAAGACTGGCATGGACGGGCTTTCTAGCTGCAGCAGGCGGACTTGGGTGCGGCCGGCATGGCCCGGGGCGTACAGCACGGGCCATCACCGGCCTCCGAGTCAGGGGCGGCCGCGGTGCCGGCCGTCAGATCGTGCCCGTAATCGGTACTGTCGCCCATCGTGCGGAAGACTTCCCAGTTCGTGCCGACCGGATCGGCGATCCAGCTTTTCTCCGAGCGGGCATAGCAGCAGGTGGTCTCGCCCTCCTCGAGCGTTTGCGCATCGGCGCGGGACAGGCGCTCGTAGACCGTGTCGAGCTCGTCCTTGTCCTCGGCCTGTATACCCAGATGCTGGATGCCCGTCGTGCTCTGCCGGGCGCTGATCGCAAAATTCACCCGCGGATCGTCCAGCATCCATTTGGCGTAGTCGGGCTTGGCGGTCGTCGGCTCGGCATCGAAGAGGGTGGAATAGAAGGCGATGGCCTTGTTCAGGTCGTCGACGGCGAGGTGGACATGAAGGCGTTTCATGACAGGGACTCCGGTTGCGGGGGGCAGCACGCGCCGCGGGCCGCGGCCTCGACGACGGGCGTGCAGATGTCGCTATGGCCCTGGCAGCAATCCTCCATGAGGTAGAGCAGCAGGTCCGACATGGTTTCGAAGGCGACGCTGTAGATCAGCGAACGCCCCTCGCGGCGCTGGCGGACCAGGCCGGCGCGGGAGAGCTGGCTGAGCTGGGCGGACAGCGTGTTGGGGGCGACGTCGAGAGCGCGCGCGATCTCGCCGGCGGCCAGCCCGTCGGGGCCGGCCTTCACGAGCAGGCGGAAGACGGCGAGGCGGCTGGTCTGGGCCAGGGCGGAGAGACGATCGACGGCGGTTTCAATTTCCATATTTCAACGATAATTGAAATAATAACTCGTGGCAACCCGTCCGGTGCTCCATTCCTCAGAAGCGCGCCCGCGCCTCCGCCCAAGTGTTGAGATTGGCGGTAACAGTCGCGTCGATCGGTTCGGCATAGCCGCCGCCCAGGCCCAGCGAGACCGGGATGCCGCCGCGGGCGCAGGCGTCCAGGACCATTCTGTCCCGCATGCGCAGTCCGGCATGGGTGAGGCTCAGCCGGCCCAGCCGGTCCTCGGCCAGCGGGTCCACCCCGGCCTGGTAGAGCACGATGTCGGGCCGGAAGGCGAAGACCTCGGGCAGGTGGGTGTCCAGCGCGTGGAGGTAGGCAGCGTCCCCGGTGCCGTCGGGCAGGCCGACATCCAGGTCGCTGTCATGCTTGCGGAAGGGGAAGTTGCGCGCGCCGTGCATGGAGAAGACGAAGACATCGGGATGGCCTGACAGGATGGCGGCATTGCCGTCGCCCTGGTGGACGTCGAGGTCGATGATCGCAACGCGTGAAACCTGCCCGGTCCCGATGAGATGCAGCGCCGTGACCGCGAAATCATTGTAGACGCAGAAGCCCGAGCCGAAGTCGCGGTGGGCGTGGTGCGTGCCGCCGGCGATCTGCCCGCTGATCCCGTCGCGCAGGGCCTGTTTGGCCGCGCCTATGGCGCCGCCGACTGTCGCCTCCACGCGCCCGACCAGGCCTTCGCTCCAGGGAAAGCCGATGCGGCGTACGGCGGACGGCTCCAGCGTGCCTGCCGAAACCGCATCGACGTAGCCGGTGTCATGAGCGCGCAGCAGGTCCGTGCGCGAGGCGCGGCGGGCGGGACGGAGGGCTCCGGCTTCCACGATACCCTCGGCGACCAGCCGTTCGCGCAGCAGGGAGTACTTGCTGCCGGGAAAGCGGTGTCCGTCCGGCAGGGGCAGGGCGAAATGATCGGAATAGAAAACCTTCATGCCGGTCAGGATAGACCGGAAGCGTGCGCCGTCATCCCGTTCGCGCTCAGGCCGCGGAGACTTCCGCCTTGATCGGGGCTTCCGGCAGGTCCTCGCCGAAGACGCGCTGGTAGAATTCCGCGATGGTCGGGCGTTCCAGCTCGTCGCACTTGTTGAGGAAGGTGAGGCGGAAGGCGCTGCCCAGATCGCCGAAGATCTCGTAGTTCTCCGCCCAGGTCAGCACGGTCCGCGGGCTCATCACGGTGGAGATGTCGCCATTGATGAAAGCTTCGCGGGTGAGGTCGGCCACCTTGACCATGTCCTCGACCATCTTCCGGCCCTCTTCCGTTTCGGAGAGCCGTTTCATCTTGGACAGCACGATGGCGTTCTCGGTCTCGCGCGGCAGATAGTTCAGCGTGGACACGATCGACCAGCGGTCCATCTGGCCCTGGTTGATCTGCTGGGTGCCATGATAGAGGCCCGTCGTGTCGCCCAGACCGATCGTGTTGGTGGTGGAGAACAGGCGGAAGAAGGGGTGCGGCCGGATCACCTTGGTCTGGTCGAGCAGGGTCAGCGAGCCCGCGGCTTCCAGCACGCGCTGGATCACGAACATCACGTCCGGACGGCCGGCATCGTATTCGTCGAACAGAAGGGCGACCGGGCGCTGCAGCGCCCAGGGCAGGATCCCTTCCTGGAATTCGGTGACCTGCTTGCCGTCGCGCAGCACGATGGCGTCCTTGCCGACCATGTCGATCCGGCTGATATGGCTGTCCAGATTGACGCGGACCATGGGCCAGTTGAGCCGTGCGGCAACCTGTTCGATATGGGTCGACTTGCCGGTGCCGTGATAGCCTTGGATCATGACGCGGCGATTGTAGGCGAAGCCGGCGAGGATCGACCGGGTCGTGGCCGGATCGAAGACATAGTCCGGATCGATCCGGGGCGTGTGTTCGTCCGGTGTGGAGAACATCGGCACCTCGAAACCGGCATCGAAGCCGAACAGGGCCGTCGTGTCCGCGATCGTGTCGGGGGCGGAAAGGGGGAAGTCTTCGCTCATCGAACCGGTCTTTGCCTTGCCTGACGGCCGTTCTTTGCTGCGGCCGCGTTCATTACAGGCTTCGGACGTAACGCACGTCCGCCGGTCCGGCAAGTCGGGGCGCTGAGGCGAATGGCCGCCCCACCGGGACGCAGGGGGGGCAGCCATTCATCGGGCTCAGGCGAGCTGCTGGGCGATGCCCTGCACATTGCGGGTCGAGGACTCGACCTCGCGGGTCGCGGCGTCGATCTGCTGGATGGCGTCGGAAATACTGGTCACGCCCTGGGCAACGTCCTGCATGTTGGCCGACATGTCGGCGGTCACGGAGGTCTGTTCCTCGACGGCGGCGGCCACGGCGGAGGATACGCTCTCCACTTCCGAGATGGTGCCGCGGATCGAGGCGATGGCCTCGGCGGCGCGCTGGGTCGCGCCCTGGACTTCGGCGACCTGCGCGGAGATTTCGTCGGTCGCAGAGGACGCCTGGTTGGCCAGGCCCTTCACTTCGCTCGCCACGACGGCAAAGCCCTTGCCGGCCTCACCCGCGCGGGCCGCCTCGATCGTGGCGTTGAGCGCGAGCAGGTTGGTCTGTTCCGCGATCGCGGTGATCAGGTTGACGATCTCGCCGATGCGCTGGGCCGAGTCCGCAAGCGTGCGCACCGTGGCGTCGGTGGAATCGGCCTCATGAACGGCTTCGCGGCTGATCTGCGATGCGCGCGAGACCTGCTGGCTGATCTCTGCGGCGGAAGCGGAGAGCTGCTCCGCTCCCGATGCGATCGACTGGACGCCGGTCGAGGCCTGGTTGGCGGCTGCGGCGACACTGGCGGTCTGGGAGGAGGTGTTCGAAGCCGATTCCGATATCTTCACCAGCTCTTCGGCTATGGTCTCCTGGACCGCGCGGCGGTGGCGCTCATTGACCGTGGCGGTGATGTCGGTGGCGAACTTGACGACCTTGAACGGTTTGCCGTCCATGTCGAAGATCGGATTGTAGCTCCCCAGAATCCAGACGTCGCTGCCGTCCTTGGCGATCCGGCGGTATTCGGCCGACTGGAACTCGCCGCGCGCCAGCTTGGCCCAGAATTGCTTGTAGGCTGCGCTGCTGCGCTCGTCCGTGTCGACGAAGAGGCTATGGTGCTGGCCGCGGACTTCGTCGAGCGTGTAGCCGAGTGTGCTGAGGAAGTTCTCGTTGGCGGTAAGGATCGTGCCGTCCAGCTCGAATTCGATGATGGCCTGGGATTTGTCGAGCGCTTCCAGCTTGCCCCGGATATCGGCGTCGTCCAGCTTGCGCGCGGTGACATCCGTGGCGATTTTCACGATCGCATAGGTCCGGCCTGCATCGTCCCGGACCGGATTGTAGCTGGCCTGAATCCAGACTGGGCGGCCACCCTTGCCGATACGCTTGTAGTCGGCCGTCTGGAATTCCCCGCGGCGGAGCGCATCCCAGAAAGCGCGATAATCTGCCGTTTCGGCATAGTCCGGCTCGACGAACATGGAATGATGCTGCCCGACGATCTCGCCGAGCTCATAGCCCAGCGTGTCGAGAAAGTTTCGGTTGGCCGTCACAACCTTGCCGTCCAGCGTAAACTCGATCATCGCTTGGGATCGGCAGACCGCATCATAGCGATCCGCGATGCTGTGGTCCTTGCCATGCGCGATTTTCCACATGTCGAAACCTTTCTGTCGATTGAAATGCCGCCGTCCAGCCCGTGAAGTGTCGCATATACTCTATGGTTGAAGATGGCCGTCAAAATACATCGTGTAATATGTATATATTAATGAAAATTGAAACGCGAACTTCGCGGAGCGGTGAGCAATCAATATCACATTAATATAAAACGGCGCTTTCAAAATTTGATTTACGGCCGACACAGAAAGTTGTACACCTTCGGGTTGTTTTGTCGCGTTTTCGTGGATTACGCCATACCGGCATTCTTGAGGATCTGATAAGCGGCGATTACACGGCCCAGCTGCTCTTCGCTGGAGCGGTCGCCGCCATTGGCGTCCGGATGAAAGCGCTTGACCAGTTCGGCATAGCGCCGTCTCACCTTTGCGGGTTTGACGTCGGCGTCGAGGCCCATTGTCTCCAGCGCCTTGGACTGCAGACGACCCATCGATTTTTCGCGGGGGGCTTCCCGGTGCGGGTCGCGCCGGTCGCCGAACAGGCCGAAGGGATCGGCGAACCCGTCGGCAAAATCGCGGCTGGCCCGCTGCGACCTGGCGCTGGTCGAATGGGTGTTTCGCCATCCCCAGGTCGGCCGGTGTCCGTAGGTGGCGCTTTCCCGGAAGGCCGCGGCAGCGTGCTCGTTCATGCCCTCGAAGAAATTCCAGGACTTGTTGTATTCCGCTGCATGGGGCTGGCAGAACCAGTAGAAGTCGTTGAGCCGGTCATTGGACTTTGGCGCACGGCTGTCACCATGCCTTCGGCAGCCCGGCCATTCGCACACACGCTCCTCCGGCGCCGGCTCGTCCTTGGGCGGCTTGATGCGGATATCCTTGAACCGCGGCTTGTATTCGAAGGCGCCTGACATGGTCCCGATTATGGGCATGCGTCCGTAAAGCGGCAATGAAATGCCTGTTGAAATTTATTTCACCCGCAGGGCCCTCCACCGGCCGGGCGGCCCATGCTACAATGAAAGCTCTCTACGTCACTCGATTGACAGGATAGCCGGGCTCCTCTCCCGTAAAAGGGAGGAGGGCGGGCAATCATGTCCCTGGACAGCTGGTTCATTGAAACAATCCTGCCGCTGGAAGGCGCGCTGGACCGTTTCCTGAGGCGCAACTGGCGCAACGAGTCCGAGGTGCCCGACCTGCGACAGGAAGTCTATGCGCGCGTTTTCCGTGCCGCACAGTCCGGCGGTCTGCCCGAGCACCCCAAGGCCCTGGTTTTCACCACGGCCCGCAATCTCATCATCGACCGGATCCGCCGCCAGCAGGTGGTGCACATTGAAAGCGTGATGGATATCGAGGCGCTGAACGTCGCACTGGATGAGGCCGGTCCGCTGGAGCAGCTGACCGGCCGCGCGGAGCTGCGGCGTCTGCAGGCCGAACTCGACCGCATGCCCGAGCGCACGCGGGACGTGGTCGTGCTGCGAAAGATCCACGGCCTGTCGCAGAAGGAGACGGCGGCGCAGCTGGGCGTCTCCGAACCGACAGTGGAGCGTCACGTCGCGGCGGGCATGCGCCGGCTCGCCGATGCGCTGCAGCGCGAGAACAGGTCTGGGCGAAGCCGGAAACAACCGGACGCCAGGGAGAGGACACCGGGTCGTGGGCACTGAACCGGACATGACCGGCGGCAGCGACGCCGAACGGATCGAGTGCGAGGCCGCCGGCTGGCTGGCCCGGCTGGACCGGGACGGCCGCATGGACGGCGGAGCGGACCTGGATGCCCTGGTTCAGGCCGATGCGGATTTCGCGGCCTGGATCGGAACGTCCGTGAATCATCGCGTGGCCACGCTGCGTCTGCTGGCCGCCTGGCAGCAGGCCGACCGGCTTTCCGTCCTGGGCGGAGGCGAGGGCAGCCTGCCCCGCCGCCGCGTGCCCCGGGGCGCGGCGCTCGCGATGGCAGCCGGCCTGGCGCTTGTCGTGGGGCTGGCCGCGCTGGCGGGCAGCGTCGCCTTCCTGCGCGGCGGTCAGGCCGAGGTGCCCGTGATCGAGGCGCGCTACCAGACCGGCGTGGGGCTGCGCGATGTCGCTGTTTTCGCCGACGGGTCGCGGGTCGAGCTGAACACCGCCACACTGCTGCGGACGACGTCGTCGGACCGCGTGCGCCATGTCGAGCTCGTCGAGGGCGAGGCCTATTTCGACATCGCCCGCAACGAGGCGCTGCCCTTCATCGTCGATGCGGGGAACACGCGGGTCACGGTGCTGGGAACCGAATTTTCCATCCATCGCACACCCGGCGGGATCGAGCTGATGGTGCTGGAAGGCTCGGTGCGGCTGGAAAGCGGCGATGACGAGGCCGGCGAGCGCGTCTCCCTCGTTCTGGAGGCGGGTGCGGTCGCCCGCACCGGCGGCGACCGGTCGGTCCTGGTCGAGCGGCGCGGTCTGGACCGGCTGGCGCGGGAAACCGCCTGGCGCGAAGGGCAGCTTTATTTCGACGAGACGCGGCTGGCCGACGTGGCGTCCGAATTCAATCGCTACAATCACACCCGGCTTGTCATCGCCGACCCCGGCCTGGCCGGCATCCCGGTCGGCGGAACCTTCCGTGCCGACAATGTCGAAGGCTTCGCCCGGCTGCTGGAAGAGGGTATGGGGCTGAGCGTGGAGCGCCGCGGTTCGGACCTCGTGATATCCGCCTGATGATCCCGGTGCGGAAAATTTTGATGGAAATCCAGATCCGCTTCGTCTGAGCCGGATGGAGGGGTGAGGTACGGAGAACACTCCGGCCCGCCTGACGGATAGAGGGGATCTACCAATGCGCAAACTCATGCTTTCTTCGACGGCGGCCGTTGCCATGCTGATGGCGGCGCCGGCCGGCGGTGCTGCCGCACAGGACCGGGACACGACCTATTTCGACATTCCGGGCGGCACGCTGGAGGCGGCGCTCGACAGGTATATCGACCAGTCGGGCCGCGACCTGGTCTACCGCACCGACCAGGTTGCCGATGTGCGCGTGCCCGGCGTGGCCGGCGAATACGCCAGCGCCGACGCGCTGAACCGGCTGCTGTCGGGCTCCGATCTGGTGGCCGTGTCCGACACGTCCGGGGCCCTGATGGTGGTGGCCCGCGCCCAGACTGCGGCCCAGTCCCAGCCCGCGGCCCAGCCGCGCCGCCAGCCGGCCGAGCCTGCGCCGGTCGACGAACCCGAGGAGCCGGAGGTCATCACCGTGGTCGGGTCCCAGATCCCCGGCGTCCGCGTCGACGGAGCCCTGCCGGTCACGGTTCTCGACAGCGACGCGATCGAGGCGCTGGGCGGGCTCGACGGCAATGATATCTTCCGTTCGATCCCGCAGATGGGCGATGTCGGCTTCAACTCCACCGAAAACGTGTCCGGCGGAATCAACTCCGCCCGCGGCGATGTCGCCTCGATCAATCTGCGCGCCCTGGGCACCGGCAATACGCTGATGCTGCTCAACGGCCGCCGCATGGTGAACCATCCGGGCACCCAGTCGGAAAACCTCGTCCCCGTGGTCACCGTCAACGCGAATGCCATCCCGATCACCGGCATCCAGCGTGTCGAGGTCCTGCTCGACGGGGCTTCCGCGCTCTATGGCTCCGATGCCGTGGCCGGGGTCGTGAACACCGTGCTCAAGGATGATTTCGACGGCCTGGTGCTCGACCTGCGCTATGGCGGCGAGCCGGATGTCGACAGCCGCGAGGTGCGGATGACGCTCCAGGCCGGCCGCAATTTCAACGAGGGCCGCTCCAACCTCTCCCTGTTCGCGGCCTATACCGACCGCGATCCGGTCTATGCCTCCGAGCGCGACTGGGCGGCCAATGCCGACCTGCGCGACCGGCTGCCGGACGACTGGGCCGACGACATTCAGTTCCGCAACAATTCCAACAATTCGCCCTGGGGTGCCTTCACGCTCTTCGATCTGGCGACCGGCGACTACCAGTCCCTGCCCGGCGTGACCAATTCCTCCGGCGGTTTCCACCTCCAGCCCGACACGATGAGCGGCTGTCTGGTCGATATCGGGGACGGAATCTGCATCGACGACAGCAATTCCTCCGGCAGCGTGGCCACGCGCTACAACACCAATGCCAACCGTTCGATCAATAACGGGGTGGAGCGGCTCAACCTGTTCTCCACCTTCAATCACGACTTCGACAACGGGCTGCGCCTGTTTGCCGAGGCGGGCCTCTACCATGCCGACAGCGAGGCCATTCGCGCCGGTTCCGCCCAGCTGACGGCCGGCCGTGTCGTCATTCCGGCAAGCAATTACTACAACCCGTTCGGCCCGGTCGGCGCGCCCAACCGGATCGATGGGATCGGTACGCCGGCCGAGGGCTATGACGTGGTGCTGCGGCGCTACCGCGTGGTCGATGCCGGTCCGCGCGACATCCATGTCGAGAATACCAGCTGGCGTGCGCTGGCCGGGCTTGAGGGCGAGTTCGCCGGCTTCGACTGGGAAAGCGCCTTGCTCTATTCCGAGGCGAAGACCGACGACACCACGACGCGTATCTCCAACACGCTCTTCATGGAGGCGCTCGCCCTGGACACGCCGGCTGCCTACAACCCGTTCAATGGCGGCGGCCTGCCGATCATGGACAGCGGCGACCGCACGCCGAGCGATCCGGCCACGATCGACAGCTTCCTGGTGCCGGTCTCCCGGGTCAACGAGACCAGCCTGGCCCTGTGGGATCTGCGCCTGACCCGGCCGGACCTGTTCTCCCTGCCGGCCGGCGATGTCGGCGTGGCCTTCGGTATCGAGCAGCGCCGCGAGACCTATTCGGACGATCGCGACCCGCGCCTGGACGGCACGATCCAGTTCCTCGGCCCGGAATCGGGCGAGCTGACCAGCGACGTGATGGGGTCCAGCCCGACGCTGGACAGTTCCGGCGACCGCAATGTGACCTCGGCCTTCGCCGAGTTTGCCGTGCCGGTGATCTCGCCGGACATGAACATCCCGCTGGTCCAGGCCGTCGATCTCCAGCTGGCCGTGCGTTACGAGGATTACGACCTGTTCGGCAGCGTCACCAAGCCGCGTGTCGCCGCCTCCTGGCGGGTCTCCGACGCGCTGCTGTTCCGCGCCGCCTGGTCGGAAGGCTTCAAGGCGCCCAACCTGCAGCAGCAGTTCGAGCGCAATCTGGAGCGGGTCAATAATCGCACCGACTTCATCGCCTGCGAGGCGGACCTGCGTGCCGGCCGCATCGCCTCCTTCTCCGACTGCACGCAGACCGAGGCCGTGGTAAGCCAGCGCTCCGGCTCCCAGCAGCTCGGGCCGGAAGAGTCCGAGAACCTGTCGGTCGGTGCGGTGATCAATGCCACCTTCCTGCCGGCCGAGTTCGGCGATCTGCGCTTCACGGTCGACTACTGGTCGATCGAGCAGGAGGACGTGGTCGGCATTTTCGGCGACGAGAACCACCTCATCCTCGACTATCTGCTGCGCACGCGCGGCTCTTCCAATGACGCCGTCGTTCGCGCGGCGCCAACGGCCGAGGACATAGCGGCCTATGCCGGGACGGGTCTCGATCCGGCCGGCCAGGTTCTCTATGTCGAGGACAATTACACCAACCTGCTGCCGCGCGAGGCGGAAGGTGTCGATTTCGGCGTCTACTACGGTATCGACAACACGCGCTGGGGCGATTTCAGCGCCCAGGTGAACATCGCCCAGCTCATCACCTTCGAGCAGGACATCGCACCGGTCGAGGCGGAGATCCTGGCCGCCCAGGAGGCCGGCGAGATCAGCGAGGTGGCGACGCTCTCGGGCGTGGGCGACCTGATCCGCCAGGACGGCCGTCCGGAATGGCGCTGGAGTTCCTCGGTGACCTGGCGCAACGGCGCCTGGGGGGCGGGCTGGTCCACCCGCTTCGTCGACGAGGTCTTCGACACCAGCGCCACGAATGACGATACCGGCGAGTACTGGACGGTGGACTCCCAGGCCCGTCACAACATCTACGGCCAGTACACCTTCGGCTGGGAGGGCGATCGCCCGCTGCGCCTGCGCGTCGGCGCCCGCAACGTGTTCGACGTGGACCCGCCGCTGGCCGACGAGAGCTTCGGATACATGGGCTCGCTCCACTCCTCGCGGGGCCGCTTTGTCTATGTGAGTGCGAGACAGACCTTCTGATGCCTTTCCTTCCGTGGGTTGCGAGGCCGGCGGGATCCGCCGTCGGCCTCGTCTTTTCCGGTCTGATCCTGTCCGCTCTGGCCGGATGCGCGTCGGCCGGTTCGCTCTCCGGCGAGGCCGCCGCACTTTGTGCCACGCAGACGGTGGCCATCCGGACGGACTTCCCGGCAGCGGGCCAGCATCGATGCCTGGCGCTTGAGGACAACCGCTTCATCGTCCGGGTCGACCCGGAAATCGCCGTCGATCCGCCGGTCAATCCCAGTCCCTGGTATGCGTTCGATATCGACAGCGCGACCGGCGGCCCCGTGGAAGTGACGCTGGATTACGGCGGCTACTGGCATCGCTACGTGCCGCGCATCCGCAGGCCCGGCGAGGACTGGCGTGTCATCGATCCGGCTTCGCTCGACGTGTTCGAGGACGATCACCGCGCCCGCATGGCGCTCGACCTGCCGCGCGGAGAAACCCGGATCGCCGCCCAGCCGCCGCGGGCGCCCGCGGACATCGCGCGCTGGACGGACCGTTTCGCGCAGGCGCACGGATTCGAGACGGTCACCTATGGCCGCTCGCGCGAGGGGCGGCCGCTGCGGGGCGTGCTTGCCGGTCCGGCCGATGCCGGACGTCTCGTCGTCGCGCTGACCCGCCAGCATCCGCCGGAACTGTCCGGCGCGCGGGCCTTCGAGGCGTTTTCCGCGGCGCTTGCCGGCGCACTTGGACGGGACGAAATGCCCGGATACCGCGTGCTGTTCCTCCCCCTGGTCAATCCCGACGGGATTGCGAACGGCCACTGGCGGCTCAATGCCGGCGGGGTCGACCTGAACCGCGACTGGTTCGAGGCCGGCGAGCCGGAAACCGCATCGCTCCAGGCGCTGATCGAGCGCGAGGCCCGGGACCGGCAGGTCGTCGCCTTTCTCGACTTCCATTCCACACGCCGGACCCTCGTCTACAACCCGCCCGCGGGTGTCGCCGAACGGGGCGATGCCCTGATGGCGGACATGGCCGGCCGTTTTGCCGCCGCCATGGATGTGCCGCCCGAATGGGTCGAAGGGCATAATGCCGATGCCGGCACGTCCAAGGCCTGGGCCTTGCGGAGGTTCGGGGTCGCGGGACTGACGATCGAGCTGGCCGACGAGGCCACACCGGCGCAAAGCGCCCTCGTGGGCCGGCTGGCGGCCGAGGCCGTGATCGCAGGAGCAGCGGCGCCGTCCTGATATGCGGCTGCAGCGGCTGTATGGCGTGCAGGTACGGCGGAGGGTTATGCTCGTCCAACCCGCACCCGCCGTTCCGGAGCCCGCGCCATGTCGATGAAGGAAACGATCGAGGCCCGCCTGACCGCGGCACTGTCGCCGACGCATCTGGAGGTGCGCGATGACAGCCGCCTGCACGCCGGTCATGCCGGCGCGCGGCCGGGCGGCGAGAGCCATTTTACGGTCGAGATCGTGTCGGACCGTTTTGCCGGACGATCGCGCATCGACCGGCACCGGATGGTCAATGCGGCCCTGTCCGCCGAGCTGGTCAGCCAGATCCACGCCCTGGCCATTCGCGCCCGCGCGCCGGAGGAGGCCTGACCGGCATTGAAACAGGGCGGGGCCGCGCTAGCTTGTCTGTCCGGTATTCACTGTCGCGAGGCGAATTCGATGCGTAGCCCGTCCCTGGCCGCCATGCTGGCGGTCGCCGCGGCCACCCTGTTCCTGACGGCGTGCAGCACGGCGTTCGAAACGCCGACCAGCCTTACGCGGTCCGACCGGCTCAGCGAAGGTGAACGCCGGCTCGTGCCGGTGATGGAGTATGCGGACGGCGAGGCTCTGGCCTCGATCGACGAATTGTACCTGCCGCTCGCCGGTATTGCGCCGCAGGCCGATATCGATCCCGGGCTCGACCGGGGCCGGCTCGACCGGCTGCGGGCCATGCTGTCCAAGGAACTTTGCCAGCGCTTCGCCCGCGGCGGGTTTTCCGTGCTTCCCGAGGCGGACGCTGTCGCGCCGGACACGCCGCGGCTCAACGCTTCGGTCACCGGTCTGCGCCGCAACAATGTCGCGACGACGGGCCTTTCGCGCGCGATCGGCGTGGCCGTGCCCGGCCCGCTCAATCCGCGTGTGCCTCTGGGCATCGGCTCGCTGGGGGCGGAAGGGGAGATCCTCGACGCCGGGGGCCGCCAGCTGGCGGCGATCCGCTGGGCGTCCCAGAACCATCTCGCATCCGGCGGCGGGGTCACGACGATCCTGGACGGTCCCGATGCGTTCGGAAACCTCGCCGATGCGACGGAGCTGACGAGTGTGTTTGCGGATGCGTTCGGGGATCTCGTCGTGGAATCCCGCGCGGACCGCGAGGCCAGCGAAGGCGAGACGCCGCGCGGCACGTGCGATGCCTATTTCGACATGATCGATGCGGGCGACGCCGGCTAGATAACCGGGTCCAGCTCGTCCGGGCTGACGGAAACCCGCAACTTGGTGATCTGGTTGCGGCGGCGTTCGACGACCTCGAAACGGGCGCCGTGGAACTGGAAGACCTGGCCGCGTTCCGGGATGGTCTGGGCCTCGTGGATCACCAGGCCGGCAATCGTGACGGCTTCCTCGTCGGGCAGTTCCCAGTCCAGCGCGCGGTTGAGGTCGCGGATCGGCACGGAGCCGTCGACCAGCCAGCTGTTGTCGGCATCGGGTCGGATACCCTCGACCGCGATGTCGTGCTCGTCCTCGATGGCGCCGACGATCTCTTCCAGGATGTCCTCCAGCGTCACCAGCCCCATCAGCGCGCCGTATTCATCGACCACCAGGGCGAAGTGTTCGCGCTTTTCGCGGAAGGCGTTGAGCTGGTCGAGGACTTCCGTGGTTTCCGGCACGAACCAGGGCTCGCGGCGCAGCGCGTCGATATCCACGGCCGACGCGTCGCCATCGGCCTCGTGCAGGGCCCGCGCCATGTCGCGCACGTGCAGGATGCCGACGATGTTTTCCGCATCGCCCTTGTAGAGCGGCAGGCGGGTGTGCGGGCTGTGCAGGGCTTCGGTCACGATCTCGACCGGTGTCTTCTCGGCGTCGATCATCACGATCGACTTGCGGTGCACCATGATGTCGTCGACCGTCAGTTCGCGCAGGTCGAGCACGCCGCCCAGCATGTCGCGGTCGTCCTTCACCACACCGCCTTCCTCGTGATGCAGGGCGATGGCGCCGCGCAGCTCGTCATGGGCGGACAGAACCGGGCCTTCCACATTGGCGCCGAACAGGCGCAGCGTGCCGCGCACGACGATCTGCACCGCGCCGACGACCGGCGCGAACACCTTGACCGCCAGGAGGATCGGGCGGGCCACGGCGAGCGCGAACCGGTCGGGATTGGACAGGGCGTAGGTCTTGGGCATGACCTCGGCGAAGACCAGCACGAGCGCCGTCATCACCAGCGTCGCCCAGAGCACGGAATTGCCGCCGAGCAGGTCCTCGAACAATTGCCCGGCGATCATCGAGGCGGCGATATTCACCAGATTATTGCCCAGCAGGATCGAGCCCAGCAGGCTCTCCCCGTCGCCGATCAGCTTGTTGACGATGGCCGCACCGGGATGCTTCTCGCGCTCCATCTGCAGCATGCGCGCCCGCGAGGTCGCGGTGAGCGAGGTCTCGGAACCGGAAAAGAAGGCGGACAGGCAAAGCAGGCCGACGATCGACAGCGCCGGGCCGATCAGGGTCCAGTCGAGGCTCATGAAAGCTGGGTCTCCAGAAAGCGGGTCAGGTGGGTTTCGTCCGTATCGCGGTCGATGAAGGCATCGCCGATACCGCGCGCCAGGACCAGCGCGATCCGCCCGTCCCGGTTCTTCTTGTCATCGCGCATGCGGTCGATCAAGCGCTCGGCATCCCAGTCGGCATACGCCAGAGCCAGCGGTCCGTCGGGCAGGCCCGCGGCGCGCAGATGCGCGCGGACCCGCTCGGCGTCCCCGGCCGGGCACAGGCCGCGATCGGCGGAAAAGGCGAAGGCGAGGGCCAGGCCCGCCGCGACGGCCTCGCCATGGCGGATCCTGTCCTTGGGGGCCTCCGCCTCGAAAGCATGGCCGAATGTGTGACCGAGATTGAGCAGGGCGCGGGCACCCGCCTCGCGCTCGTCCTCGGCGACGATGCGGGCCTTGAAGGCCACGGCGGCAGCCACGGCCTCGCTGAGCGCCGGGCCGTCCAGCGCATCGGCGCCCGCCGCTTCCAGCGTGTCGAACAGCGGTTTGTCGCCGATCAGCGCCGCCTTGACGATTTCCGCGTATCCCGCACGGCGCTCGCGCTCGGGCAGGCTGGCCAGCAGGTCGGCATCGGCGATGACCAGACGCGGCTGGTGGAAGGTGCCGACGAAATTCTTGCCGTGGGCGGTGTTGATCCCCGTCTTGCCGCCGACCGAACTGTCGACCTGGGCGAGCAGGGTGGTGGGGATCTGGATGAAGTCGACACCGCGCTTGGTGATCGAGGCGGCAAAGCCGGTGAGGTCGCCGATCACGCCGCCGCCCAGGGCGATCACCGCCTCGGAGCGTTCGATATTGCGGTCGAGCAGCGTGTCGACGAGATGCTGCAGCCCGTCCCAGCTCTTGGTCGTCTCGCCCGGTTCCAGGATAACCGGATCGGCGCGCAGGCCCGCGCCCTCCAGCCAGTCGGACACGGTCTTCAGGTGAAGGCCCGCCACCGTGCGGTCGGTGACCAGGATGGCGCGGCCGCGCGGGAAGAAGGCGGACAGCTGCGGCTGGGCCGCACGCAGGGCGCCGGCGCCGACCAGCACGTCATAGCTGCGCGCGCCTAGCCCGACGGAAACGGAGAGTATGTCGCTCAAGCCTCGGCCTCCCTCGCTTCCAGCGCCCGCATGATCGCGTCCAGCGTCGCCTGATGCGACCCGGCGGACGCATCGACATGGATATCCGCTTCTGCATACGCGGGCCTGCGTGTCTCGAGCAAGCGTTCCAGGACGGTCCGGGGGTCGCTGTTACGCAGAAGGGGACGCGTATTGCGGCGGCCGACCCGTTTGACCAGCGTATCCACATCGGCCTGGAGCCAGACGGAAACGCCCTTTTCCTTCACCCGGGCCCGGGTTTCCGGGTCGACGAAGGCGCCGCCGCCCAGCGCGATCACCATCGGCGGCTCCTCGAGCAGGCGCGCGATCACCTTGCGTTCGCCGTCGCGGAAGGCGTGCTCGCCGAAATCGTCGAAAATTTCCGAAACCGACCGGCCGGCCGCGCGTTCGACCTCCTCGTCGGCATCGCGGAAATCCACGCCGAGTGTCCGGGCCAGCCGTCGTCCGACCGTCGTCTTGCCCACGCCCATCAGGCCGATCAGCACGACGGGGCGATCCATTTCCAGTGCACGCGTCATGTCTAGCGGTATAAACGGTCTGGAAATCGCCGCAATCACGGTTAGGCTCCGCAACAGGTTCCGGTGCAGCAGTCTGACGCCGGATATCAAGGCGATGGAGTAGGGCGAATGCGGGGTTTCCTGATTGGAGTGCTGGTCGTCGGCGTGCTGGTCCTGGCCGGTTTCGGGACGCTGGCCGTGATTGCGAACGGGATGGAACCCACCCGGGAGAGTGTAAGTGTCGAGTTGGAAGACGATTTCCCGCGCTAGCCTTCTGGCGGCGCTACTGGGCGGAACCGCCCTTGCGCAGGATCCGATCGAGGTGGAACGCCTCGATGCGCTCGATCCTCTGGAAGTGGGCCTGCCCGGCGCGTCCATGGGGCAGCGGATGTGGGACGGCACGGGGCGCGACATGGCGCAGGCCGTGCTGGCCCGCCTGCCCGCGGCCGACAGCGAAGGATATGCCAGCGAGGCGCTGGCGGAAGCTGCGCGTTCGGTGCTCGCCTCGGGCGGACGTCCGCCCGCCGGCGGGCGCGGCGATGCCGGCCTGGCCGCCTTGCGGGTCGACCGGCTTCTGGCCGCCTCTGGGGCGAGCGAGGCCTTCGACCTTCTCGAACGCACACCGGGCATCAATCGCGCGCCGGCTCTGGCGCGCTGGCATGCCGAGCTTGGCTTCGCCACGGGCAATGCAGACCGCGCCTGCCGCACTGCCAACGCCCTGACGGACAATCGCGATGCGCCCTACTGGCTACGCGCGCGGGCCTATTGCCTGGCCCTTGAGGGCCGCGACGCCGCCGCCGAACTCACCGCAGAGCTGGCGCGCAGCGCGGCGCCGGACGACGGGTTCGACGCCCGCCTGTTCGCCCTGACGCTCGACACGCCCCTGGACGCGGATGCGGCCGGGGCCGACAGCGGTCTGGAGTGGTCGATGAGCCGGCGCCTGCCCGGTGCCGGCGACGGGCCGGGACTGGCCGAAGACGCACCGGCCTGGCTGCTGGCGGCGGCGCATGACGGCGTGGAACGCCGCCGGCCCGCCTCCGTCGACGACCCGATGGCGCTGTTCGTCACTGCCGAGGAAACGCTCGAAGGCATGGAGCGCCACCACGCGCTGGAAGCGGTACTGGCCCAGGGCATGGACCGCGAACTGGCCGGCCAGGCGCTCGGCGTGCTGCTCGCCGATACCGGCGGCGGCGACCGCTTCATTCATGTCGCGCGCCATCACGGGCGCGAGATCGAGACGCTGCCCATCACCCGCGCCACGCTGGAGCATGGCTACGAGATCGCGCTTGCCGCGCTGCTGGTCGGCGATGTCGGTCTGGCGCGGGAATGGCGCGACAGGCTGATGAACGGGCCGCCCCGTCAGACCCCGCCGCCGGGTCTGACCGTTACCGGGCCGGACGGTATTGCCAAGCCGCTACCGATGGACGCGGCCGCGGCGCTCGCCCTGCCGCCGGAGCCGGAATGGGTTCCGCCCAGTCCGCGCCGCATGGTTGCGCTCGACCTGGCCATTGCCGTCGCCGCCGACGCGATGCGCGGCGGGCCCTACGAGGCCGTTCAGGCCGCCTGGCTGGAAGGCCAGGGCGAGGCTGTGCTGCCGGACATGCTGGCCATGACGCGGCTTGGCGCGCCGATGCCGGCCGGGTTCCGGGAGCGGCTGCTGGCAGACCAAACGCCGGCGTCCGCCGGCGGACTGGCCGCGCTTGATGCGGCGGTCCGCGCGGGCGTTCGCGGCGAGGCGGCGCTGCTGGCGATCGGTATCCTTGCCGATCCGGCCGCAGCCGGGCATCCGGACGCATTCTCGCGCGCCATTGCGGCGCTCGATGCGGTCGGTCTGCGTGAAGCCGCCCTGTCCATCCTGCTCGAACGGGCGGTGAAGAGGGCATTGTGAGCGCATCCCGGGAGATCGCGCTCTTTCTCGACATGATGGCCGCCGAGCGCGGCGCTGCCGTGAACACGCTGGAGGCCTATCGCCGCGATCTGGATGACGTTGCGGCCCGGCTGACGGCAGGCGGCGCGGCGCTGGGCACGGCGACGACAGCGGATCTGGAAGGCGTGCTGGCGGGTTTCGCGGCTGACGGCCTGGCGCCCTCGACCGCGGCGCGGCGGCTGTCGGCGATGAAGCGTTTCTATCGCTTCCTCCTGTCCGACGGGCGGCGCGGCGACGATCCCGCCTCGGCACTCAAGGCCCCCAAACGCGGGCGCAGCCTGCCCAAAGTGCTCAGCGAGGCCGACGTCGACGCGCTGTTCGATGCGGCCGCGCGGATCGAGGGGGCCAGTGGCGTGCGCACACGGGCGCTGATGGAAATCCTCTATGCCGGCGGTCTCCGGGTCAGCGAGCTGGTATCCCTGCCGCTGAACGCCTTCGTGCGGGCCGAACGCTGCATCCATGTGACCGGCAAGGGCGGCCGCGAACGCCTGGTGCCGCTCACGCCGAACGCGCTGGAGGCCGTTGCGGCCTATCGCGCCGTGCGCGAGGCGCATTTGCCGGAGGACCCGGTGCGGGCCAAGCGGGCCGGGCGTTTCCTGTTTCCTTCGCGCACGGCGAAGGCGGGCCACATGACCCGCGAGCGCTTCGCCCAGATTCTCGGCGAGCTCGCCGCGGCGGCGGGACTGGATCCGTCCAGGGTCTCGCCGCACGTGCTGCGTCATGCCTTCGCCACGCACCTGCTGGCGCGCGGCGCCGATCTGCGGAGCGTGCAGATGCTGCTCGGCCATGCGGATGTCTCCACGACGCAGATCTATACCCATGTGCTGGACGAGCGGCTGAAGACCCTCGTGGAAACGGCGCATCCGCTGGCGCGCAAACCCGATAGCGACTGACGCGATTGACGTATGCGTAAGCACGGTCACCAAGGCTTGTGACCCGGTGGCTTGCTGGCTAGGTTGCCCCGACCTTTTGTGTTCACAGGTGTTGGCAGGACATGTCCGACCCCACACGTACCTATCTCGATTTCGAGCGGCCGCTGGCCGAACTGGAAGCCAAGATCGAAGAGCTTGAGTCTCTGGCTGGCGGATCCGGCGAGGATTCGCCCGATACGGCGGAAGAGACGGCGCGTCTTCGTCACAAGGCGAACGAGCAGCTGGCCAGCCTCTATTCCAAGCTCGATCCGTGGCGCAAGACGCAGGTTGCGCGGCATCCGGAGCGGCCGCATTTCCGCGACTATCGCAAGGCGCTGATCGAGGATTTCGAGGAGCTCAGCGGCGATCGGCGCTTTTCCGAGGACGCCGCGATCATCGGCGGTCTGGGCCGTTTCCGCGGCCGGTCGGTCGTTGTGATCGGTCACGAGAAGGGCCACGATACCGAGACCCGCATCCGGCACAATTTCGGCATGGCGCGCCCGGAAGGCTATCGCAAGGCGATCCGCCTGATGGACCTGGCGGAAAAGTTCGACCTGCCGGTGCTGACTTTCGTCGATACGGCCGGCGCCTATCCCGGTCTCGGCGCGGAAGAGCGCGGCCAGTCCGAGGCGATCGCACGCTCGACGGAGCGCTGCATCAGTCTGGGCACGCCGCTGATCTCCACCATCACCGGCGAGGGCGGGTCCGGCGGTGCCGTGGCGCTGGCCTCGGGCAATGTGGTGATGATGCTGGAGCACTCGATCTATTCGGTGATCTCGCCGGAAGGCTGTGCCTCCATCCTCTGGAAGGATTCGGCACGGGCCAAGGATGCGGCGGTGGCCATGAAGGTGACCGCCCCGGACCTTCTCGAACTGAAGATCGTCGACGAGGTCGTGCCCGAACCGATCGGCGGGGCGCATCGCCATCCGGACGACGTGATGCGCGCGGTGGGCAACGCGATCGAAAAGCACCTCATGGAGCTCGACGGCCTGTCGCCGGAGGCCCTGCGCAAGCAGCGCCGCGAGCGCTTCCTCGCCATCGGCCGGATGGAAAACGGCGGCTAGTCCGGGACACTTGCCCCTTTGTTGTCATCCCGGCCGAATGCCCCGCGAAGGCGGGGCGCAGAGCCGGGACCCATACGCGCGCTGTTGGCCGGAAGCAGGCTGAACATCAGCGACAGCTGGATCTGCACCGGGATTATGGGTCCCGGACTTACGCCCGGCTCAAGGCCGGGCATCCATCCGGGATGACACCGAAAAGCCTCAAGAGGCCTGCTCCCCCTCGACACGACGCGACACCCGCATCGGCACCTCATTGTCCGGCTGCAGGGTGATGCGCATGACCGGGCGCGGGTCGCGCGGGCCGTCGAAGTCGAAGCGCACCCGGCGCAAGAGGCAGGCGAGCACGATCACCATTTCCATCATGGCGAACCGCGCCCCGATGCACACGCGCGGCCCCAGCCCGAAGGGCAGGTAGGCATCGCGCGGAATGGATCTGGCGGCCTCGCCGAGAAAACGCTCCGGCCGGAAACTGTCGGGTTCGGCCCAGATCTCGCGCTGGCGGTGCAGCAGCCAGGTCGAGACCAGCACGTCGGTCCCGGCGGGGACGGGCAGGCCGTTGACGATGTCCCACTCCCGCGATGTGCGGGCCAGCATGGGCGCCGACGGGTAGAGGCGCAGGCTTTCCTTGATCACCGCTTCGGTCCAGGGCAGCAGACCGGCCCATTTCGCCGGATCCGTTTCGTCCAGCGGAGCGGCGTCGATTTCAGCCTCCAGCCGGTCGCGCGCCTCCGGCGATCGCGACAGCAGGTAGAGCGTCCAGGCCAGGGAGCGTGCCGTCGTCTCGTGCCCGGCGGCCAGGAAGGTGAGGAGGTTGTCGGTGACGGCCGTGTCGTCCAGCCCGGCGCCCAGCAACAGGTCGAGAAAGTCCGGTGCGCGTTCGTTTTCTCCCGGCGACGGCGACGGCGCCGTGCGCCGATGGGCGGCCAGTTGCGAGACCTGGCGGCGCAGATCGGCGATCACCCGCCGCGAGCGGCCCTGTCCGATGCGCGGCAGCCAGCCGGGCAGGTGCAGCAGGTCGAAGGGGTGGGGAATGCCGCTGATCTCCAGCAGCTTGTGGATACCGTCGGTGAAGCGCGTCTTGTCCAGCGCCTCGTCGCCGGAGAACAGAGTCTCGATCAGCACGTCCAGCGTGAGGTCCACCATGGCGTCCGACACGGAGACGGTGCGGCCGTCGACGGCTTCGAAGGCGGTGGCCGCATCCTCGCAGACCTGGCGGATCTGCGGCGCGAAAGCATTGACCTTGCGCGGCGTGAAGACCGGCGAGACCGCCTTGCGGGCCTTGCTCCAGGTCTCGCCCTCGGCGGTGAGAAGGCCGTCGCGCAGGAAGGGTTTCAGCACCGCCTGGCGCAGCGGATTCATGGTGAAATTGTCCGAGCGCGTGACGAAGCAGTGATGGATCGCGTCCGGGTCGTTGACGATCAGGCTGGAGCGCCCGAGGAAGCGGAAGGGCGCCATGCGGATGGAGAAATGGTGCTCACCCCAGATCTCCAGCGGATTGCGACGCATGGCCCGGAAATAGGTCCAGTAGTCCGACGGCCGCAGCTTGCCGACGCCGCTATAGACGGCGTAGGGCGGTTTCGGCGGCTGAAAGACCTGGTTCATAGTGCCTCTTGGATCTCTTCCAAGCAGACAATCTAGGGCACAGGCGCGCCGTCTCCCATGGGCGAAAGGTCGCGGGGCGCTACTGGCTGGCCCAGACGATGCGGGCCATCCAGTCCACTTCGCCAAGTGCGAGCACACGATCGGGGCAGTCCGGATTGAGAGCATGCAGTGTGACAGCCTGCACACTGCGCTCGCCGAGCGTCCAGGCACAAACGGCGCCGGAGCGTTCGCCCACGACGACCCGGTCGCCCGTGCGCGGCGTGTCGTCCGGCGTCACGACCAGCCGGTCCCCGGCCCGGTAGACCGGCTCCATCCCGTCGCCCTCCACGGTCAGCGCGTAGGCATTCTCGAAGGCGATGCCGGGAAAGGGCTGGCGCGTCCAGCCATCGCCGGTGGGCAGGCCGCTGGCATCGAAGGCGTCGGCGGTGCGGCTGTCGGCGAGGCTGCGCGTGCGCAGGGCCGCCGTTCGCGGCATGCCGGCCACGAGGTCGGCAAATTCCGCAAAATCCATGTGCGCAGCGGCCAGGGCCTTGGCGAGGCTTTCCGTCGAGGGCCAGCGCGGCTTGCTGCCGTCCCGCGAGAAGCGCTTGGACGGGTTGAAAGTCGTGGAGTCGAGCCCGGCCCGTCGGGCCAGGCCTGAAGGGCTGGTCTGGGCGTGCGCTGCCAGGCGGTCGATCCCGCGCCAGATCTGTTCGTGCGTGAACATGGCGGGAGTTTAGAGCGGGGAAGGCGATGGGCAAATCCGGATGCGGTCCTCCATGCACGATGCTTGGGGCGCCATACGGCCGTGCGCTTGTTTCTTCCGGAGCGCATGTTTAGGTTGTAATATAGCGCGACGCAACATATTTGCGCGCATCAGGCGCGCGAACGTGTCGAGCGCGCACGGTTTGAAGGCGGAAGCAGCAGCGCCGGGCCAGCGGCGCATTCGGGGCGGATGGGCCACCCCGACCGAGGCGAGGGCCTCGCCTTCAGATTGGAGTGATGTCATGTGGATTTTTCCACTCAGCATCACCTTGGACATGAAAAAGACCCGGACGAGCTGGCATGTTCGCATCCGGGTCTTCATCATGGTCTAAGGAAAAGGGGGCGGGCCGGGAGGCCTGTCCCCACTCCAATGCCAAATATAGCACTTGCGGCCCGGATCGCAATTGTTTCCCGGCCTTGCCACGCCTGCACGGCAGGGCTAACCCGTTCTGATGACGCCTCGTATCGCATACCGACTCGCCACGCCGGAACGCTGGGCGGCCGTGATGGCCGACGGTGTCTTCACCGGCGATCCGCACGATGTGGCGGACGGGTTCATCCACCTGTCCGCCGCCGACCAGGTAGAGGGCACGCTGGTCAAGCACTATAACGAGCACGCGCGTCTTCTCCTGGTGGCGATCGATCTTGTTGCGCTCGGCGATACGGTGAAGTGGGAGAAGTCCCGCGGCGGTGCGCTTTTCCCGCACGTCTATGGCGACATCCCGGCCAGCGCCGTGCGCGGCCTGCGCCATATCGGGCGCAATGACGAGGGCGACTGGGTGCTGCCGGCGGATCTGGAGCGGGACTGATGCTGCACGACAAGGCGACCCGGTGGCTGCGTGGGATGGACCCGGAGCGTGCCCACAGGCTCGGCATTGCCGGATTGAAGCTGGGGCTCGGGCCGCGCGACCGGGCTGCCGACGATCCGCGGCTGGCGACCCGCCTGGCCGGGATGGAGCTGCCCAATCCGGTGGGGCTCGCGGCGGGGTTCGACAAGAATGCCGAGGCGCCCGATGCGCTACTGGCGATGGGGTTCGGTTTCGTGGAATGCGGTGCCGTGACGCCGCGCGCCCAGGACGGCAAGCCGCGTCCGCGCATCTTCCGGCTGGAGGAAGACGAGGCCGTGATCAACCGCATGGGCTTTCCCAATCAGGGGCTGACGGCGTTCCGGTCCCGCCTGACCCGGCGTGCGGGCCGGGGCGGCGTGGTCGGTGTGAATATCGGCGCCAATCTCGACAGTGAGGACCGGATTGCCGACTACGTGACCTGCCTGGAGGCCCTCCAGGGGCTGGCGCAGTTCTTCACGGTCAACGTGTCCTCCCCCAACACGCCGGGCCTGCGCACGCTGCAATCCTCCGGGGCTCTGGACGACCTTCTCCACGCCGTTGCGGGCATCGGGAGTTCGGCGCCGGTGTTTCTCAAGGTGGCCCCCGATATCGAGGACAGCGAAGCCGGCGTGATGGTGGACGCCATCGCGAGACACGGCCTCGATGGCATCATCGTATCCAACACGTCGATCACCCGCCCGGAGGGCCTTAGAAGCCCCCTCATGGGCGAGGCGGGCGGCCTCTCGGGGCCGCCCATCTTCGAGCGTTCCACTGAGCTCGTACGCGCCTTCCGCAAGGCGGCCGGGCCGGACCTGGCGATCATCGGCGTGGGCGGGGTCGACAGCGCCGACGCGGCCTACGCCAAGATCCGCGCCGGGGCGAATGCCGTCCAGCTTTATACCGGCCTCGTCTATCACGGGCCCGGACTGGTCAGGCGCATCAAGACCGGCCTCGCGCAGCGGCTTCAGGCCGACGGGTTCGCATCCGTCTCCGAGGCCGTCGGGGCCGGCTGAAGCCGCCGTTCCAGGCCCGGATAGGCGATGCCCAGGGCCACGCCGCGCGCCACATAGAAGATCAGGAAGGCGGCCCAGACGCCGTGATTGCCGAAGAGCGGCGCCAGGACCGCATCGGCGGCCAGGTAGACGGCCACGGCGGCGATCCCCGCATTGCGCAGGACCTTCCCGCTGGTCGTGCCGATGAAGATGCCGTCCATCAGCCAGGCGCCGGCGCCGAGGAAGGGCACGACGGCACACCAGGGCAGGTAGGTCGTCGCGGCGGCCAGGGTCGCCTCGTCCTCGATGACCAGGGCCAGCGCGTCGGTGCCGAAGAAGAAGGTCGCGACGGCAAAAACCGCCCCCGCCGCAAACATCGGCTCGCCGGTCAGGCGAAGCGCCTTGCGCAGGCCGGGCAGGGAGCGTCGGCCGAAGGCGCGGCCCGCCTCGGCCTCGGCGACGAAGGCGAAGGCGTCCAGCACGAAAGCCCACAGCGAGATGATCTGCAGCAGGACATGATTGCCCGCCAGCGGGGCGGTGCCCTGGCGGGCGCCGGCATTGGCGAACCAGGTGAAGCCGACCACCAGCGTCCAGGTGCGGATCATCAGGTTGAAATTGACGTGGAACATCTCGCCGACGGCTTTCGGCTCGATCAGGCGGGATTTCTCCAGTGCGCCCGACGCCCAGCCGCCTTGCTGTCGCAGAGCGTGTGCGACGAAGACGAGGCCGACTGCGAGCCCGACCCATTCCGCGATCGCCGTGGCTGCCCCGACGCCGCCCGGACCATGGCCCAGGCCCAGGACGAACCACAGGTCCAGGACGATGTTGGTGGCGGAGAAAACCACGTAGAGGGCGAGCGTGGCGGCGTTTCGCCCCTGGCCGATCAGCCAGCCGGACAGGGCGAAGGCGCCGAGCGCGGCCGGTGCGCCCCAGGCGCGTGCGAGCAGGTAGTGAGCGCCCTTTTCCTCGACGTCCGAGGCGCCCTGCAGAATGGCGAAGCCGCCCCAGGCGATGATGTCGCGCAGTGCGAAGACGGTCAGGCCCAGGGCGATGGCCACGGCAAAGGCGCGCAGCAGGATGCGCTGGGCCTCTGCGGTGTCGCCTGCGCCGTCTGCCTGCGCCGTGAGGCCCGTGGTCCCCATGCGCAGGAAGTAGAAGCTCCAGTAGAAAATGGAGAAGATCGCCCCGCCCAGGGCGACGCCGCCCAGATCGGCGGTCTCGCCGGACAGGCCGAGCACAAAGGTGTCGGTGACGCCGGCCAGCGGCACCGCCGCATTGGCGAAGACCAGCGGCCAGGCGCGCTTGATGACGTCGGTGCGGGTCAGGGGGGCGGTCGACATAATGCGCGTCTAGCGCGTTTCGACCGAATGGGGAATCCGGTTTCCCGGTCGCCCCGTGCGTCTGACGAGCCCCGGCCCGGAGGCCGGGGCCTGTCCTGTCGGGTCTCGCTAGCGTTCCGAGCTGGCAAGCTGGTCTTCCGCCGCGCTCAGCGGGGCAACCCCGCGGCGGGCGTCGAGCTGCTCCATGGCATGGGCCGTGGTGGCCTCGATGCAGTCGCGCAGCGTATAGGCGCGCAGCAGATCGCTGACGACGCGGTCGCGGCAGACCTGTTCGGCGGCGTCGGCGATGCGGGCTTCGATGGTGGCGACCTGTGCGTTGTCGTTCAGGTCGACCTGGGCCACCGGAATGGCGATTTCGCTCTGCGGCTGGGCGATGGCAGCCGGTGCGAGGCTGGCGAGCGCGAGTGCGGCGAGGGTGATGCGGGTCATGTCGTAACTCCGATGATCGTGATGCAATGCGTCTGTGCATGGGGCTGTGGGTCCATACTTGGCCGATCTCGTGGCGGAATCCACCGCGGCGCAGCATAAATTGCTGCAGCGCAATAATGCGAAAATGTATGACCGCGGAAACTGTTTGAGATCGGCGGGTTGCGGTGTTGCGCAGTATGCGCGTCAGGGATCCGGGGTGTCGGCGTCTGTCTCGACTTCGCCGGCGGCCCGGCGTTCCAGGAGTCTGTCCAGTTCGGCGAGTGCGCGGGCTCGGCTGGCCGCGATGCAGTCCGGCAGGGTGAAGCTTCGCAGCAGGTCGCCGGTCACATGTGCGCGGCAGACATCGCGCGCGGCATCGGAGATCCGCGCCCGTAGCGCTTCGACCGAGGCGGGGTCGGCGAGATCGCTTTCGCGGACCGGGATATCGACCGACGGAGGCGGCGGGAGCGGCAGGGCGGCCGGTGTGGCGGCGAAGGCGAGGGTGAGTGCGGCGAGGGTTGGTTTCAGCATGAATTTGTCTCCAAATGGCGCAGCCATACAAATGTGTATGAACAGCCTGATCTATCTGGAGAGGCGAAATCGGAAATCTATAGGGAGGTCATCAAGGGTTTTGTAGAAAAGCAATACAAAAAAGTATGGTAACGGTTCCTGTCTTCGACAAACGGAACGGACCGCACAAGCCCCAATGCGGTCCGACCGATCGACTGGATGATGCTTGCGTCAGTGCCCGGTGACGTTCAGGGCCAGCTGCCGCCGGGGATTGTCCAGATCGGCGAGCGTATAGCCGAGCTGTTCTTCCACATCCTGCATGGCGTCCTTTTCGCAATGCCTGCGCTCGCGGAAGCTGGCGGCATCGCGCCGCCCCGGGGTTGCGCAGACGGTCTCGACCGCCCGTTCCAGCCGCATGCGAAGCGAGCGGCGGGCTGCGGGTTCGGAGAGTTCGAAGGCACGGACGGTGACTACAGCGGTGCGGACGTCATCCTGGGCGGATGCGGCCGATCCCGCTGCAAGCAGTGCCGAGACGGATACGAGTGTGCGAATGACCATGATTGGGGCCTCCTGTGTGGCGGCCGGTGCGCCCCTCGCGCGCCGCTACCGCAGGAATGACCGTCGCAGCCCCGGCCTGTCGGCAGGGTGACATACGCCCTAAACCTGCGTCAGGCGCCGTTCACAAACTCTCGTCGTAGTAATTTTCCGGACAGGCGGCGGGGGGCCGGAGCCCGCCGGCCGATCTCAGCCGGCCGGTGTATCGGAGGTTTCCGGCGTGATCAGGAAATGACCGTGCAGCGTCGCCACGGGCGCATCGGTCCGGCCCTGCCAGGCCTCGGCGCGGACATTGGCGACACGGCGGCCGGACCGGGCGACGATGGCGCGGGCATAGACGTCCTGCGCCCGCGCCGGGCGCAGATAGTCGATCGCTACATCGATCGGCCTGGGCAGTTTCTCCATGGGCTGGCTGAGCAGAAGCGAGCCGGAGGCGACGATTTCCAGGAAGGCGCCGACCGCGCCGCCGTGCAGGGCCGGGATGAGCGGGTTGCCGACCAGATCGTTGTCGAAGGGCAGCACGCCGGTCAGCTCGGTGCCCTTCACCTCCAGGCGGACGCCGAAGCGTGCCACATAGGGCGCGTCCATCAGGGTTTCCAGCAGGGCGCGGCTCACAGCGGATGTTCCCCGCGCATGGCCTTCAACGCGCGTTCCTGGGCGGCCTTGGAGGCCTTGGTAATCATGAAGGCGGCCTGGGCCATGGCAACGGGGTCCGCCCGGTCGCCGTCATGGGCCGTGGCCCGGACGAAGGCGACCAGGCCGTGCGACTTGAGGCATTCCGCCTCGGCATGGATATCCTGTCCGGCCCGGGCCGGGCGCATGTAGTCGATGCGCAGATCCAGCGTGGCCGGGGTGTCCCTGGCACCCAGCCCGCCGAAAGCCGCCATGCCGCAGACATGGTCGAGCAGGGCGGTGATCACGCCGCCATGCAGCGTGCCCGTGTCCGGATCCCCCACCAGGCTCTCGTCATAGGGCGCGCTCATCATGGCGAGGCCGGGCGCCAGCTTGTCGATACGGAAGCCCAGCGCAACGGCGTGGGGCGACCCCTCCACGATCAGCGGGGCGATGGAATCGAGGCGGGATTGGATATCGTCTTCCATGGCGGATCCAGTCTGCAGCGGACCCGGTGATACGTCACCCCCGCCGCACTCGCCAGCGCTTTCAGCGGCGCATCCGCTTGTCGACGACCTGTTCCAGACCGGTCACGACAGGCTCGCGCAGCGGATTGCCGTCCTCGGCCATCCGGGTGAGTTGGGCCAGCGTGGCGCGGTGCATGTTGGCGACTTCGGCCTCCACGGACGTGTAGTCGTCGATATGCGCGATGAAACGCTGCAGGGAGCGGCCCACACGCACGGCGAGGGGATCGCCGCTGAGCTGGGTCTCGTTGACCAGGGCGACGGCGGCAGCCCGCGCCGCGGCCATGGGTGTGGTCAGACCCGCCTCGACATCGGCCGTACGTTTGTAGCTCGGTCCGGCAGCATAATGCTTGCGGCGGCGCCGGTCGGGACCGTTGAAGCGCGGCGACTGGACGAAGTCCCGCGGTTTCTCGCGCAGCGCCCGGATACGGTCCTGCAGCGTGACCGGCGCGATCGGCGTGACGATGAATTCGGTGACCCCGGCATCGCGCGCCTGTTCGATGTCGCGGCGCGGCCGCGGGCGCGAAATCATGATGACCGGGGTGCGGCGGTATTGCGCGCCGTCGCTCTCGCGGATCCGGCGGATCAGGCGCAGCCGGTCTTCGGTCAGCTCGGTCTGATCGTTCCAGTCGGCCACGATCATGCTGGGCAATTGCTGTTCCAGCACCGTCACCGCGCTTTCCGCACAGCGCGCGACCATCACTTCCGGCGAGCCGGCCTCGCGCAACAGCGAGATCAGGATGGAGCGCAGGAACTGGTTCGACTGCAGCAGGAGCGGCCGGCCGGACGACTGGAAAGGCGCGGGATCGCGCAGCGTCGCGTCGACGCCGAGGATGTCGTGGGCTGCAGCATTCATGTTGCAACCCTAACCTGCGATCCTTGCCAACTCGCAAAGCAGGTCGGTTAAAAAAGGGTTGATTACAGCGCCCTGTCAGTCCCGGCCGAGCGCGCGCAGGAGGCGGAAGACGAGCCAGATCGGGATCACCAGGACCGCGCCGAGCAGGAAGTATTCGATCGCCCAGCCGGCACTTTCCGTGATGAAGTGGATGAAGCGGCTCCAGCTCTCCGCCAGCGTGCCGAAGAAGTCGATCCACAGATCGCGTGGATTGACGTTCAGCGCCGCCAGCAGGAAGCCGGCCAGCACACACAGGAAGACCAGGCGCAGGATGTCGGCCGACGAGATCTTCGTCAGCCGCTGCATGAAGGTCCGGCGGTCGGTCTGGCTGTTTTCGCTCATGCCGTCACTCTAGCTCCAATTGCGGCACAATCGGGGCCGTGCGGCCCCGGCCGGCCTACCCCTTTTTCGCGACGTTCACCTGGTGAGGGTAAGGGATCGAGATGCCGTTCTTGTCGAAGGCTTCCTTCACGCTCTTCATGGCGTCGAAATGCACGCCCCAATAGTCGCCCGTATCGACCCAGACGCGCGTGACGATATCGACCGAGCTCGCGCCATGGGCGCCGACGGCGGTGAAGATTTCCGGATCCTTGTGGATGCGTTCGTCCGCGCCCAGCGTCGACTTGATCACCTCCATCGCCTTGCCGATATCGTCGGAGTAGTCGATCGAGAAGGTGAAATCGACGCGCCGGGTCGGGTTGGCGGAATAGTTGGTGATGATATCGCCCCAGGCTTGGCCGTTGGGGATGATGATCTTCTTGTTGTCGGCCGTCGCCAGAATGGTGGTGAACAGGTTTACGTCCTTCACGCCGCCGGACACGCCGGCGACTTCCACCCAGTCGCCGATGGAATAGGGCCTGAAGGCGATGATCATCACGCCGGCCGCGATGTTGGACAGCGTGCCCTGCAGGGCGAAGCCGATCGCCAGGGTGATGGCGCCGAGGGCGGCGACCAGGCTGGCCGTCTGCACGCCGAAGCGCGCCAGCACGGCGATCAGAACGACGGCGATGACGGCGTAATAGGCGATCGAGGAGAAGAAGCTGGCCAGCGTGTCGTCCATCCGGCTGGAGCGTTCCACGGCCTTGCGCACCCCGCGCTTCACCATCCCGGCCACGACGAAGCCGGCGATCAGGATGACAATCGCCAGCACGATATTCGTGCCTGCGGAGATCCCGCGCTCGGCCAGCACGGCCATGGTTTCCGGATTGAGGAATTCTTCGAAATTCATGGCGCCCTTCTCCGATGGCAGGATCCTTCGGACAAGGCTCCTAGCACCGTTGGCCTGGAAGGGAAATGCGGTTGCAGCCTGCGTCCGGACGTTGTGATCAGCTCGCGGCGGTCACAGCGACGGTGGCCGTCGACGCCGTAATGGCAGCGATCATTGCGGCCTGGGCGGCGAGAATGGCGGCGAGATCGCGCGCGGCACTGATCGGTGCGGTCTGCCCGGTCTGGGCCTGGGCCAGACGCATGGCGATCTTGGCGGCGGCGTTTCCGGTCGGTTTCGGCCTGAGGGCACGCACCGCCTCGAAACTGTCGACCAGGGCATCGGCCACGACCTGTCCGTCGCCATGGACGGCGAGCACGGCCATGCCGGTCTTGCCGATCCCGCTGCGCAGCGCCGCGCGGCCGCGCATGGCGGTGTTCAGCGTGGTCCAGGCCGGGGCGATGTGATCCGGATTGAACTCGAAAAAGGCGATCTCGCAGGCGGCGGCCTCGGCATGACTCTTGGGCACGCCCGCGGCACGCAGGGCCTGGCGCGCGACGTCCAGCCGCTCCAGCGCCTCGCCGGGCATCTCGCCCATGGCGGCGAAGATGGCGGCGACCATTTCCTCGCGCGCCGCATCGCGCCGCCACCAGGGGGCGGCAATGGCTTCGAGAATGTCGTAGAAGGCGTCGACATGATGCGGCTGACCGCCTGCGGAGACCAGGGCGAGCGCCGCGCAGGAGCCGCCATGGTTCAGGCCGCGCCCGCCGCGTTCCCTGCGGCGGCGCTCCAGGGCCGTGCGGGTCTGGAAGAAATGCCCGGCGCTGCGGCCGGCTGCGGCCAGCGCCGCGGCAAAGACCAGCCGCATCGACTTGCCCGGAGACTTCCAGGCGCCCAAGCCCGCATCGAGCTCGTCGCGGATGGCGATCGAGCGGTCGACGACGGTCTCGGGCGGTATGTCGCTGGACAGGCAGGACAGGGCCGAGAACCGTGCATACATCCGCTCGCCGCGGCGTGCCCGCTCGCGGAAGGCGCCGTCCAGCGCCGCGAACCGTTCGATGACGGTATCGGTCATGGTCCCAAATCCCTCGCTCAACCAATCTAGGCCTGCAAGCATGGCGAAAACGGGGCAGGCCTTGCAGGGGGACGCGCTGCGGTGTTGTCCCCCGGGCTGTTGTTCCGGGCCTGTTCCGCCGTTCGCCGGGATGGGGTAGTCAGTCATCATGCCCGACAGTCAGGCCGCCTCCGCCCTTCCCGCCCGTTTTGCCGACTGGTTCGCCAGCCGCGGCTGGGTCGCGCGTCCGCATCAGCTCGACATGATCGAGGCCGCCCGCGCCGGCGAGGACGCGCTGCTGATTGCGCCCACCGGCGGCGGCAAGACGCTGGGCGGTTTCCTGCCCAGCCTGATCGAGCTGGCGGAGACGGTCGAACAAAGCCCGGGGAGACAGCGCCCGCACCGGCTCCACACACTCTATATTTCGCCGCTCAAGGCGCTCTCCGTCGATGTCGCACGCAATCTCACGACGCCGGTCGAGGAGATGGGGCTGGATATCCGCATCGAGACGCGCACCGGCGACACCTCGCCCTCCAAGCGCCAGCGCCAGCGCGCGCATCCGCCGGACATCCTGCTCACCACGCCGGAACAGCTGGCGCTCTTTTGTGCCACGGCCAATGCCGAGGCCTTCTTCCGCGACCTCAAACACATTGTGATCGACGAGATCCACGCCATCGCGCCGCAAAAGCGCGGCGACCTCCTGAACCTGGGCCTCGCCGCCATCGCCCGCTGGGCACCGGAGGCACGGCGCGCCGGCCTCTCCGCGACTGTGGCCGACGAGGGCGGTCTGGCGCGCTGGCTGGCGCCGCAGACGGGCGAGGACGCCCGTTTCGCCCGCATCGTGCGCGGGGCGGCGGGCGCACGGCCGGAGGTGGAAATCCTGGACCCGGGCGAGCGCATTCCCTGGGCGGGCCATTCCGGCCGCCATGCCATCGCCGACGTCTATGCGCGCATCAAGGCGTCGAACATGGCGCTGGTCTTCGTCAATACGCGCTCCCAGGCCGAGATGACCTTCCAGGAACTGTGGACCATCAATGACGACAACCTGCCCATCGCCCTGCACCACGGCTCCTTGTCGCCGGAACAGCGCCGCAAGGTCGAGGCGGCGATGTCGGCGGGAAAGCTCAAGGCGGTGGTGTGCACCTCCACGCTCGATCTGGGCATTGACTGGGGCGATGTGGACCTCGTCGTCCAGATGGGCGCGCCGAAAGGCTCCTCGCGCCTGATCCAGCGCCTGGGCCGGTCCAACCACCGGCTGGACGCGCCCTCCAAAGCCCTGCTCGCCCCGACCAACCGGTTCGAGCATCTGGAATGCCAGGCCGCCGCCGAGGCCGTCGCCGCCAACGCGCTGGACGGCGAGCCCCTGAAGGCCGGTGCGCTGGACGTGCTGGCCCAGCACATCATGGGGCGCGGCTGCGGCGAGCCCTTCGACGAAGACGATCTTTACGCGGAAATCCGCGCTGCTGCCCCCTATGCCGAACTGGATCGCGCGACCTTTGACAGGGTTCTCGATTTCACCGCCACGGGTGGCTACGCGCTTCAGACCTATGACCGTTTCCGGCGCCTGATAAAGCGCAAGGACGGCCGCTGGACCGTCCGCACGCCGCAGATCGCCCAGCGCCACCGGCTCAATGTCGGCACCATCGTCGAGGCGCCCATGCTGGACGTGGTGCTGTCCTCGAAGGGGCGCGGCGGCTTCCGGCTCGGCCAGATCGAGGAATGGTTCCTCGACCAGCTCGTGCCCGGCGACACCTTCCTCTTCGCCGGCCAGGTGCTGCGCTTCGAGGGGATCGAGGAGATGACCGCCCGCGTCACTCGCTCCTCCGATACCGATCCGCGCATCCCCTCCTACCAGGGCGGCAAGTTTCCGCTCTCCACCTATCTGGCCGCCCGGGTGCGCGACATGGTGCAGGACCCCGCCACCTGGCACGCCCTGCCGGAACAGGTGCGCGACTGGCTCGACCTGCAGCAGCGCCGCTCGCGCCTGCCCAGGGCCGACGGCCTGCTGGTGGAAACCTTCCCGCGCGCCGGACGCTATTATCTCGTCTGCTACCCGTTCGAGGGCCGGCTGGCGCACCAGACACTCGGCATGCTGCTGACCCGCCGGCTGGAGCGCATGCGCCTGCGCCCCATGGGCTTCGTCGCCAACGAGTATGCGCTGTCGGTCTGGGGGCTGCGCGATCTCTCGCAGGTCGATCTGGATACCCTCTTCGACGAGGACATGATGGGCGACGATCTGGATGCCTGGCTGGCGGAAAGCCAGCTGATGATGCGCACCTTCCGCAATTGCGCCGTTATCGCCGGCCTGATCGAGCGCCGCTTTCCGGGACAGGAAAAGACCGGCCGCCAGGTCACCATCTCCACCGACCTGATCTACAACGTGCTGCGCGAGCACGAGCCGGAGCACATCCTCCTCAAGGCCGCCTGGGCCGATGCCGGCACGGGCCTTCTGGACATCCATCGCCTTGGCACGGCCCTTTCGCGCATCAAGGGCCATATCGCGCATGTCGACCTCGACAGGATCTCCCCGCTCGCCGTCCCCGTCATGCTCGAGATCGGCAAGGAACCGATCCATGGCGAGGGCCATGAAAGCATCCTCGAGGATGTGTCCTCGGAGGACCTGATCGCCGAGGCGATGCGACTGGATTAGGAGGCTCGAAGCGCCTCATCGAACTCATGAAACAGCGTCATCCCCCGGCCAGCCCGCGCGCAGCGCGGGCGGGTGGTCCGGGGGACCTCAGCTATCAGGGTGATGGCTTCGCTCTGTCACGAGGCGCGCGCAGCTTGCGAACGGGTTGGCCGAGGTCCCCCGGATCGCTGCTGCGCAGCGACCGTGGGATGACGGCGGTTTGTGGATTTCGAGAGCCCACAGGAAAACCTGCACCCCTTGCTTACCCCGTCAGGAAGATTGCGCGATAACCGAAGCCATGAGCGCGCCATTGCACCCGCCGGCCGGCCTGCTGAAAACCGCCATTGCCGGCGTCACCGTCCTCGCCGATCCCGCCGGCCTGCTCGTCGTGCCGGAGGCCGGGCTTCTCGTCGTCTCGGACCTGCATTTCGAGAAGGGCTCGGCCTGGGCGGCGGGCGGCCAGCTCATGCCGCCCTACGACACGCGCGCCACTCTGAAACGGCTGGCCGCGGGCATCGTGCGCCATCGGCCGCCGACCGTCATCGCCCTGGGCGACAGTTTCCACGATCTGCGCGCCGGCGATCGCATGCACGCCGACGACACCGACACGCTCGCCACGATGGTGGACGGCGTGTCGCGCTGGATCTGGATCGAAGGCAATCACGACCCGGCTCCGCCGCCGCAATTCGGCGGCGAGGTTCACGAGGCCGTCGAACTGGCGGGCCTGGTCTTCCGCCACGAACCCACCGAGGGCGAGGCGAGGGGCGAGATTGCCGGCCACCTCCATCCCGCCGCCAAGGTCCGCCGCAATGGCCGCGCCCTGCGGCGCCGCTGCTTCGCGACGGACGGGACGCGGCTGGTGATGCCCGCTTTCGGCGCCTTTACCGGCGGGCTGAATGTGCGCGATGCGGCCTTCGCGCGGTGTTTCGGCGGCACGCCGGATGCGCTGGTGATGGGGCGGGAGCGGGTGTGGCCGGTGTGGGGGGGGAGCTGTGTGGGGGATGGGTGAGGGATGAAATGTTTTTCTATTCAAACAATTGCAGCGCTCGCGAAAAATATTGACGAAATTCTTCAAATTCTTGTCTTTCTAAATTTCCAACACACCACTCAGAAAATCTAATTTTTGCTTCGTCAGGAAAATCGTAAACGAAAGGCAGATCGGAATCATGGATCGGAATTATTCCAAGGATATCTGTTGAGAGCTTAATATCTGCCTTCATATCTCCACGCCTATAAATTCTTTCTTCTTCTGCCTGACGTCGCCGTGCCGTAGGAATAAGGTCTTCAAGCGTGACGGGCAAAGATGCTTCTTCAATACCATGCTCGCTCAGAAAATTTCTTTGTTCCTGTGTTGGTCGGAGTGAACCCCAGTAAATTCCGTTCTCGTGGCTTTTGAAGCCGTCATAAGAAATATTGGGAAAGGGGATGGCAGCTCGACCGGCTTTGTCCCCATCAACAAGCACTGCGATTTTTCCACTCCAGAGATTTTTTGCAATACTTTTAGAAATACTCTTAAACGGTTTTAGGTTTCCGCACCCTCCAATCGAAACGATTTCAAAAGCGCGCTCTTCATTGTTGTATAAATTATTCCAAGCCGCCTCGAACAGCGCGACATCGGCAGGTCCTTCAAGTATTAATCTGGGCCTGTTATTTTCTTCACTCTGGAGTTCAAATTCTTTTATAATATGAGAGAGTTCCTCTCTCTCTTTTTCAATCCTTTCTATTTCCGGCGCGATGTGTGGAATAAGAAATTTGTGGCCCATTCTTAATGATATGTCATTGTCAGAGAATTTTGCGCCCTCTATAACATTAGATAATCCATCTTCTCTATTTACAAAAAATTTTGAAACACCCGTTCCAGATAGACTGTAAAAAGACGGGCTGTGTGTTGTTATAAGAATCTGATTATGCTCTTCTCTGGACAGTTCTTTCATCCTCGTGGCCAACTGCGACTGAGCGGAAATAGAAAGAGAGTTTTCTGGTTCTTCTAACGCCCATATGTGGTATTGATTCCTATTGAGACTAGCTATGTGCCCGATTAGCTCAATCAGGTGTTGGACTTGTATGCCATCTCCGCGCTGGCGTCGGAGGGATACAGGGCGACGCCCCTCGCCTGCGGCCTGGGCCTCTGTCTTGAAGTCGAAGGATGAAAACATAGCATCCCACAATATTTCGTCCGCGATTTTACTATCAATCCCGCTTACGCGGCGGATGGCTGCTGTAAAATCAGCCATTTGCTCATCAAGGTATTGTTGAAACCCTGCTTTCGCAGTCAAAAATCCCTCCGTTTCTCTAACGGATTCGTAGTATTGCAATAGTATAAAATCTAGGACCGATGAATCTTTGATGGCGGGTACATATATGTAGCGTATTTTATTAAGTATTTTAGTAACTACTTGTTTTCGATATTTTGTTTGTTTAACCTCTTTTGGATAATCCTCGCTAAATTCATCCGAATCACTTAACGAGTTCCACTGTCGTTTCACGTAAAAAGTATCTCCCAACGAATCTCTGTGCTGATCGGGAGTTTTGAAGAATACCTTTATATAAATAAAGCGTTTTCCAGAGCCAGCGGTTTCTAATGATCTTTTATTGTTAAATTCAATGTCAAAATCGAAAAATTGTCCGGGTGAAATTTCTTGATTAAAAAATAAATTAAGTGCTCGGGCAATGTTAGATTTTCCAGAGTCATTTTCGCCAAATATTACATTTATTTCGCCAAGTTTATTAATTTCTGCTTTGTAGAATGATCTAAAATAACTTATTTCTATGCCGGTTATGATCACATCGAATTCCTTTAGCTGACTTGCCGCCGGCGTGCACGTGGCCATTTTACATCCACCGTGTATTCCGGCGTCACCTCATTGGGATCGAAAACGTCGAAGGGCGGCGCCGAGAGAAACGGTAGCACGACCGTATTCTTCGTCGCCTCCTCCGCCAGGTCCGGCCGCGCTTTCGCCTTGGCCAGACGCGTGGCGAGGCCCGCCACTGCATCCTTGAAGCCCGTGATGTCCCCCCGGGTCTTATGTCCCCTGTCCGCTTTTGATTATACGTCTGCGGAGCGAAAGCGGCAACCTTTCGGGGCTACATATCCTTATGCGACCTAAGGAGTTCGTATTCTGGTTCAGGGTGGGCTACCCGGCCGCGAGCGTCACGGCGATCATAGCGATGGCCGCACCCGATGCGCTGGCGCTCAGCACGGTGCGCAGCCGCCCGTACCAGCGCGGCAGGCGCCGGCGTTCCACGGCGCTGCGATCCCAGACATATTGTCCGGCCAGCCCCGCCAGGACGAGCACGAAGGCGGGCACCGGTCCGGCGGCCCAGTGGACGGCGACGGCGGCCACACCCAGCACGCTGGGGGCGATGCTGGCGAGCCAGTGGCGGCCCGGCGGGTTCTCGCCCGGTGCCAGCGCGCGTCCCCACCGGACGCCGCCCAGAAAACCCAGAATGATGGCGGCGTAGATGGTGAAGGCGGCCTCTTCCGCCGCCGCGCTCCGCTGCGTGGCCGCCGCCTGGACGGCGAGCAGCACGGGAAGCCAGAAGGGCAGGAGGCCGGCGAGGCCCGACCAGAGGGCCTGGCGCGGAATCGTGCCGGCTACGATGTCGTCTGTATCGGTCATGATCGGGGATATAGGCCGGGCCGGCTGTATGGCGAGGACGGGCGCTGCCCTGCGAAACACCCAAAACTCCGGCATCCCGGCGAAAGCCGGGGGATGACGGTGTTTGAAGGGGATAAGTGGAGCTTTATCCGCCCCCGGCCATACTCGCCCATACTCGTCAGCGGTTTCCGGGACGGGAGGCACGAGTTCGGTCCCTTGTGCCCGAGAGCGTGCGGAGCCTGTCCGCTGTCGGGGTGACATCTTCCCATCGCACCAGGGCGCAAGCCCGTGGAGGGTTTCTCAGTGTTTCAAATACAAGCGCATTTCTCCCGGAAGCGCGCAGCGCTATCCGGGATCGACGATTGGAGAGAGCGAGCGCGGCGATGGCTCAGTGGATCCCGGATCTGCAGCCCGCCTTCGCGGGCTTCCGTCCGGGAAAAATGGAGAGAGTGGGAAAGAATGCGGCCCTAGCGCCGGTTGAACGCCACATAGGCCACATAGCCTGCGAGCACGGCCATGGCGACGCAGAACAGGCCGTAGAGCCAGGGCATGGAATGGGCGAACTGGTAGACGAAGCGTTCCAGGCCGGCCTTTTCCACGCGCAGGCTGGCGGTCCGGCTGGCCACGGCGCGGCCGTCGCGGAACAGATAGACCTCGGCGACATAATTGCCGACCGGGGTGAGCGGGGGCAGGGAGATGGTGGCACGGAACAGGCCGCCATCGAGGATTTCCACGCCGCGCTGGGCTTCCGCATAGAGGTCGTCGCGCCGGCCGTCACGGGCGATGGCGTCGAGATAGGGACGGATGTCACGCCCGGTTTCCGAGGCCGTCGGCGCGGCGCGGATCGCCAGCGTGGCCGGCAGGCCGATGCCCGAGCCGGCGAGGCTTTCCGGGGTGGCGATGTCCTCCAGCGGCAGCGAGGTGGCGATGGCGTAGTAGCTGGGAATGTCCTCGAATTCGAGCGGGGCGGAATTCACCCAGATACCGAAGGTGCGCTGCTTTTCCATCACCCGCAGATCCCGCCCCGGTCCGCGCAGCACCACGACGATCTCGTCCTGGATGGTCAGGCCGCGGGTGGCGCCGTAGAGCACGAGGTCCTGGCCGGAGAAGTCCTCGCGGATCTCGACGGTCTCGTGGGTGAGGGCGGCCACGATGCTGGGCGGTTCGGTCGTCAGCAGGGTGGGCTGGCCCTGCATCAGGAAGGAGAGGAGGAGGGCGCCGATCATGTCAGTGCGCGCTCCCGTCCTGGCCGAGGACCTCGAACAGGTCTGCCGGGGTGACGACAAGGTCCCAGCCCAGCTTGAGACAGACAGCGACGACCATGAAGGCGAGCAGGGCGCGCAATTCCTCGGCCTTGATATGCCGGCCGGCGCGGGCGCCGAACTGGGCGCCCACCACGCCGCCGACGGTGAGCAGCATGGCCAGCACGATATCCACCGTCTGGTTCTGCCCGGCCTGCAGCACGGTGGTCAGCGCGGTGACGAACAGGATCTGGAAGAGCGAGGTGCCGACCACGACATTGGTCGGCATGCGCAGGATGTAGATCATCGCCGGCACCATCACGAAACCGCCGCCCACGCCCATGATGGCCGCCAGCGTGCCGACGAAGAAGCCGATCACAACCGGCGGGATGACCGAGATGTAGAGGCCCGAGGTCGGGAAGCGCATCTTGAAGGGCAGACGGTCGATCCAGCCGCGCTTGCGGCGGCCGGTTCCGACACCCGACCGGCGCTGGTCGCCGCGGCTGCGGCGCCAGATGGCGCGGGCGCTCTCGAAGAACATCAGTCCGCCGACAATGCCCAGAAAGCCGACATAGCTCAGCGAGATGATGAGATCGATCTGGCCCAGGCTGCGAAGGAAAGCGAAGAGCTGGACGCCGAAGATCGAGCCGGAGGCGCCGCCGACGAGCAGCAGGCCGCCCATTTTCGCGTCCAGTGTCCGGCGCCGCCAGTGGGCCAGCGCGCCGGAGGCCGAGGAGGCGACGATCTGGTTGGCTTCCGTCGACACGGCGACGGCCGGCGGGATGCCGATGAAGAAGAGCAGCGGGGTCATCAGGAAGCCGCCGCCGACCCCGAACATGCCCGAGAGAAAGCCGACACCGGCGCCAAGACCGAGCAGCAGAAATACATTGACCGAGATTTCCGCGATCGGAAGGTAGATCTGCACCGCCGGACTAGCTCGCCGCCGCCCGCTCGAGCCGTTCGATCAGAACGGCGTCGACGCGTCCGGTGCGGGGCAGTCCCTGGTCGGCCTCGAAGGCCATGATGGCGTCGCGGGTGCGATCGCCCATTTGTCCGTCGATCGGGCCCGGCGAATAGCCCAGCACCGAGAGGAAGCCCTGGGCGCGGCGCACCTGGGCGATATCCGTTGTCGCCGTGCGGTCCCAGGGCAGGTCGCGATAGAGGCCATTGGCCTCCGCATCGATCGGGCGGGGCGTGAAGCCCTCTGCCGTGGCGCGGGCCTCTTCCAGCGCTTGCGGCTCGAGGCGTTCGGCGACATTGGCGGCGCGTTCCCCGGCGGTCGGGTCGCTGCCGGTCTGGCCGGCGATGGTGAACCAGGCATAGGCGTCGGGCAGGCTCAGCGGCACGCCGTCGCCCGTCTCGTAGAGCAGGGCGAGATTGAATTGGGAATCCCGCAGTCCGAGCAAGGCGGCCTCCTGGAACCAGCGCGCCGCGGTCTCGATATTCTCCGCCACGCCGGTGCCATAATAGTACATGACGCCCAGATTGTGCATGGCGCGGCGATGACCGGCATTGGCCGCGCGCTCGGTCCAGCGCCGCGCGGCTTCCAGATCCTGATCCACGCCCTCGCCGGTCTCCAGCAGTTTGGCGAACCGGTATTGCGCGGCGGGCACGCCCTGTTCGGCGGCCCGGCGCAGCAGGATGGCGGCGGTTTCCGCATCGCCGTTTTCCAGCGCCTGCAGGCCCAGCTGATAGCGCGCCACCGGATGGCCTTCCGAGGCCGCGCCTTCCAGCGTGGTGCGGCCGGAATTGCGGCTGCTCGCCGGCGCGGACGTGGCGGGTGCGGACGACGTGTCGGGCTCGGCAGGCACGACCGTGCCGGAGGCATCCGCAACGGCATTGGCCGGCGGCGTGGCCGGTTCGCTCTGCGGTCCGGGTGCGGTCTGCGTGGACGCGCCGGTCTGTGCCTCTGCCGTTTGCGGGGCGGCATCGGTGCCGGCCGTCTCGCCGCCCGTATTCCCGGCCGTATTCCCGGCCGTATTCCCGGCCGCATCTCCGGCGGCTTGCGGCGCAGCCGGCGTTTCGGTCTCGCTGGAGAAACCGGCCTCGACCTGGGCGATGAAATCACGCTCGACCCCGGCGCTGGCCGCCTGGCGTTCGGCGTCGCCCTGGATGGCCTCCCAGACCAGGATCACGCCGGCGCCGGACAGCATGATCAGCGCCACGACCGGCAGGGCGTAAAGCGCGATCCGTCCCAGGCGCGAGGGGCGGCCGGGCGCATCCGGTGTCTGGGTGTAGGCGGTCGAGCGCGTGCGTTCGCGTGCGGCGGCGAGGAAATCGGCATCGGCCGTGGCACCCAGCTTGCCGGACGGGCGCGGTTTGCGCGCCGGTTGCTGGGGCCGGGCCTGAACGGCGGCAGGCGCCGGTTGCGCCTGGGCGGGTGCGGCACGCTGCGGCTTGGGCGCCGGGCGCGGTGCCGGCTCGGCGGGCCGCGCTTCGGCCTCGGCGAGGAAGGGGTCGGCTTCGCCCGGATCGAACGCGCCGACCGGGGTTTCGGCCTGGGGCGGCGGGCCGAGCGGCGTGTCGAAATCGATCTCGTCCTCGACGGCCTCCTCGGCTTCGGGCGTTTCGTCGGCCGGCGGGGCGGTGCGGCTCTCGATGGCTTCCAGCCGGTCGGCCAGGGCCGACATCGCCCGCTGGACCGGGGACAGCGCCTCTTCGGTTTCCGAACGCACGGCGGCCATGCGTTCCTGGACGCCGCCCAGCGCGTCCTCGATGCGCTTGGCGGTGCGTTCCTCGGACTGGCGCAGGCGGTCCTCGAGATCTTCCTCGCGGGACTGGCGCTGGCTGTCGAACTTGTCGATCATCTCCGCCATGCGGTCGGTGGCGGTCTCGACGACCGAACTGGCGCGCGCCTCGGACTTCTCGATCCGGTCTGCCAGCGAGCGTCCGAGCCGCGTGACGTCCTCGCCCATGCGCTTGATGGCGTCGCGGTTCTCCTGGCGCACCTCGTCGAGGCGGCGGTCGATCTTGTGTTCGGACTGGCTTTCGCGCAGCGCATCGGCGGCGCGGCGCTCGCTCTCGGTCAGGCGGCGGTCGATGGCGCCGGCCAGCTTGGTGATCTCCTGGCCCAGCTTGGACATGCTGTCGCCCTGGCGGCGTTCCGCATCGTCCATCCGGCTCAGCGCCCGGGTGAGGGCATCCTCGAGCCGGTCGATGCGCGGTTCGGAGGCGGCGCCGGACACGGCCTGGGCAACCTGGGAGCGGGTATCGGCGATGGCGCGAGCGACATCGTCCGACAGGCGCTCGAAGCGCCGTTCCAGATCCACCGCGTCGCCGGAATTGCGGGTTTCCAGCTGGCGCAGCCGGTCGTCGAGGCGGGAGACAGAGCTTTCCAGGGCGCGCGCGGCGTCATTGGTGATGCGCTCGGCGCCTTCCACACGGGCCTTCAGCGTCTCGGTCGCGGTGCGCAGGCCGCTGAGCGTGCGGGCGGTCTCGTCGTCGCGCTGGCGGTTGCGGTCGGCATTGTCCTCGGTGCGGGATTCCAGTCGTGCCAGCCGGGCATCGAGGGATTCCGACGCCGAGCGCGTATCCTCGTCGACGGCGTGCAGGCGCGCGGCGGTGTCGTTCTCGTGCTCGTAGAGCCGGCGCGCCAGCTTCATGATCGTGGTCTCGACGGCGCGCACATCTTCGCTCGAACCGGAGCCTGCCGGCGCGCTCTCCAGCGAGCGGACCCGGTCACCCAGCTCGTCCTGGCTCTTGCGGACCTTGTCGAGGCCTTTCTGGGTGTTGGCGATTTCCGCACTGTGGCGTTCGCCGGTCTTGGTGATCTTGTCGGCGAGCTGGGTGATCGCCTTGTCCAGACCGCTGAGCGTGCGGGCCGACATCTTCTCCGAGCTTTCCACGCGCTCGGTCAGCCGGTTCACCATGGCGCGCAGGAGGCGGTCATCCTCCTCGCTCAGCGCGGAGCCGCCGCCGAAGCCGGGATAGGCTTCCAGCGCATCGTCCCATTCCGGATTGGAGGGGTCGGAGCCGTCGAGGATGACCCGGTTGATCCATTCGCCCAGAGTCAGTCCTTCCCGCCGCGCGGCAGACTTGGCGCGCGCCCGGGCGCGGGGATCGATCCCCTTCACGCTCCAAGGACCACTGGACGACATTCCGAATCGCTCGCTCAAAGCCAACCGCTCCACGCTATTCCGCGGTTAATATAGTGTAAACCAAGGCAGTGGACCCAAGATGTAGTGTTTCCACACCGAATCGCAGGGCTCGACCCACAGGCCAATTTCCTGAGTCAACACAAGGCTCTGACTCGGTTAACGCGTCGTAAAATGTGTGGATTACGGTATTAACGCTGTGCGGCGGGGCCGAAGAAACCCGGGGCAAGCGTCCGCAATTGCTCATGCATTGCCCTTGCCTCCCGGTCGATCGTCAGGACGTCCGACGTGACGAGGCCGCGCGCAATGTCGAACAGCAGCCAGGCCGATTCGACGTCGCCGATGCTCGCTGCATACCGGCCGGCATGCCAATAGGTCAGCGGCGCGTGGGGGGCGTCCTCCGCGCTGGCGGCAAAAAGGACCAGCGGGTCCAGGTCCGGTGCGGCCCCGGCATCGTTTGCGCGCAGGGCTGCAACGCTCCGGGCGGCCAGCATGTTGGCGGCCGCGCCGGCGAAGGCTTCGCGGTGCAGATGGGTGCGGAATACCTCCAGCGCGGCGGCCGGGTCCTCCTCCAGGTCGGCCATGGCGCCCGCGAGCGTCTCGAACCCGGTATTGCCGATTCCGGCCGCCGTGATCTGGCTCTTGCGCGTGCACAGGGCGCGGTCGCTCTGGGGGCGGCACGGGCCGGCATGATATTCGGCCTGCTGAAGCGCGAGATAAGCGCCGGCATGGTCGGCGCGGCGCTGGGCGGCCTGGGCGGCGGCGATGAATGTGCTGTCGGTGGGGCGGGCCGCATCCGGCGCCGCGATCGCGTCGAGGCCGGAGGCCAGCAGCCGGGTGACGGCCGGATCGGCCACCTCATAGCCTTCCGCCGGAGCGGGCGGGATGTTTTCCGGCCAGGGAAAGGCGGTCTCGCCCTCATTGGCGCTCAGCCGGGTCCAGGTTTCGCGGCGGCCTTCCGGACTGCTCGGGCTGAAGACGAGGAAGCTGAAGCTTTCCGGTATCCCGGCCTCGGGATCGAGGGCGGCCAGCGCATCGGGGTGGATCGCCAGGTTGTGACGCATCCAGGCGCGGAACAGGGCGGCCTGGTCCGGGCGACCCGTGCCGTCGCTGTCGAAGCCGAAGATTTCGCTGCCCAGTTCGGAGCGGCGCACGCCGGTATGGCCGTCCTCGCCGGTTTCGATCCGCATGTCCGCATCGGCCAGCCGCACGCCCATGGCCGCTTCGATCCAGAAGCGTTCGAATTGCACGCCGCCGGGTCCGGTGACCTCTTCCAGCTCGCCGCCCCGGGTGTAGTAGGCGAAGGTGTTCATCTGGCGGTGTACATGGGCGACGATCGGCGTGTTGCGCATGACCGGCCCGTCCAGCGACTGGACCCGGGTGAGAATGCGGCCGGTCGCGAAATCGTGCACCGTCCGGTCCCCGCTGGAACCGGGCTCGGTGGTATAGCCGTCGCCGATCACGATCTCGCGCTGGTCGCTGGACAGGGCCTCGCCCTCCAGCGACGTCGTCTCGATGCGCCAGCGGGTCCGGATCACCGTATCGTCGCGCCCGCCCCGCATGGCCAGATAGGTCTCGCGGTCGAGCCAGGGGCCGGCCGGGCCGACTTCGGCTTGCAGCACGGTTTCGCCGTCATCCCCCGGGGCTGGCGCAGCATCGGCACTCTCCTCCTCGGCCTCGGGGGCGAAGATGGAAAAGCCCGGATCGGGCGTCGGGGCGGTGTCCTGAAAGGCCAGCGCGCCGGAGGCGGGCAGGAGCAGGACGGACAGGCCCCCGAGGGCGGACGCGGCACGACGATCGAGTTTCAGCATGGTCCGACTGTGCCGCGTGTGACGGCCCGATGGAAGGGCAAAGGCAGGTCTGCCACGGAATCGCCCCAGACGATATCTTTTACGTTGACGTTCGCGTAAGTTTGTGAACACCATTCACCCATGGTCAAGCCGGTCGCGCCCGATTCCGAATTCACCATCCGCGAACTCGCCGAGGAGTTCGGCGTCACGCCGCGCACGCTGCGCTTTTACGAACAGAAGGGGATGATCACCCCCGAGCGCCGCGGGGCCTCGCGGATCTATTCCGCCGCCGACCGGGCGCGCGTCGAGCTCATCCTGCGCGGCAAGCGCGTCGGCTTCGCCCTCGACGAGATCAAGGAAATCCTCGACCTGGAGGCGATCGACCGCGGCGGCCGCGAGCGGCTGGAGCCGGCGATCGACCGTTTCGTCAGCCGCATCGAGGTGCTCAAGCGCCAGCGCGAGGATGTCGAACGCGCCATTGCCGAGCTTCAGGCCGGGCTCGACTGGATGCGCGAGCGCCTGGAAGACCGCACCCCGCCGGACGATGTCCGCCGCCGGGCCCGCGCCTTCGAGGCGCTGGCCCAGGCCCGGCTCGACCCCTGGTCCGGAGCCAGTGCCGGCTAGCCCACAGAACACAGCAACCCCGAGATCCACACCACGCCCGTTCGGAGATCCACACATGACCGCCTCCTACAGCGCCCCGGTCCGCGACCAGCGTTTCGTCCTGCATGACGTGCTCAACATCACCCAGTATTCGAACCTGCCCGGTTTCGCCGAAGCCGATGCCGACACGGTCGACGCCATCCTGGAGGAGGGCGCCAAGTTCACCGAAGGCGTGCTGGCGCCGCTGAACAAGGTCGGCGATGTGGAAGGCTGCAAGCGCGACACGGACGGCAATGTCACCACGCCGGCCGGCTTCAAGGACGCGTTCAAGCAGATGTCCGAAGGCGGCTGGACGGCCTTGTCCTCGGACCCGGAATATGGCGGCCAGGGTCTGCCGCACGTGCTCAATCTCGCCTTCAACGAGATGGTGTCCTCGGCCAACATGGCCTTCGGCATGTATCCGGGCCTCACCCTGGGCGCCGCGGCCGCGCTGACCGCCGCCGGGACGGACGAGCAGAAACAGCTCTACCTGCCCAAGATGATCTCCTGCCAGTGGGGCGGCACGATGAACCTGACCGAGCCGCATTGCGGCACGGATCTGGGCCTGTTGCGCACCAAGGCCGTGCCCCAGGCGGACGGCAGCTACAAGATCACCGGCCAGAAGATCTGGATCTCCTCCGGCGAGCACGACATGGCCGAGAATATCGTCCACCTCGTTCTGGCGCGCATCGAGGGTGCGCCGGAGGGCGTGAAGGGGATCTCGCTCTTCGTGGTGCCGAAATTCATTCCCGACGAGAACGGCGATCCGGGCGAGCGCAACACGCTCAAATGCGGCGGCCTGGAAGAGAAGATGGGCATTCACGGCAATGCCACCTGCGTCATGGACTATGACGAGGCGACCGGCTGGCTGGTCGGCGAGGAGAACAAGGGTCTCAAAGTCATGTTCATCATGATGAACGAGGCCCGGCTGGGGGTCGGGCTGCAGGGCTATGCCATCGCCGAGACCGCCTATCAGCAATCCCTGGCCTTCGCGAAGGACCGCCTGCAGGGCCGCTCGCTCACCGGTCCGAAGAACCAGGACGGCCCGGCCGACCCGATCATCGTGCACCCGGATGTGCGGCGCATGCTGATGGACCAGAAATGCTTCGTGGAAGCGGCGCGGTGTTTTGCGCTGTGGACCGCGCTGCAGGGCGATCTGGAAGAGAAGTCCGACGACGCCGCCACGCGCGAAAAGGCCGGCGACTACATGGCGCTGCTCACCCCGATCGTGAAATCCTACCTCACCGGCAAGGGTTTCGACATGGTGTCCAACGGCCTTCAGGTGCACGGCGGGTCCGGCTTCACCGAGGAGTGGGGTGCCTCCCAGCTGCTGCGCGACGCCCGTATCACCCTGATCTATGAAGGCACGAACGGCATCCAGGCGCTCGACCTGGTGGGCCGCAAGCTGGCGATGAACGGCATGCGCCCGATCACGACCTTCTTCGCCGAGATCGATGCCTTCGTCGCCGAGGGCGGGAATGACGAGACCCAGCCCTTCGTCGACGCCGTGGCCGACTGCAAGGGCAAGCTGAAACAGGCCACCGACTGGCTGATGAACAATGCGCTGAACAATTTCGACCATGCCGGCGCAGGCAGCCACGACTATCTCAACCTGTTCGGCCTGACCTGCCTGGCCTACATGTGGGCCAAGATGGCCAAGGTCGCCTCGGCCAGGATCGCCGCCGGCGAGACCGATCCGATCTATGCCGCCAAGCTGACGACCGGCCGCTATTTCCTGGACCGCTGGGTCCCGGAAGCGGCCATGCATCTGGCCAAGGTCGAGGCCGGTGCGGATTCGATGATGGCGCTGGAGGAAGAGGCCTTCTAGGCGCACACTGACCGACACGCATTTTTCGGCGGGACCGTTCCGGCAAAGAGAGCGGCCCGCCCCTTCACTCCGGTTGATAAAGGGCGCGCGAAACAACAGGCGGCCCGTCACCAAGACGTTCTGGGGAGGACGCTTACATGTTTCAGGACCCGCTCAACGTACCCAGGCCCGAGTTTCTCGAGCGCGAGGACGTGCGCATTTTCGAGGACGCCGTGCGCGGTTTCATGGCGAAGGAATGCGTGCCAAACGCCGAGCGCTGGGAAAAGGAGGGCATGGTCGATCGCGAGGTCTGGACCAAGGCCGGCGAGGCGGGGATCCTGTGCCCCTCCGTGCCCGAGGAATACGGCGGAGCCGGCGGCGACTGGGGCCATGAATACGTCTTCCACACCGCCGGGGCCGAAGTCGGCGCCAGCGGCTGGGGCGTGGGCCTGCACAATTCCATCATCGCGCCCTACGTCATCCAGTACGGTTCCGAAGAGCAGAAAAAATCCATCCTGCCGCGCATGATCTCCGGCGAGCTGATCGGCGCCATCGCGATGAGCGAGCCGGGCACGGGGTCGGACCTGCAGAACGTCAAGACGACGGCCGTCAAGGACGGCAATGGCTATCGCATCAACGGCTCGAAGACCTTCATCACCAATGGCGGCTCGGCGAACTTCGTCATTGTCGTCGCCAAGACCGACACGTCCAAGGGGTTCGACGGCGTCTCCCTCTTCCTGGTCGAGACCGACAAGGTGGAGGGCTTCAAGCGCGGCCGCCTGCTCGACAAGGTCGGCATGAAGGCCCAGGACACGGCCGAGCTCTTCTTCGAGGACATGTGGGTGCCGGCCGATGCGCTGCTGGGCCCGGAAGAGGGCCAGGGCTTCATCCAGCTGATGCAGAAACTGCCCCAGGAACGCCTGCAGATCGCCGTGCAGGGCGTGGGCGCCATGAAGCGCGCGCTGCACGAGACGATCAATTACGTGAAGGAGCGCGAGGCCTTCGGCCGTCCGGTGCTGAAATTCCAGAACACCCAGTTCAAGCTGGCCGAGTGCAAGACCAAGGCGACCCTCGCCGAGGTCTTCGTCCACCATTGTTCCGAACGCCTGATGAAGGGCGAGCTGGATGCCGCCACCGCCTCGATGGCCAAATACTGGGTGTCCGACACTCAGAACGAGGTGATCGACGAATGCGTCCAGCTGCACGGCGGCTACGGCTTCATGAACGAATACCCGATCGCCCGCATGTGGCGCGACAGCCGCGTCCAGCGCATCTATGGCGGCACCAACGAGATCATGAAACTGCTGATCGCGAGGACGCTGTAGGAATGAAAAGCGCAGTCGCCTTTTCCTCCCCACGTCAGTGGGGAGGGGGACCGCGAAGCGGTGGAGGGGCCGCCGCGCGTCTGCGCGGCGGAATGTCCGCGCCAGGCTCGACCGCATTTCGCGGCCTGCGGCCGCGACCCCTTCGACCCGATGCTGCGCATCGGCCCACTTCCCCGCTGACACGGGGAAGAAAGACGGCGACGGAGTCCGAGTAGATGTACATCCCGCCCGCCTTCCGCATGACCGACGAATCCGAGATGCGCTCGGTGATGCGCACCTATGACTTCGCCCTGGTCCTGGTGCCGGGCATGCCGGACCTGGCGGCGACCCATATCCCGCTCAAGCTGGCGGATGAGCGCCAGGTGCTGATCGGCCATGTCGCCGCCGCCAATCCGATGGCCGAGGCGATTCGCCAGGGCAAGGAGGCGATCGCCGTCTTCTCCGGCCCGCACGCCTATGTCTCGCCGACCTGGTACGCCAACCCGTCGGTCAATGTGCCGACCTGGAATTATGTCGCCGTGCACGCTTTCGGTCCGCTCGTCCCGCTGGAGGGCGAGGAGGCCGAGCGGGCGCTGTCCTCGCAGATTGCCGACTTTGAAGCGGAGTGGCGGATCACCGACATTGCCCTGGACCAGCGGGCCCGGCTGGAGGCCGGCATCCAGGCCTTCGAGCTCGAGATCAACCGTCTGGAGGGCAAGGCCAAGCTCTCCCAGAACAAGCCCATCGAGGAACGCCTGCGCCTGGCGCACGCCCTCAACGAACGCGGCGAACACGCCGTCGCCTTCCACATGGTCGAGGACCAGGAGGACGCGGATGAGTAGCGAATGGAATTCATCCTTCCCCTTGACGGGGAAGGTGGGCCGGCGCGCAGCGTCGGGTCGGAAGGGGTGAATCCCGGTGATGAAGAACAAGCCAACACCTCGCCGCCACCCCCTCCACCACGGCTGCGCCGTGGTCCCCCTCCCCCATCAAGGGGGAGGACGGAAATGCGTCCAGAGTCGATAAAGGAAACCAGCCCGCAAAGGGAAAGGAAGCCAAGATGACCGAAGCCTATATCTACGACACCACGCGCACGCCGCGCGGGAAGAAGAAGAACGGCGCGCTCAACGAGATCACCGCGCTGCAGCTGGCCACCCAGCAGCTCGAGGCGATCCGCGACCGCAACGAGCTCGATACCTCCCTGATCGACGACGTGATCATGGGCGTCGTCTCGCCGGTGGGCGAGCAGGGCGCCAATATTTCGCGCTCGGCCGTGATCAACGCCAACTACGCCGAGACCACTGCCGGCTACCAGATCAACCGTTTCTGCGCCTCGGGCCTGGAAGCGGTGAATGTGGCCGCGGCCAAGGTGATGTCCGGCGAAGCCGACTTCGCCATCGGCGGCGGTGTGGAAGCCATGTCCCGCGTGCCGATGGGCTCGGACGGCGGCGCGATGGGCGCCGATCCGGAGATCTCCTTCGACCACTATATCGTGCCCCAGGGCGTCTCCGCCGACCTGATCGCCACCAAGTACGGCTTCTCCCGCGACGATGTCGACGCCTATGCCGTGGAAAGCCAGAAGCGCGCGGCGCGGGCCTGGCAGGAAAAGCGGTTCGGCAAGTCGATCGTGCCGGTGAAGGACCAGCTGGGCGTCACCATCCTGGACCATGACGAGCACATGCGTCCGGATACGGACATGCAGGGCCTGGGCTCGCTGAAATCCGCCTTCAAGGACCTCTCCGACTTCGTCGGTTTCGAAGCCGTCGCGCTGCAGCGCTATCCGGAAGTGGAATACCTCAACTGGGTCCACACGGGCGGCAATTCCTCCGGCATTGTCGACGGGTCCGGCATGGTCCTGGTCGGCTCGAAGGAAGCCGGCGAGAAGGCCGGCCTCAAGCCGCGCGCCCGCATCCGCGCCATGGCCTCGATCGGCTCGGAACCGACCATCATGCTGACGGGTCCCGTGCCGGTCACCGAGAAGGTGCTCAAGAAGGCGGGCATGAGCGCGTCGGACATCGACCTGTGGGAGCTGAACGAGGCCTTCGCGGCCGTCGTGCTGCGCCTGATGCAGGCCTATGACATCGACCACGACATCATGAACGTCAATGGCGGCGCCATCGCCATGGGTCACCCGCTGGGCGCCACCGGCGCGATGATCCTGGGCACGGTGCTCGACGAGCTGGAGCGCTCCGGCAAGGAAACCGCCCTGACCACGCTCTGCGTCGGCGGCGGCATGGGCACCGCCACGATCATCGAACGGGTGTAGGCCGATGGGCACCGCCGTTCATGCCAACCTCTCGTCCTCCCCCTTGATGGGGGAGGTGGCTCGCCGCGCCAGCGGCGAGACGGAGGGGGTGGGGGCGAGGTGCCCGCATGACCAGCACCGGGTAACACCCCTTCCGACCCCTCCTTCGCCAAGGCTACGGAGGGCCCACCTTCCCCATCAAGGGGAAGGATGACGGATCAATGCATCGCTCCCGCCTGTGGGCCGGCGAGCGATTGGGAGACATACGAATGACCCTCAAAAACTTCACCATCGAAACCGACAATGACGGCATTGCCCTGGTCACCTTCGACAGTCCGGGCAAGTCGATGAATGTCATCTCCGCCGATGTCATGGACGACTTCGACGCGCTGACCAAACAGATCGTCGAGGACGACAGCATCAAGGGCGTTGTCATCACCTCCGGCAAGGACGCCTTCTGCGCCGGTGCCGACCTGTCCGAACTGGGCGGAGCGAATGACGCGCTGGCCAAGCTGCCGGAAGAGGAGATGAAACAGAAACTGTTCGACCAGTGCTTCCGTCTCAACAAGACCTTCCGCGCCCTGGAAACCTGCGGCAAGCCGATCGCTGCGGCGGTCAACGGCCTCGCCCTGGGCGGCGGGTTCGAAATCGCCCTGGCCTGCCATTATCGGGTGATGCCGGAGGACAATCCCAAGGCCAAGCTGGGCCTGCCGGAAGCCATGGTCGGCGTGCTGCCGGGCGGCGGCGGCACCCAGCGCCTGCCGCGCCTCGTCGGCGTGATGAATGCCGCGCCGGTCCTGCTTCAGGGCCAGCAGCTCGACGCCGCCACGGCGCACCAGCAGGGCATTGTCGACGCGCTCGCGCCGCAGGCCGATTTGGTGGCGACCGCCAAAAAGCTGGTCAAGGACGATCCGAAGGGTGCCAAACAGCCCTGGGATGGCGACAAGTTCAAATTCCCCGGCGGCGGCCCCTACCATCCCGCCGGCGCGCAGATGTTCTCCGCCGCCAGCCCGATGCTGCGCAAGAACACCTACGGCAACTACCCGGCCCAGCGCTATATCCTGTCCTGCGTCTATGAGGGCGCCCAGGTCTCCATGGACCAGGCGCTTCGCGTCGAGAGCCGGTATTTCACCAAGCTTTTGCTGCGTCCGGAAAGCCGCAACATGATCCGCTCGATCTTCCTGTCCAAGCAGGATCTGGACAAGGGCGGGCGCCGTCCGGAAGGCCAGAAGAAGGGCGAGGTCAACAAGATCGCCATCATCGGCGCCGGCTTCATGGGGGCGGGCATTGCCACGGTCTCCGCCCAGGCGGGCATCGAGATCGTGCTGATCGACGCCAACCAGGACGGCGCCGACAAGGGCAAGCAGCACGCTGTCGACCACTTCCAGAAGGGTGTGTCGAAGGGCAAGCTGACGGCCGAGAAGGCCGAGACAATGGCCTCGCTGATCACACCGACCACCGACTACTCGCTCATCAAGGATGTCGATCTCGTCGTCGAGGCCGTGTTCGAGAATTCCGAGCTCAAGGCCAAGATCACCAGGATGGCGGAAGAGCAGATCGGCACGGATGCCGTCTTCGGCTCGAACACCTCCTCCATCCCGATCACCTCGCTGGCGGAGGCCTCCGGGCGTCCGGAGAACTTCATCGGCATCCACTTCTTCTCGCCGGTGGAGAAGATGAGCCTGGTCGAGATCATCATGGGCGGGAAGACGGGCGATTATGCCCTCTCGCGCGCGATCGACTTCGTCACCAAGATCAAGAAAACGCCGATCGTCGTGTCCGACACGCGCGGCTTCTACGCCAATCGCTGCGTCATGCGCTATGTCGGCGAGGGCCTGAAGATGCTGTCGGAAGGCGTCCAGCCGGCGCTGATCGAGAACGCGTCGAAGATGGCCGGCATGCCGGTGGGTCCGCTCTCCCTGCAGGACGAGGTGGCGCTGGATCTCGGCGTGAAGCTGATCAAGCAGACCCAGGCCGATCTGGGCGACCAGTACGAGCCCTCGGGCACCGAGCCGATCCTGTTCAAGATGGTCGAGGAATACGACCGTTGCGGCCGCAAGAACGGCAAGGGCTTCTACGACTACCCGGCCGAGAAGGGGCAGCCGAAACGCCTCTGGCCCGAGCTGGAACAGTTCGCGCCGGGCGGAAAGTATGCCGACGATCAGCCGACGGCCGATGAGATCAAGGACCGCATCCTCTACACCCAGGCGCTGGAAGCGGCGCGCTGCATGGAAGAGGAGATCGTCGCCGATCCGCGCGAGGCCGATGTCGGCTCGATCCTGGGCTGGGGCTTCGCGCCCTATACTGGCGGCACGCTCTCCTTCATCGACACGGTGGGCGCCAAGGCTTTCGTGAAACGCGCCGGCGAGCTGGAAGCGAAATACGGTGACCAGTTCAAGGTGCCGGCGCTTCTCAAGGAAATGGCCGAAAAGGGCGAGACCTTCTACGGCCGCTTCGGGACCCAGGCCGCCGCGGCCTGATCCCGGACTGTCATCCGACTGCAAGAGCCGGCGCAACCCAGGTTGTGCCGGCTTTTCTTTACGGCTATTCGGGACCGGTTTTCAGGGTGTTGGAAGTTTTCACCAGGATTTCCACAGAAACCGGAAACTTTTCCACCAGAACCGCCGACTTGTCCACGAAACGGGGTGTTTCGTGCATTGCCGGGCCGCTCGCCCGGTGGTCTACTTCAATCATCGACAGCGACCGAAGCGGGCCCCCGGGCCCGGGGATCGCCGGAGAGGATGGTTCCAGGGAGCGGGTCCGAAAGGCTCCGATCCTGAAGAACCGGCCCCAGGCTCAGGTCCGCAAGGACCGGATCCGAAAGGCCGGGACCGGACATGCAGGCCCGCAAGGGCGGTGTGAAAGGCCTACCGAACCGGCGAGACTGAACTGCCCGCAAGGGCGGGGACGAGGAAGCGGCGATTACAGCCGGCCCTTTCGGGGACCGGCTGGCCCCTGACGCCAAGTCCGGGGTGCGCCGGAGGCGACGGTCTCACCGCCCGAGCCCGAGGCAACACGGCCGCCCGCCGCCCTGTCCTTCCAGGACCGGGGACGGGCGGTTGGTGCGTTTGACGTCCGGATTTTCGCATCCGCATCGGCGTCCGCTTCCCACGACTGCTCCTCCGACATCGCCACGGCGTCACAACGCGTGCTCGAACGCCCAGCGCGACGGGTCGAAATTCGCGTGTCCGGGGAATTTCTCGCGCCCGGCGGGTGTGATTCAATATGAGTCCAGCCTTACATATTGAATATTATGGGTAATTCGTTTCGTTCAGAAGCGTGAAGGCAGGGTTAATACGATATGAGATGCGTTAACCATGCGGTGCGGCAGGATGCGATCGGACGGGTGCTTGGGGCGCCTGTGGCAGGACTACGCCCATGTTGCAGAAAACCGAATACGTCTGGCCCTCGCGCATGCGAACCGTCGCGCTGGCGATCTGGACGACGGCCTTCGTGCTGACGGGTATTCTCGGCTGGTCGGCCTGGCGGGGCTATCAGACCGCCTCCGATGCCGCCGATTATGTTTCCTGGCGCCAGGAAGCGGGGCTGGCGGGGATCCTCCCCGCCAAGGGCAAGGGTGCCGGCCACACGCGCTGACCTGCGCTGCATCGCATATACCGGGTGGCCCGCTTCGCATGGACGGGTCTAGTGTCCCCGCCGGACGGCAGGAGGATGCAATGACCGACGCGCAGCTGGAAGACGACGACTACATCATCGGAACCGATGCGGTGGAGATCGCGCGGCTGGGACAGCAGCACGCGATCTGGCGCGAAAGCGCGCTGGCCGGCTGGCGGCGGGCCGGGCTGCGGCCGGGGATGACGGTGATGGATGTGGGTGCCGGTCCGGGCTATGCCGCCTTCGATCTGGCCCGCTTGGTCGGACCGGAAGGACGGGTGATCGCCGTCGACCAGGCGCCGGGCTTTCTCGAGGCGTTGCGCAAGGGCGCCGAAGAGCGCGGTCTGCACAATATCGAGACGGTGGAAAGCGATCTGGCCGATTTCGACTGGCCGGACGGTGTCTGCGATGCCGTGTGGTCGCGCTGGTGCCTCTCCTTCGTGCCGAACGTGGCGGGTGTGCTCGCCGGGATCGACCGGGCGCTCAAGCCGGGCGGGACCTTCATTGCCCAGGAGTATGCCGATTACCGCACCTTCCGTATCGAGCCCGGCGAACCGGTCTTCGAGCGCTTCATCGAGGCGGTGCGCGAAAGCTGGATCCATTTCGGCGGCGACCCGGAGATCGCCCGCCGCCTTCCCGTCATGATGTCCAATCTGGGCTGGCAGTCCGGTCCGATGACGCCGATCGTGCATGCTGCAGCGCCGGGCGACTGGATCTGGACCTGGCCGACGGCCTGGCTGGAACAGGCGCCGGACCGCCTGGTCGAGCTCGGTTTCCTGGCGCGGGCCGATGCCGAGGCCTTCCGTCTTTTCCTGCACGCGCGCCAGCAGGACCCGGTCTCGCTCCTGGTAACGCCCATGGTGCTGGAAGTCGTGGCGAGAAAGCCGGGCTGAGCAGTACCGCTTCACTGAAAACCGGGTTTTTTGCGCGGCGGATGAGGCTATTCTTCCCGTACTCACACGGGGAGACAGCATGACCTATACGCTCATCGGCGCGGCCGTATCGCTCTATACCGGCAAGGCGCGCGGCTATCTGCGCTGGAAGAATGTGCCGTTTCGCGAGCAGATGTCGACGCGCGAGGTCTACAAGTCCGAAATCCTGCCCCGTGTGGGCTGGTCGGTGATCCCGGTCGTCGTCCACGACGACGGATCTCCGACCGGCGTGACGCTGCAGGACACGACCGACATCATCGACTATGTCGAACGGCACGAGCCCGGCCCGTCCGTCTATCCCGGGGGCGTGCGCCAGCACCTGGCCGCCCTCATTCTGGAGCTCTTCGGCGACGAATGGCTGGTCATCCCGGCGATGCACTATCGCTGGGCGTATAATCGCGATTTCGCGCACAGCGAGTTCGGCGCCTTCTCCTTTCCCGACCTGCCGCCCGAGGAACAGCGCGCCCGCGTGCAGAAACCGGTGGATTTCTTCTCCGGTGCCCTGCCGGGCCTGGGCATCAATCCGGACAGCGCGCCCGCGGTCGAGGCCGCCTATGAGGCCTTCCTCGCGGCCTTCGACGCGCATCTGGCGCAGCACGACTTCCTGTTCGGCTCGCGCCCCTCGATCGGCGATTACGGCTTTCTCGGCCCGCTCTACGCGCACTTGCTGCGCGACCCGGCTTCCGGAGAGATCATGCGGCGGCTGGCGCCGCGCGTCGCCGACTGGGCGCTGCGCTGTCATGCGCCCCAGCACGCGCTGACCGGCGACTTCCTGGCCGGCGACGAATTGCCGGACACGCTGCTGGAATTGCTGCGCATGTTTGCTGCGCAGCAACTGCCGGTGCTCGCAGACACGGCCGGGCATCTTGCCGCCTGGGCCGCGGCCAATCCGGAAACGGCCGAAGTGCCGCGTGCCCTGGGCTTCCACAAGGCCCGTATCGGTCATGGCGGCACCGTCGTGGAAACCGACCGCGCCGTCTTTCCCTATCCGCTCTGGATGCTGCAGCGGGTGACCGACTATCTGGCTGCCCTGTCCGGAGAGGACCGTGTGGCCGCCGAAGAATTGCTGCGCAGCATCGGCGCGCAGCAATTGCTGGATTTCGAGATGCCCGTGCGTCTGGAAAGACGCCAGTTCCGGCTCTGCGTACAGGGCCGCTAGGCGCGGGACGAGCCCCGGTTCTGGTCCGCATAGACCTGATAGGCATAAGTGTCCACGATGCCCTCGATATTGCGGAACATGTCGAAGTCGCCGAATTTCGTCCAGCTCTGCTCGTTCATCCAGCGCATGATGTCGCTATTGCGCAGTGAAACGGCGCCGGTCGTGGACAGCCAGCTGACAACGGCGGCAAACAGCATGCCCGCAACGACCAGAAGCGCCTGGCTTTCCAGCTCGGGCCCGCCGCCGCTCTGCAGCACGGTGTGCAGGCGCCAGCCGAGCAAGGCCTCGGCGATCAGCAGAATGGTCAGGGCGGAGAGATTGCCGATGATGCTGCTGCCATTGCGAAAGGCGCGGATGTTCTGCATTTCCAGCTGGAAGAAGCGGTCCATATAGTCGACGCGTTTGGGCAGCCACATGGCCACGCGTGTCAGCCATTTTGCGTGTTCGATCCAGTCGCGTTGATTGGAATCGTAGGTGCTGCGGGCATTGCCGGCATCGTTGCAGACCTGGGCAAAACGCGTGTTCAGCCTGGCGGTCTTGCTGTTCAGCGTGGCGCCCAGCGTGGTCGAAGCGGATTGTAGCCGGGCCTGGAAATTGTCGGTCAGCGACTTGATCGCTCCGTACATGACCAATCCGATCACAAGTGCCAGCGCGCCGGCAATCCCCAGATAGGCCCCGGTGGAAGCCGGGAAGGCGGCGAACAGGCCGGTGATGGCCGGCAGGTTCAGCGCCAGCAGGCAGAAGACCACAATGGCGACGATCTGGGCCACGCGTTTCCAGAGTATGTGGAGCCACTGGTAGGATTTCAGGATCAGCTTGAAGGCCGTGATGTAGTCGCGCACGGCGGCGTCGATCGGGAATTTGTTCTCGATCACATAGATGTTGATGTCCGAATGGTTCACCCAGCGCCGGAAGTTCAGCACGGTTTCCTTGTGGAAATGGATCAGCTCGTGCTTGAAGCCGGTATAGCAATCGATCTGCCCGGCATACTCCGACTTCTCGTACGCGCCCGGTTCCGGCTTGATCAGGTGGCTCGCATTCTCCTTGTAGGCCATCGGCTCGAAGATGCTGCGGTGCTCGAGAAGCAGCAGCGCCCGGTCGCGCCGGGCCGAATGCTGGAACTTCTTGATCTCCTTCGGACGGAACTCCTCCACATCCGGTGGCAATTCGGACTCCGGTGCCTGTTCCAGCTCGGCGCGGGCCTCTTCGACAGCCTCTTCGCGGTCGGCCGGCGTTGTGGTTTCGGCGGTTTCGGATTCGGACTCTGACATGACCTTCCCCCAAAGGTTGTGTCCCGTTTTAACCACAAGGTTTTGGCAGCGGCCAGAATAATTGGGTGTAAACCGTTGTGCGGCGTGGATTTCCGGCGTGGCGTGGAGTTCGTGCAACGCCCTGCCGGCCGCTAGAAGCGCCAGATGTCCATCGCCAGTGCGCCCCGGCTCCAGGACTGGTGCAGCAATTCGGCCCGCCCGCCATTCCCGGCGGCCATCGCGGTCAGCAGCGGGCGGAAATGCTCCGGCGTGGGATGATTGAACCCGGCCTGTGGCGCATCCGGCCAGCCGGTCAGCGCCTCGGCATCGCCGGTCGCGATTTTCGGCGCGATCCAGTCACGGAAGGCTTTCGCGCCGGGATGCGGCGGAGCGGCCTCCGGTGCTCCGAGCGCGGCGCGGAGCGAATGGGTCAGCGAGCCCGATCCGATGATCTGCACGCCGTCGCGGGCCAGCGGGGCGAGGGCGCGGCCCAGGGCGATCGCGCGGGCATCGCTGCGCGGCAGGCTGATCTGGAAGAGGGGAATATCCGCCTCCGGCCGCATCAGGGCCAGGGGAATCCAGGCGCCGTGATCGCGGCCGCGTTTCCGGTCGGCGTCGGCTTCGATGCCGGCCTCCCGCAGCAGGGCGAGTGTCCTGGCGGCCAGGCTGGGCGAGCCGGGGGCGGCGTAGAGGGCGCGCTCCAGACCGGGGCCGAAGCCGCGGAAATCATGGATCGTCTCCGGCGTCGCCCCGCTCTGCACGCGCACCGGTTCGGCCTCCCAGTGGGCCGAGATGACCGCGACCGCGCGCGTGCCTGCTGCGAGACCCAGGGCGCGCAGGGCGGCATGGGCCGGCGAAGGGGTGGTCAGCACGTCGGGGGCGCCGTGGGAAATGAAAAGCGGGCCGAGGGGCATGGATCTCTCCCGGTGAAACGACAATGCCAATCTGGTATTTTCTCCAGAAAAGGATAAGTATGGCGGATCGAAGCTTTCTCTTTCTCGCGAGGAACAAATGGACCGGATCGATGCCCTGCGCCTTTTCTGCTCCGTGGCCGAACTGGGCAGTTTCACCAAGGCCGCCGAGCGCGAGGCGATGACGCCGGGCGCGGCCTCCAAGCAGATCACCGCTCTGGAACAGCGCCTGCAGGCGCGCCTGTTCGAGCGGACGACGCGTTCGGTCCGGCTGACCGATGCGGGGGCGGCCCTGCTGGACCGGGTCCAGCCCTGGCTCGACGAATACGATGCGCTGGAGGAGGGCGTCGCCGAGGCGCGCTCGGCGCCGGCCGGACTGTTGCGGGTGACGGCGCCGGTCGATTTCGGTGCGCGGCGGCTGATCCCGATCATTGCCGATTTCATGACCGAATGGCCGAAAGTGGATGTGCGCCTGTCCATGGTCGACCGCATGGTCGATCTGGTGAATGAGGGCTACGATGTGGGCGTGCGCATCGGCAACCTTCCCGACAGCGCCCTGATCGCACGCCGCCTGGCGCCGGCCTGCATGGCCTGCGTGGCCTCGCCGGATTATGTGGCGCGCCGCGGCATGCCCGAGCATCCCGACGACCTGGCCCGCCACGACATGATCATCGACCGCAACAAGCCCAGCCCCCAATTGCTGAAATTCCTGCGCGGCGAGGAGGAGGTGGAGGTCCGCGTCAATGGCCGGCTCTCCCTCAACGGTGCCGTCGCGGCAGTGTCCGCGGCGCGCGCGGGCATCGGTATCGCGTGCTCGCCGCGCTGGGCCGCCGAGGATGCCCTGGCGCGCGGCGATGTGATCGACGTGCTGAACGACTGGGAGCCGGACCACCGCATCCTCTGGGCGGTCTTCCCGTCCAACCGCTACATGACCCACCGGGTCCGCGCCTTCGTGGACTATCTGGCCGCGCGTTTTGACGGTGTCGTCTGAGCCGCGCGGCCGTTATAGTGCCGGCCGATCAGTGTGACAGGGCAGGGGGACTGCACAATGGGACGTGGCGCCACATCATATCTGACGGGGCTGGCGGTGGCTGCAGGGCTGGTCCTGACCGGCTGCGCGACAACGGACTATGCCGGCGTTGGCGGTGGGGCCGCGCCGGCCGCGTCGGCCTTCGATCACCCGCGCACCGGTGCGGCAACGGCAACGCCGTTCGGCTTTCAGCTCGCCAGTGTCGAGGGCTGGTCGGGACGTCTCTCCTATGAGGATAATGGCGGCGGTGCCCGCGTGGCGCTGGACTATGCGGTCGACGGCGGCCCGGCCGGCCAGGCGGATCTGGAAATCGCCATGCCCTATCTGGATGGCGGTGTCCGGCGGTTCCACGGCATGACCGCATCCGGCGAGCCGGTCGAGCTTCAGCTCCAGGCCGGGCCCTGCGAACGGGCGCCGGGCGCGGGCCACACGCATTTCGCGGCGCTTCGCGTCGGCGATACGGCCATGGCCGGCTGCGCGCGCGAGCGGGCCCCCGAGGATCGCTGGTCCAATTATCTGATGGACTATCTGCCGGCGATCGATGCCTGCCTGGCCGAATTCCGGGGCGAGCCGGCCCATGTCTCCGTGGCTTATACCATGCGCGGCGGGGCGACCGGCGTGCGCATTGTCGACGACGCGATGCAGACCTGGGAATGCGCGACGCGCGAGGCGGGGCAGGCGGTGAATTCGCTGCGCCCGCTGGATGCGGCCGACGCCCTGCACGGCGAGGGTGATCCGATATTCGTGCGCGGTGACTTTCCCGAGTTCGGCGAGGGCTGTTATGTCTATGAATCGGTCCGCGAGGCCGACGGCACGCTGATCGGGGCGCTGGGCTATGATGCCTGCAACGCCGCGCCCGCCGCTTCCGTCACGGCCGCGCGCGAACCCGGCATGGGCTGACCCGCCCGCCGCCGGGTGGAATGATGTCGCAATGCCGACGTCGCAATGCCGATGTTGCAATGACAGGGTCAGGACGGTTTTCATGCGCCATGCACTGCTGATTTCGACCGCCGCCATTCTGGGCCTGTCCGCCGGGCCGGCCGCGGCGGAGCTGCGAGACGTGATCGCCGAAACCGACGGCACGACGGGACGCATCTGGCTGGCCTTCGACGCACAGCCGGCGACGGTCGATGTCGAGTCCGACGGGGCGGCGCTCGACCTGCGGATCGGTGGCGTGAGTTCCGCCGACCGTCTCATTTCGCCGAGCGATCGCAGCCTGGTCGACGCCATCCGGGTGAGCGCCGGCAGCGACGGCGCCGTCACGGTTCGCCTGCAGGGGCATGGCGGATGGCAGGATGCGCACGCCGAGGTCCGGCGCGGCGGCGTGCTGGTGACGCTGGATCTCGGCGAGGCCGTGACGCTGGCCCGGGCCGGTTCGCCGGATCGCGCCTCTGTCCAGGAGCCCCGGGAGGCTGGTGCGTCCGATACGGGCCGCCCGTCCGGGGCGGGACCGGACACCGGCGCGGATCCGCACGAAAGGGAAGCTCCGTCCCGGCAGAGCGCGGGTCAGGACACCGCACCGGACGGCGGCGAAACGGGGCAATCGCAGGCTGGAGAGCAGGAAGCCGGGACGGCTGCCACTGAAAGCCGTTCGGAGACCGCAGCGGACGAGAGCGGCGCCAGCGAGACGGCTGCCGCCGCGAATGCCGGCGGCGATTGCGCCGAGGAAGCTGCGGCCGTGGCGGAGAATCCCTGGGACGATGACAGCCTGCACCGCCATGCCGCCTGCCTGACGGCCGCCGGGGAACTGGATGCCGCGGCGATCATTTACGAACAGATGCTGGCTTTTGCGCCGGACGATTTCCGCGCTCTGATCGCGCTCGCCGAAGTGCGCGCGGAGCAGGGCGAGAACGCGGCGGCGCGGGAGCTGTATTCGCAGGCGGCATCCTTTGCGATCAGCGATGCCGAAGCGGCCCGTGCACGGGCCCGTCTGCGAGAACTGCAACAACGCTGACGCAAGCGGATGGACGAACGGGAAAGCGATATGGAACAGGCTGAACCGGCCGGACGCGTGCTGGTCATCGCCGGCTCGGACAGTGGCGGCGGTGCCGGCATCCAGGCCGACATCAAAGCGATCTCGGCGATGGGCGGCTATGCTGCCACGGCGATCACCGCGATCACCGTGCAGAACACGCTGGGCGTCAGTGCCATCCACCCCGTGCCCGACGCCATTGTCGAAGGCCAGATCCGCGCCGTGCTCGACGATATCGGCGCCGATGTGGTGAAGACCGGCATGCTGGCCACGGTGGAGATCGTCGAGATCGTGGCGGCGGCGCTGGAAGCCGCCGACCCTGCCTTGCCGCTTGTGCTCGACCCGGTCATGGTCGCCACCTCCGGCGACCGGCTGGTCGATGACGGCACGGAGACCGCGATCCGCGAGCGCCTTGTGCCTCTGGCCGCGCTGGTCACGCCCAATGCCGCCGAAGCGGCCCGCCTGACCGGAAAACCCGTCGAGGACGTGCAGGGACAGCTCGCCGCCGCGGAAGCCCTCGTCGCCATGGGCGCCAAGGCGGCGCTGGTGAAGGGCGGCGATCTCGGCGGTGAGGCCGTTACCGACGTTCTGGTGTCCACGCGCGGCATGGAGCTGATGGAGCGTCCGCGCATCCGCACCAAGCACACCCACGGCACGGGGTGCACGCTGGCCTCGGCCATTGCCGCGCGCATGGCCCAGGGCGAGCCCCTTCCCGACGCGGTCCGCAAGGCGGGCGACTATCTGCACGAAGCCATCCGCCGCGCGCCCGGCTTCGGTTCGGGCCACGGCCCGGTCGACCATATGTGGGTGATGCGGCCCTGATCGACGGGGACAGGATCGACGGGGACAGACACGTAAGCGTGCTTACGTGTCTGTCCCCGGTCGTTTGTGCTTACGTGTCTGTCCCCGGTCGTTTCCCCTTTCGTTTCCGTGCCAGCCACACACCGGTCAGGATCACCGCCAGGGCGGCGACGGCATTCCAGCCGATCGTCTCGCCGATGATGAGGCCGGTGATCATGGCGGCGATCGGCGTGAGATAATTCGCAATGGCGAGGAAGTTCGGTCCCGCCGTGCCGGCCACCTGCATCAGGACGACCGAGGCGAGAGCCGTCGGCCCGGCTGCCAGCCAGATCACGGCCAGCCAGGCGGTCGGTTCGATGCCGGTCGTGCCGGCCAGGCTGGCAAGGCCCAGGGGCAGGGCGAAGAGGGCGCCGCAGATCAGCATGCCCGCGCCGGACACCGACGGCGATGTCGACGGGATCAGCCGTGCCAGGATGGCGTTGATGCCATAGCAGACCGCCGCGGCCACGACGCCGAGCTGGGCCCAGACATCCGTGCCGCCCAGATCGGCCAGGGCGGCCGGTCCGAGCAGCAGGACAACGCCGGTAAAACCGGTGACGACGCCGGCCAGCCGGCGCAGGGTGAGATGTTCGCCCGGCACGAAGACGTGCGCCATGGCGATGGTCGCCAGCGGCATGGTGGCGACCAGGATGCCCGCCAGGGCGCTGTCGATATGCTGCTGGCCCCAGGAGACCAGGAAGAAGGGCAGGGTGTTCCCGAAAAAGCCCAGTCCGGCGAACCACAGCCATCGCCTGTCGTTCAAGGGCGGCAGACGGTGCCCGCGCAGCAGGGCCCAGCCGGTCAGCAGGAGGGCCGCCAGTCCGATGCGCACCAGGATCAGCGCCGCGGGCGGCAGGGTCTGGACGCCATGCTTGATGAAGGCGAAGGCCGAGCCCCACAGCACGGTGAGCAGCAGGAGCGCCGCCCAGTCCCTCACGCTGGGAAGGTGGGGGTGATGGGCGGGTTTCATGCGGGACCACCCCAAGGGCTCGCCCCGCTTGCGGGGGAGCTGTCCGCGCAGCGGACTGAGGGGGCGGCGCGAAGCGCCGCGGAGCGCGTCAGCGCGCATGACTCACCCCCATCGCCTTCCCCGGCCCTGGGCCGGGGTCGGCACTTCCCCCGCTTCGCAGGGGAAGCCTGGATACCGTCTGCAATCTTCACAGCACGGCCCTCAGCCCGTCGGCGAAGGCGGTGATGTCGGCGTCGTCGTTGAACAGGTGCGGCGTGATGCGCAGGCGGTCGCCGCGCTGGGAGATGTGGATGTTGCGCGCGGCGAGCCGGGCCGGAAGGTCGCCGGGCGCCCCCTCCGGCAGGCCGAGGGTGAGATAGTGCGGCGCGCGCTCGGGCATGTCGTCGGCCAGGCCCAGCGGCGCCGTGGCCTCGGCGATGGCGGCGGTGCGTGCGGCCAGGGTCTGCGCGATGTTGTCCACGCCCCAGTCGAGAATGCGCTCCATACTGTCGATGGCAGCGGGCACGAGTTGCATCGCCGAGCGCTCGCCCATGTCGAAGCGTTTCGCGCCGGGGCCGTAAGCATCCGTATAGTCGATCAGCCGGGCGAAATTCTCGGCGCCTTCGCGGGCGATCCAGTTGTGCTCCAGGGGCTCGCCCTCGGCCTGCTGGTGCGGGGCGACATAGAGCACGCCCAGCGCATAGGGGCCGAGCAGCCATTTATAGCCCGCCGCAACGGCGAAGTCGGGCTGGATCGCCGCCATGTCGAAGGGCAGGGCGCCGAGCGACTGGGTGAGGTCGAGCACCAGCGCCGCACCCTGGCGCCGGGCCGTTTCGGAGATGTGGGCGAGGTCGAGCTGGCCGCCATCTACCCAGTGGACATGGGGGCAGGCAACGATCGCGGTGGCCGGGCCGATGGCGCGGATCACGGCCGCCGTCCAGCCTTCGCCGGCCTGCCGTTTCACCGTGACGACGCGGGCGCCATACTGTTCGGCCAGATCGCGCCAGACATAGACATTGGAGGGAAACTGCCCGTCCAGCACCAGGATTTCCGAGCGCTTTTGCGGGGCCAGATTGCGCGCCGCCGTGCCCAGCCCGTAGGACACCGAGGGCACGATGGCGATATCGCCGGCCGTGGCGCCGAAGACCTGCGCCGCCCGTTCGCGCAGCGTGTCGGGCAGGTCGAAGAACTCTCTGGCGGAATAGTCCCAGGGCCGGCCCTTGGCGGCATAGCTCGCCTGCCCTGCGGCGACGGCGCTTTTCGGCATCGGCCCCATATAGGCGGTGTTGAGGTAGACGCGATCGCGCGGAATGTCGAAAAGGTCACGCTGGGACGGGATCATGGCCTAGCCTCTTGCCCCGGCTCGAAGAGGGCGTCAACGTGCAGCCCGTCGCGAATACACCTTGTTACCGCTGCCAGGAGAGCCCCGTGGCCGACGACACGATGACCGCCCCCGAGAATGCCCAAGGCAAGACCGCCAATCCCAAGCCGATGCTGCGTCCCGCCGATCCGCGCTTTTCCTGCGGACCGGTGAAGAAGCATCCGGGATGGAGCTGGGAGGCGCTCGCCGATGCGCCGCTCTCGCGTACCCACCGCGCCGGCACGGCCGTGCAGCGGATCAAGGAATCGCTGGAACGCACCCACGCCCTGCTGCAGGTCCCGGACGATTATCACGTCGCCCTGATGCCCGGTTCCGATACCGGCGCCATGGAAGCGGCGATGTGGTGTCTGCTGGGTCAGCGCGGCACCGACGTCTTCTCCTGGGACGTGTTCGGCAACAAGTGGACGACCGACGCCCGCGACGAGCTGAAGCTCAAGGACCTGCGCACCTTCCAGACCCCGGCCGGCGTGCTGCCCGACTTGTCCAAATACGACGGCCAGCGCGATGCGGTCTTCACCCTCAACGGCACGGCGGCCGGCGTGTGCATTCCGGACTATGACTGGATCGATGCCGACCGCGAGGGGCTGACCCTGTGCGACGCCACCTCTGCCGCCTTCGCCGTCGATATCGACTGGTCGAAGATCGACGTGCTCACCTTCTCCTGGCAGAAATGCATGGGCGGCGAGGCCCAGCACGGCATGCTGATCATGGGGCCGCGCGCCATCGAACGGCTCAACAGCTACAAGCCGGACTGGCCGATCCCGGCGATCTTCCAGCTGCACAAGGACGGCAAGGCCAATATGGCCGTCTATGAGGGTTCGACGCTGAACACGCCCTCCCTGATGGCCGTCGAGGACTATCTTGCCGCGCTGAAATGGGCCTCGCGCATCGGCGGGCTGCCGGAACTCATCAAACGCAGCAAGGCGAATTTCGCCGCGCTGGACGCCTGGGTGAAACCGTCGGACTGGGCCGCCTATCTGTGCGAGGACGAAGCCGCGCGCTCGCCGATCTCGGTGGCGCTGAAATTCGCCGCGCCCGAGGTCCAGGCGATGGACACGGAAAAGCAGTGGGCGCTGACCAAGTCGATCACCACGCTCCTGGAACGCGAGAATGCGGCGCTGGATGTCAACATGCACCGCGCGTCCGTGCCGGGCCTGCGCGTGTGGTGCGGTCCGACGGTGGAAGCCGACGATCTCGAAGCGCTCGGCCCCTGGCTCGACTGGGCCTATCGCGAAGCGCTGGACGCGCTCTGAGCGGCGCTGTATCGCTGGTCGGGATAAAGACCCGGTGAGGGAGGGGGAGTTCGATGAGGTGTTTGGGAGTTGCCGCGCTGGCGGCCGCATGCCTGGCCGCGCCGGCCATCGCGGACGATGAACGGGGTCTGGAAATCCGGCTCGGGATCGCCGCGCACGATCTGGCCGATCATGTCGAGGACGGCCCCAATGTGACGGTGGACGCGCTGTTCGCCTCGCCGGACTTTCTCGACGTCATCTGGTCGCCGCGCCCCTATCTCTACGGCTCCTTCAACACGAACGGGCTGACCAATTTCGGCGCGACGGGTCTGGCCTGGAACTGGGAGTTCGCGCCGGACTGGAATTTCGAGTTCCGCACGGGGTTGAGCTATAATGACGGGGTCGAGGACATCGATCCCAATTCCCCGCCTTCCGATCCGACGCGCATCCGCCTGGCCACCACGCGGGCGCTGATGGGCAACGAGATCCTGTTCCACAATGCGCTGGGGCTCGACTACGACCTCAACGAGAACTGGTCGGTCGGCGCCTATTACGAGCATATCTCCCACGGCCAGATCCTGGCCTCCGGCCGCAACCAGGCGCTGGACAATGCCGGCATCCGCATCGGCTATCGCTGGGGGCGGTAGGAACCTCTACACACTGTCATCCCGGCCGGATGGCCCGCATAGGCGGGCCGCAGGGCCGGGACCTATACGCTCTCTGTGGGCCGAAAGCGGGCTCGACAGCGGCGCCTTGCTAGCAAACACCGGGATTATGGGTCCCGGACTTCCGCCCGGCCCAAGGCCGGGCATCCATCCGGGATGACAATTGTTGTTCTGGAGACCTAACCCGCCCGCGCGGCTTCCGCCTCGTCCGCCCGCGGGTCTTCGTCCTCGCGGACATAGATGCCGACGAACCAGTCGGACCACGCGCCGTCCTCGCCCTGTTGCTGGAAATGCTGGCGCACCGTGCCGTCGTCCTGCAGCGTCCAGGTGCCGCGGAAGGGCGCGCGGGTGCCGCGGCCGGGATAGAAGATCTCCCCCTCCAGCACCATCGCACCGCTGTCGTCCAGCCCGCCGGTATAGTCGATGAAGGCGCCGCGGCTGACCCAGACCTGGCGCCAGGCGCCGGCGAGCGGGTCCCAGGCGTTGAGGCTTTCCCCGGTCGAGCCCTGCGCGCCCTGCCAGCGCTCGGTGATCAGGCAGCCGCCCTGGGATTTCGTGATCGAATTGTGCCCCTGATAGGGGCCGCCATCGGGGGCGTAGACATTCCATTCGCCCAGCCAGAAGTCGAAATCGTCGTGAACATCCTCGACGCAGCCCGGCGGCGGGGCGGGCTGGGCGACGGCGCCGGATGCGGGAATGACGGCCAGGCCTGCCGCGGCCAGCCAGTGGACAAGTGCCATGGTTTCCTCCCCCTTGGCGTTCGCGGTCACGCTGGCACGGGCGGCCGGGTCCAGCAAGCAGCGCGACGGACGCTCGTCGGCACTCTCCCGCGGTCTGCCGCAGCGCGGCCTGCATCCGGACGGCCGCCGGCGTGCATCCGGGGGGGTAGCTGGATGCAGGGAGTGAAGTGCCATGACGATGCGGTCGCGCCGCGTGTATGAAACGGACGGGCTGGCCGTGAAGCTGAGCTATTACGGCGCCGGCCTGGCCATGCCGTCGCACAGCCATGACTTCCACCAGGTCTCCTTCCTGCTGGGCGGCGGGTTGAGCGAGGGGCATGGCGGACAGTCGCGCGAGCTGCACCAGCAGGGTATCGGCGTGAAGCCGGCCGGTCTCGCGCACGATAATCACTACCACGACCGCGACGGCGCGCTGATCCTGTCTGTCAATTTCCGCCCCGGCGCGGGCGAGGCTGCCGCCGGCGTGTCGCCGGACGACTGGCACTGGGCGCCGCACATGCCGCCGGCCCGCCTGCCCGAACTCCATGCCCTGCTGTCGGAGGACGAAGCCGCGGCGGGCGATGCCCTCGTCGACCTGATTGCCCGGCTGGATGGCCCGCCGCCGGCGCGGCGTACGGATCCGCCCGCCTGGCTGGCCCGGGTGCGCGAGCGCCTGGACGATCCGGCCGAGACGGCGGACATCGCCGCCATCGCGGCCGAGGCGGGCCTGCATCGGGTTTATCTGTCGCGCGTGTTTTCCGCCCATTACGGTGCTTCGCCCAGCGTTTACCGCCTGCGCCGGCGGGTCGGCCGTACCCTGGGCCTGCTGGCCGGCGGCATGCGCCTAAGCGAGGCCGCGGCCGATGCCGGGTTTGCCGACCAGGCGCACATGACGCGCAGCATGAAGCGCCAGACCGGCCTGACCCCGAAGGCGCTGCGCGGCTTTCTCGCGGCGGCCTGAGGCCGGGTTTCATGCGTTCAATACCGGCGCCGGTCTGTACGACAGGATGGGGCCGGATACAGGAGATTGCCATGCGAATTCGTTTGTCCCTGGCCGCCGCAGCGGCCGCCCTGCTGACCGCGACCGGCGCGCTGGCGGAGACGCCGCAGGGCGCCGCCGACCGGCTGGACGCCTTCCTCGACCGGTTCGGCGGAATCGCGCCGGGCTATGCCGTGGTCGCCGTGACGGCCGACGACGTCCTGCTCGAGCATGTCGAAGGCGTGCGCCACACCGCGACCGGGGCGCCGCTGACCGCGGACACGCCGCTCTACATCGCCTCGCAGACCAAGGCCTATGTCGGCCTGCTGGCGGCGTGGCTGGACCGGGAAGGCATTCTCGCCCTGGACAGTACGATCGCCGATCACTGGCCGGATATCGACTTCCCCGAGGGCGTCGATCCGGCGGGCTGGACGATGCGCGACCTGCTGACCCACCAGGTGCCGATCGATCTCGACCGGCTGACCCTGCTGGAAGCCTATGTCACCCGCGTCGACCCGGCCGACTATCCGGCCCTGATCGCGCAATACGGCGAGCCGCGCGAGCCCGGCTTCGACTACGACAATCTGGGCTACAACATCTATGGCGCCATCCTGGAAAGCCAGACCGGGCGCAGCTGGCAGGACTGGCTGGACGCGGTGATCTTCGAGCCGATGGGTCTGGCGCACACCTCGGCGCGCACCTCGGATTTCCCGCTGGACGAGCTTGCCTGGAACCATATCTGGCAGGGCGAGGCGGACGGCTGGTTCGACCTCAGGCCCAAGATTGACGGAATAATGCAATCCGCTGGCGGTATCGTGACCTCGCCGAACGACATGGCCGCCTGGCTTCAGCTACAATTGCGCGGACACGGGCCGGACGGCTCCGGGCTCACCGGCGTGGTGGTGGCCGAGGCCCACGCATCGGGCGTCGAGACCCACCAGGAAGACGGGCGCAACGCCTATGAACTGCCGTGTTCGGGCTATTCCCTGGGCTGGAATATCTGCGATTTCGAGGGCCACGCGCTGTACATTCACGGCGGCGGCTATACCGGAGCGCGCTCGGTCATGGCGTTCTCGCCGGACCTGGGCGTGGGCATCGCAGCCTTTGCCAATTCCGACAACATGACCGGCTGGCTGTCTGGCCGCACGGTCGTGCAATTCCTGCAATTCCTCACCGAGCATCCCGATGCCGAGCGCTGGGCGGACACCCGGGTCGAATACTATCCCCAGCAGATCGACCGCCTGCTCGAACACCGCATCAATCGCGATGCGGAGCGGCGGGCCGACACGGCCTGGGGCGGCTGGACCTGGCAGCCGGATGCGGAGGCCCTGGCCGCCTATGCCGGCACCTATACCGGCGAGGGCGCCTATGACGTTGTCACGGTCGCGCTGGAAGACACCGGTCTTGTCGCGCGGATGGGCGACATGCGGCTGCGGCTGGAGCCGGCGCGCACGGACCTGTTCGGCGGCGTCGCCAGCCCGTTCTACGGGCCCGACCGCTTCGCCTTCCGGCGCGACGAGCGTGGCGCCGTCGCGGCGCTCGACTGGGACGGCGATGTTTTCGAACGTGTGGAATAGCGGGTCCGGGACCGGTCGCGGGGCTGAACGCTCTCTTGTGAGGCCCCGCGATCTGTTCTAAGCCTGCCGCCCGTTCGAGCCCGCTGTTTCATTGATCTGACGACTGACATCCGCCGCGCTGCGGCACCCGTCCGGACGGCCGTGTCCGGCAGGCGATGTCACTCGGATGGCGGGCGCTGTTGCGGGAGGCTGATATGGCCAATGTTACCGTCGTGGGCGCCCAGTGGGGCGATGAAGGCAAGGGCAAGCTGGTCGACTGGCTGTCGCACCGGGCCGATGTGGTGGCGCGCTTCCAGGGCGGCCACAATGCCGGCCACACGCTGGTCGTCGGCGAGAAGGTCTACAAGCTCTCTTTGCTGCCCTCCGGCGTGGTGCGCGGCAAGCTCTCCGTGATCGGCAACGGCGTCGTCGTCGATCCTTGGGCCTTCGTGGCCGAGGTCGACCGGATCGCCGAACAGGGCGTGAAGATCACCCCGGAAGTGGTCAAGATCGCCGAGACCGCCGCGCTGATCCTGCCGATCCACCGCGAGCTGGACGCGCTGCGCGAGAACCGCGACGACGGCGAGGCCATCGGCACCACGCGCCGCGGCATCGGCCCGGCCTATGAGGACAAGGTCGGCCGGCGTGCCGTGCGCGTCGTCGATCTGGCCGACGAGACGGCACTGCGCGCCCGTGTCACCGAAATCCTGCACCATCACAACGCCCTGCGCCGCGGGCTGGGGCACGCGGAATATTCCGCCGACACGCTGGTCGCGGAACTCATGGACATCGCCCCGAAAATCCTGCCCTTCGCGGCGCCGGTCTGGCGCGTCCTCAAGGACGCCAACGACGCCGACAAGAAAATCCTCTTCGAGGGCGCCCAGGGCGCGCTGCTCGACGTCGATCACGGCACCTATCCCTTCGTCACCTCCTCCAACACGGTGTCCGGCCAGGCCTCGGCGGGCACGGGCGTGGGACCGAAGGATGTCGGCTATGTGCTGGGCATCGCCAAGGCCTACATGACCCGCGTCGGCTCGGGTCCCTTCCCGACGGAACTCGAGGACGAGAACGGCCAGCGGCTGGGCGAGCGGGGCCGCGAATTCGGCGTCGTCACCGGGCGCAAGCGCCGCTGCGGCTGGTTCGATGCCGTCATCACCCGCCAGACCCTGCAGGTCGGCGGCGTGGACGGCGTGGCGCTGACCAAGCTGGACGTGCTGGACGGGTTCGAGACGATCAAGGTGTGCGTCGGCTACGAGCTGGACGGCCGCCGCCTCGACCACCTGCCTGCCGGCAAGGAAGCCCAGGCGAAGGTGACGCCGGTCTACGAGGAACTGGACGGCTGGCAGGGCTCCACCGCCGGCGCCCGCTCCTGGGCCGACTTGCCCGCCCAGGCCGTGAAATATGTCCGCCGCCTGGAAGAACTCATCGAATGCCCGATCGCCCTGGTCTCCACGAGCCCGGAGCGCGAGGACGTGATCCTGATGCAGGATCCGTTCAGGGGCTGATCTCCAGGCTTCCCCTGCGAAGCGGGGGAAGTGGCCGAGCCCGGCCCTTGGGCCGGGTGAGGTCGAAGGGGGTGAGTCAATGCGCGCTACGCGCTCGGCGCTGCTGACGCAGCGCCCCCTCAGTCCGCTGCGCGGACAGCTCCCCCGCAAGCGGGGCGAGCCCTTGTCGCCAGGCTCAATCTCCATTTTTCCCGGAAGCGCGGCAGTGCTATCCGGGACCAACGGGAGACACCGTGCTGGAACTACGTCCGGTTGATCCCGGCTCTGCGCCCTCCCGGCCCTGAGCCGGGATCGAGGCCGGGCTCCGGCCGGGAAAAATGGAAAGGCGGGTTGGAGGAGGGTGGCGCTGCCTAAGCCGCCGCCACGCGCACCTTCCGCCGCGGCTGCAGCCTGTCCTTCCAGGCCAGGGCCGGCACTTCCACGGTCACCCGCAGCACCCAGCCGGCGAGGATGGCGGCGGGGGCCATGATGAGGGCCAGCTCGGTCGTGTTGAGGCCGGGCAGGAGGGCGAAGGCGATCAGGCCGATGGGCCAGTGCAGGATGTAGATGCCGTAGGAAACGTCTTCCACATTGCGCACGGCCTGGCCGACGCGGCCCTTGATGTGGGCATGGCCGAGCCAGAGATAGGCCGAGGCCAGGAAGATATCGAGCATCATCCAGCCGATCGCCAGTTCGTGGGCGGCCAGGGCGGCCACGCCGGCCAGGGCGATGAAGGCCGGGCTGATGCGGACATGCTCGCGCGCGGCGAAGAAGAAGGCGCCGATCATGAAGGCCGGGCCGAAGCGCGCCAGCGTGGTGATCGTGCCTTCGCCGATGCCGGAATAGCCGAAAGTGGCGACCAGCGCCCCGAAGACGCAGGCCAGGGCGGCCCAGAGCACGACCAGCCATTTCGTCCGGTAGAGCCCCATCACGGTGAGAATGCCCACGCCGAGATAGGCCATCAGCTCGTAGCGGATCGTCCAGAGCGGACCGTTGGCGCTGTGGCCGACCGGCGAATTCTCGAACGTGCCGGGCAGGCCGGCGAGCGGGTCGATCTGGCCGATCATCACCAGCGGGAAGGTCCAGGTTTCCGCGCTCGACCAGTACTCGGCCTGGGAGAGCGAGGTGAAAAAGGGATAGACCGCGAAGACGATCAGCACGGCGGCGATCAGGCCCGGGAAGATGCGGAAAAAGCGCGAGGCCGTGTAGCGCGATATCTCTTTGGTCTTCATCGCGCTGGCGGTGATCATGTAGCCGGACAGGATGAAGAAGCCGTCCAGGGCGCACTGCACGACGAAGTCCACCGTCAGCCCCCAGGTGCCGACATAGGGCTTGCCCATCGGGATGACGATGGCGTGGCCGTAGAGCACGACCATCGCGAAGGCGATACGCATCGCGGTGAAATTGTTGGATTTGTCTTCCAGACGGCCGAGGCCGTCGCGGAACAGAAAGCCGAGCTTGCTCATATCATCCCACTCCCGTTTTCACAGCCAGCGGTGCAAGAGGCATGCGCGCCCGGCTGGCAGAAAAAACCCGTCAACAAATCATGAAGATAGCGCCCAGCATTCGAGGCAATCGGGTAACACGGTGTCAAAATCGTCCGGGGTGCTGACCCAGAATGGGAAGGAACGCCAACAGCTTGGCCTTGCCATGGACGCGGTGGCGCCTAGACTTCGCGCCATCTGATCGAGAGGGAATATCGTCATGCGGGTTGATCGTTTCGCAGTGTCCGCCCTGGTTCTTGCCATGGTGCTGGCCATCACGCTGGGCGCCTGTTCGCCGGCCAGCGAGGAACCGGCAACGCCGGATGCGGAGGCGCCGGCCTCGGAGGCTGCCGAGCAGACGCAGGCGCCGGAGCAGGACACGGCCCCGGCCGAGCGCGACTATCCCGTCTCCTCCGCCGCGGAGATCCATGCCCGCACGCTCACCCTGGACACGCATGTCGATATCGGAGCGGGCTACGGCACGGATGCGCTCGATCCGGGCGAGCACACCCATGCCCAGGTCGACCTGCCCAAGATGGAAGAGGGCGGGCTCGATGCGGCCTTCTTCATCGTCTATGTCGGCCAGGGTCCGCTGACGGACGAGGGCTATGCCGAGGCCCGCGAACGGGCGGAGGCCAAGTATGAGGGCATTTCGCGCATGCTGGCCAACGATCCCGACCGGATCGCCCTGGCGACCACGGCCGATGAGGTCGAAGCGATCGCCGCGTCCGGACGCCTCGTGGCGCTGATCGGCATGGAGAACGCCTATCCGCTGGGCACCAGCGTTGCCGACGTGCCGATGTGGGCCGAGCGCGGCGTGCGCTACATGTCGATCACCCATTTCGGCAATAACCAGTTCGGCGGTTCCTCCAATCCGGACACCGAGGCCGGCGAGCCCGCCGAAGATCCCGGCCTGACCGATCTGGGCCGCGAACTGGTCGCCGCGCTCAACGACAACGGCATCGTCGTCGACGTCTCCCATGTCGGGAAGGCGACGATGATGGAGGCTATCGAACTCTCCCGCGCGCCGGTGATCGCCTCGCATTCCGGCGCCCGCGCCGTCTACGACAATGCCCGCAATCTGGACGACGAACAGCTGCGCGCGATCCGCGACAATGGCGGCGTCGCCCAGATGGTCGCCTTCCGCCGCTATATCGGCGCCGTGCCCGAGGCCGTGACCGAGGGCCGCGCGGCCCTGGCCGCCGAGCTGAACCTGGACACGCCGGAGGGCCGCGAGGCGGCGACGCCGGAGATCATCGCCGCCTACCAGGAAGGCATGGCCGCCCTGCGCGCCGAGCACGGCGATGTCGGGATCGGCGTTCTGGCGGATCATATCGACCACGCCGTCGCGGTCGCCGGGATCGAGCATGTCGGCATCGCCTCGGACTTCGACGGCGGCGGCGGGGTCGGCGGCTGGGAGGATGCCAGCGAGACCCCGGCGGTGACCGAGGAGCTCCTGCGCCGCGGCTACACGCCCGACGAGATCGAAATGCTGTGGTCGGGCAATGTGCTGCGCGTGATGCGCGCCGCCGAGGCGGCCGCCGTGGCGGACGAGTAGGCTCAGTCCGCAGGTCCGCAGCGGGAAAAGGCGCGCAGCACCGGGCCGTCTTCGCCCAGCCGGCCGGCATAGGCGGGCTCGTGGATCTGCTGGACCAGCACCTCGAAATCGCCCTGGTAGGACCAGGTGACGGAGATCGGGGTGATGTCGCCATTGCCGGAGGTCAGCACCAGCATGGTCAGCTCACCGCTGACATGGCTGTCCAGACCGCCCTCGTGCAGGCGGCCGGCCTGGATCTGGCCGAGCATGCGGTCCTGGTAGGCCGGCGCGCGCAGACCGGCCGAAATGAGCTGGCGGATCCGGTAGTCCTGCGGATCGCCTGGCTCGAGGGCGAGGCGCAGCCGGCCCCCCGTCGCCATCCCGCCATCGGCGTCGGACACGATATTCGTCGCGTCCAGCACGATGCGCCGCGCCTGCGGATCGTCGCAGGCAGGCGTGCCGTCGGCATGGCGTTCGGCATAGCGGCCATTGGGCAGCGACCAGATCCCGTCCGCCGCACCGGCGTCCGGCGGCGTATCCTGGGCGGCGATCAGCCAGAATAACGTCAGCAGCATGACATCCTCCATCCCTTTTGCGGCCAGACTGACGCGGCGTGGCGCCGGACGCCATCCCGCGTTCAGGGGAGAGACGGGCCGGGCGCACAGGGCCGGGCTGGCCCGGTTGCCAAATCGGTGCATCCTCTCCATCCTCGCAGGCAACAGTTCCAAGGGGTGTCCTTGCGCCGCATCCTGATCGGGGTCCCCGATCAGGTCGGGGACAAGGGCTGAGACGTCACCCTTAGGACCGGATCCGGGTCATGCCGGCGTCGGGATGGGACATGCTCCGCACGGGCGGAGTCCTGAACGCAACGCCGGCGCCCGCCACACGATGAAAGGCGCGCGCCATGAACAAGCCCACCTCCCAGTCCGAGTTCGAGACTCCCAAAGTCACCACCGGCCCGCTGCCGGGCTCGCGCCGGGTCTATACCTCGCCGGCCACGGCGCCGGCGCTGAAAGTGCCGCATCGCGAGATCGACCTGCATCCCACGGCCAACGAGCCGCCGGTGCGCGTCTACGACACGTCCGGTCCCTATTCCGATCCCGATCACAAGCTCGACGTCGAGCACGGCCTGCCGCGCCACCGTCTGGACTGGTACAAGGATCGCGAGACGGAAGCCTATGAGGGCCGTCCCCTCTCGCCGCTGGACAATGGCGGGGCGAGCGGCAAATACCTCGCCCGCGAATTCCCGGTGCGCAACAAGCCGCTGCGTGCCCGCACCGAGGCCGCGCCGGTGGAGACCGCCTCTTCGCCCTGTTCCATGAGCGAGGATGCCAGCTGGGACAGCACGAAGCGCGCCCCGCTCACCCAGTATGAATTCGCCAAGGCCGGCATTATCACGCCGGAAATGGTCTATGTCGCCGAGCGGGAAAACCTCGGCCGCAAGGCCGCCGTGGAGGGCGCTGCCGCGCGCATCGCCGAGGGCGAGAGCTTCGGCGCGTCCATCCCGGAACACGTCACCCCGGAATTCGTGCGGGACGAGATCGCCCGCGGCCGCGCCATCATCCCGGCCAATATCAACCACCCGGAACTCGAGCCGATGATCATCGGCCGCAACTTCCTCACCAAGATCAATGCCAATATCGGCAATTCCGCCGTCGCCTCCAGTGTCGAGGAAGAGGTGGAGAAGATGGTCTGGGCGATCCGCTGGGGCGCCGACACGGTGATGGACCTGTCCACCGGCAAGAATATCCACAACACGCGCGAATGGATCCTGCGCAATTCGCCCGTCCCGATCGGCACCGTGCCGATCTACCAGGCGCTGGAAAAGGTCAACGGCATCGCCGAGGACCTCACCTGGGAGGTGTTCCGCGACACGCTGATCGAACAGGCCGAGCAGGGGGTGGACTATTTCACCATCCATGCCGGCGTGCGCCTGGCCTATGTGCCGCTCACCGCCGACCGCGTCACCGGCATCGTCAGCCGCGGCGGCTCGATCATGGCGAAATGGTGCCTGGCGCACCACAAGGAGAGCTTCCTCTACACCCATTTCGACGAGATCTGCGACATCATGCGCGCCTATGATGTGAGCTTCTCCCTGGGCGACGGCCTGCGCCCCGGCTCCATCGCCGACGCCAACGACCGCGCCCAGTTCGCCGAGCTGGAGACGCTGGGCGAGCTGACGAAGATCGCCTGGGAGAAGGGTTGCCAGGTCATGATCGAGGGGCCGGGCCATGTCGCCATGCACAAGATCAAGGCGAACATGGACAAGCAGCTGGCCGAGTGCCACGAGGCGCCCTTCTACACGCTCGGCCCGCTCACCACCGACATCGCGCCCGGCTATGACCACATCACCAGCGGCATCGGCGCCGCGATGATCGGCTGGTTCGGCTGCGCCATGCTCTGCTACGTCACGCCGAAAGAGCATCTCGGCCTGCCCGACCGCGACGACGTGAAGACCGGCGTCGTCACCTACAAGATCGCCGCCCACGCCGGCGACCTCGCCAAGGGCCACCCCGCCGCCAAGATCCGCGACGACGCCCTGTCACGCGCCAGGTTCGAATTCCGCTGGGAAGACCAGTTCAACCTGGCGCTCGACCCGGAGACGGCGCGCGATTTCCACGACCAGACCCTGCCGAAAGAGGCGCACAAGGTGGCGCACTTCTGCTCCATGTGCGGGCCGAAGTTTTGCTCGATGGAGATTACAAGGGAGATCCGGGACACGTTTGGCTCTGCGCGGGCTCCGAATGGGGTGGAAGACGCGATGGCCGAGAAGGCGGCGGAGTTCCGCGAGAAGGGCGGGGAGATTTATCTCTCTGAAGACGGCAGCGTCCGGGAGCCGATCGACTGAGGCTCTGCAGAGGGACATGTACCTTTTGGTACGTGTCCCGCCAGATTGCTTGCCGTTTGATAGCAGGCCCCGGTTTCCCGGGACACGGACCAAAGGTCCATGTCCCGAGGCCGGGCGCCGAACCGGGCGGAGGCCGAAGAGGGGATGCAGGCCAAGGCCGAGGAGTTCAAGGCGCTGGGCGGGGAGATTTATCTCTCAGAAGACGGCACCGTCCGCGAGCCCATCGATTGGCGCGGCAGAGGGGCATGTACCTTGGGTACGTGTGCGATTTGGGGTGCGCGTCGTGTGTTCGCCGGACTCGGTGTATCTAGAGATTATTGATCGTTGAGCATCGAATGTGTTGACACTTCGAAAATTCAACCTAAAGCTGAAATATTCGTGAGCGCGGTTGGCTAGGAGATGGGATGCCTGCGACAGTAACGCTTGACGCTATGATTACGAGAGAAGATTTTGCGGTCGCTGGATCTCAAATGGGGTCGCCAGACGCCGTTACTACGCTCTCTGTCGAGAACATGAAAAGCGGCGGCATGATTTCGGCGCTCTTGCGTAAGCCTGATTTCCAAAGGGAAACGAACCATTGGACGCCGGAGCAATTGGTGTCCTTTTTAGAGAGCTTTTTGGACAGTGAGCTCATTCCTTCAATCATCCTTTGGCAGAGTGAGGCTTATGTGTTCGTCATCGATGGTGGTCATCGACTCAGCGCGTTGCGTGCTTGGATTGAGGATGACTATGGGGATGGCTCAATTTCTACGAAATTTTTCTCCGGCGAAGTTTCCGATGAGCAAAAGCGGATCGCGCGGCGCACTCGCGCCTTGGTGGCGAAGCGAGTCGGCCATTATAAGATGTTGTGGGATGCCCTAAGCGACGGCGAGGGCTTCGATGAAACTACCCTCCGGCGAGCGAGAACGATGGCTACGCGGCAGTTGAATCTGCAGTGGGTCAAGGGAAATTCTAGTAAAGCAGAGTCTTCTTTCTTCAAAATCAATACACTGGGCACCCCGCTTCATAAGACCGAAGAGATTTTGCTGAGGAACAGAGAGCGCAGTATTGCAATCGCGGCTAGGTCTATAGTTAGGGCGGCGACCGGTCATAAGTATTGGTCGAAGTTCTCGACCGATACCAAGGCTGAAATTGAGGACCAGTCAAAGAATTTGCACGGACTCCTTTTTTCGCCGGAAATAAAAAATCCGATAAAGACGCTAGATCTTCCGCTCGGTGGTGCGAAGTCGCCGATTGTGGGTCTTGGTGTATTAATGGAATGGCTGGCATGTTGTGACTTGAGCGAGCAACTGAGCCCAAAACCGCTTAGTGATTTTCCGCTCGATCCCGATGGTAAGGAAACCATAGAACTCCTATCGCGCGCGAACAAAGTGGCGAGTCGAATTACAGGTAACCACTCAGGTAGTCTTGGACTGCACCCGGCTATATACTTTTATTCGGAAAATGGTCGCCATGTGCCAGACTTGTTTCTTGGTTTTACTATTGTTGTCGCCAAAAAACTAAAGCAAAATGATAAAGCTTTTTTTTGCGAATTTCACTGACGTGCGGCATCAATTAGAAAGTGATCTCATTCAACACAAAAGTTTGATTTTGCAAGCACTGCAAACTGTAATGAGTAAAAAACGTGTAAATCTGGTTTCCGAATTTTTTACCGAGGCAATTAAACTGATAGGGTCTGATGGAAAAATTGATGAGCCTTGGATTGTTTCTCAAATTGCAACGAGCGCGAAAGGTGCCAGAATACTTGCAATAAAGGAAAGTGTTGAAGGTACGGCTTTCTCAGAAAGCGTTAAAAGCGCCAGTTTCTTAAAAAAGGCGCTTGATGGTGCTCTGCGGTGCCCGATTTGCTCTGGCTATTTGGATGTAAATAAGTCTGTGTCCTACGATCACGTGCATCGTGTTCAAGACGGAGGAAAAGGGGGTAGTGAGAACTGCGACCTGACACATCCATTTTGCAATAGCGCAGTAAAAAATTGAGCGTACTGCTTTGACTGCGAAGTGATAGGCAGAAATCCTGCCAAGCCTCAGCCTCAGTGGATGAGCGAAATAACGGGGACATACACTAATTTTGGGTCTCCCACACCTCCCCCTAAACCCCATGCCGAGACCCAGCCGTATTGAATTCCCGCGGTCAAGGGCGGCGGAGCCGCCGCTTCGCGGTTCACACCCTTGACCGCGGGAATTCAATACGGCCCCCTGCCGGCAAGGGATTTAGGGTCGGCTGCGCGCCGGCCCCGCTCTTCCCCACACACTCACCCGCTTTCCCCGGACCTGAGTTCCGGGGCCTCGTGAGCGTCGCGATTTCGCGCGGGGGTGCCTGGACGGGTGAGGGCGGCAGACCCCGGAACGGGGTCCGGGGAAGGGGCGCTTTTCTTGAAACATCACAGCTTGTCATCCCGGCCGGATAGCCCGCGCAGGCGGGCTGTAGAGCCGGGACCTAAACGCTCGCTGTCAGCCGGAAGCAGGCTCGATATTCGAGGCAGCGGGATGAGCACCGGGATTATGGGTCCCGGACTTGCGCCCCGCCTTTGCGGGGCATGCATCCGGGATGACAGGGCTTTTGCAATCCCGAAGTCGCTTTCCTCCGACCGGGTCCGGGGAGAGCGGTGTGTGCGGGTTCTCTCTTTCCACCGCCTCCATTTTTCCCGGACACCCGCATACGCGGGCGCAGGCTTCAGCCCGCGCAAGCGGGCTGCAGATCCGGGATCCACTGAGCGATCGCCGCGTTCGGTCTTTCCAATCGTGGATCCCGGATAGCGCTGTGCGCTTCCGGGAAAAATGCGTGGGGACGGGGAGTGATTGGCTCGCTGTTAGGCGGAAGCAGGCTCGATATTCGAGGCAGCGGGATGAGCACCGCGGAAAACCGGTGACACGCACCCATTTCCCGCAGACGTGCGCCGCCCCTCCCCGGCCGGGGAGGGGACCGAGGCGCGGTTCGCGTCGCGAATTCGACAGGCCGGGGCCTGTTGAAAGCAAGGAAGAGGCGAGGGGCGGCCGCGATAGCGGCCTACTAAAACTTTTCTCCGGCGCGGCGTTGCCGCGCGCCCCTCATCCGCCGCTTTGCGGCCCCTTCTCCCCGGTCGGGGAGAAGGGGGTGGTCCGGGACAATCAAGGGCGTGTCGCGTCCGCGCCGCCCTGCCGGGCCGGCGCTATTTGCGCAGGCGGTCGACCACGCCGGCGACGGTGCCGGCGGGGGCCGGGGCGGCGGGCGGCTTTTTCTCGGCCTTGGGTTTCTTGTGTTCCTTGTTGGATCGTTTCTGGCCTTTGGCCATGGTGTGCTCCTTCGCACGAGGCGCATCCGGCGGACGCGCACGGCCCCGATCATACGCCCGATTGCGGGGTCTGGATACGGTCATGACGGGCGGGGTGCGGGACGCCTTGTCCACGCCCGCCGGTCCCGTGAGACACTGCTGTCCGCTTTGTCTCATCGCCGCCTGTCCGGACCCGCCCGACTATTATGACGGGAACCAATTGCGCGCCTCATGCATTTCAGGGTCGAGGCGCCGGCGGTCCCGGATCATTCCCCTGATCCCCCGGCGCTGCAGCAGAGGACCGATCCAGACGGCCGGTCCGGCCGTATATGTGTCAGGAGGCGTACACAATGTCGGAAGAAATGCTGAAACTGGCCATGCTGGCCGACCAGGTCGAACACGAAGACACGCCCTGCCGCGCCGGGGCCGCACCGGTCAGCCCGGTGGACACCTTCCTGTTCTGGACCGGCCACACCCCCGCCGAACTCGCCGCCGCCGCACAGGACGAGGCCGCGCTCGAACGCGTCTGAGCGGGTCTGAAATCCCCCCGAAATCTCACGAATGCCGCGCCCATGTCACATTATGCGACATGGGCGTTTCATTGGGGCGTCTCATTGGCGTCACCCTCAGGGCTGGCGGGCGACACCTTCGCGCCGCGGATCGGCGCCGCCGGTCAGCGTGCCGTCCTCCAGCCGGCGCACCGCGTGCAGGCCGGAATTCTCGCCGCGATTGGCATCCAGCTCGAAGCCGAGTTCGCGCAGCCCCTCCAGGATGTCCGGCGCCATGCCGTCCTCGATCCGCACCACATCGCCGCGCGCGACCACGTTGGGCAGGCTCACCGCCTCCTGCGGCGTGAGGCCCCAGTCCAGCATGCCGACCAGGCTCTTGGCCGTATAGGCAATGATCGAGGAGCCGCCCGGCGACCCGGTGCCCAGCACGAAACCGCCCGCCCTGTCGAACACGAGGGTCGGCGACATCGAGGAACGCGGCCGCTTGCCGCCGGCCGGCGCGTTGGGCACCGGCTGTCCGTCCGCGCCCTCGGGATCGCGCGAGAAGTCGGTGAGCTGGTTGTTCAGCAGGAAGCCGCCGGCCATGCGATGGCTGCCGAACACGCTTTCCACCGTGGTGGTCATCGAGACCACGTCGCCATCGCCGTCCACGATCACGAAATGGCTGGTGCCCGGCACGTCCGCCGTGGCGTCGGCACCCGGCCGGTCCACGCCCGGCGGCGTGCCCGGCGTGACGGCGGGGATGGCGGTCTCCCGCTCGATCCGCTGCGAGCGCGTGGCGAGATAGTCGGCGTCCAGCAGGCCGTCGACCGGCACGAAGACGAAATCGCTGTCGCCGACATAGGCGTCGCGGTCGGCATAGGCCAGGCGCGAGGCCTCGATGAAGCGGCGCCAGCCTTCCACCGTGTCCGGCCCGGTGGCCGACATGTCGAAGGGCTCCAGCAGGCCGAGCAGTTCGTTGACCGAGATCCCGCCGGAAGCCGGCGGCGGCATGCCGCAGACCGACCACACGCGATAGGGCCGGCAGATCGCCTCGCGCCGCACCGGCTCATAGCTCGCCAGATCGGCCAGGCTCAGCGTGCCCGGGCGCGGACCGGCCTGTACCGCCTCGACGATCGCCGCGGCGAGCGGGCCTTCGTAGAGATTGCGCCAGTCTTCCGCCAACGCCCGCGTCGTCGCGGCATAGTCCGGATTGCGCAGGACATGGCCGACGGGCAGGGGCTCGCCGGCCTCGGTGAAGAAATAGTCCCGCGTCGCCTCCCACTCGTCCAGCGGGGTGCGCGGGGCCACGGCCTCGATGAGATAATGCAGGCGCGGCGAGACCTCGAACCCGTTTTCCGCCAGCTCTGTGGCGGCGGTGAAGCCGTTCGCCCAGTCCAGCGTGCCGTGATCGGCATGGGCCATGGCCAGCATCGCCACGGCGCCGGGCACGCCGACGGAATGGCCGGAAAAGACCGCGTCGAAAAAGCCCAGCGGCTCGCCGGTCTCCGGATCGATGAAAAGGTCCGGCCCGGCGGCGGCCGGCGCCGTCTCGCGCCCGTCATAGGCGGTCAGATTGCCGGTCTGGGCGTCGTAGTAGAGCATGAAGGCGCCGCCGCCCAGGCCGGAGCTTTGCGGCTCGACCAGGCCCAGCACGGACTGCACGGCGATCGCCGCATCCACGGCATCCCCGCCATTGCGCAGCGCCTCCAGACCGGCTTCCACCGCCAGCGGATTGGCCGCGGCCACCATGGCCGGACCGGCCGGGGCCGGTTCCGCGGGCGTCTGCATCGCGCTGTCCGAAGGCGGCACCGTCTGCGCGCTCTCCGTGACCGGATCGGAACAGGCGGCCAGTGCGAGACCGGTGACGAAGGTGGCGGCGATGGCGGTGGTGGTCTGCAGGATACGCAACATGTGACTTGCCCCTCATTCTCTTGTCGTCACGATAGACACAGCGTTTGCAAGAGGTAAGGGGCCTGTCATGGCGATGCCAGGGAAAACCAACAGTCTGACGGATGTTTCCGGCCTCCGGGTCGGCCAGGCCGAGGATATCGCCGCGAAGACCGGAGCGACCGTCATCCTGCCCGACGAACGCGCCGTCTGCGCCGTCGACGTACGCGGCGGCGGACCGGGCACGCGCGAGACCGATGCCCTGGCGGCGCACACCCTCGTGGACGCGGTCGATGCGGTCGTGCTGTCCGGCGGGTCGTCCTACGGGCTGGCCGCGGCCGACGGCGTTGCCGCGGCGCTGGGCGCGCGCGGCCGGGGCTTTTCCCTGCTCGACATGCCCGGCGTGCCGAAATCCCCGGTCGTGCCTTCGGCCATCCTCTACGACCTGGCCAATGACGGCGACAAGGCCTGGGGCGAGGACCCGCCCTACAGACAGCTCGGCCGGGACGCGCTGGAGGCCGCGGGCGATACCGTAGCGCTGGGCCGGGCCGGTGCCGGTTTCGGCGCGATGGCCGGCACCCATCCCGGCGGCACGGGCACGGCGTCGCTGGTGACGGAGGCCGGTTTCACGATCGGCGCGCTGGTGTGCGTGAATTCCTTCGGCTCGGTCACCCTGCCCGGCGCGGACGAGGTCTACTGGGCCTGGCCCTTCGAGATTGACGGCGAGTTCGGCGGCGCCCGCCCGCCGGCCGGCTGGTCGATGGCGCCGCAGGACTGGGGGGCGGCCAAGTACAATCCCGGCGCGCGCGAGAACACGACAATCGCCGTCATCGCCACCGATGCCGCGCTGACACCGGCCCAGGCCCAGCGCCTGGCCATCATGGCCCAGGACGGTTTCGCCCGCGCCATCCGGCCCGTCCACACGCCCTTCGATGGCGATGTCGTCTTCGCCCTGTCCACCGCGGCGCACTCCCTGCCGGAGACTGCCGGACTGGCCCTGGCCGAACTCGGCGCCGCCGCGGCCGACACGCTCGCCCGGGCGGTCGCCCGCGGCGTTCACGCGGCCCGGCAACAGGGCCGCGGCTAGGGTGCTGTACAGGCCTCTGCATTTGGCGTTTCGCGGGCCTTGCTTTACGGCAAAGTCGCGGCTAGGTTCCGCGCCTCTTCGGGGCTCGAGGCCCCGGACATACGGCCTGCACCGGTAGCTCAGCTGGATAGAGCACCAGACTACGAATCTGGGGGTCGGGGGTTCGAATCCTCCCCGGTGCGCCATTTTTCCCTTGTTCCCGCTCCGCTCGACCCGCGTTCGTCGCCGCTTTCGGTGTTAGGGTCGATGCTCACATGGAACGCGCTCAGGGCTGCGGGGTTTGAACCTGATCCCGCCGGGTGCGCTATTCCCTTGATCTCACGGCAACTCGCTCCGCTCGGACGGCTCTTCTGGCGTTCAGCTAGCGCGTGTCGTGCGCGACGGCTTTCGGGACCTCCAGCCGGAGGAAGTCCGCCAGTGCCTGTACGGCGACGGGCATGCCGCGCCGGGTCGGCATCAGCAGGCTGAGCTGCGCGTTGCCGGCGCTCCAGTCGGACAGGAGCCTGACGAGCCGTCCCAGTTCGACATCCTCGCGGCAGACATAGGCGGGAAGGGCGACGATCCCCAGCCCGTCGGCCGCGGCCTGTTTGAGGGTGACCATGTCATCGCTGCACAGCCGGGGACGGAACGGTATGGCGGCCGACATGCCGTCCGGGCCGTCGAGCGTCCATTGCCCCGAATCCGGCCGCCAGCCGAGCTTCAGCCCGGCGTGATGTCCGAGGTCGTCAGGCGTGGACGGCGCTCCGGCACTATCCAGGTAGGACGGTGCGGCAAACAGGTGCCACACGACCGGTGCCAGCCGGCTCTGGATAAGGCTTGAATCGGGCAGCGGCCCGGCATGGCCGCGCACGGCGAGGTCGATCCCCGCCTCGACGAGATCGACGGGCTGGTTGGAGACGTGCTGGATCACGTCGACTCCCGGGTTTTCCGACAGGAAGCGCGAGATCGTCTCGCGCAAGGCGAACTGGGCAATGCCGACCGAGCAGGACAGCCTCACCTGGCCAGACAACCTGTTGACTGTGCGCCTGACCGCGGCTTCGGCCGCATCGACTTCGTCCAGGGCGGCCCGGGCATGCCTGTAAAAGGCCTCGCCGGCGTCCGTGACAATGAATTGCCGGGAGGTGCGCTGTATCAGCCGGGCGCCGATGCGGTCCTCCAGTTGCCGGATATGGCGGCTCAGGCGCGATTTCGGTACGCCCAGCGCACGCGCCGCCGGGGCGAAACCGCGTTTTTCCATCACGTGGACGAAGTAGAAGTAGTCGTTCAGGTCCACGGCCGCATCTCCGAAAGCATCGTTCCAATAATAGAACAATGCTTTCCATTTTTGCCACTTTTTTCGCCTGCCGTTCCATAATTACCTCTGTTTCCATCAAATGGAGGCATGACATGACTATGCAGACTGCAATCTCCGCCACGGGTGACGGCGCCGGCGTTTCAGGGCCGGTCGAGGGCGAAGCCCTGGTCATCGGCGACGGTTTCCGGGCACTCAGCTTTCGGCACGGCGCGTTCGACGGCCTGATGGATCCCTTGGTGATGGTCGATCATTTCACCATGACCGAGCCCACATTCGGCGCGCACCCGCATGCGGGAATGTCGGCCGTCTCCGTCCTGTTCGAAGACAGTGTCGGGGTCTTCAACAACCGGGATTCCCTGGGCCATGACATCGATCTCCTGCCGGGGGACCTGTACTGGCTGAAGGCCGGACGCGGCGCCGTTCACGACGAGGCCCCGCGTCCCGGAGCGCGGACACACGCACTCCAGGTCTTCGTAAACCTGCCCGCACACATGAAGCAGGATGCCCCGGAATCGCTGCATGTGCCGGCGGGCGATATTCCGGTCATCGAAGGCGAGGGGCATCGCGTTCGCGTGGTTCTCGGCGAGAGCAACGGTATTGCCGGGGCACAGGCCCCCGGCCTGCCGCTCGGCATCCTCGATATCCGGCTGGCGCCGGGCGGGGGCTACACGCACCGCCTTCCCGATCGCAAGAGCATCTGGGTTCTCGCGATCGACGGTAACGCCACGCTCCGGTCCGGCGAGGTATCCGAACCTGTCCGGCAGGGACATGCCGTGGCCCTGCGGCCGGGTCCGGCGGGCGCGCCGGTGTCGCTGCAGAGCGAGGACGGTGCGCAGCTCGTTCTTTTCGAGGGCGATCCGGTCGCAGAGCGCTTCGTCCAGCGCGGTCCGTTCGTCATGAGCACCGTGGAGGAGATCGAGCGCGTCAGAGCCGCCTTTGCCGCAGGGCAGCTCGGTTCGATCGACTGAGATCCCGCGAACCGGTCCAACACTCAAAACGTCAATGCAAAGGAACCAGCCATGTACAATACGCACCACAATCCCGAACCCCTCACGGCCGGAAATGCGGCCCTCGTTCTGGTCGACCACCAGGTCGGGCTGATGACCGGAATCCGCGACTACCCGGTCGCGGAACTCAAGCACAATGTCGTCGGTCTGGCCCGGTCGGCCCGGGCGCTCGGGCTTCCCATCGTCGCAACGACAACATCCGCGGAAACCCTGTGGGGGCCGGCATTCCCGGAACTCGCAGACGCGCTGTCCGGGCAGGCGTTCATCGACCGGACGACGGTCAATGCCTGGGACGATCCACGTGTAGAGACCGCGATCCGTGCGACCGGCCGGAGCAAGCTTGTCTTCGCCGGCGTCTCGCTGGAAGTCTGCGCGGCCCTGCCTGCCATGCGCGCGGTCCGCGAGGGCTTCGAGGCCTATGTCGCGGTCGACGCCAGCGGGACGTTCAATACCACCAAGCGGGAAACCGGTCTGCTGCGTCTCGCCCAGAGCGGCGTGGTCGTCGCTGACGGCGCGAGCCTCATGGTGGAGATCCTGGGTGACAACGCATCGCCGCAGGCCGGCGAGGTCTATGCCGCGCTGGACATGGATTGGGCCGGACTGGTTGCCCAGGTGCGCGACAGCGCCGGAGTCCGGTCGCCGGTCGAGCCTGTCTAGCACGGGGGGCGGCCGCCTTCACGGGCCGCGGAGGGCTGGCGGAGGGTCTTCCCCTTCGTCGCGCTCACCCCGCTGTTCATCGCAAGCACCTGCACTTGTCGCGCTGTCCCGCGGCCTGTCTCAAAGCATTGGAAGACGCCGGCCGGGTCTGGTCTGGTGACCGTGACGGCCGGGGGCGGCGGCGATGCGTTCGTTCTTCCGGCCAGCCATATTCGTTGCTGTGTTTATAAGGTCTGTATCCCTCCGAGTAAGCGCCAACGAAGGATGGGCGGCCCTGAGCCCCCGGATTGATGCGGCAGTGCTCACGACACTGCCGCATTCTTTTTGTCTGGGCCCCCGGACGCGGCCATTTCCGTCAGATCGCTGCATGGAATACGTGCGGACCCGCGCCCGGTATCACGGAGGCTGCAGGTCTGCCGGGACAGGTCAATCGGCCCCCGGCGCCGGGCTGATATCATAAAATATGCAATAACAATTAGTTACCCCAAAGCGAAGCGAAAGGAAGGTTTAACCGTCCCGGATGCACCCCGTTGAACAAGACGGCGGCTGTGCGTTCCGGGAGCCCGGTGCGCGTCTGCCGGCGCCGACGGATAGGACAGCACAGGGGTGCCGAAACCATGATCTCAAGTTTGAACCGCCTTTCGCTCAAGGCCCGGCTCTTCCTGCTCGCGGTGGCGTCGGTTGGCCTTATGCTCATCTATGTCGCCGCGAACGGTGTGGTCCGGCAGGTCGCGGTCGATGCCGAGGCCGAGGCCGAGCAGGCGACGATGACGCTCATCGCCGCCAATAATGTGGAGAAGGACCTCACCTCCCTGCTTCGCGATACCTATCTGATGACGGCGCTGCCGACACCGGACCGGGTCGATGCGGCGCGCGGCAATCTCACCGATTTCGAGGTCTCCCTCTCCGAGGCCGAGACGACGGTGACGGACGACCGCTACGCGGACGTGCTGGCCGGGATCCGGACCGATTATGTCGAGCTCCATGAGCTCATGACCGACCGCATGTCGCGGATCCAGAACCTCGACAATGCCGGCATGAACGACTTCATCGACCGGCTTGCCGTGTTCGACGACGAGATGGACACCGCGATCGAGACCGTGCGTGACGGTGCCTGGGTCGATCTGGAGAATGCCTGGGCGCGCCGCGACCGCATGGCCCAGCTCTCCTTCTGGGTGGCCGTGATTGCCGTGCTGATGACGGCGGGCGGTCTCTACGGCCTGACCCAGCTGATCGGCGGCACGATCCGCAACGCGGTCTCCAAGGTCCAGGGCGTTGTGGGCGGTCTCGCTCGCGGCGAACGCGGCATCGATGTGCCGGGCAGCGAGCGCGGCGACGAGTTCGGCGATCTCGCCCGGGCTCTGGTGACGCTCCAGGATGCCCTGACGGCCGCCGACGAGCTGAGCAAGCGCGAGGCCGAAGAGGCCCAGGCGAAGGCGGAACGCGCCGCCCGCACCGAAGAGTCCGTGGCGCGCTTCGAGCAGGCCTCCACGGAACTGCTCGCCAGCGTCATGGCGGCGTCCGAACAGCTGTCCGCCTCGGCCACGCAGATGCAGTCGACCTCCGGCGAGGCGGCCAATGTGTCCGGTTCGGCCCGCGATGCGGCCAGCAATGCCGCGTCCAGCGTCCAGGCTGTGGCCGCGGCGTCGGAAGAGCTTGCCGCCTCCATCGCCGAAGTGGCCGCCCAGGTCGCCAAGACAAGCGAGCTGTCCCAGGTCGCCGGCGACGAGACCAGTGCCAGTGCGCAGGGCATCCAGGAGCTGGCCGAGTCGGCCCAGGCCATCGGCGCCATCGTCGACCTGATCGACACGATCGCCAGCCAGACCAACCTGCTGGCGCTGAACGCGACGATCGAGGCGGCCCGGGCCGGCGAGGCCGGCAAGGGCTTCGCCGTCGTGGCCTCGGAAGTGAAGGCCCTGGCCGAGCAGACGACGACGGCCACGCAGCAGATCGCCGACCGGATTTCCAAGATCCAGTCGTCCACCGAGGCCTGTTCGGAATCCGCCTCCAAGGCGCTCGACGCCGTCTCCCAGCTCGGCGAGCTGGCGGTGGCATCGGCCTCGGCGATCGAGCAGCAGCGTGTGGCCACGTCGGAGATCGCCCAGTCGGCCCAGAAGGCCCAGGACGGCACGACCCACGCCGCCGAGAATGTCGAACAGGTGGCCGAATTCACCCGTCAGACCGACGACGTCTCCAAATCCGTGCTCAGCGCGTCTTCGGAAATGTCCAGCCAGCAATCGGCCTGGAAGACCGAGTTCGAGACCTTCCTCAACAGCCTGCGCGCCGCCTAGGGCCGAACCAGGAGACACCCCGATGAAAACCCTGACCGCAAAAATCGCGGCCGCGCTGCTCGCCAGCGCCGCCGCGGCCCCCCTCGCTGTGGCCGAAGACAGCATTCCCGGCGATATCCTCGTGGACTTCCGGATGCGCTACGAGAATGCCGACCAGGACGGCAAGCTGGGCTCGGACGCCCTGACCCAGCGCACCCGCCTGGGCTGGCGCTCGCCGGAATGGAACGGCGTGACGTTTCTGGCCGAAGTCGAGAATGTCAGCGCGCTGGACGGCGATGACGACTATAATTCCGGCCTCAACGGGCTGAGCCAGTATACCTCCATCAAGGATGGCGGCTTTACCGAGCTGAATCGCCTGCAGATCGGCTTCTCGCCGGCCGAGAACGTCTCGGTCTCGCTGGGCCGCCAGTATCTGCAGTTCGACGACGGCCGCTTCGTGGCCTCCGCCGGGCATCGCCAGGACAAGAACTCGCATGACGCGATCCAGATCGACTGGTCGAACGGTGCCTTCGGCGCCAGCTATGTCTATCACGACCGGATCAACAAGGGGCCGGGCGAGAATGTCTACTGGGACAGCGACAGTCACCTCTTTCACGCCGACTACGATCTGACGGACAGTCTCAACGTCGCCGGCTTCGTCTATTTCATCGACATCACCAGCGCGAGCGCGCAGGAGCGGTCCAACACGACCTGGGGCGGCCGGCTGTCCGGTGAGCGCAGGTATGGCGATTTCGGTGTCGAATACGCGGTGATGTATGCGCACCAGTCCGACTACGGGTCTGCGACGACCGACTTCGACCTGGGCTATTTCGCCAGCGATCTGGCGGTCTCGCACAGCGGTGCGGAGCTGGCCCTGGGCTATGATGTGATCGAGGGCAATGGCTCGACCGGCTTCTCCAACCCGCTTGGCAAGAACCATGGCGTGCTCGGCTGGGCCGACGCCTTTTCCGGCGGTGGCCGCCAGGGCACGGTGGACGGTGTCGAGGACTTCAACGTGATGCTGTCCTACGGCCGCGACTGGGATACCGGGCTGGTCCGGGGCTTCTCCACGGGCGTCCGTCATCACGACTTCGAGGCCGAGCGTACCGGTGCGGATCTGGGCGACGAGCTCGATGCCTTCGTCACGCTGGACTTCCCGCAGAACATCTCCCTGTCCTGGCAGGTGGCCGACTATGACGGTCCGGACGTGGCGCCCGCCCCGGCCGACCGGTCCAACAACTGGATCATTCTCAGCTACAAGCGCTGAGGCCGGTTCCGGTTCGACACAAAAGAAGGGGCGCCGCGATCACTCGCGGCGCCCCTTTTTCTTTACGGCGATGCCCGGTGTCAGGCGCCGGCGCGTTCAGGCTGCTGGGCCTCCTGATGCGCCGTCAGCTTTTCGGCGATCGCGTCGAGGAGCTTCCAGTCGGCGTCGTCGTCAGTCACTTCGTAGAGCTCACCCTCGAGCATGGCCGAGGCGGTATTCGCGCCCGGCGAAGTGTCCTGGCCGGAAATCTCGGACAGAAGCGGTGCACTGCCGGTCAGTGCGATCACCGGCTTGCCGGCATCGCTGAAGCGCTTGGCCAGCTTGGTGGCGCTGCTCGACAGCTTGTCGGCACCTTCCATCAGAACCAGCGCATCATAGGCGTTCGGCTCGGTCTCGTCGGTTGTCTCGGCGACCGCGAAATTGATCTCGGCGCTGCCATTGTATCCGCGCAGCAGGGCGTGCTGGTCGGAAACGAGAACGGCGCGGCGATTGTGGCGCTGCAGGGCCTCGGAAGCGGTTTGCAGCTGGCGGACATTGACGGACTCGGCAACGAAAGCGGCGACCCTGCGCGGGCGATGGGTGTGTCTCATATAGTTTATCTTACTCCGTTTACAGAAACTGGGGCGTGAAGGTCACGCAAAAGTCAATTCGGGATAAGGGATAGTCCTTTTAGCCAGAGAATCAAGGTCTGCCGGTGCACATAAAATAGAATGACGGGCGTCTGGAACCGTTTTCGCTTGGGTTGAGTTTATAATACGCATGCCATATTACATACCGACTTGGTTATTTTTCCAAGGCGATGGATGTGGAGTGCCCAATACAGATTTAATACAGGGGATAGATCAGCATGTGCGGGATCGCCGGCGACTTGTCATTCCAGAACTCACCTTCCGATGCTCAAGCACTCGAGCGCATGAGCCGGGCGATGAGGCGGCGCGGTCCCGACGGGTCCGGCATGCTGCTGCGCGACGGGGTCGGGCTGGCCCACCGGCGGCTCAAGATTATCGACCTGTCCGATGCCGGCGCCCAGCCCATGCACGATCCCCAGCTCGGCCTGTCGCTCGCCTTCAACGGCTGTATCTACAATCACCGCGAACTGCGCGCGGAGCTGGAAGCCAAGGGCTACCGCTTCTTCTCCACGAGCGACAGCGAGGTCATCCTCAAAGGCTATCACGCCTGGGGGCTGGACGTCGCCAAACGCCTGTCCGGCATGTTCGCCTTCGCGCTCGCCGAACGCGACAGCGGCAAGGTCGTGCTGGGCCGCGACCGGCTGGGCATCAAGCCGCTCTACCTGTCCGAGACATCCGGCCGGCTGCGCTTCGCCTCGAGCCTGCCGGCCCTGCTGGCGGCCGGCGATGTCGACCGGGAGATCGATCCGGCCGCGCTGCACCAGTATTTCAGCTTCCACGCCGTGGTCCCGTCGCCGCGTACTCTGTTCAAGGGCGTTCGCAAGCTGCCGCCGGCCACGCTGATGGAGATCGAGCGCGACGGCAGCCGGCGGGAACACACCTTCTGGACGTGTCCCTACGAGGCCCGCGAAGAGGAGCGGGGGCTCGATGCGGAGGTCTGGCGCGAGCGGATCGCCGACGCCCTGCGCGGCGCGGTGAAGCGGCGCATGGTGGCCGACGTGCCCATCGGTGTTCTCCTCTCCGGCGGTCTCGACAGTTCGCTGATCGTGGCTCTGCTGGCCGAGGCGGGCGTGAAGGACCTCAACACCTTCTCCATCGGCTTCGAGACGGTGAACGACGAGGCCGGCGACGAGTTCCAGTATTCCGACATCGTGGCGCGGCATTTCGGCACGCAGCATCACAAGATCGAGATCCCGGCCTCGCGGGCGCTCAAGGCGCTGCCCGACGTCATCGCCAACATGTCCGAACCGATGACCAGTCATGACTGTGTCGGCTTTTTCCTGTTGTCCGAGGAGGTCTCCAAACATGTGAAGGTCGTCCAGTCCGGCCAGGGCGCCGACGAGGCCTTTGCCGGCTATCACTGGTATCCGCCCATGGCCGGCGCCAACGATGCCTTTTCGACCTATCGCGACGCCTTTTTCGACCGCAGCCACGAGGAGATGGCGCAGGTGCTGCAGCCGTCCTGGATCGGCGGCGACCATGCCGGCGAATTCGTACGCGAGCATTTCGGTGCGCCGGGCGCGGGCACGCCGCTCGACAAGGCGCTGCGGCTGGACACGCACGTCATGCTGGTGGACGATCCGGTCAAGCGGGTCGACAATATGACGATGGCCTGGGGGCTGGAGGCGCGCGTTCCCTTCCTGGATCACGAGGTGATCGAACTGGCGGCACGCTGTCCGGCCGAACTCCACCTGGAACAGGAGGGCAAGGGCGTGCTCAAGCATCTGGCCCGCAAGGTCCTGCCAAGCGAGGTAATCGACCGCCCCAAGGGTTATTTCCCGGTGCCGGCGCTGAAATACCTGCAGGGCGACTTCCTGGACATGGTGCGCGATGCCGTCAGCAGCCGCAGCTTCCGCGACCGCGGCATCGTGCAGGAGAGTTATATCGACCACCTGCTGGAGGATCCGGAAGCGCACATCACCCGGCTGCGCGGCTCCAAGCTCTGGCAGATCGGTGTGCTGGCCCTGTGGTTGGAGACCCATGACGCGCCGGCCGGGGCGGCCGCCCGTGCCGAGGTGGCGGCATGACGCGGCCCGGCCCCCGTCAGCCCGCGGGCGCGATCTCCCATCGCCTCAAGCGCAAGCGCGAGCAGGCGCTGCTGCCGGCCGAGGAAGCCATTCCCAATGCCGAGCACGAGGCCGTGCCGGTCGTCGAGAACGCCAGCCTCGACTGCGGCTGGGGGCAATTGCTGTTCGCTCACACCTTCAACGACCAGCAGGATCTGATCGACCGTCTTCTCGCGGAGAAGCCGGACCGGCGCGACATCGCCTTCTATGTCCGCGACCCGCACGTCCTTCTGGCGCTGGCGCCGCAGGAGATCTTCCTGGACCCGTCGCACACCTACCGGCTGGAACTGCCCACCTATCGCGCCGCGGGCGACCCGCCGCGCGGCTTCGAGGTCCGCCGCATGTCCACCCGGTCCGATGCCGATGCGGTCAATCGCATCTACGCCGCCTGCGGGATGGTGCCGGTCGATCCGGAGTTTTTCTGGGATCATCGCGACAGCCGTGAGATCGTCTATTTCGTGGCCGTCGACGAAGCGAGCGGCGACATTATCGGCTCGGTGACCGGGATCGATCATGCGCGCGCCTTCAACGATCCGGAATGCGGCGCCTCGCTGTGGTGCCTTGCCGTCGATCCGCGTGCCAATCACGCCAAGGTCGGAGAGGCGCTGACCCGCCATCTGATCGCCCATTTCGCGGCGCGCGGGTCGCATCATGTCGACCTGTCGGTGATCCACGACAACGAGTCGGCAATCGGGCTCTATGAACGCCTGGGTTTCGAGCGTACGCCCTTCTTCACGGTCAAGCGCAAGAATCCGATCAACGAAAAACTCTTCACCGGCGGCCCCTCGCTGGAAGACAGGCTGAACCCCTATGCCGAGATTATCGTCGCCGAGGCGCGCCGGCGGGGCATCGCCGTCGATGTGCTTGACGCCGAGGGCGGCTTTTTCCGCCTCACCTTCGGCGGCCGCTCCATCGTGTGCCGGGAATCCCTGACCGAGCTGACATCGGCCATCGCGATGAGCCGGTGCGACGACAAGGCGGTCACACGCCGGCTGATGACGGAAATCGGGCTGGATGTCGCCGAAGCCGTCGGCGGAGACGATTTCGAGGCGGCGGCAGCGCTGCTCGAGCGGGCCGGCGCGGTCGTGGTCAAGCCGGCAAGAGGCGAGCAGGGGCGTGGCGTGACGGTGGATATCCGCGACCCCGACACGCTGGCCGAGGCCATCCAGGCGGCGCGGTCCTACTGTCCGGACGTGTTGGTGGAAACCTTTGTGCCCGGCGACGATCTGCGCGTCGTCGTGATCGACAATGCCGTCGTGGCCGCCGCGCTGCGCAAGCGTCCGGAGGTGGCCGGCGACGGCAGGAAGACCGTGCGCGAACTCGTCGACGGACTCAGCCGCCGGCGCGCTGCGGCGACGGGCGGCGAGTCGCGCATTCCGCTGGACAGCGAGACCGAGCGCTGTATCGCGGCGGCCGGCTATGGCTGGGACGACGTGCTGCCGTCCGGCGAAAGTCTCGAAGTGCGCCGCACGGCCAATCTGCACACCGGCGGTACGCTGCACGATGTCACGGACCATCTTCACCCGCGCATCGTCGATGCCTCCATCGCCGCCGCCAAGGCGCTCGACACCCCCGTTGTCGGCCTCGACTTCATCGTAAAGGCACCGGTGCTCGACGCGTTCGTCTTCATCGAGGCGAACGAACGTCCCGGTCTCGCCAATCACGAACCCCAGCCGGTCGTGGAACGCTTCATCGACCTGCTTTTCCCCCGAACCATCCGCACCGAAACGCAACGCCCGGGAGCCGAACGTGTCCGCGCTTGAAATCGACGAGACCTATCTGCGAGAAACCCTCAGGACGCTGCTCTCCATCCCCAGTCCGAGCGGGTATACCGACAAGATCGCCCGCTGGTGCTGCGAGGAGCTGGAGCGCCTGGGGATCGAGTACGAGCTCACCCGACGCGGCGCGATCCGGTCGCGTCTGCCCGGCCGGCACGAACAGCCGGCACGGGCCATTATCTCCCATGTCGATACGCTGGGCGCCCAGGTCTCCTACATCAAGGACAATGGCCGCCTTTCACTGGCGCCGATCGGCCACTGGTCGGCCCGTTTTGCCGAGGGTGCGCGTTGCACGCTCTTCACCGAGCATGGGAGCTATCGCGGTTCGATCCTGCCGCTGAAAGCCTCGGGCCATGTCTACAATGAGGAGATCGATACCCAGCCCGTGTCCTGGTCGCAGGTCGAACTGCGGATCGATGCACCCGTCCACAACGACGTCGACGCCGCCGCGATCGGCGTGGCGTCGGTCAGCATGAATTCGCTGGGCATCGCGGTCGGCGATTTCGTGGCCATCGATCCGTGTCCGGAGTTTCTGGGAAACGGCTTCATCGTCTCGCGCCATCTCGACGACAAGGGCGGCGTGGCCGCCATGTTCGCCGTGCTCAAGGCGTTGCGCGAAAGCGGTGCGGAATTGCCCGTCGACACGCTCTTCCTGTTCTCGATTTCCGAGGAGGTCGGGGTCGGGGCATCCTCCATTCTCACCCATGACGTCGCCTCGATGGTCGCGGTCGACAATGGTGCGGTGGCGCCGGGGCAGAATTCCAAGGAGACCGGGGTGACGATCGGCATGGCCGACATGACCGGCCCCTTCGACTACCATCTTACCACCAAGCTGATCCACCTGGCCAAGGACAACCAGATCCCGTACCAGCGCGACGTGTTCCGCTATTACCGCTCGGATGCCGCCTCGGCGATCGAGGGCGGTGCGGATGTGCGCACGGCGCTGGTGACTTTCGGCATCGATGCCTCGCATGGCTATGAGCGGGTGCACGAGAATGCCCTGTTCTCGGTCGCCCGCCTGCTGAAGGCCTATGCGTTGAGCCCGGTCGAGATCGAGCGCGATGCCGAACCGTCCGGCGATCTGGAGGGCTTCACCGATCAGCCCACCGAGCCGGCCGAGACCGACCCGGCCGCCGAATAGGCCGGCGCGCTGGAGCATTTTCAGCGAAAGTGGGTCCGGTTTCGCGGCTCGAAAATGCGATAAAACAAGAGGATAGAGCATTTTCACTGACCGGGAATTCAGTGAAAATGCTCTAGGAGCGCCAGTAGCCGTCCGGGTCGTCCTCGTCATCGTCGAGCGAGGTTTCGTCCAGATCGTCTTCCTCGTCCAGGACGATGCCGCTGTCGGCCATCGCGTCGGCCGGGTCCTCGGCGATGTCCTCCGCCTCTTCGCTGCCGACCTCGGTGAGTTCATAGACCGAGGCACTGGTGGCAGAGACCGGTTCGAAGTCGGACTTCTCGAAATCCTGCACCGGCGGCGTGTCGGTGCGGCGGTAGATCATGGCGCCGGCCAGGGCGAACAGCACGACGGCCGAATAGAGGAAGAGGCCGCGTCCGCCGACCAGGCTCATCGTGGCGCCGGCCAGGATGGGGCCGGCGATCGTGCCCGTGGCGTAGATCGTGATGATGCCCGACATGGTGTTTGTCGCCTGGCCTTCATCGGCCCGGTCGGTCGCATGGGCGGCGGCGACGCCGTAATAGGACTGCGCCCCGGCGCCGAGAATACCGGCGATCGCGAAAATCCCGATCAGGGGCAGGATTCCGGTCAGCAGCCCGAGCAGCAGGGCGGCGATGCCGGCGATCAGGGCGAGCGCGGCAATCACGATGCGACGGTCGATCCGGTCGGAAATGATGCCGGCGGGCCATTGCGCCAGCACGCCGCCGCCGACCATGAAGGCGGAGAAGACGGCGGCCATCCGGGCGGCCGAACCGGTCGTCATGTCGCTTACATAGACGGCATAGAGCTGCATGATGGCGCCGTTGACCAGACCTGCGCACAGCACGGCGATCACCGCGGACGGGGCCGTGTGCCAGATCTTCGTCGGGCTGTAGGGTTCCGCCGAGGGCGGGGCCGGCTGGGCCCGGTTGGTCGCCGACGCCGGAATCAGGCTGGCCGTGTAGAGCGCGGCGACGATCATGAAGCCGACCGCGGCGCCCGGCGGCACGGAGGCGACCAGGAAGGGGCCGAGGATGAAGCCGATCTTCGCCGCCACCAGGTAGAAGCTCAGGATGGCGCCGCGGCTGTCGCTGGGTGCCGCGTCGGCGACCCAGCTTTCCCCGGATGCCAGGAAGCCGGCCACGCAGGTGCCCATGATGAACTGCATGATCAGCCACCAGGCGAGGGCATCGCTGACGTAGAGAGCGGCGGCGGCCACCGAGGTGATGCCGGCAAAGGCGGCGACGGCCCGGATATGGCCGATCCGGCGGATTTCCTTGGGAGCGAAATAGGCGCCGAGCAGGAAGCCGAAGGCATAGCCGGAGACGATGGTGCCGATCTTCAGGGTCGAGGCGCCGGACGCCATCAGGGAGAGCGGACCGACCACGGAGAGGGCGCCGGCCGCCGTCTGCATGATGGAGAGCGCGAGCACGATGGCCGCGACATTCCGGTAGCCTTCGACATTCGGCTTGCGTACGGGGCGGGCATCGTCCTGGGAGAAGTCTGTCATGGGGGCTCGCCTCGGCTGCTCGGCTGCGCGACCTTCGCCCATCGCACAAGCGGTATCAAGCGCCCGGTCAGGCGGTCAGATCGGTAATTTCGTCGTGTTCTTGATGGCTTCCATGGCGAAGCTCGCGCTGACATCCGACAGGGGAGCGATGGCGATCAGCTTCTTGTAGACCTCGTCATAGGCCTTCACATCGGGCAGGCAGAGCTTGATGAGATAGTCGATATCGCCGCTCAGCCGGTAAAATTCGACGACTTCGGGCATGCGCCGGACGCCCTCGGCAAAGCGTTCCAGCCACTCTGCGTCGTGACGGCTGGTGCGCACGGCAATGAACAGTGTGGCCTGCAGGCCGAGGCTTTCCGGATCGAGCAGGGCGACATTCTTGCGGATCACACCGGCTTCGGCGAGCCGCTTCAGCCGGCGGGCCGTGGGCGTCGCGCTGAGCCCGATCAGGTCGGCGAGTTCCTGGACCGTGCGATCACTGTCACTCTGGATCTCGCGCAACAGCCGTTTGTCATAGTCGTCGATTTCCATCGAACTCTCCATCCGTAGTGATAATCACCACAATTGCCCGCGATCTGAGTTGTATTTGGAGATTATCGGCCTGGCAAACATGCTTCATTGGGCACGCAGCAGAGTCAGGAAATGCCCCATGTTCGACGAAAGCCGGGCCGACGATCGTATCGAACGCGTGCGGGCCGGTCTGGCCGGTCGCGAGATCTGCCTGGAAACGCCCTTCGGCACGCGGCCGCTCTTCTATGCCGACTACACCGCGTCAGGGCGGGCCCAGGCCGATATCGAGACCGTCATTGCGCAGCTCGCGGTCGGTTATGCCAATCCGCACAGCGAGGACAGCGCCACGGGCCGCGCCAGCAACGCCTGGATGCGCGAGGCCGAGCGGATCATCAAGGCCGCCGTCAATGCCGGCCCGGGCGACTGCCTTCTGCCCTGCGCTGCCGGCGCGACCGGGGCGATCCACAAGCTGCAGGAAATTCTCGGCCTGGCCATCCCGCCGGCAACGCGGAGCGCGCTCGGCGGGCTCGAAGGGTACGAGGCCGACACGGTGGTCTTCGTCGGACCCTACGAGCACCATTCAAACGAGCTGACCTGGCGCGAGAGCCTCGCCGAAACGGTGACCATACCGCTGGCGGATGATGGCGGGATCGATCTTGGTGCGCTCGCGGACGCCCTGTCGGACCCGCGCCATGCCGGCAAGCGCAAGATCGGGGCTTTTTCGGCCGCCTCGAACGTCACCGGCGTGAGGACGGATGTGAAGGCGCTGGCCCGCTGCCTGCACGCGCAGGGCGCCATGCTTTGCCTGGACTGTGCCGCGAGTGCGCCATACCTGCCCATCGATATGCATCCCGATGACGACCCCGAGTCTGCCATCGATGCCGTCTATTTCTCGCCCCACAAATTCGTCGGCGGTCCGGGCAGTTGCGGCATTCTCCTGTTCAATGGCGCACTCTATCCGGAGCACTTGCCGCCCACGCTCTGCGGTGGCGGCACGGTGCGCTATGTCTGGCCGGGCGGGCATGACTTCATCGACGATATCGAAGCGCGCGAGCGGGCCGGCACGCCGGGCCTGCCGCAATTCGTCCGCGCGGCCCTGGCCATGAAGCTGCAGTCGGAAGTGGGGTACGGCGCGATCGCCGCCCGCGAGCATCGCGCCCTGGAAACCGCTTTTGCACGCTGGCAGGCCCATCCGCGGATCGAGATTCTCGGACCGGCCGATCCGGAGCGGCGCATCGGCATCGTCTCCTTCAATCTGAAGACATCGCGCGGCGACAGGGTGTCGCCTCGCCTGGTCACCCTGCTGCTGAACGATCTGTTCGGCATCCAGTCGCGTGCGGGCTGTTCGTGTGCTGGTCCCTATGGCCATTATCTTCTGGGGATCGACGAGGAAGAAACCATGGCGATCCGCGAACGCGTGCTGGCGGGCGAGACCGGGGCGCGGCCGGGCTGGTGCCGCGTCAGCCTGCACTGGACGATGAGCGCGGACGATATCGACTATCTGGTCTCCGCCGTCGATTTCCTCGCCGATCATGCGGCCGCCTTCGCGCGTTTCTATACGTGCGACGACACCACGGGCGGCTGGTCGTGGAATGGTGACGCGCCGCCAGCCCTGCCATCCCTTCCGGACAGCATCCTGGACCGTCCCGAAACGGATGTGCAGCCGGGCCGGGACCTTCGGGCGATGCGGCGCGAAGCGTTCGCCGTGGCGCACGCGATCGCCGCACGCGCCGGCTGACGGGGATCAGGCGGCGTCCCGCCGGTGCTTCAGCACGCCTTCGCCGGCGAGGATCCGGTCGATCGTGTCGCGCTGGTCCGGCGTGGCGGGAGTGAGGCGCGGATAGACGGGGGTCGCGCTGTCGCGGTCGTCGATCCAGTGGGCATCCCACAGCTCGGTATTGCGGATGAAGGCCCGTGCCCGGGCCTCGCCGCCGGTTTCCAGACAGCCCACCAGACAGGTGTCGACATAGGATTGCGGGATCGGATGGCTGGTATCGGCGCGGACCTGTTCGCGATTGACCACGACCCAGAACCGGCCCTCGGGCAGTTCGCCATGCCGGGGATCGGCCGGTCGCACGGTCTCCGGCGCCAGTTCGGTGAAGACGTAGCCGCGTTCGCGGTGGCGCAACTCGTCGGTGATCTCGGTGGGCACGAGGGCTGCGTCGAGCATATGGCCGGGGGCCGGGCGCACGCCGGCATAGGTCGCGGCCTCGTCGGTATAGCGCACCGTCCAGCCGCGCCGCCAGCCCAGTGCGACCACGGGCATGGCCGGCTCGGTCAGCCCGGAATAGGTGGTGCGGCTGTAGCTCGACAGCAGGCTGCCATATCCCACGACGTAGTCCTGCACGGCCATGAAGCCTCCCTCCGGCAAGGGTGCGAAAACAAGAACGGCGCGGGATCGCTCCCGCGCCGTCCATCTTGTGTCTTCAGCCGGACAGGTCCAGCCCCGAACCTCAGTGGCGCCGGGTGCGGGTGGAATAGGACACTTCGGCCACCGGAACCTCTTCCGAATAGCTGTCGTCCTGGACCGGCATGTCGGTGCCGTAGAGATAGGTATTGCCCTGCGGCGCCGGAGCCGCGCGGTTTTCTGCCACGGCCGGCGGATGGCCGGACCCGGACGGCGGATTGTAGCCCGGCAGCTCGATATCCTCGCAATCCATCAGGCGCCATTCCCAGCGCTCTTCCCGACGCAACGAATAGCGGGTGATCGTGTCGGTCTGCACCGGTACGACATGGCTGTCGACCGTGGCGTGCTGGTCGAGCACCTCGATCCGGTAGGTGTCGCGGCGCTCCTCGATCGGAACTTCCTCGACGCGGGCTTCCTGGACGAGCACGTCGCGGGTGATGGTGGAGTACTCCGCCGGATGCTCGATCTCGCGGATCTGGGCAGGCTCGACCACGATATTGCGCGTAACCGTGCGGTATTCGCCCTCTTCCTCGACCAGACACCAGACCTCGCCGGTCTCGCTGTCGAAACGGGTCATCTGCGCGCCCGGCACATAACCGCGGCGCCACACCATGCGCGGTTCACGCACCATGATGGTCTCGGTCACAGTGTCGTGCACGGCCGGCTCGACCACGTATTCCACGTAGGACGGACGGATCTGCACCGTCTCGGTGACCGTCTCGTAGACCGGTTCGTGCACGATGTAGCGCACGCCCGCTTCGCGGGAGATGTATTCGCGCGTTTCCTCGCGCAGACGCGGCGGCGCCACGTCATAGCGCTCATAGGAGTCCTGGGTCGTCACCTGTTCGGAATAGGCGTCGTACTCCGGTTCGATGCGCACGCGGGCATAGCATTCGCCGGCGGCCGCGCTGTTGGGCGGGTCCGGCGGGAACCATTCAGCGTCGCCGGCAAAGGCGGCGGAGGCCGAAAGAAGTGCGACGGCCGAGCCGCACAGCAGAGTGTGTCGGAACATGTGATTCCCCCTTATTCGACACTGCGGATCCGCAACGAAGGGTCCCGCAATCGGCATGGATGCTAGCGCAAATTGCAGGACGGGTTAAGAAATATTAACCATGCCGACACGGAAAACACCCGGGAGGGGAATTTTCATATCGCGTTCAACTGAAAGGGGTTTTTGGCGTCCTAACCGCCGCCGATAACACGCAGGATCTCGCCGGTGAGTGTCGCCGCGCCGGTGCCGAGAATGTAGCCCAGAACGGCCAGCAGGACGCCGACAGGGGCGAGCGAGGGATGGAAGGCCGAAGCCACGACGGGGGCTGAGGCCGCGCCGCCGATATTGGCCTGGCTGCCCACCGCCAGGAAGAAGGTCGGCGCCTTGATCGCCAGCGCGACCAGGATCAGCAGTCCGGCGTGAATGCTCACCCAGATGAAGCCGATCAGGAAGAATTCCGGATTTCGCGCAATGGCGGTGACGTCCATGTTCATGCCGATCGAGGCGACCAGGATGTAGATGAAGACCGAGCCGGTCTTCATGGAGCCCACGGCCGTGAGCTTGCGGGCGCGCGAGAAGGACAGCACGACCCCGATCGCCGTGGCGGTCAGCACCAGCCAGAAGAAGCTGGAAGACAGGCTGATCTGCGCGAAGGCCTGGAACTGGCCGAACCAGGGCGCAAGGGCGCCTGCAATCAGGTGCGAGATGGCGACGGCGCCGAAGCCGATTGCCAGGATGAACATCATGTCCTTGAGTTCGGGAATGCGCGCGTGCTCGTTCTCATAGGCCTCGGCCCGGACACGCAGATGGTCGACGGCCCGGCTGTCGGAGCCGACACGCCGGTCGATGGCCGCGGAATTGCTCGCGGCAAACAGCAGGAAGGCCATCCAGACATTGGCCACGATGACGTCCACGGCGACCCAGGCGGAGAAGATCTCGTCGCCCACCTCGAACACCTCGTACATGGCGGCCTGGTTGGCGCCGCCCCCGATCCAGCTGCCGGCCACCGTGGTCATGCCGCGCCAGACCGCTTCCGGCCCGTCCACGCCGATAATGTCCGGAGCCACCGTGCTGGCGACGAGCAGCGCGACAGGCCCGCCGATCATCACGCCGAGCGTACCCGTCAGGAACATGATCAACGCCTTCGGGCCCAGTTTGAACGTCGCCGGCAGGTCCGCGGACATCGTCAGCAGAACCAGGGCGGCCGGCAGGAGATAGCGCGAGGAGACGAAGTAGAGCTGCGACTGGTCCGGGTCGACCACGTTGAACGTGTTCAGCAGCGAGGGCAGGAAATAGCACAGCAGCAGGGGCGGAAAGATCCGGTAGAAGACCTTGAAGAAACGGATCGAGGAATTGGACGTCCAGAAAACGGCGCCCAGAAGAACGGCCAGCAGGCCCAGGACGACGGCGTCATTGCTGACCAGCGGCGCGGCTTCGGCTTCCATGATCTCCCCCATATGGCCCTTGCGCCGATAAGACCGGGTTTGCCCGGCTGCCGCAAGGGCGGAATGCAAAACGGCCCGGCGCTGGGGCCGGGCCGTTTCCTGTTTGCGATGAAACGCTTACCAGATGGAGACGCGCTCTTCGGGCGGCAGGTAGAGGTCGTCGTCCTCGGTCACGCCGAAAGCCTCGTACCAGGCGTCCATATTCCGCACCACGCCGTTCACGCGATACTGCGACGGGCTGTGCGGGTCCGTGGTGAGGCGCGCCACCAGCGCGTCCTCGGTGTAGAGGCGGCGCCAGACCTGGCCCCAGGCCAGGAAGAAGCGCTGGTCTTCGGTGAAACCGTCCCGCTCTTCGGGCACGTCGTGGTCTGCGGCGTACATCTGATAGGCGCGGTAGGCCATGGAGAGCCCGCCGATATCGCCGATATTCTCGCCCAGGGTCAGGCGGCCGTCGACATTCATGCCTTCGACCGGCGAGAATTCCTCGTACTGGGCGACGATCTCGTCGGTGCGGGCGTCGAACTGCTCGCGCGACGTGTCGGTCCACCAGTTGCGCAGCAGGCCGTCACCGTCGGACTGACTGCCCTGGTCGTCGAAACCGTGACCCATTTCGTGGCCGATCACGGCGCCGATGCCGCCGAAATTGACCGCCGGGTCGGCATAGGGGTCGAAGAAGGGCCCCTGGAGAATGGCCGCCGGGAAAACGATCTCGTTGGCGGTGGAGGAGTAGTAGGCGTTCACGGTCTGCGGCGACATGAACCATTCCCACTCGCGGATCGGGCCGCGCAGACGGTCGCGGCTGTCGGCCCGGAACCAGGCATTGATGCGGGCATTATTGCCCCACAGGTCGCCCGGACGGATCTCGATGTCGGAATAGTCCGGCCAGACGTCCGGATAGCCGATCTTGGGCAGGAATTTGTCCAGCTTGGTCAGCGCTTCCGCGCGGGTCTCGTCGTCCATCCAGTCGAGCGTCTCGATCCGCTCCTGCAGCGCGGCGCGCAGATAGCCGACGAGCTCTTCCATCTGTTCCTTGTATTCCGGCGGGAAGTATTCCTCGACATAGATCTGGCCGATGGCCTGGCCCAGATTGCCGTTGACGAACTGGATCGCCCGGCGGTCGCGCGGGCGCGGTTCTTCGGTGCCGTTCAGCGTGCGGCCGTAGAAGTCGAAGGAGCGCTCGTAGAAGGCCGGCGTCAGCAGGTCGCGATGGCTCTCCATCCAGTGGAAGGCCATGTAGTCCTTCCAGGTCTCCACCGGGATCTCGCCGAACAGCTGGGCCAGCGACTGGATGGCCGTGTTCTGGCGCACGACGAAGTCTTCCTGATCGCCGAATTCCAGCGACGTCATGAAGGTTTCCCAGGGGAAGCCCGCGGCGTAGCCGGCGACATCGTCCGCGGCCATCAGATTGTAGGTCGCCACGCGGTCGCGGCTTTCCGCGCGCGTCCAGTGGATTTCGGCGATCGCGGTTTCCAGGTCGAGAATGGCCTGGGCGCGCTCGGCGCCATTGTCCACGCCGATCATCTCGAACACGTCGGCGATATAGTCCAGATAGGCCGAGCGATAGGTCTCGAAGCGTTCGGTGTCGTCGAGATAGTAGTCGCGGTCCGGCAGACCGAGGCCGCCTTGGCTGACCGACACGATATAGCGCTCCGGATTGCCGGGATCGCGGCCGACCCAGGCGCCGAAAAGGGACTGGGTGTCCGGCGCGCCCATCAGCGCGGCGATATCGTCATGGCTTTCAGCCGCGGCGATGCGCTCCAGGCCGGGCCGGGCCGGGTCGAGGCCGAGTTCGGCGAGGCGGTCGGTGTCCATGTAGGAGGCGTAGAGATCGCCCACTTGCTGGGACAGCGTGCCGTCTTCGGCATCGCTTTGCGCGGCATCGTGGATGATCGTCTCGATACGCTCTTCCGAACGCAGGTAGAGTTCCGTGAAGGAGCCGAAATTGGAGAAGCCGGCCGGGATTTCGGTCGTGTCCAGCCAGCCTTCATTGACGTAGCGGAAGAAGTCGTCGCCGGGATCGACCGTGTCGGAGACGTGCTGTGTCTCCACGCCCCAGCTGCCCAGCTCGGGCGTTTCGGCGCTGGCGGTTTCGGTCTCGCCGGCCGGCGCGGCGGGCTGCGACGTTTCGCTTTCGCTGGCCGGGGCGGCTTCGTCCTCGGGCGCCTCACTGGCCGGCTGGCATGCGGTGAGCAGGGCCAGGGCGGCCGTGCCGAGCAGGAATTTCTTCATGATGTTACCCCCATCAGTCCGGATGATGAATTCCGGGAAAGAGTAGACGTCTGACCCGGCGGGGCAACTGACGGTCCTGTCACAATGCAGCGCGCCGAAGGTGTAAACGAAAAAAGGCCCGGCATGCGGGCCGGGCCTTTTCCATGTGCGGTGATGTCCGCAACTACCAGATCGAGACGCGTTCTTCGGGCGGCAGGTAGAGGGCGTCGTCCTCGGTGACGCCGAAAGCCTCGTACCAGGCGTCCAGATTCCGCACCACACCATTGGTGCGGTATTGCGACGGGCTGTGCGGATCGGTCGTCAGGCGTGCGATGAGATTGTCCTCGCGATAGAGCCGGCGCCAGACCTGGGCCCAGGCCAGGAAGAAGCGCTGATCGCCCGTGAAACCGTCGATCACCGGCGCCTCGCCGTCGCAGCAGGCGTCGAGGTGGCGATGGTAGGCGGTGTAGGCCATCTGCAGCCCGCCCAGATCGCCGATATTCTCGCCCATCGTGAAATCGCCGTTCACGAAGCGGCCCTCGACCGGAGAATAGCCGTCATACTGGGCGCCGAGGCGTTCGGCCCGTTCCTCGAACCGGGCATTCGTCTCTTCGGTCCACCAGTCGCGGATCGCGCCGTTCTCGTCGAAGCGCCGGCCCTGATCGTCGAAACCGTGACCGATCTCGTGACCGATGACGGCACCGATCGCACCGTAATTGATGGCGGCGTCGGCGTGCGGGTCGAAGAAGGGTGGCTGGAGAATGCCGGCCGGGAAGGTGATCTGGTTCATCAGCGGATTGTAGGATGCGTTCACCGTCTGCGGCGGGTAGGGCCATTCGCCCCGGTCCACCGGACCGGCCAGGTCTGCGACCTGCTCGTTCCACTGGAACGCTTCCAGCCGGCGGATATTGCCGAAGATGTCGTCGGGCCGGATCTCCAGATCGGAATAGTCCTGCCACTCGTCCGGATAGCCGATCCGCGGTTCGAAGGTGGACAGCTTGGTCAGCGCATTGGCGCGGGTTTCCTCGTCCATCCATTCCAGATTGCGCAGGCGGTCCTCGAAGGCCGCCGTGAGATTGCTGACCAGCGCTTCCATGGCCGCCTTCGAGGAGGGCGGGAAGTGCCGCTCGACATAGACCTGGCCGACAGCCTCGCCGAGCTGTCCGCCGACCAGGTTGACGCCGCGCCGGTCGCGCGGGCGCTGTTCCGGCGTACCGTTCAGCGTCTGGCCGTACATGCGGTAGTTCGCCTGGTCGAAGGCGGCGGGCAATTGTCCCGCATTGGTCCGCAGGAAGTGGAAGGTCATGTAATCCTTCCACACCTCGACGGGCGTCTCCTCGAAGATCGCGGCGGCGCCTTCGATCGCGCTGGGCTGGGCGACGAGATAGGTTGCCACTCCATCCAGGCCGAGCTGGGCCATGGCGACGGGGAATTCGAACTGGGGTGCCATCGCATCGAGCTGGTCGATGGGCATGGGGTTGTAGATCTTCTGGATGTCGCGGCTGTCTGCCTGGGTCCAGTGAACCTCGGCCAGACGCGTCTCCAGAGCCATGATGGCGTCGGCCTTGGCCTCGGCCTCTTCCATGCCGGCCAGGGAGAAGATTTCGGCGATGAAGTCGCGATAGGCGTCGCGATAGCGCTGATTGTCGTCTTCCAGATAGTAGTCGCGATCCGGCAGGCCGAGGCCGGCCTGGCCGACGAAGACCGTGTAGCGCGTGGTGTCCGCCGGGTCGGGGATGATGCCGACGCCGAACGGGCTTTGATGATGGATCGTCGCGAAGAGCGCGTTCAGGTCTTCATGGGTCTGTGCCGCAGCGATCTCGTCGAGATAGGGCTGGGCCGGCGCCAGGCCGAGTTCCTCGATCGTGTCTGTATCCATCCAGGAGCCGTAGAGATCGCCGACCTGCTGTTCGATCGTGCCCGCTTCGGCATCCCGGGCAGCCAGCTCGGTAATGATCTCCTGGACCTGTACCTCGGCTTCCAGGGCCAGTTCGGTGAACATGCCGTAATTGGAGAGGTCGGCCGGAATTTCCGTCTCGTCCAGCCAGGTGCCGTTGGCATACTGGTAGAAGTCATTGCCCGGGGTGACGCCCTGCTCCATGCCGGCGAGATCGAAACCCCATTCGCCGATTTCCGGCTGTCCTGCGGTTTCCGTCTGCGCGGCGGTCTGCTCGGGTTCTACGGTCTCGGTCTGGCCGCATGCGGCGACGAGCGCCAGCACGGCCGTGCTCAGCAACAGCTTCTTCATCGGATGGATCCCCAAAATAGACTTCGCGAAATGTTTCGCCCCGCATTGTTTACAACGCGGGGCGAAGCTTGGCTATTCGGCGGGTGACTCTGCCAGGTGCCCCGCGAGCTCGCCATGGGCGAAGTCGGTATCGGTATAGTGCTCGCCCAGCCTGGGCTGGCGTTCGCCGGTCCACATGCCGCGGAAGAGACGGGCGATATCGACGCCGATGGCGTACATCGACGGCACCAGAAGCAGGGTCAGGAAGAGCGCGAACACCACCGCGAAGCCGAGTGCCACGACCATGGGCTTGAGGAATTCCGCCTGGGTCGAGGTCTCCGCCATCATCGGGAAGATCCCCAGGAAGGTGGTGACCGAGGTCAGCAGGATCGGGCGGAAGCGCTGCACACCGGCATCGACCAGGGCCTGGAAGGCGCCCACGCCGTTGGCCCGCAGCCGGTTCACGAAGTCCAGCAGGACCAGGTTGTCGTTGATGACGACGCCCGCGGCGGCGCCCACCCCGAAGTAGGAGAAGAGCGCGATCGGCATGCCGAACAGCAGGTGTCCGAAGATCGCGCCGGTCAGGGCGAAGGGGATCGCCACCATGATGGCCAGCGGCTGGAAGTAGGACTTAAAGGCCACGGCCAGCAGGATGTACATCGACCCCAGGGCGAGGATCAGCAGGTTGACCAGTTCGGCCATGAATTCCCGTTCGCCCTCGGCCTGGCCGATCTCGTCCCGCGACAGGCTGGGGAATTGCGCGTCGAAGGTCGGGAAGAAATCCTGGTTCAGGCTCTGGTTGATATCGCCCCGGGCGGACGGATCGGACAGCTCGGCCGACACCGTGACGGTGCGCATGCCGTTGCGGCGGTTGATCCGGTTGAGACCCGGCGCAAAGTGGGCTTCGGCGACCGCCGCGAGCGGCACTTCGCGGCCGTCGCTGGTGCGGATGCGGATTTCCCGCAGCGTGTCCAGCGAGCGGCGCGACGCCTCGTCCATGCGGATCATGACCCGCACGTCCTGGCCGTCGCGCGGCAGGCGCTGGGCTTCCTCGCCGTAGAAGGACTGGCGCACCTGGCGGGTGACGTCCTGCAGGGTCAGGCCCAGGGCCCGGGCATCCGGACGCAGGGTGAACTGCAGCTCTTCCGTCGAGGTCTGCAGGCTGTCGACCACGTCGTAGAGCGTGTCGTAGCTGCGCAGCTGTTCCTTCAGGGCGTCGGCCGCCTCGCGGAGTTCCGCCAGATCCGGGTGGGACAGGGCGAAGGTCATGCGGCTGCCACCGTCATTGATGGTGGAGTCGAGCCGGACTTCCTCGGCATCCGGGATCGGACCCAGGAATTCGCGGATCTGCTGGGCGACTTCGGCCGTCGGAAGATGGCCGGGGCGCTCCGCCGGTTCGGGCAGTTCGATCCAGGCGCGCACACGGCCGTCGGAGGCGATGGTCGAGCGGCTCTCGATCATGTCGGTCTGGCCCGGATACTCCTGACGGTAGTATTCCAGCGCTTCCGCCTGGGCGTCGTCGAGCTGCTGGCGGACCTGTTCGGTCCGGTTCCAGGGCGTGCCTTCGGCGAGCTGGATATTGACCTGGATCGTCTCGTTCTCGATCTGCGGCATGAAGACCGAACCGACGCGGTTGGTCATCATCAGCGAGATCGAAATCCCGAAGATCAGCAGGAAGGCGACCAGCGTCGCGTAGCGGTTGCGGATCGCCAGTTTCGCCGCCGGCCGGTACGCGTTGCGGGCAAACCAGACCAGCGTGTTCGCGATGGCGCGCTGGACCTTGATCAGCGGGCCGAAGAAGCCCGTCTCGGACTGCGGCTTCATGTGCGACAGGTGGGCCGGCAGGATCAGCAGCGACTCGATCAGGGAGAAGGCCAGCGCGGCGATCACCACCAGGGAGATCTGGCGCGTGAACTGCACCTCCGGGCCGGTCAGCAGCATCCAGGGCGAGAACATCATGATGGTCGTGATCACCGCGAAGACGACCGGTTTGGCAACCATCTGCGCGCCGATGATCGACGCCGTGAGGCCCGGTTCGCCGCGCTCGACCCGGTCGTGGATGTTTTCGCCGACGACAATGGCGTCGTCGACCACGATGCCGATCACCAGCAGGAAGGCGAACAGGGACAGCATGTTCAGCGACACGCCCATCATCGGCAGGAGCAGGAAGGCGCCGCCGAAGGCCGTGAAAATGCCCACGGTCACCCAGACCGCCACGATCGGACGCAGGAAGAGGAAGAGGGTGATCAGCACCAGGATGCCGCCGAACAGGGCCGAACCGGAAATCGTCTCCATGCGGTCGGAGTACATTTCCGAATTGTCCCACCACACCGTGGCGTTCACACCCTCGGGCAGCTCGGCCTGCTTGCGCTCGATGAAGTCGTGCACGGCCGCAGCTGTATCCACCACGTCGATGTTCGGGGACTGCTCGACCACGATCAGCACCATGGTCTCGCCGTTGTAGGTGGCTTCCATATTGCTGTCGACGAAGCCGTCGGTGACGCGGGCGACGTCGCTGATGCGCAGCGTGCCGCCGGCGCCGGTCTGGCGGATGATGATGTTCTCGAATTCGGCGGCCGTGTCCGCGAGCTGGCGGGCGGTCAGGCCGAATTCGCCGAGCTCGGTCCGCACCGTGCCCGCCGAGGCGTTCAGCGAGGAGGCACGCACGGCGCTGACGATCTCGTCGAAGGAGAGATTGTAGCGGCGCAGGTTCTCCTCGGAGATCTCGATGGAGACTTCTTCGCCGCGAGAGGCCCACAGGTTCACGATCGAGGCGCCGGGCAGCTGGGCGACCTCGTCACGGATTTCCCGGCCGATGGCCTGGAGGTCGCGGCGGTCGATATCGCCGTAGACGGCAAAGCCGACCACCTGTTCCTGGTTGCGCCATTGCGACACGATCGGCCGGTAGGACGACGGCGGCAGATTGTTCACCGAGTCGACTTCAAGTTTGATGTTGTCGATGAACTCGCCGATGTCGACGTTGCGCTTGCCCTCGATATTGACGAAGCCGGCACCCTCGCGGGCGGTCGAGGTGATGGTCTCGATCCCGTCCATGTCCGAGAGGGCTTCCTCGATCCGGACGATGATCTGTTCTTCAACATCCTGGGGCGAGGCGCCGGGCCAGGAGACGGAGACCGTCGCACCGCTGAAGGAGGCCGTCGGGAAGACTTCCCGGTTGAGCATGTTGTAGCCCAGAAGGCCACCCACGATGGCAACGATCATCAGGAGGTTGGCGGCAACGGAGTTGCGGGCCCACCAGCCGATGATGCCACCGCCGGAAACCTGGTCATGTGTCTTGTTGGGATCGGTCATGGCCGCCTCCTCTTGAGCCGTCGGGCCTAGCCGGCACTCGCCACGGCATTCTCGCCGTCGCTGCCGTCCGTGGCGTCTTCTTCGTCTTCGCCGTCCGGCGTGTCTTCATAGGTGGCCGAATAGGCGTCCAGTTGCTCGCCATCGGCATCGTAGGTGTGAACGCTCATGCCGTCGCTGGCACCGCGGAGCGGGGACACCACGACCAGGTCGCCGCCATCGACACCGCTGGACACGACGACGCGGTCCGGGCTGGAGTCGATGATGTTGACCGTGTGGATCTCCATCAAACCGCCCTCGCGGACGATGTAGACGCTGTCCTCGCCACGCAGGGCGTTGCGCGGGATGATATAGGCGTTGTCGATCTCGCGGCCCTGGATGGTCGCGCTGACGAACAGGCCGACGGCCAGGGGCGCGCCTTCCTGTGCGGCCGCGCCATAGGGATCTTCGACCTCGGCGATGGCGTACAGCACCCGCGTCTGCGGATCGATCGCGCTGTCGGTCCGCGTGATGCGGCCCTGCCATTCATGGCGTTGGCCCGCGAGCGTTGCCGACAGGACGACCGGGATGCCGGCGTCGTCATCGCCCATGGCGTTGTAGGCGACCGGAATGCCCAGAAGGCCCAGGTCGTGGTCGGTCAGCGGCAGGCGCACCATCACCCGGTCCGTCGAGAAGACCTGGCCCAGATTGGTGCCCGGCGAGACATACTGGCCGAGATCGGCATTCTTCGAACGCACGCGGCCTTCGAAGGGGGCAGAGATGCGGGTGCGCTGGAGGTTGAGGCGGGCTTCCTGCAGCGAGGCTTCTGCCGCCGCCAGCTGGGCCCGCGCGTCCGCCAGCTGCGGTTCGCGCAGGGTCAGGGCCGAGGCTTCGCCTTCGCCTTCGCCCAGTTCTTCCCATTCGCTGGCGGCCAGGTCGGATTCCGCCTGTTCGCGGGCCAGGGCCTGTTCGGCCTGGGCGACCTGGGCCGAGGCCCGGGTCACGGCCAGACGGTAGTCGGCGTCGTCGATCTGGATCAGGGTTTCGCCGGCCTCGAAGAAACCGCCCTCGATGAAGTCCGGGTTCACATAGGTGATCCGGCCGGCCACCTGGGGCACCAGATTGATCTGGGTGCGCGGCTGGGCCTCGCCCTGGGAGGTCACGGTGAGGGCCACCTGGCCGCTCTGAGCCTCTTCCACGAAGACCGCGACGGGGCGCGGCGCGGAATTCGCCCGCTGGGGCTGGGGCTGGGTGGCGAACAGCATGAAGATGACCGCGATGCCGATGACGGCCACGCCGCCGATGATCACGATACGTCCGATGAGCTTACCCATGATTATTCTCCTGTCGGGGCGGCCGGATCTGCGGACTGGGCCGCGGAGAAATCGCCGGCGATGGCGAGATAGAGATCAACACGGTTGGCCGCGCGGTCGGCACGGGCCGTGATGTACTGGCTTTCGGCGCTGATGCGCCGGGATTGGGCGTTGATCAGATCGAAGATCGTCGCAACGCCGCTGGCATACTGGCGAACCACGAGGTTTTCGGCTTCGGCCGCTTCCTCATAGGCCTGACGCAGGTTTTCCACCCGCTGCTCCAGGATGGCGTCGGCATGGATCGCGTTTTCCGCTTCCTGCCAGGCCGTGAGCACCGTGGAGACGTAACCGGCGAGCTGGGCTTCGGCATTGGCCTGGGCCTGATCGCGGGCACCGCGCAGCGAACCGCCGTTGAAAATCGGGCCGGCAATCGACGTGGTCAGGCTTGAGACCAGCGTGTCGAGGTCGAACATGTCGCTCGCATCGGCGCCGCCCGTGCCCGATCCGCCGCTCAGCGAGAGGCTGGGATAGAGCGCCTTGCGGGCGGCGTCGGCGCGCAGGCCGGCGGCCTGCAGGCGGCGTTCGGCGGCGCGGATATCGGGACGGCGCGACAGCATGGCTTGGGGCGTACCCAGGCCCCCGAGTGTGCCGAGTGCCGGAAAGTCGCCCTCCGGCGCAAGGCGGGCGCCCGGATAGCGGCCCAGCAGGGCTTCCAGGCTGCGCGATGCGGCCGCTTCGGCGCGGCGGCGCGAGGCGAGCGCGGCTTCCGAAGAGGCCAGCGCGCTGCGCGCCGTGCGGACGTCGGAACTGCGCACCAGACCGCGCGCGAAACGCCGTTCGGTCAGGTTGAGCGATGCCTGGCGCGTTTCCACATCGCGTTCGGCCAGGTCGGTCTGGAGATGCGCCTCGATCAGCGCGAACCAGCTCTTGGCGACCAGGCCGGCCACAGACAGCTGGGAGGCGCGGACATCGTCGGCGGCCGCTTCCGCATCGAGCGATGCGGCATTGGCGCCATCGGCGACGCGGCCCCACAGATCGGCTTCCCACGAGGTGGACAGGCCGAGAGAGAAACTGTCGCTGCCCGAGCCGACATTCGGCTCGGTCCGCGTGTAGTCCAGGCCGGCATTCAGTGAAGGCAGGCGGTTGGCACCGGCAACCCGGGCGGCGGCCCGGGCGGCGCGATAGCGCGCGAAGGACTGGTTGAGGCTGGGATTGGTCTGGAATGCCTCGTCGATCAGCCCGGACAGCCGGGCGTCGCCGAGTTCGGCAACCCAGTCCCGGGCCGCCTCGGCACCGGCATCCTGAGGTATGGCCGACCATTCCGCCGGCGCGGGCGGAAGCCCGTCCCCGGCCTGGTAGGCCGGGAGGCTGGCGCAGGACGCCGTGGCAAGGGCCGTAGCCACTACTAACAAACTTTTACGCATGCGTTGTCCCCGCACGTCACGATCTCGATGATGATCGCATCCTAGGCGCCGCATCTCGAAAGTCAATAGATTTTTATCGAAAAACACTAAATGATGATCGAATGGCATGAAAACTCTCTCGATTTTCGAGATGTAAACCCTGGCGCGGCCCATCCCTGTGATGGCGTTGCGGCTTCGCGCGACCCAGCGAATATGCGATAGAACGCGAGGATGCCTTTGGGCACTTATTTTTTTGTTAGATGCCCCTGCGCCTTCCAATGGATGCAACGGAGTCAGAATGAGGCAGGACCCCGCCGACGACCGGCCTCTGATCCGGATTCGCCGCCGCGATACGGCGGCCGTTGCGGCGTTGGGCGCGATCGTCATCCTGCTGTTCTGGATATTCGGCGAGCTGGGTTTCGTGGAGACGCTCGTGGCAATCGCCACCATCGCGGCCCTGTCGACCTTCTACTACCTCACGGTTTCGACAACGCTGAATCCGGAAGCCGCAGCGAAAACGGATGCCGAGAACCGCGTCCGGCCCGACCCGCTGATGCGGGCACAGCACATGCTGGACAGCCTGCCCATCCCGGTTCTGCTGATCGGGGCGGGCGGACGGATCGAACTGGCCAATCCGGCCGCGCGGGAATTCCTCGGCCTGGGATCGGCAGCCGGCCATCTGTCGGCGGTGCTGCGCCAGCCCCAGGTGCTCGAGGCGGTCAGCACGGCGCTGCGCGGCCAGGCCGTCGATCCGGTAGAGTATTCCATGATGGCGCCGGTCGAGAGCCATGTCCGCGCCTTCGTGGCGCCCCTTTCGGCCGATGACGATCCGGCGTTGCCCTGGCGCGCCATGCTGGTGCTGTCCGACGAGACCTCGATCAAGCGGGCCGATCGCATGCGTGCCGATTTCCTGGCCAATGCAAGCCATGAATTGCGGACCCCGCTGGCATCGCTGGCCGGCTTCATCGAGACGCTGCGCGGCCACGCCAAGGATGACAGCGAGGCGCGCGAGCGCTTCCTCGGCATCATGTTCGACCAGACCGAACGGATGCAGCGCCTCATCAACGACCTTCTCTCCCTGTCGCGTGTCGAGATGGACGAGCATGTGCCGCCCAATAGCGAGACGGACCTGGTGGCCCTGGTCGAAGACGTACGTGACTATCTGCGTCCGCAGCTGGAGGAGAAGTCGATCGGGCTGACCGTGTCCTCTGCCCGGGCCGGAGAAACGGTTGTCGGCGATCGCGACCAGCTCATGGAAGTCATACTCAACCTGGTCGAGAACGCCATCAAGTATTCGCCGGAAGGCTCGGCGATCCGCATCGAGGTCACCGGGCCGACGGCGCGCGACGAGGCCGAGCGGCCGGATCCGGTTCTGGGCGAAGGAGCCAGCCGTCTGACCCTCGCCGCGCCGGCGTCGGAACCGCGCGAACGCTATGTGGCCGTGCGCGTGCAGGACCAGGGCAAGGGGATCGAACGGCGCAACCTGCCGCGCCTGTCCGAGCGCTTCTACCGGGTCGACGGCCAGAAAAGCGGGCCGAAGGAGGGGACCGGGCTGGGACTGGCCATCGTGAAGCACATCGTCAACCGGCACCGCGGCGGCTTTACCGTCGAGAGTGCGCCGGGTGCAGGGTCGGTCTTTTCGGTGTTTCTGCCCGTGCCGGCAGCCGCCCGCGCGACGGTCGCCGAGCCGTTGCAATAGCCGGCATCTGCAGACAGGCTGCCGACTGTCACAAAACTGTAGCGACTCTGTCATAAACGGGGCGCGCGACACCCTGTACCTGTCACGCCTGCCGAGCAGCCGGTCCGATGCCGGACGTCCGAAGGACACCCTGAATGTCAGTGATCGCCATCGTTGCCCTTGTGGTCATCGTCATGCTCGCAGGCGGATTCTATGTCGGCCGTTCGCGGGCAGTCGGCGCCGTTTCCGGCCATACGGTCCAGCTGCACTCCCTGCCCAATTATCACGGCTACTACGTCGCGATATGGACGGGCTTGCCGGCCTTCCTCCTGCTGGCGGTCTACGGCCTGTTCGGTGCCGAGCTCGTGGAGCGTCTGACCTTCGCCGAGCTGCAGCGCGAGGCGGCCGCCATGAACGAGCGGCTCGAGGAACGCCTTCTGTCCGACGCCGAATACCAGGAGTTCCGCGGCGCCGCGATCCAGCTGCGCGAGCGCGTCGGTGCGATCGGCGAGGACATGCAGCGGCTGCGCAATGCCAGTGGCACCGACCGCCGGCCGGCGCGCCTCGAGGAATTGCGGCAGGACCAGCTGGAAGCGCTCAATTCGGCGACGGCGGCGGAAGAGGCGGCGATCGCCCGCCGGGCCAGCCTCGTGGAGGCTGTCGGCGATACGGCCGAGCAAAACGGCGCCTCGATGCGCGAGCTGGCGGGTTTCGAACTTGTCCAGGCCCCGCGCGAACGGCGTCAGCTTTTCCTGTCGGACGCCATGCAGATCGCCGGGGGCGAGTTGTCGAGCCGTGAAAGCGCCGAGCTGAACGCTGCGGCTCGCATCGTTTCACGCTACCAGGACCGCATCCGCTACCTGGTCAGTGCTGCGGCCCTCCTGCTGGCCGGAGCGGGGCTCCTCGTCACGCGCCACCAGGTGGCGCCCGACTTCCGGGCCCGCAACAATGTGGAGCGCCTGATTACCGGGCTTCTGCTCCTGTCTTCGGTGCTGGCCATTCTCACCACGGTGGGCATCGTTTTCTCGCTGCTCTTCGAGAGCATCCGCTTCTTTTCCAGCGTGCCCGTCTCGGAATTCCTGTTCGGCCTGCAATGGTCGCCGCAGATTGCGCTGCGCGCCGATCAGGTGGGCCAGTCCGGCGCTTTCGGGGCCGTACCGCTGTTTGCCGGTACGGCGCTGATTACCCTGATCGCGATGGTCGTGGCGGTGCCTGTCGGTCTGCTCTCCGCGATCTACCTGTCCGAATACGCCGGGCCGCGTTTCCGGGCGACGGCCAAGCCCGTGCTGGAAATCCTCGCCGGCATTCCCACCGTCGTCTACGGCTTCTTCGCCCTGTTGACCGTGGGCCCGGCGATCCGCAGCCTGTTCACCTGGCTGGGCTTTGACGATGTGGTGACCCAGAGCGCGCTCTCGGCCGGTCTGGTGATGGGTGTGATGATCATTCCCTTCATTTCCTCCCTGTCCGACGACGTCATCAATTCGGTGCCGCAAAGCCTGCGCGACGGCTCCTACGCCATGGGCGCCACGCGCTCGGAGACCATCACCCGTGTCGTCATGCCGGCGGCGCTGCCGGGCATTGTCGGTGCCATCCTGCTGGGCGTGTCCCGTGCGGTGGGGGAAACCATGATCGTGGTCATGGCAGCCGGGCAGGGCGCCAATCTGACGGCCAATCCGCTTGAATCGGTGACCACGATCACCGTGCAGATCGTCATGCTGCTGACCGGCGACCAGGAGTTCGACAGCCCCAAGACACTGTCGGCCTTCGCGCTCGGCCTCGTGCTTTTCGTCATCACCCTGATCATGAACGTCATCGCCCTGCGCGTGGTACAGAGATACCGGGAAAAATATGACTGATACCTCCGACAGCACGTCCATTCGTGACGCGGTGACCCGGCATCTGCCGCGGCGCTACCGGGCCGAGCTGCGCTTCCGCGCCGCCGGGCTGGCCGCGGTGGCGTCGGCGGTCGGCATCCTGCTCGTCCTGCTGGCCTCGATCCTGTCCCAGGGCCTGCCGGCCTTTACGGTGAACCAGCTCGTCCTGACGGTCGAACTGGATCGCGACATCGTCGACCCCAATGGCGATGGCAGCGAGGCGTCACTGCGCCGGGGCGCCTACAGCCGGGTTCTGCAGGATGCGATCCGCGCCGAGTTTCCCGACGTCACCTCGCGCCGCGACCTGCGCAACCTCTTCAGCCTCTACACGCCGCTCAACGCCACCCGCCTGATGGACGCCGTGCTCGAGGACCCGGCCCTGGTCGGTGAGACCCGCACCTTCCGCATGCCGATCGCCGACGATCTCGATCTCTATCTCAAGGGCCGCCTGGTCGAGGACCGGACGCCGGACACGGATGGCCGTCTCACCGTCGACGCCGATGGCAGCGGGCTCGCGATCCGCTCGAGCGAACCCGATTTCGCCGGACTGGTCGAACAGGCCACGGGCATGCTGCAGGCGGAAGTCGCCGCGCTCGAAGCCCGCGCCGCACAGGCCCGTGACCGGGCCGCCGCGCTTGAGGGCGAAGAGGCCGAAGATGCCCGCTACGAGGCGGAGCGCTATGATGGCGAGGCTGCCGATCTGCGCGATCAGATGGCTGCTGCGGGTGGCCGGATCGAACTGGGCGACGAACTGCCCAGCGTCCTGGTCGAACTCGAAGGCGCGACGGTCCGCCTGACGGCGCTGGACAGCGACGGGATGACGGCGCGGGGCGAGGCCATGCTGGGCGAGCCGGCCGGTATGCAGGCCGGCGCCGGCGCGTGGACGCTCTACGTTATAGAGACGCCGGAGAGCCGGCGGCGGGTGGACGACCAGACGATCGTGTGGACGCGGGCGCTGGACGACCGCGGCCGGATCAGCACCGATTTCAACACCTATCTCTTTACCAATGCGGACAGCCGCGAGCCCGAACTCGCCGGTGTGAAGGGGGCGTTGTTCGGCTCGATCCTGACCATGCTGATCACCATCTTCCTGTCGGTGCCGGTCGGCGTCTTCACGGCCGTCTATCTGGAGGAGTACGCTCCGAAGAACCGGCTGACCGACCTGATCGAGGTCAATATCAACAATCTGGCGGCTGTGCCCTCCATCGTGTTCGGCCTTCTGGGCCTGGCGGTCTTCATCAATGCGTTCGGTCTGCCGCGTTCGGCGCCTCTGGTGGGCGGCCTGGTGCTCTCCTTGATGACCCTCCCGACCGTGATCATCGCGTCGCGCGCCGCACTGAAGGCGGTGCCGCAGTCGATCCGCCAGGCGGCACTGGCCGTGGGGGCGTCCAAAACCCAGTCGGTCTTCCACCATGTGCTGCCGCTTGCGGCACCGGGCATTCTCACCGGCTCGATCATCGGCCTGGCCCAGGCGCTGGGCGAGACCGCGCCGCTCTTGATGATCGGCATGGTCGCCTTCATCGCCGATGCGCCGACGCTGGGCCTGGAAGGCCTGACCCAGCCGGCCACGGTGATGCCCGTGCAGGTTTTCCTCTGGTCGGACGGTGCCGAGCGGGCCTTCGAGGCGCGGACCGCCGCGGCCATTCTTGTTCTTCTGGCGCTGATGATCGGCTTCAATGCCCTGGCGATCTATCTGCGCCGCCGTTTCGAGCGGAGATGGTAGCCCCATGCCCGACAATCAGACCCATAGTCCCGACCTGACGGCCGGTATCGACGAGACCGAACACCCGACCAAGGTGATCGCCCGCGATGTCTGCGTGTCCTACGACGGCAAGCAGGCGCTCAACAGCGTGTCGATCGATGTGCCGGACCGTTCCGTGACAGCGTTCATCGGCCCCTCCGGCTGCGGCAAGTCGACCTTCCTGCGCTGCCTCAATCGCATGAACGACACGATCGAGGGGGCCCGGGTCACCGGCTCGCTGAAGATCGACGGCACAGAGGTGAATGACAGGTCGATCGACCCGGTCGTGCTGCGTGCGAGCGTCGGCATGGTCTTCCAGAAGCCGAACCCGTTTCCCAAGTCGATCTACGACAATGTCGCCTACGGCCCGCGCATTCATGGCCTGGCCCTGTCGCGCAGCGAGCTTGATGCGATTGTCGAAAAAAGCCTGCGCAAGGCCGGCCTGTGGGAGGAAGTGGCCGACCGCCTGAGCGATCCGGGCACCAGCCTGTCCGGCGGCCAGCAGCAACGTCTGGTCATTGCCCGGGCGATCGCGATCAATCCGGAAGTCATCCTGATGGACGAGCCGTGTTCCGCGCTCGACCCCATCGCCACGGCCAAGATCGAGGAACTGATCGACGAGCTGCGGGAAAACTACTGCATCATCATCGTCACGCACTCGATGCAGCAGGCAGCACGCGTGTCCCAGAAGACGGCCTTTTTCCATATGGGCACGCTGGTGGAGTTCGGTGCCACCGAAGAGATTTTCACGAACCCGCGCGATCCGCGCACGCAGGACTACATCACGGGGCGTTTCGGCTAGGCCTGTCCCCATTTGAGGAGGTAGCGCAATGGCGCTGTCCAAGACTGCACACATCGTCACCGCCTATGGCGAGGAACTGGACCAGCTCGGCGACGATCTCGCCCGCATGGGCGGTCTGGTCGAGACCCAGCTGGAAACCGCGCTGAGCGCCATTGTGCGCCGGGATGCCAGCGTTGTGCCCGGTGTCCGCCAGCGCGAAAAACAGGTCAATGCGATGCAGGACGAGATCGAGAAGCGGGTGCTGCGCCTGTTTGCGCTGCGCCAGCCGCTCGCGACCGATCTGCGCATGACGATTTCCGCGCTCAAGATCGCCAGCGATCTGGAACGTGTCGGCGATCTGGCCAAGAATATCGCCTATCGGGCCGAGGACCTGTCCGAGTATGCGCCCTTGTCGCTGACCGACCAGGTGGACCGGCTGGGCGCGATCGTCATCAAGCAATTGCACGAAGTGCTCGACGCGCTGTCTTCGGCCGACGTCGAGCCGGCGATCCGTGTCTGGCGCACCGATGACGAGGTTGACGAGCGTTACAACACGCTGGTCCGCGAAATGCTGATGAGCATGACCGAGGACCCGGGCCTGGTCGAGCCGGGCGTCCATATTCTTTTCGTGGCCAAGAATCTCGAGCGGATCGGCGATCACGCGACGAACGTCGCCGAGGCCGTGCACTTCATGGTGACGGCCGGTCCGCTCGAGGTGGATGACGCCAAGCCTTGATGACCTTGATCGTGGAGATGGAACGATGAAGCCTCAAGTTCTCGTGGTCGAAGACGAAGACGCCCTCGCCACCCTGTTGCAGTACAATCTGGAAAAGGAAGGCTATCAGGTCTCCGTCGCCGGCGACGGCGAGGACGCCCTGATCCAGGCCGAGGAGACCACGCCGGACCTGGTGCTCGTCGACTGGATGCTGCCCAAGGTATCGGGCATCGAAGTGTGCCGCCGGCTGCGCGGGCGGCAGGAAACGGCGAATGTGCCGATCATCATGCTCACGGCGCGCGGCGAGGAGACAGACCGGGTGCGCGGGCTGGATACGGGCGCGGACGACTATGTCGTCAAACCCTTCTCCATGACCGAACTCTTTGCCCGTATCCGGGCCGTGCTGCGGCGCATCCGCCCGGGGCTTGCCGAGGACATCATCTCGGCTGGCGACATCTCGATGGATCGTGTCGCGCACCGGGTGAAACGCTCGGACCGCGAGATCCATCTCGGGCCGACCGAGTTCCGCCTGCTGGACTACCTCATGCAGCATCCGGGGCGGGTCTTCTCCCGCGAACAGCTGCTGGACGCGGTCTGGGGCTCGGACGTCTATGTCGAGGCGCGTACGGTGGACGTCCATGTCGGCCGGTTGCGGAAGGCGCTGAACACCAAGGAAGAGCGCGATCCCATCCGCACGGTCCGCTCGGCCGGCTACGCCTTCGACGTCAACGCCTGAGCGGCGGTGGATGTGCCGGGCGGCGCTGCCGGTCAGTCCGGCCGCGTGGCCAGGGCCGTCCGGGCCGCGTCGCGCATGATGCCGGCGACGGCCGAAAACCCGGTCGACAGGGGCGAGCCTTGCCGCCAGATCAGCGCGATGTCCCGTTGCGCGTCCGGATCGTCGATCCGTCTGAATACGAGGCTGTTGTCGCGTTCCGCCTCGCATCGCACATAGAGTTCGGGCAGGACGGCGAGGCCGGCCCCGAGTGCCGCCATGTGGCGGATCGCGTCGAGGCTCGTTCCTTCATAGTCGGCGGGCAGATGCCCGCCCGAGCGCTCGGCCAGTTCCGCGACGAGTTTGTTGAGACGGTGCCCGAGACCCAGCGTCAGGAAGGCGCGTCCCGTGAGCTGCGCCAGATCGACCGGCGTGCGTGCGCCGGCGAGTGGATCGTCGGGCGGGACCGCAATCCACAGGCGTTCCTGAAAGAGCGGTTCGCTGATGCAGCCGGGATGGTCTTCGGGCGCCGATATCACGACATCCATGCGCCCCTCGCTGAGCGTCTGGTTGAGCACCACGGACGATTCCTCGCGAATCGACAGGCGCAGCTGGGGATAGCGGGCATGAAGCTGCGCCGTGCAGCGCGGTAGCAGGTAGGGGCCGATCGTGGGCAGCACGCCCAGGCGAACCTGTCCGACGAGGCCGTCGCAGCCGTATTGCGCCAGGCGCTTGATGTCGGACATGGAGTGCAGCACCTCGCGTGCACGGGTGAGCAATTCACGGCCGAGGGGCGTGGCGACTGCGCCGTGACGGCCGCGTTCGAACACCTTGAATCCGAGATGGCTCTCCGCTTCGGCGACCTGCGCAGAGAGGCTGGGCTGGCTGACATGCATGCTGTGGGCGGCGCTGGAAAACCGCCCCGTGTCGTCGATCGCGACCAGGTATTCCAGCTGCCGGAACGTCGGGCGCATAAAATAGCTTTTTCCTACTAAAATGATAATTTCCATATATTTCCATTTATCAAATTCGGCGTCTAGAGCGGTCCCACTCGCCTCTGCTGCCGGCCCCTGCATCCCGGTCTTCCGGGATCCGGCGCAGAGATCGGTCCGGCAGCCGCCTGCGCCCCTCGGGGCGGTTGCCGGACATGTCTCGTCAAAAGGGTTGGACTTTTGGAACACGGCTCCATCGCGCTCGCCACGCTGGCCTCGCCGCCCGTCCTGTTTTTCATTCTCGGACTGTTTGCCGCCTTCATCCGGTCCGACCTCAAATTCCCCGAGTCCTTCGCCAAGGGCCTGTCGCTCTTTCTCATCATGGCGATCGGCTTCAAGGGCGGCGCCGAGATGGCCCGCGCCAGCCTGATCGACGTGATCCCGGTCCTGGTGGCCGGCGTGGCGTTGTCTGCCGCGCTGCCGGTCCTCAGCTTCGCGCTGTTGCGGAGCACGACGGCGCTGCCCCGTGTCGACATGGCGGCGATCGCGGCCCACTACGGGTCGATATCGATCGTCACATTCATCGCCGCCTCGGATGCGGCCCGGATGCTGGGGCTCGGCACCAGCGGCGCCATGGTCGCCGTGGCCGCAGCAATGGAAGCGCCCGCCATTCTCACGGGCCTCCTGCTGGCGGGCTCGGCCGGCCGGACCGGCGGCCTGCGCCTGGTCGAGCCGTTGACCAACGGGTCCATCGTGCTCCTTCTCGGGGCATTCGCGCTCGGCTGGGTGTCCGGAGAGGCGGGCATGGCAGCGGTCTCGCCGCTGTTTGTCGATGCCTTCCGGGGTGTGCTGTGCCTGTTCTTGCTCGACATGGGCCTGATTGCGGGGCGCGGACTGCTGGAACACGGCCGCAAGATGAGGCCGGGTGTTGTGCTCCACGGGATCGGCATGCCGGTGCTGGCCGCAGCGATTGCCCTGGCGATCGGTTATGTTCTGTCGATGCCGCCGGGCAATACGGCCCTTCTCATGACGCTCGCGGCATCGGCATCCTACATTGCCGTGCCGGCCGCCATGCGGCTTGCCCTGCCAAGGGCGCAGCCCGCCCTCTCGCTGACCCTGTCGCTGGGCATAACATTCCCGTTCAACCTGCTGATCGGAATCCCGCTCTACTTCACGCTGGCACAACGCGCACTAGGAGGCGTTCAATGACCGACTGGTCCAACTGTCTTCGCTTCGAACTGGAAGTCGATGCCGTTCAGGTCGAGCGGCTCGAAACCTGTATCGAGGCGCTCGGCGTGGAACGCTGGGCCGTGGTGTCCGCGCATTCCGGGCGGACTGGCGAGGGACGCTGGAGCCGGGCGGGCCAGATCACGGCGTCCGGCCGCCGGATGCTGGTCCTGTTCGCCGTGCCGCATGAACAGGCGGACCGGGTGCGGGCGGGCCTGGGCGAAGAACTGGAGCGGCTGAACGGCGATGCCGTGAGCTATTCCGTATCGGTGTGCGAGCGCTGACCGGCAAAGAAAACGGGCGCACCCGAACAGGTGCGCCCGCCAGGTCCGGGAGGTGTGAGACTCAGTTGTCGAGCAGGATGTAGCGCCGATTGAGGGGCTGCGGCGGACGGGCGTTTTCGCCGACGGCATCGACGAAGGCCTCGATCTGGGCATCCGAAACGCTCAACGGCGTGGTGAATACCGTCCAGGACACGATTTCCGAGCACGGCGGCGTCGTCAGCGATCCTTCATACCTAAAGGCGGACGGGGCCTGCGGCAGCAGATCGCTCAGGCTGATCGTTGCGTCGATGTCCCGGCGTTCGCCGGCCGGTCCGATCGCATCCCACAGCGTATCGACTGTGGCGTTGGCCTCGCCGCGTTCGAACAGAACGCCGACCACGGCCAGCTTGCCCTCGCTTGCCGTCACGAAATGGACTTCCAGCGGATAGGCTTCACCCTCCACCCAGTGCTCGGACTCGGCGTGAAAGTGGAACTGCAGCAGGTCGAAGCTCTGGCCGTTCAGGGTGAGGTGCGCCGACCCTTCGGGCACGTGATAGGTCACCCCGTGCGCATTGCGTTCCGCCTCCACACCGGAAACGTCCGCGAAGCTGAGTTCGGGCCGCACGCCGTCGGCGACGATGCCCGGAACCAGGTCCACCGGGCTTTGCTGTGTCCCGGCGCTGCAAACCGCATAATCCGGCGACAGCGATCCCCAGTTCTCGGGCGCGCCGGCACCGGCATACCCCCACTCATCCGCAAAGGCGGTCCCGGCCGTGGCTGACGCCACCAGCAGGCCAGCAAGTATGTGTTTCATTGTGTCTCCTTGATCTGTAGCCGCTCAGGATTTGGAGGCTTGTTTCCATGGCTTCTAATTCAATTATGCCATCCAAATAATAGTTAATCCCTATGGAATGAGTGTCCCGGGTCCCGCCGGATGGTTGCCATGGACACCAGGCCGGCCGAGCTGCGTCTCCGCCCGGGCGCTATGCTTGCGACGTCAACGCCGGGCCGGACCGGTATTCGGCGACGAGGAAGTCGATGAAAACGCGCACCTTGGGCGCCGATTCGCGGTGTGCGGGATAAACAGCGTGGATGTGCTGCCGGTCGACGTGCCAGTCCGGCAGCACCCGTACAAGCTGTCCGCTCGCGATAGGCGTCGCGGCGACAAAGTCGGGCAATAGCGCAATGCCGCAACCGGCAAGGGCTGCAATACGCAGGGCGATCGAGTTGTTGGCGCGTTGATTGCCCGACACCACGACATCTTCCACCCTGCCGTCCTGCCGGAAGGTCCAGGTGTTCGGCTGCGCACTCATGGTGAAGACCAGACAGTTGTGTCCGCGCAGGGCATCGGGCGTTTCCGGGTGACCGTGGCGGTCCAGATAGGCCGCGGACGCACACAGCATGCGCTCGATCGGGCGCAGGCGCCGGGCCTTCAGGCTGGAGTCGGGCAGAGGGCCGCTGCCGCGCAGGGCGATATCGAATCCGTCCTCCACAAGGTCCACCGGCCGGTCGTTGAAGTCGATGTCGAGCATCAGGTCCGGATAGCGTTGCTGGAACCGGGGCAGGCGCCTGGCAAGGTCGGTCAGGCCGAAGGACATGGGGGCGGTGATCCGCAGGCGGCCGCGTGGCGAGGCATCGGACTGGCTGGCAACCTGGTCGGCCTGTTCGAGCGCTTCGAGTATTTCCACAGCACGATCGAAATAGGCCTGCCCGGTATCGGTCAGCCGCAGCTTGCGCGTGGTCCGGATCAGCAGCTGGGCGCCCAGTTCCGCTTCCAGTGCACTGACGGCCTTGGACACGCCTGCATTGGAGATGTCCAGATCCCGGGCCGCGGCGCTGAACCCGTTCAGTTCCACGACACGCCGGAAGATCTGCAGGCTGCGAAACTTCTCCATTGTTCACTCTCGGTAAAAAGACATGTTGATAATACCGCCTTTGTCTCCGTTGGCGAACGAATAAATACGGAAACGCCGGATCAAGCCGGCGACACTTTCCGGAGGACGAAATGAGACATTCCATGATTGCCGGCCTGATGGCGCCCCTGATCGCCCTTGCACCGGCCTTTGCCCAGGACACGGTTGGAGCCAGTCCCTGGGGTCCCGATGACGAGCTGGGGCGGTTGAACCTGATGACCGACGCGACGCGGGCGGCCATCCTGTCCCGGATTTCCGGCGGGCGAGCCTATGATCTGTCGGTTGAATACTTCATCGGCATGCCCAGCTGGCAGGCCGCCGGAGATCCGCACTACCGGATCTGGATGACGCACACGCCCCGGGGTACTGCGGTCGACGACCCGCTGGGCACGGGAGCCGAGCAGAACGCCCATGTCTCCTACACCGGCGCGGCGATCTCGATGTACACGCACACCGGCACGCATATCGATGCGCTGAACCATTTCGGCGTCGACGGACAGATCTGGAACGGGTTTTCCGCCGACGAGCATCTGGGCGACCGGGGTTGGCAGGTCACGGGTGCGGAGACCATCCCGCCCATTATCGCGCGCGGCGTGATGATCGATGTGCCGGCCTCGCTCGGCGCGGACCGGCTGGGCGATGGTTATCGCATCACACGTGACGATCTGCAGCGGGCGCTCGCGCGTCAGGACGTGCAATTGCAGCGCGGCGATGTCGTGCTCATCCGTACCGGCCGCATGCAGGACTACGAAACGGCCGCGCAGTACATGGCGAACCCGCCGGGGCTGGGCATGGAGGCGGCCCGCTTTCTGGTCGAGGAATCCGGTGCGATGATCGTCGGTGCGGACAATCTCAGCCTGGAAGCCTTCCCGTCCGAAGTGCCGGGAAACTACGTGCCGCTGCACACCTACATGCTGGCCCAGCACGGCGTCCCGATCATGGAGCTGGTCAATCTGGAGGCTCTGGCGCGCGACGGCATCCACGAATTCGCCTTCATCGGCGGCTCGCTGAAACTGCGCGGCGCGGATGCCGCGCCGATGCGGCCCGTTGCCCTGCCGGTGGAGTAGCGCAATGTCGCGGAGTTTCGATCTTCTTCTGACCGCCCTGGCGCCGGCGATCTGGGGCAGCACCTATCTGGTGACGACCCAGTGGCTGCCGGAGGGCTACCCGGTGACGCTGGCCCTGTTGCGGGCCCTGCCGGCCGGACTGCTCCTGCTCCTGCTCGTCCGGCGCCTGCCGGCTGGCGATTGGTGGGGCCGCGCCTTCGTGCTGGGCGCGCTGAACTTCGCCCTTTTCTGGATCTGTCTCTTTGTGGCGGCCTACCGTCTGCCGGGCGGAATTGCGGCGACAGTCGGCGCAGTCCAGCCGCTGCTCGTGCTGGGTCTGGCCCGGATGGCTCTGGGCACACGGATCCATCCCCCCGCTGTCTTCGCCGCGGCGGGCGGGCTGGCCGGCATTGCCCTGCTCCTGGCGTCGCCCGGCACCGGCTTCGATCCGATCGGAATCGCGGCCGCGCTCGGCGGGGCCGGGTCGATGGCGGCCGGCACCGTGCTCACGCGCCGCTGGGGCCCTCAGATTCCCCTGCTGACATTGACGGGCTGGCAGCTCACGGCCGGCGGGCTCATTCTCCTGCCCCTCGCACTGTGGCTGGAACCGCCCCTGCCGGCACTCGCGCCGGCCAATTTGGCGGGCTTTGCCTATCTCGCACTGATCGGTGCAGCGCTGACCTATTATCTCTGGTTTCGCGGTATCGCCCGGCTCGGACCTGGCGTGGCGACCATGCTCGGCTTTCTCAGCCCGGTCAGCGCGGCCCTGCTGGGCTGGGTCGTCCTCGGCGAACACCTCGATGCCGTCCAGATCGGCGGTGGCATGCTGGTTCTGGGCAGCATCTGGCTCAGCCAGCGCACGCCGCGTACGCCGGTGGCACTGCGAGCCCTGCAGCACGGGAGTGTGTCATGAAGGCGATTGCCGTTTTTGGGGCAGCCGGTGCTGTCGGCCGGCGCGTCGTCGCGGAGGCGGTGGCCCGGGGGCACAGGGTGACCGGTGTGGTCCGCCACACCGGTCGCGCCGTGGAACTGCCGGACAGCGTTGTACCGGCCTTTTCTGAGGCGGGCGATGCGCAAGCGATACGCGCGATCCTGCGGCGACAGGACGTCGCCGTGATGACGCTGCGCCCGCCTGCAGGCCGTGAAGCCGATCTGGTCGCCTACACGCATGTCATGCTCCGGGCGGCGTACGAGACCGGCGTTCCGGTGCTGGTCGTGGGCGGGGCGGCAAGCCTTCGCTTTCCCGACCGGCCCGACTGGACGGTGCTGACCCGGCCGGGTTTCCTGCCGGACTCGGTTCGGCCCATTGCCGAAGCCTGCCATGCCCAGCGCGCTCTGTTTCTGGACCAGGCCGATGGCCGGAGTTCGCACATCTGCCCGCCGGCGACCCTGGAGCCCGGGCACCGGACCGGACGCTATCGTCTCGGGACAGACATGCTGGTGACCGGCCCCGAAGGCGATGCAAGGATCTCCCTCGAGGACTTCGCCGTGGCCATCATGGACGAGGCGGAAAGCCGGTCGCATGCCGGGCGCAGCTTCACCGTCGGCTGGTAGAGGTCGCCGCACGGGCTCAATCGACAGCCCGTGCGGCGCTCTCTAGTCTTGCCGGTGTCGAGGGAGGCTGCGTCATGAAGGCGGGTTGGCTGTGTACGGTGATGATGTCGGGGCTGCTTGCGGCCTGCGACGGCGGGGCGGGATCGGCCGCGCTGGAACTGCCGGCCGGCGGTCATCGCGACGGCCTGCATGTCGATGCCCCGGATATGCGGCGTTGCATGAACATCTCCGGTGCGCTGGAGGCCGAGTACGAGGGGCAGTGGGGCTACACGGTCGAGTTTCGCCACATCGACGCCATCGCGGACGCCGGGTTCGACACCATCCGGCTGCCGGTTCGCTGGTCGGCTCATCTGGGACCGGGCGACCGGATCGACCCGGCCGTTCTGGCGCGTGTCGACGCGATCATCGATCATGCGCTGTCACGCGGCCTGTCCGTTGTCCTGGATGTCCACCATTTCGAAGCCTTCATGCAGGACCCGCAAGGCCGCCTGCCGCAGCTCGCGGCGATCTGGCGGCAGCTGGCCGAGCATTATGCGGACTACCCTGACAGCCTGGTTTTCGAGCTTCTGAACGAACCGACGGCGCAGGTTCCGGCAAGCCGGGTCAACACGACCAATGAACACCTGCTTGCGGTCATCCGGTCCGTCTCGGCGGAGCGCTGGGTGATCCTCTCCTCGGCGCGCTGGAACAATATCGAGGGCCTCGTGCAGACCGAGGTGCCGGCGGACGATCCGCGGGTGATGACCACGGTGCACTATTATTCACCCTTCGATTTCACCCATCAGGGTGCGCCCTGGGCCAATCGCCCCCGGACGGGGCTGGAATGGGGCGGGCCGGCCGACGAGGCCGGGCTGGCGCGGGATTTCGACATTGTCGCCCGCTATGCGCAGGCGCAGAACGTGCCCGTCCTGCTCGGCGAGTTCGGCGTCTACTACGAGGTGCCGGAACACCAGCGCGCGCGCTGGGCCGGCGCCGTGCGCGAGGCGGCCGAAGCGCGCGGCCTGGCCTGGTGCTATTGGGGGTTCGGCACGACTTTGCGCGCCTACGACCGGCGCGCCGAAGCCTGGATCCCGGAAATGCGCGACGCGCTTGTCGGAGCGCCGTCAACGCCGTGAAGCCCGGTCAGGCCGATGCCTCCGGTGCGAACTCCGGGGGCGGAGCGGCAGTGCCGGAGCGCTCGAAAGAATGTGCCATCTGACGTGCCAGCTGGATATTCTTCTCGCGGGCGCGGCCGCCGATCAGGAAGCAGTCGACCAGCTGCCAGATGCCGAAACCGCCGAAGGTGAGCAGTTTGAGGATGCCGGCAACGACATCCCCGACCACGAAGCGGTCGATACCCAGCCATCCCAGCCAGATGTTGAAGCCGAAGAGAATGACGGGGTTCTTTTCGGAGGCCTGGAAGGCTGTGAGGAAGTTGGACCGGTTGTTTTCGGGGAGGGATGCAATGAGCGTTGTGAGCTCGAGCGTGTAACTTCGCTGGTTCATGACTGCCCCATCGCTTGTTGCCAGGCAATAATTCAATCGTAGGGTGTATTTGTCAATCGGCTCGCCAAAAAAAAACGGCCGCCCCGGAAGGGCGGCCGTGTCGTCGAACCCGAGGGTGAGGGCGGGTTCGTCTGTCCTGAACTGTGCAGTCCTAGAAATTGTACCGGCGGGTCGCCGTGATGGCGTCCAGCGCGGCGCTGGCATCGCTGGAGCGGCGGCGGCGCTTGGCGTTGGGCTGGTAGGCCATGGACGAATGCGCTTCGCAATAGGCGTTGCCGCCGGCCGTCTTGCGGCCGCAGAAGCGGAATTCGGCCTGGGCCGGGTCGCCGATCGGCCATTTGCACATCGAGTCACGCAAGGTGAGCACGGTGGCAAATTCACCGGAGGGAAGGACGGCAGGCTCCACCGGCGCCGGCTTGGAAGCGGCCGGGGTCGAGGATGAGGGGGAGGGACGCGACACCGGGCGCTGGGCCGGCGCGGTGGAAGCCGTTGTTGTGCGCGGGCGAGACGGTTTGGCTGTGCGGCGGGCGGGACGTGACGGGGTCGCGCGACCTGACAAACCCAGACGGTGGACCTTGCCAATCACGGCATTCCGGGTCACACCCCCCAATTGTTTGGCAATCTGGCTGGCGCTCAGGCCTTCCGACCAGAGCTTCTTGAGTTGCTCGACGCGTTCGTCAGTCCAGGCCATCGCACTCATCTCCTGAGTTGGGATGCGCTCATTGCCTTGAATGTCGGCTAACGGCGCATATCTCAATTCATGTTTAATTACACTAGATATTGTACCCACGCGAACCGAGGCCACAAGATCGGGGGATGACCATTCCTGTGGAAAGCTCACTTGCACGCCCAATCGTTAACGCTGATGGTTACCGGGATCTTAAGGGTAATTCGATATGAGTAATGCCAATTTAACCGGTTTGAGCCAGCCCAGAAAGTTCGGGTTTATCAATTGGTTGGGCTTGTGGACGCTGTACAAGAAGGAAGTCCGGCGCTTCCTCAAGGTCTATACGCAGACAGTGGCTGCACCGGTCGCCACGACGCTGCTCTACATGACCGTCTTCGCCGTCGCGATCGGGTCGCGCCGGGGCGATGTCAACGGCATCCCCTTCATCGAGTTCCTGGCGCCGGGTCTGATCCTGATGGGATTGCTGAACAACGCCTTCGCCAATTCCGGGTCGTCGATCCTCGTGTCCAAGGTCCAGGGCAATGCGGTGGACTTCCTGATGCCGCCCCTGTCGGCGACGGAGTTGTCGATCGGCTTCATTGCCGGTGCGATGACGCGCGGCATCATGGTGGCTGCGGTCACGGCGGCGACGTTGATCCCGTTCATGAACATCATGCCCCAGCATTGGTGGGCCGTGCTCTACTTCGGCATTTCGGCGTCGGCCATGCTGGCCATGGTCGGCGTGATCGGCGGACTGTGGGCGGAGAAGTTCGACCACATGGCGGCGGTGACCACCTTCGTCATCACCCCGCTCACCTTCCTGTCGGGCACCTTCTATTCGGTCAACGCCTTGCCCGAGCCGATCTCCACGATCAGCCATTTCAATCCCTTCTTCTACATGATCGACGGCTTCCGCTACGGCTTCACCGGACATGCCGACGGCAATCTGGCGATCGGCGCCGTCCTGGTGCTCGCCATCAATCTCGTCCTGGCCGTGGCCTGCTATCTGCTGCTGCGTGCAGGCTGGCGCTTGAAGAGCTGAGCGCGGAGGCCTAGGAGGTTAGCAAAGGCGTCCCGAGGGGCGCCGCGATGCTTTTGGAGGACCCCATGCCCGCCCCGATGATGGACACCTATTCGCCGCCGGATCTCGTCTTCGATCACGGCAAGGGAACCCGCCTCTACACCGAGGACGGCGATGCCTATCTCGACTTCATCTCCGGGATTGCGGTGAACTGTCTGGGCCATGCCCATCCCAAGGCCGTGGCGGCGCTGACCGAACAGGCCGGCAAGCTCTGGCACCTGTCCAACATGTTCAGGGTGCCCAAGGGGATCGAACTGGCCGACAAGCTCTGCGAGGCGACGTTTGCCGACCGGGTCTTCTTCACCAATTCCGGCGCCGAGGCCATGGAATGCGCGCTCAAGACGGCGCGCCGCTATCACTATGTGAACGGCAATCCGCAGCGCTACCGCATCATCACCTTCACAGGCGCCTTCCACGGCCGCACCTATGGCGCGATCAATGCCGGCGGCAATCCGAAATACCTCGAGGGCTTCGGCCCGGCGATGGAAGGTTTCGACCAGGTCGAGTTCGGCGATCTGGACGCCGTGAAGAATGCCGTCACCGAGGAGACCGCGGCGATCTGCGTCGAGCCGGTCCAGGGCGAGGGCGGCGTGCGCGCGCCGGAGGACAGCTTCCTGCGCGGCCTGCGCCAGATCTGCGACGAGCACGGTCTGATGCTGGTCTATGACGAGGTCCAGTCCGGCGCCGGGCGCACCGGCAAGCTCTACGCCTATCAATGGATCGAAGGCGCCGCGCCGGACATCATGGCCTCTGCGAAGGGCATTGGCGGCGGCTTCCCGATGGGCGCCTGCCTGGCCACCGAAGCGGCTGCGGCCGGCATGGTCGTCGGCACGCACGGCTCGACCTATGGCGGCGGCCCGCTGGCCATGGCGGTCGGCAATGTCGTGTTCGACGAGCTGACGGCCGACGGTTTCATGGACCAGGTCGTCGACGTGTCGAACTATCTGCGCCAGCAGCTTCACGGGCTGATGGACCGCCACGCCGACAAGATCGTCGAGATCCGCGGCAAGGGCCTGCTGGTCGGCGTGAAGCTGAAAGAGGGTTTCGACCCGAAAAAGCTTGCGGGCCTGGCCCGGGATCGCCATCTCCTGGTCGGCGCGGCCGGCGACAATGTCTGCCGCATGGCTCCGCCGCTGATCATCACCCAGGACGATGCCAGCGAGGCGGTAGCCATTCTCGACGAGGCGCTCGGCGCCCTCGAGGCCAGCTAGAGCATTTTCACTGAATTCCCGGTCAGTGAAAATGCTCTATCCTCTTGTTTTGTCGCATTTTCGAACCGCGAAACCGGTACCCACTTTCGCTGAAAATGCTCTAGTCCAACCCTTCCGCACGAACGGAGACAAGGCGTGAGCGATCCGCTCGGAGAGCACGACGATATCGTGGCCGGCTTCCAGGTCGAGGGCCGGACCGTGCGCGGCCGTATCTGCCGCCTCGGTTCGACCATCGACAAGATCCTGTCGGCCCACGCCTATCCGGAACCGGTCGCACGCCTGCTCGGCGAGGCGGTGATCATCGCGGCCCTCGTGGGCGATGCGCTGAAGTTCGACGGGCGCCTGATCGTCCAGGCCAATGGCGACGGCCCGGTCCGTTTCATCGTCGCCGAATTCGTATCCGGAGAAGGCGTGCGCGGTTTCGCCAAGATCGACCCTGACGCGGTGGCCGCCGTGCTGGCCGAGGATGTGCCGGCGGATGCCCTGATGGGCCGCCTGCTCGGCAAGGGCTATTTCGCGATGACGCTCGATTACGGTCCCGACAAGGACCAGTACCAGGGCGTGGTGCCGATCGAGGGGGCCTCCCTGTCCGAGGTTGCCGAAGGCTATTTCGCCCAGTCCGAGCAGACGCCGACGCGCCTGCGCGTTGCAATCGGCGAGAGCTGGCGCGAGGGCGAGGACCGCGCCTGGCGGGGCGGCGGCGCCCTGCTGCAGGCCGTGGCCGGCGACGAGACGCGCGGTTCCGCCGAAGAGGACTGGGACCATGTCCGCGCCCTGTTCGAGACCGTCGAGGATGCCGAGCTTCTGGACCCGGACCTGTCCGCCGGCGGCCTGCTCTACCGGCTGTTCAACGAGGACGGGGTGCGCCTGTTCGAACCCACTCCGGTGGCGCGCCGCTGTTCCTGCGAGCATGACCGTCTGCTGGGCATTGTCGCCAGCTTCCCGCCCGAGGACCGGGCGGAGATGGAGACCGGCGGTGCGATCGTGATGACCTGCGAATACTGCAACAGGGACTGGCGCTTCGGCCTGGAAGAGGTGGCAAGCATCACGCGCGGCTGAGGTCGCGGGCGATCACGCGGTCAGTTGTTCCAGAAGCGCGGGCTGAGAAAAACCAGCACGGCGAGCACCTCCAGCCGGCCGACGAACATGTTGAAGGTGAGCACCCATTTTTCCGGGTCGTTGAGCGGTGCGAACGTGCCCGACGGACCGATGACCGGCCCCAGTCCGGGGCCTGTATTGGTAAGGCTTGTGGCTGCACCGGAAAGTGCTGACACCGTGTCCATTCCCATCGCCGACAACACGGCGGCGGTAATCGCGTAGACCGCGAAGAAGACAAAGAAGAAGCCCAGCACCGAGTGCAGCGTGCTCTCCGCGACGATACGGCCGTTATAGCGCATCGGAATGACGGCATTGGGCCTGAGCAGCTTGGCCAGGTAGCGGCGCATTGCGGTGCCGGCGATCTGGTAGCGGAAGATCTTCACCGAACAGGTTGTCGAGCCGGCACAGCCGCCGATGAACATGAAGACGAAGAAGGCGGCTTCGGATACCGGACCCCAGGCGCCGTAATCGGCCGTCGCAAAGCCCGTGCCCGTGATGATGGAGACCGCGTTGAAGGCCGCCTGTCGAATGGCGCCGCCTTCCTCGTGCGCGCCGGTCAGCCAGAGCAGCACCGTGAGGAAACCGGTGGCCACGGCAATGACGAGCAGGAAACCGCGCACCTGGGCGTCGCGGAACAGGGCGCCGGGCTTGCCGCGCATCGCCACGATGAACAGCACGAAGGGCAGGGAGGCCAGGACCATGAACACGGTCGTGATAATGTCGGCGCCCATGTGGACATAGTTGCCCATCGAGTTGTCGGATGCGGAAAACCCGCCGGTCGAAAGCGTCGACATGGCGTGGCAGACGGCGTGCAGCCAGTCCATTCCGACCGCCAGAAACGCGAAGAAGCAGATCAGGGTCAGGATCAGGTAGATCAGCGAGATGCTCAGTGCGATCTGGGTGGCGCGCGGCAGGATCTTGTCGGATTTGTCGCCGGTCTCCAGCTGGAAGAGCTGCATGCCGCCGATGCCCAGCATCGGCCAGAAGGCCATCGCGGTCACGATGATGCCGATGCCGCCGATCCATTGCAGGATGGCGCGCCAGAGCAACAGACCTTCGGGCCGGTAGTCCAGGCCCGTGATCACGGTCGCACCCGTCGTCGTCAGCCCGGAGACGGCCTCGAAGATTGCATCGGTCCAGGTCAGGTCTTCGCCGGCCAGGCGCAGCGGCAGGGCTGCGCACAGGGACAGTCCGAACCAGGCGCCCACGGTCAGCACGAAGGCGGTGCGCGGCGTGATGGAGTCGACCGGGCCGCGATTGGCGAGTGCCGTGGCGCCCCCGATGAACATGCCTAGAATGGAGGATATGAAGAAGGCGCTGGCGCTCTCCCCGTCGCCTTCGGCCGCGTCCAGCATGGCGGGAAACATCATGGCCGCCGCAAGAACGGCGACCATCATGCCGACCATGAACAGGACTTGTCGCAAGGATGTCGTCACGGCGGCGCCCCCCGTGGCCTACCGGTTGTGCTGCGTCAATGCAGCTGGACCCGGTCGGTCGGCCTGTCGAGCGAGAAGCCCGGAATGACGGCCGCGAAGCTTTCTCCGTTGCGCCGGCGCATCTCGTAACTGCCCTCCATGAAGCCGGAGGGCGTGCCCAGCGGCGCGCCCGACGTGTAGCGGAAACTCTCGCCCGGTTCGATCACGGGCTGTTCGCCGACGACTCCCTCGCCCTGGACATGCTCGGTTCGGCCCATCGAGTCGGTGATGACCCACTTGCGGGCGAGCAGCTGCACTGCCTCGCGGCCGGTATTCTCGATCTCGATCGTGTAGGCCCAGACATAGCGGCCCTCATCCGGATCGGACTCATCCTCCAGATAGTCCGGGATGACGCTGATCTTCACGCCGCTGCTCTCGTGCTCGTACATGCCGTACTTCCGCCCTTGCCCGCATGGTCTGCGCCCATGCACCGGCGCGCATAATCCTCCTGCCGTCTCCCAGGCTCAACCCCTACGGTCAGCGCGTCTGGACAGGGCGCAAGAGATAGGGGACATCTGGACACACCTTGCTGCAACAGCCCGTTTGATCATGACCGCATCCGGAATCCTGCCCGACCACAGGCTGAAAACCCTCTTCGAGACCGGCGTGATCGCCTCGGGCAACGCGCCGGCCGAAGGCCAGATCCAGCCGGCCAGCGTCGATCTGCGCCTGGGCAGCCATGCCTGGCGGCTGCGGGCGAGCTTCCTGCCCGGGCCGGGCCGCACGGTCGCCGACCGGCTCGACGAGGACGTGCTGATGCACACGGTCGATCTGACCGGCGGGGCGGTGCTGGAGACCGGCTGTGTCTATCTCGCCCCGCTGCAGGAGCGGCTGAAACTGCCGCCGGGCCTGTCCGCCGCGATGAATCCGAAAAGCTCGACCGGCCGGATCGACGTCTTCACCCGGGTGATCACGGACCATGGCGTCGCCTTCGACCAGGCGCCGCCGGACTATGACGGTCCGCTCTATGCCGAGATCAGCCCGTGCACCTTTTCGATCCTGGCGCGCACCGGCGACCGGCTCAGCCAGATCCGCTTCCGCGAGGGCGCCCATGTGCCGCTGCGCGATGTGACGGTGAGCGTCGATCTGGCCGGGTTCGAGGACGGGATTGTCGGCTATCGCGCGCGGCGCCATGCCGGCCTGGTCGATCTTTCCAGGATTGGCGGGCATGACCGGTCGCGCTTCTGGGAACCGATGTATGCGCCGGACCGGCGCCTGATCCTGGATCCGGGCGAGTTCTACATCCTGGCCTCGCGCGAAGCGGTCTCCGTCGGCGCGGAGGAAGCCGCGGAAATGGCGCCCATCGCCACGGAGATCGGCGAGTTCCGCGCGCATTATGCCGGCTTTTTCGATCCCGGCTTCGGCATTGCTGATGCCGGCGGGACCGGTTCGCGGGCCGTGCTGGAAGTGCGCGGGCGCGACGTGCCCTTCATCCTGGAGCATGGCCAGCCGATCGCGCGCCTGGTCTACGAGCCGATGCGCGAGGCGCCGCAAACCCCCTATGGCCGCGTGGCGTCGAACTACCAGGCCCAGGGGCTCAAACTCTCCAAATTCTTTACCTGATCAGCCGGCCGTCTTTTCGGCGGCTGCAGCCCGGGCCTTCTCCTCCTCGTCCTCCAGCGCGCCGGCCAGCCAGCGGTCCATCACCACGCAGGCGACCAGGTCGCCGGTGACATTGATCGAGGTGCGGCACATGTCCAGGATCCGGTCCACGCCCAGCAGGATGGCCACGCCGGAAGCGGGAATGCCGAGCGAGTGCAGGATGCTGGCAAGGATGATGATGCCCACGCCCGGCGTGGACGGGCTGCCGATCGAGGCGCCGACCACCGTGACGACCAGCATGACGAAGCCCGGCGCAGACAGCTCGATCTGGTAGATCTGGGCGATGAAGAGCGCGGCGATGACCTGGTAGAGCGCGGTGCCGTCCATGTTCACCGTGGCACCCAGCGGGATCACGAAGCGCGCCACGGCCGGGCGGACTTTCAGCCCGTGCTCCGCCGTCTTCAGCGAGAGCGGCATGGTGGCCGCCGAGCTGGAGGTGGAGAAGGCCAGCAATTGCGCGCTGGCGACCTCGCTTTCGAAGGCGAAGATCGAGCGTCGGCCCAGCACGGCGACGATCAGGAAGTAGACGCACAGCAGCACGGCCAGCCCGCCGATCACGCAGAGTATGTAGACCGACATGCCCAGAAGCGCGGAAATGCCGATCCGCATCACGAAGTCGGCGATGAGACCGAACACGGCAACGGGCGCGAGTCGCATCGCCCAGCCGACAATGGTCAGAGAGGCGTCCTGGACGAGCTGAATGATCTGGATCAGCGGCGCCACACGCGCCAGACCCAGCGAGGCCAGCGCCGTGCCGCCGATCAGGCTGGCCACCACGATCTGGAACATGTTCGCCGACAGCGTGGCCTCGGTCAGGCTGGCCGGAATGATATCGGCGATGGAGCCGGCCAGCGATGGTGCGGGTGTGGCGTCCAGATCGATGGCGTCCGTAGCTCCGGCAGCTTGCGTCGCAACATCGCTCAGCTCGATGAAACTGCCCGGCTGTACGATCGTGGCGATGGCGTAGCCGATCAGCACGGCAATCGTCGTGGTGGTCAGGAAGTAGGGCGCGATCCGGCCGGCCACGCGTGCAAGGATATCGGCGTCGCCGCTGGACGTGATGCCCAGCACGATGGAGGTCGCGACCAGGCCGATAACCACCATCTGGATCAGGTTGAGGAAGATCTGTCCGGGCAGGCGCAGCCATTCGCCGACGACCGGGGCAATCTCGAGGTCGAGGGCCAGCGGCGAGCCGAGATCGGGTGAGAGCAACAGGCCCGTCGCGATGGCCAGGGCCATGGCCACCAGGATCTGGGCCCAGAGCTGGCTGCGCATCAGGCCGCGCACACGGAGCATGTAGAGGCGCTGGACCATATCGGATATCTCCCCCCAGCGTGCCGGCGGCACTCGTCCCGGCAATCTAGTCCGATCCGGCCGGATTTGACGACAGCGGCACTCTGTCCCGCCCGTCCAGGGCAGTATGGTGCAGGAGTACTTTTGGGAGTAGAAGGGCCGGCCAAGCACTGGAGCAATGTGCAATATGCGTAGCCGGTTCTCGGCGGCCGCTCCCTCCCGGAACCCGAATGCGGGGCGTTCGGGACAGGTCAATCCGGTCGTCTACATTCTTGCCCTTCTGGTGGGGGGACTGGGCGCGACAATGGTTGTGCCGCTGCTGGTCGAGTGGTCACAGCCCGACGGACGTCCCACCATGTTTCTGGTTCCGATGCTGACCGCGTTCGTTGTCGGCGTACTGCTGTTCGCGGCGACACGGAGCGAAGCGGAGCTTGAGCTGAACCATCGCGAGGCCTTCCTCGTGACAGCGATCAGCTGGACGATCCTGCCGGTATTCGCCGCCATCCCCTTCGTCTTTGCCGGATTGTCCTGGACCGATGCGGTCTTCGAAGCTGCTTCAGGTCTGACGACAACCGGGTCGACCGTGGTGCAGGGACTCGATACGTGGCCGGCAAGCCTGTTGCTCTGGCGTTCCTTCCTGCAGTGGATCGGTGGTGTGGGTATCATCGTGACCGCTGTCGCGCTGCTGCCTTTCATGCGGGTGGGCGGAATGCAGTTGTTCAAGACCGAAAGCTCGGATCATTCGGAGAAGTTCGAGGCCCGTGCGCACGTCTTCGTCGTGCGCATCCTGATCATCTACCTTTCGATGACGGTGGCCTGCGCAGGGCTCTACGCGATCTTCGGCATGACGGGCTTCGATGCGATCAATCACGCGATGACGACGCTGTCGACTGGCGGCTTCTCGACACACGACGCCAGTTTTGCGTTCTTTGAGCCGCGGGTCCTGCATGCAGTTGCGATCGCTTTCATGATTGCGGGCGCGATCCCCTTCGTCGCCTACATGAAGTTCCTGGACGGCGACCGGACAATCTTTCTGCGTGATCCGCAGGTGCGCTCGCTGCTGGTGCTGCTGGCCGGCGTGTCGCTGACCCTGGGGTATTGGCACGCCTCCCAGTCGAGCGACGGGCTGGGAGAATCGATCGTCTATGCGGGGTTCAATGTCGTCTCGGTCGTCACCACGACCGGGTTTGCCAGCACCGATTATTCGGCCTGGGGCGGGGCGGCGATCGCAACCTTTTTCGCCCTCACTTTCCTGGGGGGCTGTACCGGCTCTACCTCGGGCGGGATCAAGACATACCGACTGCTCGTGCTCTACCAGGTCGTGCGCCGGCAGCTCATGCTCACGGTGATGCCGTCGCGCGTCGTTGCCCGCACGTTCGATGGGAGACGCATGGAAGAAGACGCCTGGATCGGCGTTCTCGTCATGGTCGTTGTGTTCTTCGCGACATTCATCATCTTCGCGATCGGTCTGGCTATGACCGGGCTCGACTTCATGACCGCGTTGTCGGGTAGCGCAACCGCGATCACGAATGTCGGTCCCGGACTTGGCGATATCATCGGCCCGGCCGGGAATTTCGCATCGCTGCCCGATATCGCGAAGTGGCTCCTCTCCGCCGAAATGGTGATGGGACGCCTGGAGGTTCTGACCTTTCTGGTCGTCTGTCTGCCCAGTTTCTGGGAGTAGGCGTTTCCCGGGATGCCGCAAAGAGGCCTTGCGCGGCCGTGAATTCGCACGGTATTCAGGTCATGGACGACGCCCCGGGCGGGTGTAGCTCAATGGTAGAGCAGAAGCTTCCCAAGCTTACGACGAGGGTTCGATTCCCTTCACCCGCTCCATTCGCGCCATCTCGCATTGTTGTTTTCCGATATTGAATGAGCGGTTGAATCCCCTAGGCTGGGTCCGTCGTGTTCGTGACCTCCGGGGGGATCAATGAGGGGAATTCTGGTTTCCATCGCCATGGCGATGGCCGGCGGCGCAGCGCATGCGCAGCTCGACACCTATTCGGCGATGCCGAGCATCTGGGACGCAGAATTGTCGCCCGGCGGCACCATGCTGGCGACAGGCTGCAGCCCGCGCGGTGTTCGGGAGATCTGTGTTTTCGACCTGGAGAGTGGGGATCGGGCCGCCATACCCGAGCCGGACGGGGGCAGCATTCTCGGCTTCTACTGGCCGAGCGACACCCATCTCGTCTACTGGTTCAACTCCTACCAGGTGGTGGAAGGGCTGCGGACGAACGATCCCGGCTTCAGCACTGTGCGGGCTGTCTCCTACAATGTGGACACGCGGTCCAACACCGTCCTTCTGGGCCGTTTCACCACCATGACGAATGTCAGCGATATCAGCTCCTCGCTGGTCGATGACGACGATCTGGTCGCCATGGAGCTGACGCTGGGTGTCGATCAGTCGCCCTCGGCCGGCTCGCGTATCGGGGACCGGCGCAGCGTCGAGACGGTCGTCTACGAGGTGAGCCTTCAGGATGGCGGGCTTGAGGACGTTCTGCACACGTCCAACGCGTCGGTCCTGGAATTCGTGCTCGATGGCGCGGGCAACGCGCTTGCCGAGGTCTGGTATGACGACGACAGCGGGCGCTATGAAATCCACCGGATCGACGGGCGGCGCAAGCAGCAGATCTACGAAGCCAGCCATCCGGTCGGCCTGCCCTATATCTACGGGCTGACCGATAACGCGCAGGCGCTGGCGATACGCTTCCCCGAAACCGGCCTGCGCCGGCTCGATCTGGAAACCGGCGAGATGAGCCTCTACGAGATCGACGGCGAGGAAATGTCGAATATCGACCCGATCGTCGACTCACTCACCAACGAGGTCGTCGGCTTCTCCTACACGGACACACTGCCGCGCCAGAGATTTCTCGATACCGGGATGGCGGGGTTGCTCGCCGAGCTGCAGCAGATACTCACCGAGGACTCCGTGACGATCACCGGCTGGAGCCGGACGCGGCAGAAATTCGTTGTGCGCGGTCGCGATCCCGGCATGCCGGCGAACTACTACCTGCTCGATCTGACCACCGGCGGTCTGGGCCTGCTCGATGTCGAATACGGCTTTCCGGAAGGCACGGCGCCGGGGGCGCGCAGGCTTGTCAGCTACGAAGCGTCCGACGGGCTGGAAATCCGCGGCTGGCTTACCCTGCCGCCGGGCGCGGACCCGCAGGCTGGCGATTTCCCGCTCGTCGTTCTGCCGCATGGCGGTCCGCAGGCGCGTGACATCGGCACGTACGACTGGTGGGCCGGCTACTATGCGGCCCTGGGCTATGCCGTCCTGCAGCCGAATTTCCGGGGGTCGGAAGGGCGCGGTCCCGAATTCGTCGAGGCCGGCTATGGCGGGTTCGGCACACGCATGATCGACGACATGATCGACGGGGCGCACTACCTCCGGGAGGCCGGTATTGCGCGTTCAGGCGAATATTGCACTGCGGGGGGCAGCTATGGCGGCTATGCGGCACTGATGATGGCGCTGCGCGATGCCGACAATGTTGCCTGCGTCATTACCTTCGCCGGCGTCACTCATCCCTTCGCCATGCTCGGCGGTGCCGGGGGAACCGGTTATGCGCGCTATTGGGAAGCCTATATGGGCAGCCGGTTCGAGGACCATGCCTATCAGGACTCGATTTCGCCCATGGCCCGGGCCGGCGAGATCCGTCAGCCTGTCCTGGCAATGCATGGCGACGAGGACACCACCGTTCCCTACGACCAGATGGAGATGCTCGAGCGCGCCGCAGACGGCCGCTCCAATTTCCGCTTCGTCACATTCCGGGGCCAGGACCACTATTTCGACAGCGAGGCTGCACGGCGTGCCCTGCTGGAGCAAAGCGGTGCGTTCCTTGGGGAGCATCTACCTATCGACTAGAGCATTTACAGCGAAAGTCGGAACCGGTTTCGCGGTTCGAACACGCGGCATCACAAGGGTTCTAGGGCCATTTCATAGACCTTGAAATCGATGAAATGGCCCTAGAACCGGCGCGGCAGCTGGCTCGGGTCCAGGCCGGCGAGTTCGGCCAGGTGGACGGCGAAGATGATGGCGAGGCCGCCGGCGGCGACGGCGATCAGCGTCCAGGGGATCATGCGCGGTCCGCGTTCCGGGCGCAGCGGCTGTCCGGCGCGCCAGCGGGCGAGGACGAAGACGGCGATGGCGAGGATGAGGGCGGCGATCGTCGCCGGGAGTGGGAGGTACATGACGGTTCCGCCTGGGCGCTGACGCCGTGTTCGGTCTTTTCCCAGAGATAGGGATTTCGCACCAGTTGCAACAGGGCCCGCGCAGCCGGCCACGCCTGCAGCGACCAGTAGGCCGGCAGTAACAGGAGGTCGGCGGGATGAAGCCGCAGGCCGGCACGACGCATGCCCGTCACGATGCCCAGCGCGCCGCCTGCATAGCCCGCGGCGAGCATGCCTGAGAAGACCAGCGCCGGCAGTGTGCCCAGGCCCGTACGCCAGGCCGCAGCCAGGCAGGCTGCAAGCGCCGGGCCGTGGATGAGGGCGGACAGGACGGCACCGCCCAGCGTCATGGCCAGGGGCAGGGCCTGACGCCGCCGCCCGGCATCCAGGCCGAAATGCACGCCCAGCGTCTGCCAGTAACCCTTGAGCCACCGTGTGCGCTGGGGCGTCCAGCCGGCGAGCCGGAGCGGGGCCTCTTCCAGCGTCATCGGTTCGATCAGCCCGCAGGTATAACCGATGCGGTGCAGGCGGACGCCGAGGTCGGCATCTTCCGTGACATTCCAGGCGTCCCAGCCGCCGCAGCGGCGCAATGCGGCCGCGCGGAAATAGTTCGAGGTGCCGCCCAGCGGCAGCGGCCAGCCGAGGCGCTTGTAGAGGGGCAGCATGACGTGGAAGTGCGCTGCATATTCCATGGCAAACTGGCGTGTCAGCCAGGTTTCGTCACGGTTGTACCAGTTCAGCGGCGCCTGAAGGCAGGCCAGCGAGGGCGAGGCCCTGCAGAAGCTCTCCGCGGCCCTGCGAAGCTGGTCCGGATGGGGCCGGTCCTCCGCATCGTGGACCGCAATAATGTCGCCGGTGCAGAACCGCAGGGCGTAGTTGAGCGCGCGGGGCTTTGTGCGGGGCAGACCCGGTGGCGCAACAAGGACGCGGAAGCGCGCGTCCAGCGCGGCGCCGGTCAGCGCTTTCAGCGTTTCCTTGTCATCGGCTTCCAGCACGAGGCGGATCTCCAGGCGCTCGGCCGGGTAGTCGATCGCGCGCAGGGCGCTGACCAGCCGGCCGACGACGCCGGTCTCGCGGTAGAGCGCCACGATGATGCTGGCAACCGGCAGCGCGGCATCGGGAAGGGCGCGGCGAGGAGCGTAGTGCGGCCGGTTGAGGACGCCGGCGATACGCAGCCCCACGAGTGTCAGGCAGGCGGGCGACGCGAGCATGGCCAGCGCGCCGGTGAGCGACAGGCCGCGGAAAGGGGCGGCGACAATGGCCAGGACGCCGAGTGCCGCCATCAGCGTGACCAGATGGGGAAAGGCCCGGTGTCGTGCACTCAGCGCCGGGCTGCGGCGCGACAGGCCGAGCGCGGCCTCGTCGGCCCACAGGCGCGCCAGTATGGCCGGTACCACGGACACCGGGGCGTCGTCTCTCGCGGCCGGGGCTTCGGGTTCCGCTGGAGGACCGGCCCGCGTCCCGCGCTCGGCAATCCGTGTCCCATCCATGGCGATGCCCCCTGGTTTCCCGCACCGGGGACATCAAAGCAGAAATGCACGTTTAACGCGAGTCCCGGGCGTTCAGCCCTTCGGGTTGAAGACGCGTTCCAGCCGGGGATGGGCGAGATCGCCGTCATCGAGCGTGAAGACCGACGCCGTCGCCGTGGGATAGCCCAGCGGCATGCGGCCCGTCGCGCCGCAGCTCTGGGCCAGCTTGTGGGCGAAGCCGCCGATGCCCGGATTATGGCCGACCAGCAGTATGGTCCGCGCGCGCTCCAGGGCCTGACGCGTTGCGCGTTCCAGCATCTCCGTGGAGGCATGGTAGAGCGCCATCGGGTCGTCCAGTTCCGGCTCGCCGATCTGCGGAACGAGCTGGTCGTAGGTCTGCCGCGTCCGCCAGGAGGGCGAGACGAGGGCCAGGTCCACGCGCAAGCCCAGATCGGCCAGAGCATCGGCCGCTGCGGCGCTGTCGGTCCGGCCCCGCGCCGTGAGGCCGCGCTGGAAGTCGTCTTCCGCCTCCAGCCTGTCGACGGCCTTGGCGTGGCGCATCAGGATCAAAGTGGTCGTCATCGTGTCTGCGGCACCCCGGCAATCTGGTCGGCTGTTAGGCGGTCCGGACGCACACTTGCAATCGCGCGGCCGGAAGCGCACATAGTCGTAAGGTGTTTTAGCCGCCAAATGAACCGAGGAGGAAGACATGGGTCTGCTGCTGGGCGATACCGCCCCGAATTTCGACGTGGAAACCACGGACGGTCCGATCAATTTTCACGACTGGATCGGCGATAACTGGGTGGTTTTCTTCTCCCACCCGGCCGATTTCACGCCGGTGTGCACGACCGAGCTGGGCTTCACGGCGAAGCTCAAGGACGAATTCGCCAAGCGGAATACCAAGGCGATCGCGCTGTCCGTGGATAGCGCCGAGGACCACAAGGCCTGGATCGGCGACATCGAGGAGACGCAGGGCGTCAAGATGAACTTCCCGATCATCGCCGATACCGACCGCAAGGTGTCCGAGCTTTACTCGATGATCCATCCGAATGCGGATCCGAAAGTCACCGTGCGTTCGGTCTATATCATTGACCCGAACAAGAAGATCCGCGCCACCTTCACCTATCCGCCCAGCGCGGGCCGGAACTTCAACGAGGTGCTGCGTCTCATCGACAGCCTGCAACTGACGGACGGCTACAAGGTGGCCACGCCGGTGAACTGGGAAGACGGCCAGGACGTGATCGTGGTGCCGTCGATCTCCGACGAGGAAGCCGACAAGCTCTTCCCGGCGGGCTACGAGAAGATCAAGCCCTATCTGCGCGTGACCAAGCAGCCGAACAAGTAGGTTTCGCGCCAGATGACAGGGAGGGCACCCCAGGCGGGTGCCCTCTTTTTTTGCCCCGTAATGTCAAGGAACCTTGACGACAAGTGTGCTTGTCATTATCTGGTAAAGGTCACTTTACACGTCAAGGGAGTGCATGATGAACGAACACGATATGAAAGACGGCGGGGGCAACGTTCCCTCGCTCGTTTCGCTGGCCCTGTTCGGGGTCGTTTTCCTCTCGGCGATCCTGGTGGCCGAATTCGGGTCCGGCCTGATCGAACCCGTCCGCCTGGCCGTGGCCGGATTGCCGGCCAGTCTGAAGGCGGCGGCGCTGGTGGTTGTCATTCTTGGTGCCATGGCCATTGCGCGCATCGCTATCCTGCTGGGCGGTTCGCGTAATGGACGCGCGGAATGAGCGCGGCGGTCCGGCAAGCTGCGCTCGGCCGGCGCTATTTCTGGCGTACCCTGGTGCTGATGCTGCTGTTCACGGCGCTCGTCGTGGCGATCGACAAGCTGCTCGATCCGTCCCGCAACAACTGGTCGGCCGCGTCGGCGTGGCCGCTCGTCCTGCTCACTTGCGCACCGCTGTTTGCCTACGCATGGGAAGCCATCCACTACGTCCGGTCGGTCGATGAGATGCAGGCGCAGATGCAGGTCCGCTCCGCCGCCATCACGGCGCTGGCGATGCTGCTCGGAGGGGCCGTTTTCGGTATTGCCGAGATCTACGGTTTGATGGAGCCGCTCAACATGACGATGCTCCTGCCCATGGCGGCTGTTGCGCACAGCGTGACATCCCTTGTCCAACAGGCGCGCGTGCAATGAGGAACCGTTTGCGTGAATTGCGCGGCGAGCAGGGCTGGAGCCAGCAGGCCCTGGCCGAGCGGCTCGACGTGTCGCGCCAGACGGTCAATGCGCTGGAGACGGGCAAGTACGATCCGTCCCTGCCGCTCGCCTTCAGGATCGCCCGCCTGTTCGGCCAGCCGATCGAGGCGATCTTCGATGACGGAGAGGGTTAGCACTGAGGCAACAAGCCAGGCGCGTTGTCATCCCGGCCGGATGCCCGGCCTTGGGCCGGGCGCAGGGCCGGGACCCATAAATACAGGCGTTGGCCGTGTAGGGCCGCCACCTATACGGCAAATAGTCCAGCAGGCAGCGAGTGTATGGGTCCCGGACTTTCGCCCCGCCTCTGCGGGGCATGCATCCGGGAAGACAATCGGCGGTGTTCAAACCTGATTGAGCAGAGCTCCGCCGTCGCACAGAAACCTCAATCCAGCGTGCGCCGGTAACGCAGCATCGCCACGGTGGCGATCACCGAAAAGATCAGCGCCAGCGGCCAGATCTGTGGCACGACATCGCCCAGCTCGGCCCCTTTCAGCATGATCGCCCGGACGGCCCGGATGAAATGCGTCGTCGGCAGGGCCTGGCCCAGCGCCTGCGCCCAGGCCGGCATGCCGGCAAAGGGGAACATGAAGCCGGACAGGAGGATCGAGGGCAGGAAGACGAAGAAGGTCATCTGCATCGCCTGCATCTGCGTGCGCGCCACGGTGGAGAAGAGGAAGCCCAGCGACAGGTTCACCAGGATGAAGAGCGACACGCAGACCAGGAAGGCCGGCGCCGACCCCAGGAAGGGCACGCCGAACAGGAAGCGCGCGCCCGCCAGCATGATGACGACCTGTATGAAGCCGACGAAGACATAGGGCGTGATCTTGCCGATCATCACTTCGTAGGGCCGGGTGGGTGTCGCCAGCAGGGTTTCCAGCGTGCCGCGCTCGGCCTCCCGGGTGAGGGCCATCGAAGTCATCATCGCCATCGTCATGGTCAGGATCACGCCCAGCAGGCCGGGCACGATGTTCAGCGCAGTACGGCCGGCCGGATTGTAGCGGCGGTGGATGACGGTCTCGACCGGCGGCGTCATCTCGCCCAGCAGGGGTTGCAGGGTTTCCTGGACGATGGTCGGGAAGGCGCCCGTACCGGCGCCGGCGGCGACCGGGTCCGAGGCGTCGGTGTCGAGCAGGATCTGCGGGCGCTCGCCGCGCAGCAGGTCGCGCTCGAAATTCGGCGGAATGGTCACCACGAACAGGGCTTCGCCGTTCCGAAGCGCCGTGTCGGTTTCCGCGCGGGACCGGGTCACGCCGATCAGGTCGAAATAATCCGACGTCTCCATGCCCTGCAGGATGGCGCGGCTGGCCGGGCCGTTGTCGCCCATCTCAACCAGGGTGGGCAGATGGCGCGGATCGGTATTGATGGCATAGCCGAACAGGAGAAGCTGCATGACCGGTATGCCCACCATCATCCCGAAGGTCAGCCGGTCGCGAAGCATCTGGATGAATTCCTTGCCGATCATGGCGAGGATGCGGCTGAAGCTGGTCATGTGAAATTGTCCTGCGAGCCGGTCATCAGCCAGATGAAGGCCTCTTCCAGCCCGGTCTTGGCGAGATCGACGCTGATGCCGTCGCGTCCTCGATAGGCCGAGACCGTCCGTTCCAGCGCGTCTGCATCGCGTCCGGACACGTGCAGGGCCGAGCCGAAACGGGCAATCTGGTCGACGCCCCTGGCGGTCTTCAGTTCGTCATAGATGGGCTGCAGCCCCTTGCCCTCGATCCGCCATGTCACCAGGCCCACACGTTCGGGAATGTCGGCGGAGGGCGCGTCGATCAGCTTCTTGCCATAGGCGATGAAGGCGATGCTGTCGCATTGCACGGCCTCGTCCATATAGTGGGTGGAGACCAGCACGGTGACGCCCTTGCGGGCGAGGTCGCGGATCCGGTCCCAGAAATCGCGCCGGGCCTTGGGATCGACGCCGGCTGTCGGTTCGTCGAGCAGGAGAAGGCCGGGATCGTGCATCGAGGCGGCGGCCAGGGCGAGGCGCTGTTTCCAGCCGCCGGACAGCGTGTCGGCGAGCTGGTGGGCGCGCGGTCCGAGATCGTATTCATCCAGCGTGTCGGCGACGATCCGTTTGACGTCCTTCAGGGCGTGCAGGCGCGCCATGAAGGTCAGGTTCTCGCGCACGGTCAGATCGCCATAGAGGGAAAAGCGCTGGGTCATGTAGCCCACGCGCGACTTGATGGTGCGGCTTTCCTTGATGATGTCGTAGCCCAATGCCGTGCCGCCACCGCCATCCGGCTTGAGCAGGCCGCACATCATGCGGATCGTGGTCGTCTTGCCCGAGCCGTTGGGACCCAGAAAGCCGTAGATCGCGCCCTTGGGCACCTGCATGTCGAAGCCGTCGACCACGGTCGTGTCGCCGAAACGCTTCGTCAGCCCGTGCACGTCGATGGCGGGTTCGTCGCTCATGGCTGCGATCCGAACCGCAAGGGCGTGCCGGGTGGGGGCGGCGGTCCGTCGAAACGGGCTTCGGCACGGTAGACGAGGCGCGCACGCTCATTGTCCGAATAGATGACGGGCGGGGTGAATTCGGCTTCGTCCGCGATAGAGGCGATGCGTGCTGTCAGGCCCGGCGGACAGCTGTCGCAGTCGACCGCCAGCCGGTCGCCGACCGTGTAACCGCCCAGTTCGGCCTCCGGGATGAAGAGCAGGGCATGGATCGCGCCCTCGGGCAGGAGGTCGTAGACCGGCTGGGCCGGGCCGGCCTGTTCGCCGGTAAAGCGGATCTGACGATGGACGACGGCATCGGCCGGAGCGGCGATCGCGCGGCGGGCGAGGGCGTCGGCCGCTCTTTCGCGCTCCGCTTCGGCCGATGCGATCTCCGCCTGCAGTGCGCGGAGCTGGTTTTCGCGCGCCGGCAATTGCACGAGACTCAGGCGCTGGCGCATTTCGGAGACCCGGGCGCGGGCCGTGTCGGCGGCCGCTTCGGCCCGGTCGAGCCGGGCTTCGCTGACATGGCCGTCCTCGAACAGGCTGCGTGTGCGGGACAGTGTGTCGGCCGCCTCGCGAGCGGCGGTCTGCGCCTGCTCCAGCTGGTCGCGTGCCGCCGCTATTTCCGGCGTCCGGCCGCCGGCAGCGGCATCGTCGAACCGGGCTATGGCGGCGTCGATTCTTGCCTCCGCGGCCGCCACGGCGGCGCGTTCGGCTGTCGCCTCCAGCGTGAAGAGCGGATCGCCGGCGCTGACCGTCTCGCCTTCTGCGGCGTAGGTCCGGACGATGCGGCCCGGCGTGTCCGGCGCGATCGCCGAGAAATCGCCTTCGGCATAGCCGTGCAGGCCGCTGTCGCCGCTGCCGCTGCAGGCTGCGAGGCCGCCGGCCAGCAGGATGATCAGAAACAGGCGCATCAGGCGCACTCCTCGCGCGGTTTGAGGCCGTTGAGCAGGATGTCGGACAGGGCGTCGGCAATGTCGGCCGGTTCGCTCAGAGCCTTCGGGTAAAAGTCGAATACGCTCGCCAGCACCATGTGCCCCAGACAGGGGCCGCCGATGCAACGCATCAGCATGTCGGTGTCGACCGGGCGGAACGTTCCTCTTGCGACGCCGTCCTCGATCAGCCCCTCGATGGCGCGCCGGGCGGTGTCCAGGACCTGGCTTCGGTAGAAACCGGCGATGTCGGGGAAGCGGTGCGCCTCGGTGAGTACCAGGCGGGGCGCGGCCGAAATATCGGGGTCGGTCATGGCGGAGACCAGCATGAAGATGACGCTGCGCAGCGCAGCCTCCGGATCCCTTGGCGCCCCCACGGCGACCAGCCGCTCGGCGGCCTTGGCCAGGGCGCCGGCGGACTGTTCCACCAGCGTGTTGAGCATGGCCTCCTTGGACGGAAAGTACAGGTAGACCGCGCCCTTGGAGAGACCGGCACGTTTCGCGATGTCTTCCACGCGGGCGGCGGTGAAGCCCTGTTCGACAAACACGGACAGGGCGGCATCGAGGATTTCGTCGGGGCGCGCTTCGGGGCGGCGTCGTCGGGTCTGCGTGCTCATGTCCTTATTACTAACTGACCGGTCATTTAGTTGCAAGGCGAGATTCACAATGGCGCTGGCAGGGGGCTGTGCGGGGGCGTTGTGAGGCGGGTCGGTCATATCACCAATGCCCGGCCGGACAGGGGCGGCCGCCCGGTTGGGAGGATGCGCGTTGGGGGGCGCGCATCCTCCCGGGCAGGGTTCCGGCCGGCCGCTGGGGGAGAGAGGCAGGTTGGCCGGAACGAAAAAACCCTCCGCGAGCGGCGCTCGGGAGGGCGGGTCACCGGGACTGTTGGGGGTCAGTCTACCAGGTGATCGCGGACCCTTCCGCGCGCGCATTGACGGCCGGCCAGATGGCCGTGCCGCGGAGGCGATATGTGATCTGAACTGCGTTCATCATCGGCTCTCATTGCGCGCCCTGACGCGGGCGGGTGTTGATCGGGACGCGGCTTATCGCGCCGCCCGCGGTTGCGTGCAAGGCGAAAGCGACACGGTGAGGTTGGATTGGCGAGGGGTGTGGCTTTTGAGTAACGCCCGATGCTGCGGCGACCGGATTTTCGCTCGCCTTGAAGAGGCGGCTCGCTCTAACCTCCACGGACAATCCGGGGAGGAGAGACATGTTTCAATCCATGATGACGCCGGTGCTGGCATTGATCGCTTGGACGCTGGTGATGTGGCTGTGGATGTATGCCACCCGCCTGCCGGCCATGCAGAAGGCCGGGATCGATGCGACGAAGATCCAGCGCAAGGGCGATCTCGACATCCTGCCGGTCGAGGTCCAGCGCATCGCCGACAATCACAACCATCTGCACGAACAGCCCGTCATCTTCTACGCGCTTTGCACCTATGCCCATCTGGTGGGCGTCGCCGACGAGCTGAACATCATGCTGGCCTGGGCCTATGTCGGCCTGCGGGTCGCGCACTCGCTGATCCAGGCCGTCTGGAATTTCGTGCCGGTCCGATTCCTCGTCTACGCCGCGGCGACAATCGTGCTGATCGTGATGACGGTTCGGAACGTGATCGCGGCGATGTAACCGGTCCGGCCCGCATTCTGCCGGTTTAGAGCTGAACGTATCCGCCGCGTTCTTCGAATTCGTCCACGCGATTTCCTAGCGCGCGAGCGCGCTCGGCAAAGTCGGGTACGGAGCCGCGAAAGCCTTTGTGCTCCGAAAGCTTGCTGGATGCGGAGGGGAAACACTGCGCCGCTGACGACAGGAGGAGGTCGACACCCTGCCTGCGCGTGTCGCTGGATATCGAAGCCTCGTGAAGACGGGCCAGACTGTATTGCGCATAGGGCTCTCCCTGGGCGGCGGCCCGGGCCAGCCAGTCGCGACCGCGAGCGCGATCGACCGGCGTGCCGTTGTAGCCGTAGAGATAGGCCGCGCCGAGCTCTCCCTGAGCCATGGGGTATCCGATTTCAGCCGAACGGCGCAGCCAGTCCATGCCTGCATCGCTGTCGCCATCAAGTGGCGCGAGCTGCATTACCGCCATCATGAACATGGCTTCGGGGTCGCCCGCTTCGGCCGAGGACGCGATCTCGTCAGGCGGATTGCCGTCGGGATCCAGCAATTCGCCCATCTCGCTGACCCGCTCCGAATCTTTCTGATGGACCCACATGTCTTCGACAGAACAATCGAGCGCTACGTCGATGCGCGGATCGTCGCGGAAGTCGCTGAGCGCGGCTTCTTGCCGGCCGAAATGGATGTAGGCCGATATCCCGACACCGATAAGGACGAGAGGAAGGACCCAGTGAACGAAGATGAAGTTGCGCCCGGCCATCTTGTCATTCAATCGAAAAGCCTGGCGATCTGCTAGTCGGACGTTCCGTATTTCGCCCTTTCCCGCTATCTATCCGCCCATGCACGCACCTGAAGCCCGACTCGCCCAGGTGATCGACCGGTTCGAGGAGGTGGAAGCCCGCCTCGGCGCCGCCGGCGATCCCGATGAAATCGTCAAGCTCTCCAAGGAGCATGCCGAGCTGAAGCCCGTGGCCGAGAAGGCCAACGAGCTGAAGGCGGCGCGTGCCGAGCTGGACGACCTTGCCGAGATGATGGAGGGCGGGGATGCTGAAATGGCCGAGATGGCGCGCGAGGAATACTACGAACTCAAGGAGCGCCTGCCCGAGCTCGAGCACGAGATGTCGCTGCTTCTGCTGCCCAAGGACAAGGATGACAGCGCCAACGCGCTGATCGAGATCCGCGCCGGCACGGGCGGCGACGAAGCGGCGCTCTTTGCCGGCGATCTCTATGCCATGTACCAGCGCTACGCCCAGCTGCAGGGCTGGAGCTGGGAGCTGGTCTCCGCCTCCGAAGGCGAGCACGGCGGCTACAAGGAAGTCATCGCCGCGGTCTCGGGCACCGGCGTGTTCGGCCGGCTGAAATTCGAGAGCGGTGTGCATCGCGTCCAGCGTGTGCCGGCGACGGAAAGCCAGGGCCGTATCCATACGTCGGCCGCGACCGTCGCGATCATGCCGCAGCCGGAAGAGGTCGATTTCGATCTCGACATGAACGAGGTCCGCGTCGATACGATGCGCGCCTCCGGCGCCGGCGGCCAGCACGTCAACAAGACCGAGTCGGCGGTGCGCATGACGCACATCCCGACGGGCATCATGGTGGTGTGTGCGGAGAAGTCCCAGCACCAGAACCGCGCCCGGGCGGCCGAGCTTCTCAAGGCCAAGCTCTACGACATGCAGCGCGAGGCCGCGGCGGCCGAACGCGCGGCCGAGCGCAAGGGCCAGATCGGCTCCGGCGACCGGTCCGAGCGCATCCGCACCTACAACTATCCCCAGGGCCGCGTGTCCGACCACCGCATCAACCTCACCCTCTACAAGCTCGACCAGATCGTTGCGGGCGACGAGCTGGACGAGGTGATTTCGGCGCTCATCGCGGAAGACCAGGCGTCCCGCCTGGCGGCCCTGGAAGACGCCTGATCCGGACATGACCGGGCCTTTCGACAAGATGGTCAGCGATGCCCGGGCCGATTTCGACGCGGCGCCGAGCAAGCCCTTGCGCGCGGCCTGGCAGGGGCTCGACCTTCCCGCCATCCGGCGGGATCTGGTCATGCGGCTGCAGGCGGCCGGTATCGGCGAGGCCGAGGTCGAGGCGCGCCACCTGCTCACCCACGTCCTTGCACCGGCCACGCTTGCCGAGGCGCTGGCGGATCCCGCCCTGGTGTCCTGGCAGCGCCTGGCCCATCTCGCCGACCTCGCCTGGGCACGGCTTCAGCGACAGCCGCTGAGTCAGGTGCTGGGCAGCCAGCCCTTCTGGACGCTCGATCTGGCCGTGACCCCGGATGTGCTGACGCCGCGGGCCGACACGGAGACCCTGGTCGAGACGGTCCTGTCGCGCTGCCCGGATGGCGATGCCGAACTGCTCGATCTGGGCACCGGTTCCGGTGCTATCCTGCTGGCGCTCCTGAACGAGCGGCCGGGCTGGCGCGGCACCGGGATCGATCTTTCCGATGCAGCGCTCGGCGTGGCGCGGGGCAATGCCGGGCGCTTCGGCCTGGCGAATCGCGCGCGCTTCGCACGCGGTCGATGGTCGGACGGTCTGGCGGATGCGGCCTTCGATATCGTCGTCTCCAATCCGCCCTATATCGTCAGCGAGGTGCTGGCCGGGCTCGAGCCGGAAGTGCGCGACCACGAGCCGGCGCTGGCCCTGGACGGCGGCGCGGACGGGCTCGACGCCTATCGCGAAATCCTTGGCGACGTCGCGCGAATCCTCAAGCCGGGCGGGCTCTTGGGGCTCGAGATCGGTTATGATCAGGGTGCGCCGGTGACGGCGCTGGCGCGCGAGGCCGGGCTGGTGGATGTCACGCTGGTCCGCGATCTGGCCGGACTCGATCGTGCAGTCATCGGATACAACGGCGAAAACCGCTAAAAGGGCTTGGAATGCAGGCGCGGGGAGTCTAGGGTCCGTAATTAAGGCAGGTGGATCGCGCCAGTACGGGGGTCTCGCGCGGCCGGATGAGCCACCTGCCATTATCCGGCCAATTCGACGATCAACGGGAATAGCGGCGCACAGGCTTGCACCTGCAAATGCACAGCAAAGCCAGAAGTTTAGATAGCATCGCTGTTAAACAGGGATAGGCGATATGAAGCGTCAACGCGGTCGAGGACGTAAGTCCGGCAATCCGGCTAACCGCAGCTATGAGAGCAACGGCCCGGAAGTAAAGATCCGTGGCAATGCCTCCCAGATCTACGACAAGTATCTCCAGCTGGCGCGCGATGCGACGTCGGCCGGCGACCGGGTGCGTGCGGAAAATCTCTACCAGCACGCCGAGCACTATTACCGGATCGTCCAGGCCAGCCAGCCCAAGCGGGATCCGAACCAGGACGACAATGGCGACAACGCCGAGGCCAGTGGCGACGACGAGGACACCAACGATCAGTCCTCCGGTTCCGGCAACGACCATGGTAATAACGGCCGCGAGAATCGTCGCGGGCGCGGCCGCCAGCGCCAGCAGCCGTCGCAGGACAAGTCTTCGGACAAGGATGATCCGCTGGGTGTGGTGACGCCGGAAGGCGAAAAGCGCGACGAGGGCGATCAGAAGCCGGACAATGGCGAGGAGGGCGAGAGCCCGCGCCGCCGCACCCGCCGCCCGCGCCGTACCAAGGCCGAAATCGCAGCCGACAAGGCGGCGGCCGAAACGGCGCTGGAGAATGCCAGCGCTTCCGCGGACGGCGGCGACAATACGGGTGGAGACGGGCCGGAAAGCCAAGCGGCCTGAAGCTATCTGCCTCCGGCAGAAAAAAAGGGACGGCCAGCGCTCAGCCGGCCGTCCCTTTTTTTGCGCTCAGCCCGCATCGCTGCCCGTGGCCGGGCCAGGGATCAGGCCGAACCGGTAATTCTGTCGCCAGGCTGTCTGCGGGCGGTGGGAAGCTGGGGCCCGGAACGGCCCGGTTATGTCCTGAGGATGTCGTCCTCAAGCACAACCGGGTCGCCGGACGAGATGCGTCCGCCGGTTTCCACGCTCGCATAGACGCCGCAATCCATGTGCCCGTAATGCTCGAAAAGCGCTTTGGGCACGTCGATATTGCGGACGCCGCGTTGCAGATCCACGCTGGTCGCCGCGCAGCGCCGGATGCGCCTTTGCACCTTGAGCCGCGCCGCGCCGATCTGCAGTGTCCGGCCGATCCAGTCGAATTCGCTCCAGGGCGCCGGCCCGTCGATCAGCAGATTGCCGCGGAAACGCAGCGGGTCGAGATCGTGCCCGGTCTTTTCGGACAGCTGGCGCACCGATGCTGCATTGATGATGGAAAGATGCGGTTCGGGGATGTCTGTCATGGCCTGACCGGGCGCATGGACAATCCGCAGCGGGCCGCGCACGGCATCGCCCAGCAGGGTTGCAAGCGCATCGAACAGAGGCTTGTGGGTATCCGGATCGTCGAGAGACACGGATATCGTCCGGTTATCGTCCAGCGTGACTTCAAACTGGTGCGCGGCCGCATCGTAGCGGCAGGCCAGGCGCGCCAGTTCGGCCTGTCCGGCCAGCATCAGGAAATGCTTTTTCTTCACGTGACCGGGATTGTCCGGGTCGAACGGGCCGGGTCCGTTCTCGATGGCCCACTGCCGGTCGTGCGGCAGGGTACGGCCGGCCGTGAGGTCGGCGGTTTCCAGCCGGTCCGGGCCCAGCCCCTTTACCGGAAAGCGGGTAATTGCGGTAAGCTGGGCCATGGCGGACTGGGCGCTCCGAAAAGGGGTCAGAATGTCGCGACCGAAGCACTTGTGTGACCGAACAGCCACACCTACATGCTCCATGAAACGCGGCGTCATCGTGCTTGATCTAAGGCGATGGCCGGAACGTTATCTCGCCTGATTTGGGAGATCGATATGGATTTTGAGAAATATACGGATCGCGCGCGGTCCATCGTCCAGGCTGCCCAGGGCCTGGCACTGAAATCGAGCCACCAGCAATTCGCGCCGGAGCACGTGCTCAAGGCCTTGCTGGACGACGAGGCCGGGCTCGCGGCCAACCTCATCGAAGCCGCCGGCGGCCGCGTGCGCCAGGTGCAGGACGGGACTGACCAGGCCATTGCCGCCATCCCGAAAGTGGAAGGCGGGGAAGGCAAGCTCTACCTCGCGCCGGAGACAGCCAAGATTTTCGGTGCTGCCGAGGAAGCCGCCCAGAAGGCCGGCGACCAGTATGTCACCGCCGAGCGCGTGCTGCAGGCGATCAGCCTGACGGCCGGCAACAAGGCCTATGACGTGCTCAAGGCCGCCGGCGTGACGCCGCAGGCGCTCAACACCGCAATCAACGACCTGCGCCAGGGCCGGACCGCCGACAGCCAGTCGGCCGAAGACAGCTATGAGGCGCTGAAGAAATATGCGCGCGATCTCACCGAGGTGGCGCGCGAGGGCAAGCTGGACCCGGTGATCGGCCGCGACGAGGAAATCCGCCGCGCCATCCAGGTCCTCTCCCGCCGCACCAAGAACAATCCCGTGCTGATCGGCGAACCGGGCGTCGGCAAGACGGCGATCGCCGAAGGCCTCGCCCTGCGCATCGTCAATGGCGATGTGCCGGAAAGCCTCAAGGACAAGCGTCTGCTGGCGCTGGACATGGGCGCCCTGATCGCCGGTGCGAAATATCGCGGCGAGTTCGAGGAACGCCTGAAGTCCGTGCTCAACGAGGTGCAGTCGGCCAATGGCCAGATCATCCTCTTCATCGACGAGATGCACACCCTGGTCGGCGCCGGCAAGACCGATGGCGCCATGGATGCGTCCAACCTCCTCAAGCCGGCCCTGGCGCGCGGCGAGCTGCACTGCGTCGGCGCCACCACGCTGGACGAGTACCGCAAGCATGTGGAGAAGGACGCCGCGCTCGCCCGCCGTTTCCAGCCGGTCTTCGTGGACGAGCCGTCCGTGGAAGACACGGTTTCGATCCTGCGCGGTCTGAAGGAAAAGTACGAGGTGCACCATGGCGTGCGCATCGCCGACAGTGCGATCGTTGCCGCGGCCAATCTCTCCAACCGCTACATCACCGACCGTTTCCTGCCGGACAAGGCCATCGACCTGATGGACGAGGCTGCTTCGCGCCTGCGCATGCAGGTGGATTCCAAGCCGGAGGAGCTCGACGAGATCGATCGACGGGCGATCCAGCTGAAGATCGAGGCCGAGGCGCTGAAGAAGGAGAGCGATGATGCCTCCAAGGAGCGCCTCAAGACGCTCGAAAAGGAAATCGCCGAGCTGGAAAGCCGGTCGGCCGAGCTGACGGCGACCTGGCGTGCGGAAAAGGAAAAGCTGGCGTCTGCGACGACCATCAAGGAAGAGCTGGACCGGGCCCGTAACGAACTGGTCGATGCGGAACGCCGCGGCGATCTCGGCAAGGCGTCGGAGATCAAGTATGGCCGCCTGCCCGAACTGGAGCGCAAGCTGGCCGAAGCCGAGGCGGAGGCCGACGGCCAGGACGGTCAGATGGTGCAGGAAATCGTCGATGACGAGCAGATCGCCCACGTCGTCTCGCGCTGGACCGGCGTACCGGTCGACAAGATGCTGGAAGGCGAGCGCGACAAGCTGCTGCGCATGGAAGACGCCTTGCACAATCGCGTGGTCGGCCAGGATGCGGCGCTCAACGCCGTGTCCGATGCCGTGCGCCGGGCGCGTGCGGGCCTGAAGGATCCGGCCCGTCCGATCGGCTCCTTCCTCTTCCTGGGTCCCACGGGCGTCGGCAAGACCGAGCTCACCAAGGCGCTCGCCGAATTCCTGTTCGACGACGAACACGCGGTCACGCGCATGGACATGTCGGAATTCATGGAGAAACACTCCGTCGCCCGCATGATCGGCGCGCCTCCGGGCTATGTCGGCTATGAGGAGGGCGGTGCGCTCACCGAAGCCGTCCGCCGCCGACCCTACCAGGTCGTGCTGCTCGACGAGATCGAGAAGGCGCACCCGGACGTGTTCAACGTGCTGCTGCAGGTGCTCGACGACGGCCGCCTGACCGACGGTCAGGGCCGCACGGTGGATTTCCGCAACACCATCATCATCATGACGTCGAACCTGGGGGCGGAATTCCTGCAACAGGTGGACGATGCCGAAGAGGCGCGCGATCAGGTGATGAATGCGGTGCGCGGACATTTCCGTCCCGAATTCCTCAACCGGGTCGACGAGATCATCCTGTTCCGCAAGCTCGCGCAGGAGCATATGGGCGCCATCGTGGACATCCAGATCGAGCGTCTGGCCAAGCTGCTGGAAGATCGCCGCATGACGATCGAGCTGGACGAAACGGCGCGCGAATGGCTCGCGGCCAAGGGCTACGACCCCGCCTACGGGGCGCGTCCGCTCAAGCGCGTTATCCAGAAGGAGCTCCAGGACCCGCTGGCCCGCCTCCTGCTGGAAGGCGAGCTCAAGGACGGCGATACGATCAAGGTCTCGACCGAGGCCGGCGTGCTCACCGTCAACGGCGTCGCCATCGGCCAGCGCAGGCCGCTGCACGCGGTGGTGAACTGAGGCCAGGCGTCAACTGAGGCAAGGAATCAGGCCCGCGACTCCCGTCGCGGGCCTGATTTTGTCTAGAGCCGGATCTCCAGGTGCGGCCGGCCGTTGGAGGTGCGCGCTGCCGACACGCCGTCGCGGCCCACCGTGGCGTTGATGCGTTTACGCCAGGCCGAGAAACTCTCGAACGTGACCACATCGACGGCTTCGTCCAGGTCGAGCGTGACGCGATAGCGCGTGCCGTCGCCCAGCCGGGTCAGTCCGATGACCGTGCCCTTGAAGCTCTGGCCGAGATAGTGGCCGGACACCTGGGAGCCGAGCGAGAGCGGGCTCTCCGGGCGATTGCCGCAGGCGGCGTGGACCGTATTCCAGTCGCGATAGCCGTGCTGGTGGGCAATCAGCTCCAGCGCTTCGGAGTGGGAGATGAAATTGCCTTCCGCCTCGAGCGATTTGCGCAGGCGCTTCGCCTGCGCTTTCAGCGCGTCGATCCCGGGAAGGGGAACGGGATTATGGGTCATGTCAGCCTCATGCCGTGTCGCATGCGGGTTTTCGACGGGGCTCGCATTGCCATCGCGCCGCATGGATACAGGTCACGGGCGTTGGGACATGTCAGGGGAGATTTCACCAAGGCTTGCGCCAGCGAGCGGCCGGTATCTCCAGACCGGCGCTGTCCCTATACCTGCGCTGCAGACCGGTCAAGCGGGAAGCGTCGGCCGATCCGCTACTGCGCTCCGTTGCCGGCATCCGCCATCACCGGCGCATTCCCCTCGGACGCGGCCGGCGCGGCATCGCGGATCGCCAGGATCCGGTCGCGTTCGGCCTCGAAGAGTTCGATCTCGTCCTCGTTCAGCTGGCGGCCCGTGGGCAGATCCAGCGTCATCGGGTTCACCGGCGTGCCGTTGTGGTGGACTTCATAGTGCAGGTGCGGGCCCGTGGAGCGGCCCGTCGTGCCGACATAGGCGATCACCTGTCCCTGGGTCACGCGCGAGCCGGAGCGGATGCCCCGGGCGAAACCGTTCAGGTGGGCATAGGCGGTCTGATAGCCGTTGGCGTGGCGGATACGGACATAATTGCCGAAACTGCCGAACCGGTTGGCGCGTTCGACGATACCATTGCCGGCCGCGAAGACCGGCGTGCCTGTGGGCGCGGCGAAGTCTGTGCCGTTGTGGCGGCGCGTATAGCCCAGGATCGGATGACGGCGCGCCCGCGAGAAGTGCGAGGAGAGACGCGCGCCATTGATGGGCGTCAGCATCAGCAGGCGCTGGGCGCTCGCCCCTTCGGACGTGTAGTAGCCGACGATCCCGTCCTCGGTCTCGTAGCGGAAGAATTCCTTCGGCTCGCCCCGGCCGGCATAGCGCACGTAAAGAATGTCGCCGGTGCGGGCGACATCGCCCTCATCGTCGATGAAACGTTCGAACAGAATGTCGAACTCGTCGCCCGGCTGGATCGAGCGCTGGAAGTCGATGGCATAGGCCAGAACGCCGGCCAGCTCGACGACCACGCGGTCCGTCGCGCCGGCGTTGAGCGCGTCGACATAGAGCGACGTACTGATGTCGCCGGTGGCGCGAACCATCTCGCGATCGAAGGTCGCCTGGATTTCCCGGGCGCGGAACTCGTCGTCCCAGGTGCGTGCCACGGTGATCGAGCGTTCCACATCGGGACGGAAGGACAGGCCGTTCAACCGCAAGGCCGCCGCCTCGTCGCCGCCCTCGGCATCCGGTGTCGTTTCGACATAGAGCCGGATGCGTTCGCCGGCGCGCAGATAGCGCAGGTCGTAGACCGTGTTCAGGGCGGCCACGGCGCGGGCCGCCTCGACACGGTCGATACCGGCATCGTCGAGGACACCGGCCAGCGTGCCGCCGCGCGGCACTTCGCGTTCGACCTGGATCGTCGTGGCACAGGCCACGCAATCGGTGAAGGCGGAATAATTGAGTTCGACCGGATCGAGCGCCACGGCGCGGGTCATGGCCGGAGGTTCGGCCGCAGATGCCTGACTGGCCTCGGCGATATCATCGGGCCGGATCGGTGGCGTGGCTGCGAGCGGGCTTTCCATATCGGTCTGCGGGCCGATGGGCGACGCGTCGCTCTGCGGCTCATTGCCCGTCATGAGGGCAACGAGAAGTACGGTGGACAGCGTCAGGCTGGCAAAGGCCACGAGACCGCGGGTGCGTTGGGTGTCGGCACGGGATACGTCAAATCCGGACATGTCGGCGTCCATACTCCGGTCAGCTCATAAAGACACGGTGTGTCACACGTGATGTCTAGCAAGTCTCGCGCCGTCCGGTGCCGGTCGGGCACGGACTGCGGAGAGCCCCCAATAGCCACGTGAATCATGACTTGCACTGATCCCCTTGCCAAGTCCTTTACGGCGGCGGCGCGCAGAAAGGACTGCGAAAAGGGGCGAGCGCGGGGGAGAATCGTGTATCGATACGGCCATGCTTGACGATTTTGCCGACGAACTCACCGCCGAACAGCTTGCCGCCCTCCTGTGCGCACGTCTCTGTCACGACCTGGTCAGCCCGGTCTCCGCGCTGGGCGCGGCGCTGAGCGTGCTGGACGACGAGGAGTCGGCCGAGATGCACGAGGACGCAATGGGACTGGTGCGCGAAAGTGCGCGTCAGGCCCAGGCCAAGCTCGAATTCTCGCGCCTGGCTTTCGGGGCCGGCGGGTCCGCGCCCGGCGTGCTCGATACGCGCGAGCTCAAGCGCCTGACCGAGAACATGTTCTCTGCCTACAAGCCGGAGATCGTCTGGAAAGTCGAAGCCGCCGGTCTCGAGAAGGCCGCGGCGCGCCTTCTGCTCAATCTGTGCATTCTCGGTGTCGACGCGGCACCGCGGGGCGGTACGGTGACGGTCGAGGCGACCGATGCGGCCGGCGGAGCGCGTCTGCGGATCGTCACCGAGGGGCCGCGGGCCCGCCTCGAAGCCGGAACGGCCTCGGCGCTCGAGGGGCAGGCCCCGGAGAACGGCTTCGACGGACGCTCCATTCAGCCCTATTACGCCGCCCTGATCGCGCGCGGTGCGGGCGGCCGGGTCAGCGCCCACGCCGATGGCGAGCGCGTGGAGTTCGTGGCCCTGGTCAAACCGCCCGAAGGCATGATCGGCTGACGGCGCAAGGTCTTCCGAGGGCTGCTAATATTCTATTCGCACAGGAATTGAAAAGAGACGCGCCGGGCCAACAGTCCGTTAACTAACCACTGGCAGGTTGTGCTGGAATAACGACCGCACGGGGCCTGCCATGGATGATCTCATCAGCGAGTTTTTGACGGAAACGGCCGAGAGCCTGGACGTCATCGACGCGGAGCTGGTGCGTTTCGAGAATAACCCGGAAGACCGGGCCATTCTCGACAACATTTTCCGCCTTCTTCACACCGTCAAAGGGACTTGCGGCTTCCTCGGACTGCCGCGTCTGGAAGCTGTCGCGCACGCCGGCGAAACGCTGCTGGGCAAGTTCCGCGACGGCGAACTCGCCGTGTCGCCGCCCATGGTGACGCTGGTGCTCGAAGCCATCGACCAGATCAAGGTGCTTCTCGAAGCGCTCGAGGAAACCGGTGCCGAGCCGGCCGGTGAGGACACCGCACTCATTTCCAAGCTCGAAGACGCAGCGATGGGCAAGCTCGAGGATGCGGCCCCCGCCGCCGACGCGCCGGCTGCCGAGCCGGAGCATCCGGAGGGCTGGGACCAGGATCTCGGCCGCGAGCTGCGTCCGGGCGAAGTGTCGCTTGCCGATCTGGAGGCCGCGTTCCAGAACGCCGAAGTCGATCCGGCCAACGATCCGGGCGAACCGGCGGCCGCGGATGCGGGCAATGAGGAATTTCTCGGGGCCGGCGATTTCGATCCCGAACTCGGCCGCGAGCTGCGTCCGGGCGAAGTCTCGGCTGCCGAGCTGGAAGCCGCGTTCCAGAACGCCGAAGTCGATCCGGCGAGCGCGCCGGCCGAACCGGCTTCGCTGATCACCGAGGACATGAGCCAGGAAGAAGCCCTGCAGACGGCCATGGCCGAGCTGAAGGGCGGCGATCATGCGGCCGGCGAAGGCGGCCCGCGCGTCCAGCAGACGGTTCGCGTCACCGTGGATGTGCTTGAAGGCCTGATGACGACGGTCTCCGAGCTCGTGCTGACCCGGAACCAGCTGATCCAGACCATTCGCGGCATGGAAGACGAGGAGCTGAAAGGCCCGCTCCAGCGTCTGTCGGCCGTGACCGGCGAGCTGCAGGACGGTGTCATGAAGACCCGCATGCAGCCGATCGGCGACGCCTGGCGCAAGCTGCCGCGTATCATCCGCGACGTGTCGACCGATCTCGGCAAGAAGATCGAACTGGTCATGGAAGGCCAGGATACCGAACTGGACCGCCAGGTGCTGGAGCTGATCAAGGATCCGCTCACCCACATGGTCCGCAACTCGGCCGACCACGGTCTGGAAACGCCTGCTGAACGGGCCAATGCCGGCAAGCCGGAGAAGGGCACGATCAAGCTGTCCGCCTACCATGAAGGCGGCCACATCATTATTTCCATTGCCGATGACGGCAAGGGACTGGATACCAAGCGCATCGGCGAGAAGGCCCTGGAGAAGGGGCTGACCACGCACGAAGAGCTGGAGCGGATGACGGAGGCCCAGATCCACCGCTTCATCTTCGCGGCCGGCTTCTCCACGGCGGCGAAGGTCACCAACCTGTCCGGCCGCGGCGTCGGCATGGACGTGGTGCGCACGAATATCGAACAGATCGGCGGTGTCGTCGACGTGGCCTCCACGGCCGGTCGCGGCTCGCACTTCTCGATCAAGATCCCGCTTACCCTGGCCATCGTGTCGGCGCTCATCGTCGGCTGCGACGAGGAACGTTTCGCCATCCCGCAGCTTGCGGTGCGCGAACTGGTCCGCGTCGGCGCCGGTTCCGAGCACACGGTTGAAAACCTTCACGGCGCCCGTGTCATGCGTCTGCGCGACCGGCTGATGCCGATCGTCGACCTGCATGATGTCCTCGGCGTGGGCGAGGCCCATGGCGGTGGCGGCGATGACGAGGCGGCCTTTGTGGTCGTGCTCGATGCCGGCGGCCGCAATGTCGGCCTGGTCGTCGACAACGTCCTCGACACCGAGGAAATCGTCGTCAAGCCGCTCTCGGATTCGCTGCGCAATGTGTCCGCATATTCCGGCGCGACCATTCTGGGCGACGGTTCCGTCATCATGATCCTGGATCCCAACGGCCTGGCCGGCGAGATCGTTTCCGCGATGGAAGAGGATGCGGCCTACGACATGTCCAGCGCCTCCGTGACCGAAATCGATCAGCAGACCCAGCGCCTGCTTCTGGTCCGGGCCGGCGGCGAGGAGCCCAAAGCGGTTCCGCTGGCCCTGGTCACGCGTCTGGAAGAGTTCGACCCGGATACGATCGAGACGACCAACGACCGCCAGGTCGTGCAGTATCGCGGCCGTCTGATGCCGATCGTTCCTCTGGGCTCGCAGATCAATTGCACCGAAGGCCAGCGTCTGCCGGTCCTGGTGTTTGCCGAGAACCATACCGCCATCGGCCTGGCCGTCGACCAGATCGTCGACGTCGTCGAGGAGCGTGTCGACATGCAGATGTCCTCCGACAAGCAGGGCGTCATCGGGTCGGCCATCATCAAGGGCAAGGCCACCGACGTTGTCGACATCGCCTGGTATCTCGACCAGTCGCGGGCCGGCGATATCCAGCGCCGCTCCGCCTCGCGCCGCCGCAAGGTCCTGCTGGTCGATGCCGACGCTTTCGCGCGCCGCATGATTGCACCGTTGCTGGCAGCCGCGGGTTATGACGTCACGCCGGCGGGCGGGATGCACGAGATCAAGGCGATCGCCGAAGCCGGCGAGGCCTTCGATGCCCTGGTCGGTGATCCGGGCGCCCTGGACCGTATCCGCAAGGACGGCCTGTGGGTGAACCTGCCGGCCCTGGCCGTCACCGACTGGCCCGACGATACACCGGCCGACGGCCTCACGGTCGTGCTGCCGCGCTCCGACCGTGGCGCGCTGATCGCCGCGCTCGACGAGGTTTCCCAAGAGGAGAAAGTGGCATGAGCTCGCAGCAAAGCGATTCCGAACTCGGCGCCGAGGCGATGAACGAATACGTTTCGGTGCGTATTGGCGACCAGCTCTTCGGGGCGCCGGTCGATGCCATCCGCGAGGTCTTTGCGCCGCAATCGGTCACGCACGTACCGCTGGCGCCGGACGAGGTGGCCGGCCTGCTCAACCTGCGCGGCCGGATCGTCACGGCGATCGATGCCCGCCGGCGCCTGGGTCTGACCCCGCGCGAGAAGACGGAAAGCGGCATGGCGCTGGGTGTCGAACGCGGGAACGAAATCTTCGGACTTATTGTCGATAGTGTTGGTGAAGTGCTGCGGCGGCCCCGAGCCGAACTGGAACCGGTTCCCGCTCATGTCGACGCGCGCTGGCGTTCCATGGTCAAGGGCGTCCACCGGCTGGACAAGGAACTGCTCGCGGTTCTCGACGTCTCGGCCGTGATCGGATCGGCCGGCCAGACAAGCAAGGCGGCCTAGCGGAGGGTAAGGCATGAAAACCTGTCTCGTCGTGGACGATTCCCGGGTAATCCGGAAAGTCGCCCGCAAAATCATCGAAGAGCTCGATTTCGAGTGCATCGAAGCGGCGGACGGGTCCGAAGCGCTCGACGCGTGCCGCAAGCAGATGCCCGATGCGGTCCTGCTGGACTGGAACATGCCGGTCATGAACGGCCTCGACTTCGTCAAGGCGCTGCGGCGTGAAGAGGGCGGTGACAAGCCGGTCGTCGTGTTCTGCACCACGGAAAACGACATGGCGCACATCACCGAAGCCCTGCGGGCCGGTGCCGACGAATACGTCATGAAGCCCTTCGACGGCGAAATCATCGAATCCAAACTGCAGCAGACCGGATTGCTCCGCGCCTCTTAAGGACGTTTCCCATGCCGGAACTCGCCAGAACGGGCGCAGCCGCCAGTCCCATTGCCAAAGTCCTCGTGATCGACGACTCCGCCGTCGCCCGTGGACTGATGACCCGCTGGGTCGAGGAAGACCCGGATCTCACGCTGGTTGGCGCCGCGGTCGACGGGGAACAGGGCCTTAGAAAGGCCGAGGAACTCAAGCCCGACCTGATCGTGCTTGACGTCGAGATGCCCAAGATGGACGGGCTCGCGGCCCTGCCGCTTCTGCTCAAGGCCGTTCCGGGTGCCAAGGTGCTCATGGCCTCGACGCTGACGCGCCGCGGCGGTGAAGTGACGATCCGCGCCCTGTCGATGGGGGCGGCCGACTACGCGCCCAAGCCGCAGGCCGGACGCCTGGCCGGTGCCGAGGAATTCCGCCGCGACCTGCTCTCCAAGCTGAAGGCGCTGGCCCCCAAGCCGATCCCGCCGGTTCCCTCGGCGAGGGACATTCCGGCACAGCCGTCCTCGCCGGCCGTTCGCACGATCGCGCCGCCGCCGGCGTCCGCCGGCGCACCGGCCCGCCGCAGCTTTGCGCCCAGCGCACAGCCGCCGGCGGCCCGCGGCTCGGTCGCGCGCCACACGGCACGTCCGGAAGTCATTGCCATCGGCTCGTCGACCGGCGGGCCGCAGGCCCTGCGTGACGTGGTTGCGGCCTTCGGTCCGGATGTGAAAGCGCCGATCCTCATTGCCCAGCACATGCCGGCCCTGTTCACGAAAATCCTCGCCGAACACCTGTCCAAGGCCAGCTCCCTGCGCTGCAAGGAAGCCGAGGATGGCGAGCGGCTGACCGCCGGCGGTCTCTATATCGCTCCGGGCGATTTCCACCTGACGGTTCGCAAGGACGCGGCCGGTTTCTATGCCGTCCTCGACCAGACACCGCCGATCAATTTCTGCCGCCCGGCCGTCGACCCGCTGTTCCAGTCGGTGACCGAGGTCACGGGCGGCAAGGCTCTGGGCATTATACTGACGGGCATGGGCCATGACGGCCGCGAGGGCGCGCGCATCCTGCGCAATGCCGGCGGCACGGTCCTCGCCCAGGACGAGGCTTCCAGCGTGGTCTGGGGCATGCCGGGCGCTGTCGCCGCCGCCGGTCTGGCAGACGAGATCCTGCCGCTCGACCGCATCGGGGCCGCTATCGTCCAGCGCGCGAAAAACGGGATGTGAGCATGATCAAGACCGATGACATCACCTTTGTAGCCGCGGAAGCCTACAAGCGTTCGGGCCTGGTCCTGTCCGCCGACAAGGGATACCTGCTGGAAAGCCGTCTTGCGCCGCTGGCGCGGGCCGAGGGCTTCCCGTCCATCGAGGCGCTGATCACCGCGGCCCGCCGCGACAGTTCCGACCGCCTGCTCTGGGCGATCACCGAGGCGCTGGCGACCCACGAGACCTTCTTCTTCCGCGACAACACGCCCTTCGACCTGTTCAAGGAAGAGATCCTGCCGGTTCTCTCGCGCACGCGCGGGAATACTGCAACGATCCGTATCTGGTGCGCCGCCTGTTCGTCGGGCCAGGAGCCCTATTCGCTGGCCATGCTCCTGGAAGAGGAGAAGGCGCGTCTGGGCGGGCTGCGTTTCGAGATTGTCGCCACCGACATGGCCCCGCGCGTTCTGGAGAAGGCCAAGGCCGGCCTCTACTCGCAGTTCGAGGTCCAGCGCGGCCTGGCGATCCAGCGCCTGGTCACGCATTTCGACCAGTCGGGCGATCAGTGGCGCGTCAAGCCGAACCTGCGCTCCATGGTGACTTTCAAGAAGCAGAACCTGCTGGAAGGGTTTACCGGCATGGGTACGTTCGACGTCATCTTCTGCCGCAATGTGCTGATCTATTTCGACGCCGATACCAAGAAGCGCGTGCTTCAGCGGCTGGCCGCACAGACGGCCACGGACGGGTATCTGGTGATGGGCGCCGCCGAGACGGTTGTCGGCCTGTCCCAGGACTATGCGCCGGTGGAAGGCCGCCGCGGTCTCTACGGCCGCGCCGGCGTGGTGAAGTCGGCCGCGGCCTGATCCGCGGCTCTCCTGTGATCGCAATAGAATGAAAACGCCCCCGCGACAGTCTCGCGGGGGCGTTTTGCATGGGGGGCCGCGCTCGGGCAGGCATGCCGTCGGCGCGAAAAAGCCCGGGCGTTTCCGCCCGGGCTCTTGCGATACCGGTTTTAAGGCCGATCAGGCCGAGGCCTTTTCCTCGACCGGGTCGCGCAGCACATAGCCGCGGCCCCAGACCGTCTCGATATAGTGTTCGCCATTGGTCGCCGCGGCGAGCTTCTTGCGAAGCTTGCAGATGAAGACGTCGATGATCTTCAGTTCCGGCTCGTCCATGCCGCCATAAAGGTGGTTGAGGAACATTTCCTTGGTGAGCGTCGTCCCCTTGCGCAGGGAGAGCAGCTCGAGCATCTGGTATTCCTTGCCGGTCAGGTGCACGCGCTGGCCTTCGACCTCGACCGTCTTGGCATCGAGGTTCACGGAGACCGAGCCGGTGCGGATGATCGACTGGGAATGTCCCTTGGAGCGGCGCACGATGGCGTGGATCCGCGCGATCATCTCGTCCTTGTGGAAGGGCTTGGTCATGTAGTCGTCGGCGCCGCAGCCCAGGCCACGCACCTTGTTGTCGATGTCGGCATTGCCGGTCAGGATCAGGATCGGCGTGTCGATCTTCGACATGCGAAGCGTCTTGAGCACGTCGAAACCCGGCATGTCCGGAAGGTTCAGGTCGAGCAGGATGATGTCGTAATCATACAGCTTGCCCAGGTCGACACCTTCCTCACCGAGGTCGGTCGTGTAGATATTGAAGCCGTCCGACTTCAGCATCAGTTCGATGGACTGGGCCGTCGCCCGATCGTCCTCAATAAGAAGAACCCGCATTGGTTCGCCTCCGGTTTCGCTGTGCGGGCGAATCAGTGCCGCCCGGCCTCACGTCTGTGATTAACCTTATTTGGACGCTAGGCGGAAACCCTTAACGAAAGTTAAGTGCCGCTTGACCGGATTTCGGAATCGTCAAATCGCGAAAATTTCGGCGACGCGCTTGATTCGGAAATCCCGTTAACGATTCAGGGGTTAACGCGTTCATGGAATCGCGAAACGCGCGATTTTTCTTCCGATTGATCAAATATCACGTGCATAAAGTATAGCCCCGGGATCGCCGTTCCGCCGCCTGATACTTGGTAAATCGGGCCATGGAGCCGGCTTTCCGGCGATGTCGGGGTTTTCCACATCAGATTTCGAGCCGCAGGGGACTCGCAGGAAGAATCGAGTCCAGCAGCCGATGGAATTGTCTGTGCGCGGCCATGCAAAAAATGCCGGGTGTTTACGCTAGGGCAACCGCGTCGGGTATATTGTTGCCGTGGATTGGCATTTTCGCCACAGGACGCAAGGCGGTTCCAGACCTATGATGCAAACCCTGATCGATCGCATCGAGCGCCTCGACGATCGCGTGCTGGAAGGCCGGATCACCGCGCTGAACGGCTTGCTCGTCGAAGCCGAGGGCCCCAAGGCGGGGCTCTCGCTGGGTGCGCATGCGGTGATCGAGACGAGCCAGGGTCCCGCCGAATGCGAGATTGTGGGCTTTCGCGGCGAGACTGCGCTGATGATGCCTTTCGGTCCCCTGGAAGGCGTGCGCCCCGGCGCGCGTGTCCGGCTGCAGCCCGAAGCGGCGCGCGTGCGCCCGTCGGCAGCCTGGCTCGGCCGGGTGCTGGACGGTTTCGGCCGGCCGCTCGATGCCGGCGCACCCCTGTCGGACGGCGCGCTGCCCTATCCGCTCAAGGGCAATCCGCCCGGCGCTCACGGCCGGGCCCGTCTGGGCGACCGGCTGGATCTGGGCGTTCGCGTTCTCAATGCCTTCGTGCCGATGCGGCGCGGTCAGCGTCTGGGCATCTTCGCCGGATCCGGTGTCGGCAAGTCGGTTCTCATGTCCATGCTGGCCCGCGCCTGCGATGCCGACGTGATCGTCATCGGCCTGATCGGCGAACGGGGCCGCGAAGCGCGGGAATTCGTCGACGACGTGCTGGGCCCGGAAGGCCGCAAGCGCTCCGTCGTTATCACCGAGACTTCCGACGCGCCCGCCCTGGCCCGGCGCCAGGCCGCGCACCTGACCCTGACCACGGCGGAATATTTCCGCGACCAGGGCAAGGATGTGCTGTGCCTGATGGACAGCGTGACGCGTTTTGCTCTCGCCCAGCGCGAGATCGGCCTGGCCGCCGGCGAACCGCCGACGACGCGGGGGTATACCCCCTCTGTCTTTGCCGAACTGCCGCGCCTTCTGGAACGCGCCGGTCCGGGCCCCGAGCGCCGCGACGGCGGCAAGCAGGGCACGATCACCGGCCTGTTCACCGTGCTGGTGGACGGCGACGATCACAACGAACCGATTGCCGACGCCGTGCGCGGTATTCTCGACGGTCACGTCGTGATGAGCCGGGCCATCGCCGAGCGCGGCCGCTATCCGGCCATCGACGTGCTCAAATCGGTCAGCCGGACGGCGCCGGAAGTTTACGATCCGCCGCAACGGCCCCTCGTGGCCGAGGCGCGCAAACTCCTGTCGGCCTATTCCGACATGGAAGAACTGATCCGACTGGGGGCTTACACCCAGGGATCGAACCCGGATGTGGACCGGGCAATCGCTCTCAACGATCCGTTGGAAGCATTCCTCGGGCAGCAAAAAGACGAAGCGGCGGATATTCCGGCGACATTCGCGCAGCTGTCCGAGATTTTGGGTGGTGGTGAAGGAGAGCGCTCATGACACGCTCGCATGAACCCTTGATCCGGCTGGCCCGGTTCAAGGTTGAAGAACTCCAGAAACAGATGGCCGAACTCGACCGGTCGCGCCAGGCGCTGATCGACCAGATCGAACGCCTGGAAGCCTCTGTTCCCGAGGAACAGGCCGTGGCCACGGAATCCAAGGAAGGCTTCCTGGCCTATGGTTCCTATGCCCAGGCCGTGATCAAGCGGAAGGACAATATCCGTCTTTCGCTCGACGAGGTTGAGGTCCAGGCCGAGGCCCTGCGGAACCGCCTGGCCGAGGCCTTCCAGGAGCTCAAGAAGTACGAGCTGCTGGAAGAGCGCCGGCTGGCCCAGGCCGAGAAAGCCCTGCGCGCTGCCGAGCAGGACGAGCTCGACGAGATCGCCCAGGTCCGCCACCGCCGTCCCAACTGAGCGGCGGGCGGGAAAAAAAAGGTCCCGGAGCGCGAACGGCCCGGGACCTCAGGGGTCGTAGTGTCCCACCTACGAGGATCTCCCGGCCTCTCTTGACCCGGAGACGGTCAGAGGGAGTGCCTCCCTCTAGAAGTTCTGCGTCCATCCGATGTCGAAGCGGACCGACCGCCCCGGTTCGCTGACGCCCGCGAAGACGCGGTCGTAGTCGTGGTCGAGCAGGTTCTCGACACCGGCGTTCAGGCTCAGCCCGTGCCCGGCGAAAGGCCGCCAGCGGGCATAAAGATCCGTCACCACATACCCGGCGCGGTGTTCCGCGGTATCCAGAGGCGCGTCGTATTCCGAGGCCGCTTCGATACGTCCGCCGACGATCAGGCGATGCTGTTCGAAGCTCCACCGGCCATCGACAAAGAGCCGGGTGGGGGCGAGCGAACCGAGCGGGGCGCCGGTTTCCGCGTCCTTGCCGTCGATACCGGTCAGGGAGGCGTCGAGCGAAAACGGGCCTTCCGCGAAACGGGTCTGGATCTCGTAGCCCGACAGCTCGGCCGAACCGACATTGGAGCTCTGCGTGGTGCCAGCGGAGCAGGGCAGGAAGGGCGGTGCGAAACAGGTCGGGTCGAAGGCGAAGTCGACTGACAGGTCGATCAGGTTTTCCGCGTCGGTCTCGTACCAGGAGGCCCGCAGGTCGAGCCGGTCCACGCCGACCCGGTCGGCCAGGTCCAGACCGAAGCCGACCTCGATCGTCTCGGTTTCTTCCGGCAGCAGATCCGGATTGGCGATGAAGTCGTTGGACACGAAGAGCGGGGCGCCCAGGATCGGGTGCGGGAATGAGAAGTGGGTTCCGTCCAGATAGAGTTCGTTGATCGAGGGCGCGCGGAAGGCCTCACCCCAGCTCACGAAGATGTTGAAGGTTTCCGTGGGCGCATAGGTCAGGCCGAGGCGCTCGGAGACGGCATCGCTGGAGACCGCCGTGCCGGTCGGTGTCGAGGTCTCGAATTCGTCATAGCGCACGCCCGGCAGCACGATCATCCGGCCCGGCAGGCCCAGCGGTGCGGGGCCGTCGAGTTCCAGCTGCATCCAGCCCGCGGTGAACTGGCTGTCGGCATCCGGTGCACCGCCGCGCGTGCCGGACGGATCGTCGCTGTCATAGCCGTCCTGGCTGTCCTCGTAGTATTCGCCGCCCACGGTGAGACCGGCCGCATAGGCGCCCAGGCCGAACTCGAAACGCTGGTCGCCGCGGATGCCGACGGTTTCCAGGTCGCGGCGCAATTCGCGGCCGGATACCAGCTCGGTCTCGTCCACGCCGGTCTCGTTGAGATAGAGCGTTAGTTCAAGGTCCATCCAGTCGATCGTGCCGGGGGCGAATGACGTGGTCAGTGTCAGATTGTCGGCCGTGATGTCCTTGTCGACCAGCGCGTTCTGCGAACCGACGCCGGCATTGCCCTGGCCGTTGTTCGGCTCGGTCACGTCGCCGTCGAAGCTCTGCCAGCTCAGCTCGGCGCGGATGCCCTCGGCGAAGTCGTTGCCCACCTTGATGAGGGTGGAGAGGGATTCGTCGTCCGCCGGCAGGTCGTTGCCCGATCCCAGGCTGATATCGCCGGAGGAGCGGGCCGAGACCGAGGCGAGCAGGTCGGCCGTTCCGGCGCGGCCGTAAACGCTGGCGGAACCGCGGGTTTCCTCGTCGACCGAGCGGTAGCCCGCACCGAGGGAATAGCCCCAGCTCTCGCCGGCCTCGAGCAGGTCGCCGGCATTGGCGGTGCGGAAGGCGATCACGCCGCCCGATGCGCCGGATCCGTAGATCGCCGAGGCCGGGCCGCGTACGGCTTCCACGCCGACCAGAAGGGCCGGGTCGATGAAAAAGACGCCGTCATGGCCGGAGGAATAATTCTGACGGGCGCCGTCGAGCAGGAGCGTGGTGTTCTCGCGGCCCTGACCCCGCAGGGAGATTGTCTGGCCGGTGCGGCGCGGGCCGCCGACCACTTCCAGGCCGGGCATGGAGCGCAGCAGGTCGTCCAGGTCGGCCGGACGGCGCAGGTCGAGCGCCTCGGCATCGATCGACGCGGTCATCCCCGGATACACGAAGGCGTCCAGCTCGGTATAGGTCGCCTCGACGACGATGACGTCGGCCGTCTCGTCCGCTTCGGCCCGGCTCTGGGCGAGCCCGGGGTTTGTCAGGGCGAAGGCGGCAACGCCGGCCAGCAACACGGTTTTCATTGGAAGGTCCCTCAATATGCGAATGATTTGCAGTTGCCGTGTTCTGCCTCTTGCTTTTTGCGAATGCAAGTGAGAATTGTTCTGAATATCACGTCATCCCCCCCGGGGGCCGTTTCACACGATGAGGGTTTCATGAAGATCGCCTATCTCGCCGCTGCAGCCGCGCTGATCGCCAGCGGTTGCGCCACCACCGACGCCACGGGGCCGTCGCCGGAGGCGCCGGCTTTGAACGAACGCTCGCAGGCACTCTACGAGCAGGATCGCCAGGCCATTCTCGCCATGCAGGGCGAGTACGCCGTGACGTTCGATTTCGAGGAAACGGTGCCGATTGCCGCGGGCTATGAACTGGCAGAACCCAAGCTTACCCCGGCGCGTGAAGTCGTCATCGTCGTGGAAGATACCGGCGACTTCATCATGCTGCAGCATCTTCTGGTCGTCGGTGGCGAGGACGAGCCCTTCATCGTCAAGCACTGGCGCCAGGACTGGCGCTACGAGCCCGAGACCGTGCTGGCGTTCCAGGGGCATGACGACTGGACGGTCGAGGATGTACCGGCTGGCGAGGCCGCAGGTGCCTGGTCGCAGACTGTCTACCAGGTGGATGACAGCCCGCGCTACGCGGCGGTTGCCGAATGGCGGCACGACGCCGACGGCGTGTCGACCTGGGAGCCGCCGGTCTCCTGGCGTCCCCTGCCGCGCCGCGACGACACCACGCGCGACGACTACGACGCGATCGCGGCCGTGAACCGCCACACGATCACGCCGTGGGGCTGGACCCACGAACAGGACAATTCGAAGATCGTCATAGATGCAGACGGCACCACGCACGAGCTGGTGCGCGAGACCGGCGTCAACACCTACCGCAATACCGATCTGCCGAACGATCAGGCGGCGCGGGACTACTGGGACGCCACCCAGGAATACTGGGCGATGGTACGGGCCTATTTCGACAATCTGGAAACCACCACGCAGGGCTTCCATGTCGAGGACGACGCCGAGGGCACGCTGCTCTACGGCCCGCTCCTGGACGCCGGCCAGCGCGTCCTGTTCGGTATCGCCACGCCGCAGGAGGCCTATGCCGAGGCCGAGGCGCTGCTGGAGAGCCAGGTTACCGTTATCGAATAGGCCGGGACCCTGTCAGGATTGAAGCGGGCAGGCCGCCGGTCTGCCCGTTTTCATGTCCGGACCGCGTGGCCCGCCCGTCCGGCTAGTTCCGGGCGTATTTGCGCTTGGTCCAGAAAATCGCGCCGATCACGATCATGTAGAGCGCCAGACGGATCAGCACGACGATACCGCCGCGTTCATCGAGCCGGGAAAAGGCGAAGTCGAAGGCAAAATCCGGCGGTACGCCGGTTGCCCACCGGTAGAAAAACGGTGCCAGCGCGTCGGCAAAGAAAGCGATCGCCGCGGCGGCGGGCCATTGCGGCCACTTGCGCATGATCAGGGCGGCCACCAGCGACAGAACGATCAGCAGCCACCAGTCAAAACCGGTAAAGCCCGAGGCCAGCCGGTCTCCAAACGTGTCGTACATCCCCCAAACGCTCCCCTACGCTATACGTACGGGGGGTATTTTAGGCCGCTTCTTTGCCGCGCGCGAGCGATCCGGCAAGGGATTGCAGATCCTTGGCCGCATCGCAGGCCGGCGCCCGCACGGAAACACAGGCCTGGTGGCGGATCGCGGCGGGCACGTTCGTGTCGCGGCGGACGATGCCGGCCAGGGTCGGCGTGAAGGAGAGGAAGGCCTCGCAGGTCTTGCGGAAGGCGCCGAAAGCCTCGCGGGCTGTGGCCATGTCCGGCGCGTTGTTGATCACCACGAGGGGCGAGGCGCCGTCGTCATGAAGGCGCAGTGTCTTCACGAAGGCATAGGCATCGGTCAGCGAGGTCGGCTCGTCATTGAGCACGATCACCACATCGTCGGCCGTCAGGGCCAGACGTACCGTCGCGCGGTCGGCGCCGGCGGCCAGGTCGAGGATGGCGCGGTCGTAGGACAGGGCGAGGGCGGCGACGCCCGACGCCAGCTTGGTCAGGCCGGGGCCGGACAGGTTGGCCAGCGCGCCCGAGCCGGACCGGCCGGAGATCACGTCGAACCCGCCGCGCTTGTCAGACCCGCCGAGGGCCGGGCAGACGGCCTGGGCCAGCTCGACCTTGCCGTTGAGCACGCTGGTGATGTCGGCGGAGGGCTGAAGGCCCAGCTGGACGTCGATATTCGCCATGCCCAGATCGCCATCGACCAGCAGCACGCGTTCGCCCATCTGGGAGAATGCGTGGGCCATGCCGATGGCGGCGGCGGTCTTGCCGACCCCGCCCTTGCCCGAGGCAATGGCCAGGATACGGCCTGCGGAGCGGTCTTGCGGCGCGGATGCGAGCTTCATTGGTCCGCCTCTTCAAACGGGGTGTCACGGTCTTCGATGAGAACGCGGGCCAGGCGCAGCGGCGTGGCCGGAGCCAGTCCGCCCCCGATGAAGGGGGTGGAGGATATCTGGGCGAAGGCGAGGCCGGTCTCGCCGACGCCGAGAATGGCGCCGAGGCGGCGGCTGGTGTCGAGCTTGACCGGAATGCAGCGGCTGGCCCCGATCGAGGCGAACAGCGAGGCTGCGTCTTCGGCGTCTTCCGGCGTCAGCCCGGCATCGAAGACATAGATGATTTCAGCGCCCGCAGAATCGGCGAAAGCGAGCGTCATGTCCAGATCATCGAGCTCGTAGGGATTGACCGCAGGGCTGTCGATCAGGACGGGCCCCTGGATCTCGGCGACGGCGTCGGCCATCTCGCGCGGATCGTCGGCCACACGGAAATCTGCGCCCATGCGCTGGGCAAGGGCCTTGAGGCGGTCGTCGGCGCCGGCACGTTCGCCGTCGCAGGAGATCAGGGTCGGCCGGGCGCCGGCGGTGATGGCGCGGGCTGCGGTCTTGGCCAGAGCCGATGTCTTGCCGACGCCCGGCGTGCCCGCAAACAGCAGGGCATGCTCGGGCACCGCCGGCAGGGGCTGGAAGGTGTAGCGGCTCTCGATGGCGTGGGCGAGACGCGCCACGGCCTGACCGTCGGACAGGTCGTGCGCAGCGCGGATCAGCGCCTGGGCGGCATTGCCCGGCGTGCGGTGGAAGCCCAGGGCCCGGATCACCCGGTCCAGATCGCTGTCCTCGCGCAGGCCGCGCTCGACCTCGGCTTCCGCATCCAGCCGCTCGGCGCGCTCGCGCACCGGTTCGGCCGGCTCGTGGACATAGGCGGTCTCGGCCGCGGCGCGCACCTGCACGCCGCCGCCGGGCGCGTCGGAGGTGGCGATGATCACCGCGTCGGGGCCCATTTCCCGGCGCACATCGGCCATGGCCTGTGACAGGGAAGATGCGGAAAAGGTCTTAAGGCGCATGGTTCAGGTCACACCGGAGTTTCGGCCGATCAGCCGACATGGCCCAGGGTCTTCAGACGTGCGCTCGGGTGGATCTCGTTCTGCGACATCACCACGGTCTGCGGGCGGAAACGTTCCACCAGAGAGCGCACATACGGACGAATCAGCGGGCTCGTCAGCAGTACAGGAACCTGACCCTGTTCCGATGCGGTTTCAAAAGAGTTTCTGATCGCCGCCACGAAATCGTGCAGCTTGGAGGGCGCCAGCGCAAGCTGCTTGCGTTCGCCCTCGCCGACCAGGGCTTCCATGAAGGCCTGTTCCCATTGCGGACCGAGCGCGAGAACCGGGAGGTTGCCGTCCGGGGCGCGGTTGGAGTGGCAGATCTGGCGGGCCAGGCGCGTGCGCACATGTTCCACGATGGCGTCGAGATGCTGGGTCGTGGCGCTGGCCTCGGCGATGCCTTCCAGGATGGTCGGCAGGTCGCGGATCGAGATGCGTTCGCGGATCAGCGATTGCAGGACGCGCTGGATGCCGGCGCGGCTGATCTGGGCCGGCGCGATATCGTCGACCAGCTTCTTGTGCTCCTTGGAGAGCTTGTCGATCAGCTTCTCGACCTCGGCGTAGGACAACAGGTCCGCCATATTGTCGCGCAGCAGCTCGGTGAGGTGGGTCACCAGAACGGCGGCGGGTTCCACGATGGTGTAGCCCCGGAAGGTCGCTTCCTCGCGCATGCCTTCCTCGATCCACGTCGCCGGCAGGCCGAAGGTCGGCTCCTTGACGTGATCGCCCGGCATGTCGATGGGCATGCCCGAGGGGTCCATCACCAGAAGCTTGTGCAATTGCAACTCGCCGCGGCCGGCCTCGAGTTCCTTGATGCGGATGGCGTACTCGTTATTGCCGAGCGTCATGTTGTCGACGATGCGTACGGCCGGCGTGACGAAGCCCATCTCCTCGGCCAGCGAGCGGCGCAGGGCCTTGATCTGGTCGGTCAGCTTGCGGCCGTCGACATCGTTGATCAGGGGCAGCAGGCCGTAGCCCAGCTCGATCTTCAGCTCGTCGATCGCCAGGCTGTCCTCGATCGGTGTTTCCTGACTGGCCGCTCCGCCGTTCTGTTCGGCCGCGGCCTCGGCCTTTGCCTCGGCTTCCTCCTGCGCCTTGCGCTCCACGATATCCCGGTTCATCCACGCCAGGGACCCGGCGCTGGCGGCCATCAGCGCGAAGGGCAGGAAGGGCATGCCCGGCAGCAGGCCGACCATCAGGGCGACACCGGAGACCAGGCCCAGACCCTGCGGGTTGGCGGTCAGCTGGCCGAACACGGCCTTGTCGGCCTCGCCGTCCACGCCGGCCTTGGAGACCAGCAGGCCGGCGGCCACGGAGATGATCAGGGCCGGGATCTGGGAGACCAGGCCGTCGCCGATGGTGAGTGTGGAATAGGCGTTCGCCGCGTCGCCGAATGACATGTCCGACTGCACAACGCCGATGACGATGCCGCCGATCAGGTTGATGGCGGTGATCATCAGGCCGGCCATGGCGTCGCCGCGCACGAATTTCGAGGCACCGTCCATGGCGCCGAAGAAATTGCTTTCGCCTTCCAGCTCGGAGCGCCGCTTGCGGGCCTCGTCCTCGGTGATCAGCCCGGCGGACAGGTCGGCGTCGATGGCCATCTGCTTGCCGGGCATGGCATCCAGGGTGAAGCGGGCCGCGACTTCCGCGATCCGGCCGGAACCCTTTGTGATGACGACAAAGTTCACGATGACCAGGATCGAGAACACGATCACCCCGATCACCACATTGCCCTGCATGACGAAGGCCCCGAAGGCCTCGATCACCTCGCCGGCGGCGTTTGTGCCCTCATGCCCGCGCGACAGGATGAGGCGCGTCGAGGCGATGTTGAGGCCCAGCCTGAGCAGGGTCGTGATCAGCAGCACGGCCGGGAAGGCCGAGAATTCCAGCGGCTTCTTGATGAAGAGCGCGGTCATCAGGACCAGCACGGCGATCGAGATGGAGATCGCCAGCGAGAAGTCCAGCAGCATGCGCGGCATGGGCAGGAGCAGCATCACCAGGATGGCGAGAATGCCCACGGCCAGCGCCACGTCACCGCGCATGATGCGGTTCAGGAAGGCGCGGGCGTCAAATCCGCTCGCGTTGGAAGCGGCGGTTTCGGAAGCAGCGGTGTCGACCACGGTCTAGTCCAATCAGGCTACGGAGGTGCCGGTTGCCGGCTGGTTGGGCGCGGGAATGTCGACGCCCTGGTCCTGGTAGAGTTTCAGCTTGTTGCGCAGGGTGCGGATCGAGATGCCGAGAATGTTCGCGGCATGGGTCCGGTTGCCCAGGCAATGGTCGAGCGTGTTCAGGATCAGGTCCTGCTCCACCTCGGCTACGGTGCGGCCGATCATGTCGGTCTGTACCGTCTGGGCCGCATCGGCGGCCTGTCGTGCCACGCTGCTGCCCGAGCCGGTGAAGGCCGAGCCGTCGGGCATGCGGATCGCGTCCGGCGTGATCTCCCGGCCCGAAGCCAGCAGCACGGCCCGGTGCATGGCGTTTTCCAGTTCGCGGACGTTGCCGGTCCATTCGCGCGCCAGGAGCTGGGTCTTGGCGGCTTCGGACAGCGGACGGTCGTCGATCGCATTGGCGACGGCGTATTTCTTCGCGAAATGGTCGGCCAGGGCGATGATGTCGGCCGGGCGCTCGCGCAGCGGCGGCAGGGCCAGGTTCACCACGTTGAGGCGGAACAGCAGGTCTTCGCGGAAATGCCCTTCGGCGACCGACTTGCGCAGGTCGCGGTTGGAGGTCGCCAGGATGCGGATATTGACCTTCACCGGCTTGGTGCCGCCGACCCGGTCGATCTCGCGTTCCTGGATGGCGCGCAGCAGCTTGGCCTGCAGGCGGATATCCATTTCGGAAATTTCGTCCAGCAGCAGCGTGCCGCCGTCGGCTTCCTCGAACTTGCCCACGCGGCGGGCGATGGCGCCGGTAAAGGCGCCCTTCTCGTGGCCAAAGAGTTCCGACTCCAGGAGATTTTCCGGGATGGCTGCGCAGTTGACGGAGACGAAGGGCGCCGAGGCGCGCTTGGACTTGGAGTGGACGTAGCGCGCCATCACTTCCTTGCCCGAGCCGCTTTCGCCGGTGATCAGGACGGAGGCGTCGGAGGCGGAGATCCGGTCGGCGAGCTGGATGACGGCCTGCATGGACGGGTCGCGGGCAATCATCGGGCGTTCGTCGTCGGCGATCGCTTCCAGAACGGCAGCGATCAGGTCGGCGTCCGGCGGCATCGGGATGAATTCCTTCGCACCGGCACGGATCGCCGCGGCGGCGGCTTCCGGACGGACATTGACGCCGCAGGCGACGACCGGCACGGAAATCCGCTCGGCCTCGTTGGCCGCGATCAGCGCCTGCACGTCCAGCGACAGGTCGACCATCAGCAGGTCGGCCCCGCGGCCGGCCCGCAGGTGGGCCGTGGCCTGCTCGATCGTATCGACCTGCGAAACCTTGGCGCCCCGCTCCAGGGCGATCTTCGTGGCGGTGTGAAGCTGTCCGCCCAGGCTGCCGACTATCAGAATGCGCATGGTGTTTCTCCGTCCTCACCCGGCCTCAGGCCGAGTCCCCGTCCTTGATGATTTCCGTCATGGTCACGCCGAGCCGGTCGTCGACGACGACGACTTCGCCGCGCGCCACCAGCCGGTTGTTGACGTAGATGTCGATCGCTTCGCCGATCTTGCGGTCGAGTTCGACCACCGACCCGGAGGTCAGTTTCAGCAGCGAGTTCACGTCGATATGAGCTTTTCCGAGCACCGCCGAGATGTTGACGGGGACGTCGAAGACCGGCGCCAGATCGGCGGCGTTCTTCTCGTCTTCCTCGAGCATCTGGTCGACCTTGGGCGCCTCGGTGGTGGCGGGCACCTGTTCGCCTTCAAGGTCGGGCAGGTCGAAATTGTTTTCGTCAGCCATGATGGCCTCCTTTAAGCGGCGGACGACGCGCCGGCTGTATTGCCGGAAGCGCTGTCGTCGCCGTCTTGTTCGTCCGGGGCGGCCGCGAGCCAGCGCGCCACCACATCATTCAACCGGGTCTCGATTTCCTCGGCGCTGCGCTGGACCGCGCCGGCACCCCATTCCAGGCGCACGTCGGCGCCGGTCATGCCGTCATCGCCGCGCACCATGATGGCGCCTTCGAAACCGGCATCGCGCGCCGTCTTTTCCAGGCGTTCCGCCAGGGCTTCGACCAGCTCGGCACTGCAACGCACCGACAGGCGCGGCTCGGACCGCAGATCCTGCACGGCCTCGCGCGCCAGTTCCTCGATCGTGTCGAGCGGATAGGCCGAGAGCGCCTCGCCGGCGATCTTGCGGGCCGCGGCGACGGCCAGCCCGGCCGCTTCGTGACGCAGGGCGTCGGATTCATGGGCCAGGCGGGCGACAATCAGCTGCATCTGGGACGCGATGGCCTGGAGACTGTCGGCGCAGCGGCCTTCCTCCATTTCCCGGCCTTCCTCGACGCCCCACATGCGGGCGGCATCGACATCGTCCTGGGTGAAGAAGCGCTTGTAGCTCTCGCCCTCCCGCAGGATCTCGCCATTGCGGTCGAACTCGGTGTCGAAGTCGAATTTGACAGGATTCATCGTTCGTCCGCTCCCTAGTAGATCAGTTCATCGTCGGCGCCGCCGTCGGCGAGCATGATCTCGCCCTTGGCAGCCAGGTCCTTGGCGACCGAGACGATCGCCTGCTGCGCCTGGTCGACATCCTTGAGGCGGACCGGACCCATCGCGCCCATGTCTTCCTTCATGATCTTCGCCGCGCGTTCGGACATGTTCGAGAAGAACAGATCGCGCAGACTGTCCGAAGCGCCCTTCAGCGCCAGACCCATCTGGTCCTTGTCGATCGAGCGCATCAGCGTCTGGATTCCGCCCGGGTCCAGCTTGGACAGGTCCTCGAAGACGAACATCAGCGAGCGGATCTTCTCGGCGCTCTCGCGATTGCGCTCTTCCAGGGCCGCCAGGAAACGGTTCTCGGTCTGGCGGTCGAAATTGTTGAAGATCGACGCCATCATCTCGTGGCTGTCATGCTTGGAGGTGCGCGCCAGGTTCGACATGAACTCGGTGCGCAGCGTCTCCTCGATCCGGTCGAGAATCTCGCGCTGTACCGGCTCCATGCGCAGCATGCGGGTGACCACTTCCAGGGCGAAGTCTTCCGGCAGGGCGGCCAGAACGCGGGAGGCGTGCTCGGACTTCACCTTGGACAGCACCACGGCGACGGTCTGCGGGTATTCGTTCTTCAGGTAGTTCGCCAGAACCACCTCGTTCACATTGCCCAGCTTGTCCCACATGGTCCGGCCGGCCGGACCGCGCAGCTCCTCCATGATCGACTCGACCTTTTCGCCGGGCAGGAAGGAGGTGAGCAGGCGCTGGGTGGCCTCGAACGAGCCCATCAGCGAACCGGTGGAGGACATCTGGCCGACGAAGTCGACGATGAGCTTTTCGACAGCGGCCGAGGTGACCGTGCCCAGATTGGACATCGCCTGGGAGACCTCGCGGATCTCCTCCTCGTCGAGGTGCTGCCAGATCGATTCGCCCTCGTCGCCGAGCGCCAGCAGCATCACCGCGGCCTTTTCCGGGCCGGAGAGCTTCGCAGGATCTTCGATTGCGCGCTTTTCGGACATGATCGCGCTCACCCTTCATGCAACCAGGAACGGAGGATCGAGATCGATTCCTCGGGGTGGGATTCGACGATGTTGGCGACCTTCTTCAAAGAGGAGGCCTTCACCTGGCCGTCGATCTTCTCGATGTCGATCGACTCGCCGTTGTCAGCCGCCGGCAGGGCGGCCGGGCGCTCGCCCTGGACGGGCAGGGCGGCCGGCGTGTGACCGGTGTCGGCACCGGCCGCCGCCAGGGCCAGACCCTGCGGCATGGCGGTGCCGGACGACGCACCCTTCACCAGCGGGCGGGCGACCAGGAAGATGATCAGCAGGGCGGTCACGAACAGGACGACGATTTCCGCGATCCGCATGATGTCGGCCTTGGAGAAGGAAAAGGCGTTGCTCGCCGGGGTCCCCAGCAGCGGATCGGCCCGGGCGAACTCGATCTGGCGCACGGTCAGCGCGTCGCCCCGGTCGTCGCTGTAGCCCATGGCAGAGCGGACCAGTGCCTCGATCTGCTCGATCTGGGCCTGCGGGCGCTCATTCCACACCGTGGTGCCGTCTTCCTGCACCTCGACCAGACCGTCCACGGCGACAGCGACCGACAGGCGGTCGATGGCGCCGGCTTCGACAACCTGCGTCCGCGTCGTGCTGGACAGAGCGTAATTGACGGTTTCGTTGGAGGTTTCGCGATTGGACAGGCTGGTGGGACCTTCTGCGTCCGCCTCACCGGCGTCGGGCAGGTTTTCCGACGCCGAGACCCGGTTGCCGTTGCCGTCGCGGTCGCTCTCGATTTCCTCGGACCGTTCGCGGGAGAGCAGGACGGAGCCTTCCGGATCATAGGTCTCGGAGCTTTCGGTCACGCTCTGACGGTTCAGCTCGGCCGTGACCTGGACACGCGCGGCACCCGGACCGACCACACCTTCGACGATATCGAGGATGTCGCGGCGCAGTTCGGCCTCCACTTCCGAGCGGCGCTCGTCCATGAAGACCGCACCGGCGTTTTCGCCATCCACTGTACTGGCGAGCTGGCGGCCGCGATCGTCGGCCAGGGCGACATGGCCCGGCTCCAGACCGGCGCCGGAGGACACCAGGTTGCGGATGACGCGGATCTGTTCGGCGTTCAGACGCTGATTCGTCGAAACGGTAACGGCCGCGGTCGGGTCCTGCTGGTCGCGGGTGAACAGGCGTCGCTCGGGCAGGTTCAGGTGAACCCGCGCGCTGTCGACGAAGGCCATCGACTGGATCGTGCGGGCCAGCTCGCCCTCCAGGGCGCGCTTGGCATTGAGGTTCTGCACGAAGCTGGTCTGGCCGAAGCTGTCCTGGCGGTCGAAAATCTCGTAGCCGACCGATGCGCCGGACAGCGGACCGGACGAGGCGACGCGCACGCGCGCCTCGTCGACCTGGTCGCGGTCGACATAGATGGCCGTGCCGCCTTCGCGGATCTCGTAGGTGATATTGGCCTGGTCGAGCAGTTGGCCCGTCGATGCCGCTTCGGCGGGGTCGAGACCGGAATACAGCAACGACTGGCTGCCGCCGCCGATCGCGCCGGAGAAATAGACCAGGGCAACCGCGACACCGACGGCGAGGCCGAAGATGGCGGTCAGGCGTCCAGCGCCAAAAGCCTTGAACTGTTCGAGTAGAGCGTTCACGGAGAATCCTGCCTTACGTCCCTGCTTCATCAGCGAAGCACTGGGCAGAATTTTCCTACCGGTCTCGTAAACGAGGGTTTAATACCGCCGAATAGGAAATGCGCTCCGCCCGGGGACGCCCGGCAGAGCACGCAAATCCGATGTGCAGATGACATGACGAACGGCGACCCGGGGGGAGGGGCCGCCGTCCGAAGACGCTAGTTCAAGGGGGACAAACTAGCGATACTGCTGAAGGCGCGTCGTCCGCAGGCCGGCCAGGCCGTGCTTGTCGATCGAGCGCTGCCAGCCGAGAAACTCCTCGACGGTCAGCGAGTAACGCGAACAGGCGTCCTCGAGCGAAAGCAGTCCGCCTCTCACGGCCGCGACGACCTCTGCCTTGCGACGAACGACCCAGCGCTGGGTATTCGGGTTGGGCAGGTCCGCCAGGGTGAGAGGGCTACCATCCGGTCCAATGACATAATTTTCTTTTTTAAGGCGCGGCTGCATGTCCGATCCCCGTTGTTCTTGTTTGTAGGGTGACCCTACACACCGGGCTTTAACATCGGCCTAAACCGCTGGGTAAATTTACGTTTAAACGCTTTCGTAGGATTTGCATCGAAATCGCGGCCGGCGATTCACCATGCGGTCACAAACAAGAAGGGCTGCCCGCAGGCAGCCCTCAAGAACGCGATGGAGCGATGCGGTTAGCGCTTCATGCGGATCGCTTCGTCCAGCATCTCGTCGGCCGTGGTAATGATTTTCGACGAGGCCGAGTAGGCGCGCTGGGTGGTGATCAGATTGGTGAACTCCGTCGCCAGGTCGACATTCGAGCTTTCCAGGGTCGAGGAGGCGATATTGCCCGCGGTGCCCATGCCCGGTGCCGTCAGCGTGTAGGCGCCGGATTCCGGCGTTACCGTAAAGGTGCCGCCGGTCTGGGCTTCCAGCCCGTCGGGGTTCTGGAAGGTCGCAACCGGGACCTGGTAGATCTTGCGCACGATACCGTTGGTGAACTTGGCGAAGACGAAGCCGTCCTCGTCCACGTCCACGCTGGCGAAGTTGCCGAAGGCGGAGCCGTTCACATTCGTCGAACCCAGATTGGACGGGCTCTCATACTGGGTGAAGCCGCCGGCCGAGTTGGCACCGCCGAAATCCAGGTCAATGGTCTGGGCGTCGATACCCGTTGCGGTGGCCCACTGCACCTGGTTGGCGCCGAGCGGTGCGACATTGCTGGATGCCAGGAAGTCGAGTGTCGTCGGCAGGGTCGTGTTCGGCATGTCCAGCCGGCCGTTCTCGTCGAAGGCCACCGTACCGGTCAGCATCTGGCCGTCGACCAGGTTGGCGCCGGTCGTCACGTCCGTGGCCGGCGACATGTGCACTTCCGCATGCCACTGGTTCGGCGTCGAGCTCTTCAGCATCGAGATGGTCAGCGTCCGCACGCCGCCCACACTGTCATAGAAGGGGATCGAGCGCTGGAAGTCCGGCGTGACATTGCCCGACGCCATGTTGTTGGCACTGACGGCCGGGTTGTAGGTCGCTTCCGCGGCGGAGACGGCCTGGCTCTGCTGCAGGTTGGCGTTGAACGACATGGACGTTGTCGCCTCCGCCGCGCCGCCGATCGAGGACAGGTTGATCGTTTCCAGATTGTTCAGGTCGGACGGGTTTGCCGCGACCGAACCGTCGGCAGCGACCGGCCAGCCGGAGAGGTACATGCCGGCATCGTTTCTCAGATAGCCGTTTTCATCCGGCTGGAAACGGCCCGAGCGCGTGAAGGCCACGGGGTCGTTGGACCCGGCAGCCGGGTCGTCGCGAACCACGAAGAAGCCCCGTCCGGCAACCGCCAGGTCCGTGCTGGACGTGCTCGATTGCAGCAGACCGCTCTCGGAAATGGCCAGGCGGGCCGTCGAATTGACACCGGCGGCCGTGTAGCGCGAGTTCGCGCCGCTGCCGCCACCGTCATAGAGCGGCGTGAAGACGGAGTCCGCGCGCTTGTAGCCGACGGTGTTCACGTTGGAGATATTGTCCGAGATCGCAGCCAGGGCGCTCGAATTGGCGATGAGGCCGGATGCGCCGGCCAAAAGCGCGGAATTGATGCTCATTGTGCATGCTCCATGCGTTCTTGGGTCTTGTTGGAGCTTTCTGCTTCATTGGTTGGGGACGGCCTTCTGGCAGTCCCGTCAGGCCGGCGGGCCTGCACGTTAGACGGTTGTCCCCGATCCGCTTTCCGGATCGTTCTGGACAGCCTGCTGTTCTCTTACCGTCAGGATGTAGGACAGCGGGACGCTGATCTGGCCCATCTGGACCTGGACCTCGCTGCCGGACATGTCCACGCCGGTCACGCGGCCGGCGGAACGGATCTCCGTCTGGAGATTGTCGCCGTCGGCATTGGTGGCGGTGATCTCCAGTGTGTAGACGCCGTCTTCCAGATCCGATCCGGCAGCGTCGGTTCCGTCCCACTGGAAGGTGTGGGTGCCTGTCGTGGTTTCGCCACTGGCGCGGGCGACGATCCGGTCGCCATCCTTGATCGCGAGGGACACGCTCTCGGCATCTTCGGGGAGCGTGTATTCCCACTCGGCATTGCCGTTCTGCAGATAGGCGTCCGGCGTGGCGGCCATGGCGATACGGCCGATATAGCCGACCGAATTGGCCTGGGCCGCAGCGGACTGCAGGATGAGCAGGCTTTCCAGATTCTGGTTCTGCGCGATCTGCTGTTCCACGCTCGAGAAGTCGACCAGCTGGTTCACGAACTGCGTCGAATCCATCGGGTTGAGCGGATCCTGATTCTTCATCTGCTCGGTAAGCAGCGTAAGAAACATCTCGAAATTGTCGGCCAGCCCCGTCTGGGAATTGACGAGAGAGCTGCCGCTTGCCTGGGTCGCGCTCGAGACTTCGGTCATGCTCGCGTTTCCTCTCTAGACCCGCATGTCCACGCCTTCGCGGCGTGTCAGCAGGAAGCCGTAACGGGATTGCTGAACGACCGGCGCGGCCGTGTCCGCGGTCAGCCCGCTCTCGCCGCCATCGGCGAAGATCGGCATCGCGGTGCCCGTCGTGTCGTCGTCCGAGCCGGGTGTCTGGCCGTCTTCGCTCATCTGGAAGGACAGCCCGTCTTCGGCCAGTTCGAGCCCGGCCTCGTTGAGGCTGCGTTCCAGATCCCGCGCAGCCCGCTGGAGCTCGGCCAGCGTTTCCGGGCGTTCGGCGGTCAGAACGGCGTGCACCCGGTTGTCCGCACGCAGTTCGAGGCGGACGTCGACCTTGCCCAGTTCGGCCGGGTCGAGGCGGATATCGAAGACCCGCTGCCCGTTATTGAAGTTGCGGGTGATCTGGCCGGCCAGTTGCTGGGCCGTGTGCGGTGCGAAGCGCGGCAGATTGCTGCCGGCGCGATCGACGCCCGCACGGGCATCGGCGGCGCGGTTGAGCTGGATCTCGGCATCGGCCTGGGCCGTGTCGGTTTCGACGGTCTGCAGCGGCTGGCTGACATCGCCGGCCCCGCCATTGGTCGCCAGGAGCTGTCCAAGCGGAGACGGGTTGCCCGGGGCCGCGTCGCGCGGCAGCTGGATGGCTGCGTCGGGCCGCACCTCGGTCGTGTTCGGAACGGCCGGCGCTATCGTGCCGGACTTGCTGCTGCCGGCTGACGGGTCGCCCTGGGCCTGGGCCGAAGCGGTCTTGCGGCCGCTGCCGGCCAGGCCGCCGGAATTGCCGGTCTCCAGGATGGCGCGGGTTTCGCGACCTTGGCGCAGCGGCGCGGCCGTATCGGTGCTGCCGGGGCCGGCAGTCTTGCCGGTCGCGTCGGCGGCAATGTCCGCACCCGGCGCGACGGTGGACGGGTTGGTGGCGGTCGCCGAACTGGATGCCGGAGCCGGCTTGGCGCCCTGATTGCCGGACTTCCCGACGGAGGCCGGCTTGCCGGCCACGGGCGCCGCATCGTTGCCGGTCCGGCCGTTGCTAACCTGGGCATTCCGGACCTGTGGGGCCTGGCTCGCCGCGGCCTGTCCGGCCTGGCTGGCGGCCGTCTGCCCCGCCGGGCTTGCCGCATCCGGCAGCGAGACGCCGGACTGGGCGGTCGTCGTGCCGGTTTCGCCGGTACCGGCGGTGGTGATGACGGCCGGCGTCCGGGAGGGTTCCGCGGACATGCGGGCATCGGCCTTGTTTTGTGACGGGCCGGTCTGATCGGCCGCTGCGGATCCGGTTGCGCCCGTGGCGGACGCAGAGGATCCGGTCGTCGCGCCGGAAGCCGGTGCTGTGCCCTTGTTGCCGGTGCCGGGGGTCTGCATGGCCTGTGAAGCCTGTCCGGTCTGGCGCGTTGCAGCTTTTGGTGCTGGCTCGCCCGCCGCGTCACCGGATGACCGGGGGGCCGTCGCCGCCTCTGCGGGCAGGGCCGGTCCGCCGGCCTGACCGCTGGTCTGGCCCGTTGCCTGGCCCGTCGCCTGGAC
>JAYEGL010000012.1:0-38629 GCA_034659015.1 Pseudomonadota bacterium | reverse complement strand
GTTCCGGATGTGCCGGTCTGTGCCGTTGCCCCTTGTTGTCCGGACGCGTTTTCGCCGGACGCGGCCTGGCCGTTGCCCGACGCATCGCCGCCCGTTGCGGGCGCCGCGTTCTCGCCTTTACCGGTCTTGCCGGCGGCGGCATCCTGGGACGCGCTATTGCCGGACTTGCTGGACGGTGCCGCATCGGCGGCAGGCTTGGTGGCCTCGCCTTCGCCGGACTTCGAGCGCCCGGCCGGTTTGCTGCCGGCGGTTTCGTCCGACTGGCGGCTGGCGGCGACCATGTCCGAAAAGGCGCTATCGCGTGCCGGCTCGTTGCCGTCATCGCGCCGCGACGTGGCAGACGGCCGGCTGGTGGCGGCCGGGCGGTCGGCATTGCTCGCTGTGTCTACGCCCCGCGGGAGGCTGGCAGTGGGAAAGCCCGATTGCATGTCCGGTCCATCTCGTCGTTCACGGCGCATCCGGCGCCTGGTCTGCCAAGCCGGTCGCAAGGGGCGTGCCACTCGGGATTTTAGATAAGCATATGAAAAACAACATTAATATCCGGGTAAGGGTTGCGGTCGGCGGCTTCTGCCCGGCGAAACTTTCCCGGTGGTGGGCCGAAGATGCCGGTCTCCATTCCGGCATGCCGGCGGGCCGGGAAGCCGGGGTGCCCGGGCGACGCATCGCGCGCGCGGGCGGGCCCCCGATCCGGATCTTGTGCGGCGCACTGGCGGCGGTTTCGAGCCGGCTGCCGATGAGGGCGGCCGGTGAGGGCGGCCGGTCCATGAGCGCCGGCGCGCGCGAAAACTGGCCCGCGGCTTGCGACGTATGGGCAGGGCCGTATGCCGACCCGGCGCCGGTCCGGAGATTTGAATTTAGGAAAAGGTAAATGACGACAATGGGTTATATCGACGCCAGGCATCTTGCGACGGAGGCGGCCGATCGGCGCCGACCCGGCAAGGCTTGCCGCGTCGACGGCAGTTTTGACCGCCCGGACCGTCATGCCGCCTGCCGCGCAGGGAGCGAAACATGTCGCTGAGTGGTGTTCTCGGAAACGCGCTGTCGGGGCTGTCGGCCAGCCAGGCAGGCCTGCGCGCCACATCCAACAATGTCGCCAATGTCAACACGCCCGGCTATGCCCGCACCGAAGCGCAGCTTCAGTCGCGCAATGTCGGCGGCGTGGCGATGGGTGTCGAGGTCGTCGGCATCAACCGCATCGTCGACCGTCACCTGCAGTCCGCATCGCTGCGCGCGATCAGCGAGGCCGGTGCGGCCGAGCTGAGCGCCAACATGCTGGACCGTCTGCAATCGCAATTCGGCAAGCTTGACGATGCCGGGTCGCTGTTCGCCCGGATGAACAACGCCTTTTCCGGCATCGCCCAGGCGAGCGTCGATCCGACGCTGTCCGTGGCGCGCCTGTCGGCAACGTCCGACCTGCAATCCTTCTTCGACGAGGCGAGCCGCCTGTCCGGCGAGATCCGCAATTACCGCCTGGAGGCAGATGCGAAGATCGGCGCGACGGTGACGCGGGTCAACGAGATCATCGACGAGCTCTACGAACTCAATTCCAGCGTCCAGAGCCTGTCGACCACGGGCGGCGACACCTCCGGCGCGGAAAACCGGCAGTCCGAACTGCTCGACGAGTTGTCGCAATACATGGATGTCCGCGCCGACTACCAGACCGATGGCCGCGTGGTCGTGCGGACCTCCGACGGCGTCCTGCTGCTGGACAATTATCCCGGCGAGCTGACCTACGATACGACCGGTACGGGGTCCTATGGCGTCGATTATGCCAACATCAAGGTCAAGCCGCCCAATGGCGGCACCCCCCAGCAGCTCGACAGCCATATCACGAGCGGTGAATTGCGGGCGCTCATCGAAATGCGCGACGGCGAATTGCCGGATATGGCCGAGGAGCTGGCGGAACTCGCTGCCGGTGCCGCCGATGCGCTCAACGCCGCCCACAACAATGCCACGGCCTTTCCGCCGCCGCAGACGCTGTCGGGCCGCAATACCGGGCTGGCCGGCACCGACACGCACAACTTTACCGGCGCCACGACCCTGGCGGTCACGGACGATACCGGGGTGCTGGTCCGGCGTGTGGATATCGATTTCGACGCCGGCACGCTGTCGGTCGACGGCGGTCCTGCCGCAGCGATCGGCGCCACGGTGGCCAGCCTCACCACGGCGATCGATACGGCCCTGGCCGGGGTCGGTTCGGCCAGCTTTGCCAACGGGCAGATGACCGTGTCCGCGGACGCGGCGACGAACGGTGTGGCGACCTTGCAGGACCCGGCCAATCCCAGCGACCGGGGCGGACGCGGTTTCTCGCATTTCTTCGGCCTCAACGATGTTGTGCGCTCGAGCAAGCCGGGCTTCTTCGAAACCGGTCTGACAGGTGCCGAACAGCACGGGTTCGCCGGCGGTTCCTCCCTGTCCTTCGAGATCAAGACGACGGCGGGCGACCAGGTCGGCACGGTCGACATCCCCATGGTGGCCGGCCAGAGCTTCAACGACGTCGTCACCGCGCTGAACAACACGACGACCGGTGTGGGGCGCTACGTCACCTTTGCGCTCGACGGGAATGGCGAGCTGACCTATTCGGCCAATGCCGGTTACGAGAATTTCGACGTCGATCTGACGGGCGACAGCACGGCGCGTCCGGGGTCGGCCGTGTCCTTCTCCGAACTCTTCGGCGTCGGGCTGGAAGCGCGGGCATCGCGGGCGGAGAGCTTCGATGTCGATCCCGATATCCGCACGGACGGCGGGCAGCTGGCGCTTGGCCAGCTCGACATTTCCGGCGCGACGGTCGTCGGCGATGTGGTGGCGTCGTCCGGCGACAATCGCGGCGGCATCGCGCTGCAGGAAGCCCTGACGCAGTCCCGCAGCTTCGATGCGGCCGGCTCGCTCAACAAGACCTCGGCAAGCCTGCAGGACTACGCCTCGCGCATGGCCGGTGCGGTCGGTTCGCGCGCGGCGCGGGCGGAAAGCCAGGCCGGGTCCGCTGCGGTGCTGCGCGATACGGCCGCGCAGAAACGCACCGATGTCGAGGGGGTCAATCTGGACGAGGAGCTGGCCGCCATGACCCGCTTCCAGCAGTCCTACAACGCTTCGGCCCGCATGCTGCAGGCCGCCAAGGAAATGACCGATACACTGATGGGTATCGTCTAGGAGGTTTAGGCCGATGACGCGGATTTCCACCTATGCTGCCAACCAGTCGGCGCTGATGGACCTGATGAAGGCCCAGAAACAGCTGTTCGAGGCCCAGAAACAGCTCACCACCGGCAAGATGGTGAACGACCTCAAGGATGTCGGTTATCAGGCCGAAATGCTGTCCTCGGCCCGCGCCGCGGAGACCCGGGCGAAGAGCTACGAGGAGGCCGCCACGCGGACCGAAGCGCGCCTGGCCGCCCAGGACACTGCGCTGGAACAGATTGCCGACGCGACCGACAGCCTGCGCCTGGCGATCACGACCAAGGAAGGCGACTACATCATGCAGCAGACGCGTGAGGCCTTCTACGAGGTGGTCAACGCGCTCAACACCAAGCATGCGGGCAATTATGTCTTCAGCGGCACGCGCGCCGATGTACCGGCGGTCGGCATTTCCGACATTTCCGAGCTGATCCCGATGGGCAACGCCAACGAGGCCTTCCAGAACAATCAGCGCAAGCCCCAGGTCCAGCTCGACCAGGGCTATAATGTCGAGGTCGGCCAGCTCGCCGACGATGTCGGCGGCGAGGTGATGGCGGCCTTCAAGCGCATCGCCGAGTTCGATGCCGGCGCAAACGGGCCCTTCACCAGCCCGACGACAGCGGCCCAGGAGGCCTTCCTGCAGACGGAGATCCAGAATGTCATCGCGGCCCTGGACAATCTCCACATGAAGGTCGGCGAGAACGGCTCCAAACAGGCCCATGTGGAAAACCTGAAGACCAATCATGTCGAGCGGCAGGACTTCATCACGATGATGATTTCCGACATCGAGGATGCCGACATGGCCGAGGCGGCGACGCGCTTCCAGCAGGCCCAGACGGCCGTGGACGTGTCGGCGGCGACCTTCTCCTCGCTGAACCAGGTTTCGCTTCTCAACTATCTGCGATAGATAGCGCGTCATCGATAACCGTTTGCTCCGGGCCTTGACCCCGTTGGAGGCGCAAGAATGACCACGCTGGTTACCGGCGATGCCCTGGCGCGCGCCGACGCACTGCTTTCCGAATTCCACCTGTCCGGCGATCCGCTGGGGCTGGGCGGCGATCCCGCCGACCACCGCGTCGTGGTGGCCATGTCCGGCGGCGTCGACAGTTCCGTCACGGCGGCCGTGCTGCACCGCGCCGGCTATGACGTCGTCGGCGTGACGCTGCAGCTCTACGATCATGGCGCGGCGATCCAGAAGAAGGGCGCCTGCTGTGCCGGCCAGGATATCTACGACGCCAAGCGCGTCGCCGAGGCCTGCGGCTTTCCCCACTATGTGCTCGACTATGAAAGCCGGTTCCGCGAGGCGGTGATCGAGGAGTTCGCCGACACCTATCTGGCCGGCTATACGCCCATTCCCTGCGTGCGCTGCAACCAGACGGTCAAGTTCGCCGACCTGCTGGAGACCGCGAAACAGCTCGGCGCGCGTTGCATGGCGACAGGGCACTACATCCAGCGTGTCGACGGGCCGGACGGGCCCGAGCTGCGGCGCGCCGCCGATGCCGGCAAGGACCAGTCCTATTTCCTGTTTGCCACCACGCACGAGCAGCTGGACTTCCTGCGCTTCCCCCTGGGCCATCTGAACAAGGACCAGACGCGCCAGCTGGCCGAGGCCTTCGGCCTCATCGTCGCCGACAAGCCGGACAGCCAGGACATCTGCTTCGTGCCCCAGGGCCGCTATGTCGACATTGTCGAGAAGGTGCGCCCCGGCGCCTCGCGTCCGGGCGAGATCGTGCATGTCGACGGCCGCGTGCTGGGCACGCATGACGGGGTGATCCGCTATACGGTCGGCCAGCGCCGCGGGCTGAACATCGCCCTGGGCGAGCCGCTTTACGTCGTGCGCCTGGACGCCGAAAAGGCGCAGGTGATCGTCGGGCCGCGCGAGGCGCTGGAAATCGAGACGATCACGCTGAAAGAGGTCAACTGGCTCGGCGATGGTGCCATCGCCGACGGGGCACCCGTGCGCGTGAAGGTCCGCTCGACGCGGCCGCCGGTGCCGGCGGCCCTGTCGGTGGACGGCGACACGGTCGGCGTCGTGCTGGCGGATGGCGAGGAAGGCGTGGCCCCGGGCCAGGCCTGTGTTTTCTATTCCCCGGACGACGAGGACCGTGTGTTGGGCGGAGGGTGGATCGCCAGCACCAGCGGGAAGGGCGGGTCCGGCGGAGTGCGGCTGATCGGGTGAGGGCAGGGACGTGTGTCCGTGGCGCGCGTTCCTGGGGGATTCCTTTCTTGCCTCCATACACCGTCATCCCCCGGCCAGCCTGCGCGAAGCGGAGGCGGGTGGTCCGGGGGACCTCAGCTATCCAGGTGGACAACCGGCTGTGGCAGCGGCGCGCAAGATTTGCCGACAGGTTAGCTGAGGTCCCCCGGATCCCTGCCGCGCAGGGACCGTGGGATGACGGCGCATGTATGGCTGGCCGAAATACTCTCCGTCAAAGCGGAACAAAAGGGGGGCATTCCGCGCCAAAGCGTGCTAGAGTTACAACCTGAAGGAGGCGTTCCATGTCCATTTCGCTCGACAAGCGCTGGCAGATTTTCGTCAAAGAGCAGGTCGAACAGGGCCGTTACAAGACCGAAGCCGAGGTGATCGAGGACGGTCTGCGGCTGGTCGAGGCGCGCGAGGCGCGGCTGGCCTGGCTGCGGGACAAGCTCAACGCATCGATCGAGCGAGGCGGCAGTCGCACGATCGAGGAGGTCGAGGCGCATCTCGACGCCGTAGCGGAACGCCTGAAGGCCGAAGGCTTCTGAGGTGTTTCGCCTGGAGCTGCTTTCCGGCGCGATTGACGATCTCGAAGCTATCCAGAACTACATCACCCGTCGCAGTGGCGACCAGGCTACCGGCCGGCGGCATGTGCGAAACCTGACGCAGCGATGCCGGGAGCTGGCGGCTCAGCCCTTCCGGCTGGGACAGCTGCGACCGGAACTCGGTAGCGAATTGCGCAGCGTCCCGTTCGGCAATTACGTGATCTTCTACCGGTACAGGGACGATGTGCTGGAAGTCATCAATGTTCTGGAAGGGCACCGCGATCTGGATCGCGCGGTGGATGCGGACGATGATGCCTGAAATCGACTTCCGGTCGGCAGATGTTCCGCCGGCGAGTGAACTCTCGGCAAGAGAACAATGAACGGCTGCGTCTCACCCGGCCGCCACGGCTTTCCACAAAACCACGGTGCCCCAATGAATAGCGACGGGTGGCCAGACCGCGCCGCTGGTCCGATAGGCCACCGTACACACCACGCCCAGCGCTGCCACGATCACCAGGAAGGCCGGCTCGAGAAACACCGGCTGGGCCATCGGCAGGCCGAGCCAGACCTGGACCGGGTGCCAGAGCACGAAGGCGGCGAGGGCGAGCCCGGCTCGGAGCCAGCCGGTCCGCCCGGCCAGCACCACGCGGAAAACCATCTCTTCGGCGAGGGCGGGGACCAGGATTGCGATCACGGCGATGGCGATGAATGGCATCCATGCATCGGTCACGGAAAACTTGAACAGTGGTTCATGTTGCCCCAAATGGACGGCGATGAGCGCGAAAACGGCAAACAGCAGAAGGGATTGTCCCCAATCGGCCGGTCCCGGCAAAGTCCGGACCGCGGATGTTGCATCTGCGAAAATGCTTGACGCTGTGCCGCATCTTTCGATCATGCGCGCCAGATTAGAGACAGAAACAACCCCTGAGGAGACATCATCATGAGTGCTAGCGACGATCCCATTGTCATCGTCGGCATGGCCCGCACCCCGATGGGCGGCCTGCTGGGTGAGCTGGCGCCGCTTTCGGCCAACGAGCTCGGCGCGATCGCCGTCAAGGCGGCGATGGAAGAGGCCGGGCTGGCCGGCGACGATGTCGACCAGATCCTGATGGGCAATGTGCTGATGGCCGGCCAGGGCCAGGCGCCGGGCCGTCAGGCCGCGATCAAGGCCGGCCTGCCCAAATCGGTCGAGGCGACCACGCTGAACAAGATGTGCGGTTCGGGCATGCAGGCGGCCATCATGGGCCGCTCCGCCATTGCCTCGGGCGATGCCGAGATCATCATCGCCGGCGGCATGGAGAGCATGACCAACGCCCCGCACATGCTGCCCAACCACCGCACCGGCTTCAAATACGGCCATGACACGATCAAGGACCACATGGCCCAGGACGGTCTGGAAGACGCCTACGAGAAAAAGCCGATGGGCGTCTATGCCGACATGATCGCGGAAGAACACCAGTTCACCCGCGAGCAGCAGGACGCCTATGCGCTGGAAACCCTGGCCCGCGCCCAGCGGGCGTCGAACGAGGGCGATTTCAAGCGCGAAATCACCCCGGTCACGATCAAGACCCGCAAGGGCGACGTGACGGTGGATACCGACGAGCTGCCGCGCAAGGCGATGCCCGACAAGATCCCCTCCCTGCGTCCGGCCTTCTCCAAGGACGGCACGGTGACGGCCGCCAACGCCTCGGCCATCTCCGACGGTGCCGCGGCGCTGGTGATGATGCGTCTGTCGGAAGCGGAACGCCGTGGTCTCAAGCCGATCGCCAGGATTCTGGCCACGGCGGCCCACGCCCACGAGCCGGCCTATTTCACCACCGCGCCGGTTCCCGCCATGCGCAAGGTCGTCGAGCGCGCCGGCTGGCAGATCGAGGATGTCGATCTGTGGGAAATCAACGAGGCCTTCGCCGTGGTGCCGATGATCGCGATGAAGGAGCTGGGCATTTCCCACGACATCATCAACGTCAATGGCGGCGCCTGCGCCCTGGGCCACCCGATCGGCGCCTCCGGCGCCCGCATCATGGTGACGCTGCTCTCCGCGCTGGAAAAGCAGGGCAAGACCAAGGGCGTCGCCTCGCTCTGCATCGGCGGCGGCGAAGCCACCGCCGTGGCCGTGGAACGCATGTCCTAGGCCCTGCGGCCTCCGAGACGAAGAGGGCGCGGCCAGCCGGCCGCGCCCTTTTTTGTGGTGGACCTGGGGGGCGATGCTACGCTTGGCGGTGAAACGGTGCGCGTCTCTACTTTTATCCTTATTTTTCAGAAGGGTGCATGTGCTGATTTTCCGCTACTCGCCAATCCCTGCTCTTGCAGCGCTTATTGAATACGGCGACGTATGATCATGCGACGCATGTTGCCAAGCTCACTCAGTATTTCGCTGAATCTATCCGCATCGACATTAGCTTGGTTTGTATCAAAAGGCACGGAGGTCAAAATCTTCTTGAAACCAAGCCAGCGTGTTTCATAGAGATCAACGCCAAAAAAAGTATGCGATTCCAAGTCAATAATTGTATTTTCCAAATTTTGTACAGATGCACGAATTTTTGCAGCGCTCCTAATTCTGTCGCTCTCTGAAAGGTTGCTTAGCCAGTATTGAGAGCATTCGTGCTCCAGCAAATCGAGCTGTCTATCACACTCGCTTCGAAGAGAGTCTGCGGCAACTTTCCGCCGATCTATTAAAAAATAAGCTATGGCAGATAAAATAAATGGCGAAGTAATATCAAAAAATAGTCCAGCCCAGCTCATATTAAGCGGCGCCTACGGCGCGGTCTGCATCTTTAATGTAACTCCAAACCTCAAATTCAAGCAAATGGGACTTTGTTTCTATTTTCAATCTATCTTTCAGAGTTGCATAATCAAGGTTATTGCTCCGCACCAACCCCCCAAAGGCTTCCTCCAGAAACGAAGACCCCAATCCCTCCGTCCCATCAAGGTTTACGCAGACGAGCTCTTCTGAATTTAGTGCGGGTACAAGGTGCTCTTCTCTGAACCGCTCGCCGCTATAAGGCCCGTCACTGCGCACCCTTCCCGCAGGCACCGGGCTGAAGTCGGAAGAGATGCTTATTTTCATAGGAATTGGTCCTCCCGCCTTTCCGGCAACTGAATGTCCCACTGCACGAGTGTGCCTTCTAGCGCGACATCGTTCGATTTACGTATATAGGTTCCCTGATCATCAGTTTCACCGCCTTGCCTCTCATACTGCAGCTCACCCTTGCCACTTATTATACGCAAAGTGCCAGGGGTGTGGATATCTACAAGTCGACGAATCTGAGGGAGTCCCTTTCCGCGATGCGGTAGCTCGGTGCCTGAGCGCCCCATCCTCATTGCGGCGAAGATCATACCTGCGTCGTTGTTGCCAACATTCAGTTTTTGGAAAAAATCTCTTATTAATTCAATTGGATGTGTTTTGGTTAGCGTTTCTGGAATTCCGACTCCAAGATCATAGAAGATGATGCTCAGCCTCTCGTTGCTCCTGTCGATTGCGCCCGTCATCCACCAACGATACCTCAATTCATCCCGATACCAATTCGACTTGGGATAAGCATGTTGTGTGGTGTTCGTCATGGCTTCGGTTATCGCGACAAAAAGGGGTTGGCCATCAATGGAGCGGTCGGCAATTTCCCCCATTTCTTCCCGAAGGCCTCGCGCTTCAATCCCCATTGTTTCGCATCGTGATCGGAACGAGAGGAACTGGCGATCGGTTCCTCCTGACTCTGGAGCTTCGGGCGCATTCGAAACCCGTAGCAATTTGAAGAAGCCCATTTCGCTTAACAGCCGAGTGATCTCGGGGTCCCATTGCTCAAGATCAAGGGCGCGCGGTTTGAATGATCTTAGTATTGTCCAGCGTTGGAGTTGAGCCGCAAGCGCGAGTAGCGCGCCAGGACTTACACTTCTTATTTTGGTGAAATCCACTACAAGGCGATTTCGGGCATTTTTTGATGAGTAGCCAAGGTCTCTGAGAAATTGTGCCGTCTCTTTGTAATTTGATCGAAAACTTAATACCTCAGGTACAACCAACTCGATCTTGCGGAATTCACCGTATCTTGAGAGGTCCACGCGACTGGGAAGCCCGTGTTTGGCGCGCTCCAACTCTCGGCGCCAATCCAAGTATCGCATCCGGCGAGCGTTTCGATCAGACGCACGTCTGAGCGCCGCTAGTTTCTGGGAATCGGATAACTTCTTCAATGAACTGTTTTTTCCCGAATGAAAGCAAGCTCACAAATGACGGGATTCAAAGTGGAGTGTAAAGGGGTTGCGGTAAGATGTCGGGTCCAACTAGAGCATGCGAAGTGCCGCAGCAGGTTTAGCGAGTGCTGCAGTGCCTTTTTTAGATCGAGGTGGCAACTTCACGCGAGGGGACGTGCGTCTGCGGTACGCCTCCCCAGAAAATTACTGCTCTCCGCACTGGAAAAGCAGGGCAAGACCAAGGGCGTGGCCTCGCTGTGCATCGGCGGCGGCGAAGCCACCGCCGTGGCCGTGGAGCGCATGTCGTAGGCCCTGCGGCCTCCGAGACGAAGAGGGCGCGGCCGGCCGGCCGCGCCCTTTTTCATTGCTGCGCTGGCGAAGGCCGCGTCAGTCCTCGATGTGGTTGAGCGGCAGGCCGCGGCCTTCCTTGACGTTGCGGATTTGTACCGAGGTACGGAAATCGCCGACCACGTCGAGCGGGATCATCTTCTCGTACATGAAGTCGTTATAGCTATCGATGTCCGGCGTCACGACCTTCAGCATATAGTCGTAAGGGCCGGTCATCGTTGCCGCTTCCGTCACTTCCTTGAAGGTCTGTATGGCGTTCTCGAACTTCTCGTAATTGGCCTTGCGCGCCGGTTGGATCTTCACTTCCAGATAGGCGGTGAACATCAGGCCGATGGAGCGGCGGTCGAGCTGGACGGAGCGGCGCTTGATGATGCCTTCCGTCTCCAGCCGCCGGATGCGGCGCCAGCAAGGCGAGGGCGTCAGGCCGACAATTTCGGCGATGTCGGCGACGGAGCGTCCCGCATCTTCCTGCAGGGCTTCCAGAATACGCACATCAATCGTGTCTAGGGTGGCGGTCATTATTTCCTCAAACCATCATTTTCTGCGAAATTAATCCAACATATTGCACTTGCGAACCCCGAAATGGCACCGCATTCCAATGGTAGACAAGACACGTCTATCCGCGTTAGACGCCCTTCGCGCTCGCGAGCCTGTCCTGCGCGAGGCCTTCCGGGGCGGGGAGCCCCACCAGTTCAGTGAGAGCCCATGGCACACGACGAACCTCGTTTCCACGTTCCGGCGCCGCATGTCCGGCCCGGTGACACGCCCGACTTCTCCCATCTCGACCTGCAGCCCGCCGGCGAGGCCAAGCGTCCCGACCCGTCCGTCGACGGCATGGAGACGCGCGATCTCGCCCTCGGCCTGATCGGCGTATTGGACCATAATCACCAGGCAGTTGGCGACTGGAATCCCGAGCTCGAGCCGGATGTGCTGCGCGAGGGTCTGCGTCACATGATGCTCACGCGGGCCTATGACGACCGCATGCTGAAGCTCCAGCGCCAGGGCAAGATGAGCTTCTACATGAAGTCGACGGGCGAGGAGGCGGTCGCCGTCGCTGCGGCGATGGCGCTCGACAAGGGCGACATGGTCTTCCCGTCCTACCGCCAGCAGGGCATCCTGTTCGCGCGGGGCCGCGACATCGTCGACATGATGTGCCACTGCATCTCCAACAGCCGCGACAATCTCAAGGGCCGTCAGCTGCCGGTGCACTACACCTGGGCCGAAGGAAATTTCTTCTCGATTTCCGGCAATCTGGCGACGCAATTCCCGCAGGCGGTGGGTTATGCGATGGCCTGCCAGTACAAGGGCGACAACCAGATCGCGGCGAGCTGGATCGGCGAGGGTTCCACCGCAGAGGGCGATTTCCACGGCGCGCTGGTGCTGGCCTCGACCTACAAGGCGCCGGCCATCCTCAACGTGGTCAACAACCAGTGGGCCATTTCCACCTTCCACGGCATCGCCTCCGGCGAGGCGCCGACCTTCGCCCTGAAGGGGCTGGGTTACGGCCTCGCCTCGCTGCGCATCGACGGAAACGATTTCCTCGCTGTCTATGCCGCGACGAAATGGGCAGCCGAACGCGCCCGCAAGGGCCATGGTGCCACGGTGATCGAGAGCTTCACCTACCGCGCCGACGCCCACTCCACCTCCGACGACCCGTCCGGCTACCGCCCCAAGGGCGAGAACGAGACCTGGCCGCTGGGCGATCCGATCGCGCGGCTGAAGAACCATCTCATCGGCCTGGGCGAGTGGGACGAGGAGCGCCACACGGCGCTGGAAAAGGAACTCAACGAGCTGGTGATCGCCTCCTACAAGGAGGCGGAGACCCACGGCACGCTGCATGACGGTCCGCTTTCGCCGGTCAATTCGATCTTCGAGGACGTCTATGCCGAACAGGACTGGCGCCTGCGCCGCCAGCGCCAGGATCTGGGGGTTTAGGACATGGCCAAGATGAACATGATCCAGGCCCTCAACTCGGCCATGGACGTGACGATGGACCGCGATCCGGACGTCGTCGCCTTCGGCGAGGATTCGGGCTATTTCGGCGGCGTGTTCCGGGTGACCGCCAACCTGCAGAAGAAGTACGGGCTCGACCGCTGCTTCGACACGCCGATCAACGAGGCCGCCATCGTCGCCATGGCGATCGGCATGGCCGCGCGGGGCCTGAAGCCCGTCGCCGAGATCCAGTTCGCCGACTACATCTTCCCCGGGCTTGACCAGATCGTCTCCGAACTGTCGCGCATCCGCTACCGTTCGGCCGGCCAGTTCACCGTGCCCGTCACCATCCGCACGCCCTGCGGTGGCGGCATTCGCGGCGGTCAGACCCACTCGATGAGCCCGGAAGCCTTCTTCACGCACATTCCCGGCGTGCAGGTGGTGATGCCGTCCAACCCCTACGACGCCAAGGGCCTCCTGATCTCGGCCATCGAAAGCCCCGATCCGGTGATCTTCTTCGAGCCGAAACGCCTCTATAACGGCCCCTTCGAGGGCCATTCCGGCGGGGCGCTGAGTTCCTGGGGCAAGCACCCCAAGGGCGAGGTTCCCGAAGAGCACTACACCGTCCCGCTGGGCAAGGCGGAAGTCGTGCGCGAAGGCCATGACGTCACCATCCTCGCCTATGGCACGCTGGTCCTGGTCGCCCAGGCCGCGGCCGAGAAGGCGGGCGTGGATGCCGAGGTGATCGACCTGAAGACGCTGGCGCCCTACGACATCGAGACGATCGCGCGCTCGGTCAACAAGACGGGCCGCTGTATCGTTTCCCAGGAAGCGCCGCGCACCTCCGGCTTCGCCGCCGAGCTGGCCGCCCAGGTGCAGGAGGAGTGCTTCTATGCCCTGGAGGCGCCGATCCAGCGCGTCACCGGCTGGGACACGCCTTACCCGCATGCGCATGAATGGTCCTACTTCCCGGGTCCCGAGCGTTTCATCCATGCGATGAACGCCGTTCTGGAGGCTTAAGATGAGCGAATACCGCTACAAGATGCCCGATGTCGGCGAAGGGATCGTCGAGGCCGAGATCGTCGAATGGCACGTCAAGGAAGGCGACACGGTCGCCGAGGATCAGCACGTGCTCGACGTGATGACCGACAAGGCGACGGTGGAAATTCCCTGCGCCGTGAACGGCAAGGTGAAGAAGCTCGTCGGCGAGCCGGGCGATGTGATCGCCGTCGGCACCGAGATCATGTTCATCGATGTGGACGGCGCCGTGCCGGACGAGGGCGAGGCGGAAGCCGCTGCGCCGGAGCCGGAAGAACCGGCCCGGCCGCAGCCGAAAAAGCCCGTCGAGCCGGAGCCGGCCGCCGATGCGCCCTCTGTCGCTGCGCGCATGAGCGGCGAACGCCCGCTGGCCAGTCCGGCGGTGCGCAAGCGGGCGCTGGACAAGGATATCGACCTGGCCATGGTGCCCGGCACCGGTCCGGCCGGCCGGATCACGCACGAGGACCTGGACGATTTCATCAAGGCCGGCGGGCGTCTGGCGGCCAAGTCCGGCGGGGCGGGCACGGCTCTGCGCGCGCCGCAGACGGGCGTGACCGAGGAGAAGTTGATCGGTCTGCGCCGGCGCATCTCCGACAATATGTCCCATGCCCAGCGCACCATCCCGGACATTGCCTATGTCGAGGAGTTGGACGTGACGGCGCTGGAGGAGCTGCGGGGCCATCTCAACGCCACGCGCAAGGACGATCAGCCCAAGCTGACCTTCATCCCCTTCCTCGTCATGGCGCTGGCGCGCTCCCTGCCGTCGACGCCGCAGGCCAATGCCCATTTCGACGGCGAGAACATGGTGCTCACCAAGTATGACGCCATCCATTGCGGGATCGCTGCGGCGACGCCGAACGGGCTGATGGTGCCGGTGATCAAGCACGCGGAAAGCCTGGACATCTGGCAGATCGCCTCGGAGCTTTCGCGCCTGGGCACGGCGGCCAAGGAAGGCAAGGCGACCAAGGAAGAGCTGTCCGGCTCCACCATCACCATCACGTCGCTGGGGGCCATCGGCGGCCTGGTCACCACGCCCATCCTGAACGCGCCGGAAACCGCCATCATCGGCGTCAACAAGATGCAGACCCTGCCGCGCTACGATGCCGACGGCCAGGTCGTGCCGCGCAAGATCATGAACCTGTCCTCCTGCTTCGATCACCGCATCGTCGACGGCTATGACGCCGCCATGCTGATCCAGCGCGTGAAGGGCTATCTGGAGAATCCGGCGACGCTGTTCATGTGAGCCTGTCCGACGGACAAAAAAAGGCGCTGACCCGGGTCAGCGCCTTTTTCGTGTCGTGCGGACGCAGCCTGCCTACTGCAGATCCCCCGGCAGCAGCGCATCCGGCATGTTCTGGTAGCAGACGGGCCGCAGGAAGCGGCGGATGGCCAGCGTACCGACCGAGGTCGCGCCGAAATTAGTGGAGGCCGGGTAGGGGCCGCCATGCACCATGGAGTCGCAGACCTCGACACCGGTCGGGAAGCCGTTGACGAGAACGCGGCCGGCCTTGCGTTCCAGCACCGGCATCAGCCTGCGGCCGGTATCCGTGTCGCCTTTGTCCATGTGCAGCGTCGTGGTCAGCTGGCCTTCCAGGGACAGCGCGACCGCCTGCATTTCGTCGAGATCGGCGACTTTCACCACCAGACCCAGCGGTCCGAAGACCTCTTCGCCCAGCGCCTCATTGCCCATCCAGTCCTTCGCCGAGACGGTGTAGAGGTGCGGCGTGGCCGTGCGGCCTTCCGGCGTGGAGGCGACGACCTCGGTGACGCCCTTCTGTTTGCGGAAGGTCTCGAAACCCTTGCAATAGGCCCCGGCGATGCCGTCGGTCAGCATGGTTTGCGGGCCGCTCTCCTTCAGGGCAGCGGCGGCGGCCTCGACGAAAGCGTCGGCTTCGGATCCCTCGATCGCCACGGCAATGCCCGGATTGGTGCAGAACTGGCCGGCGCCCATGGTCAGCGAGCCGGCCCAGCCGGTGCCGATCTCGGCCGCGCGGGCCTTCATGGCTTCGGGCAGGAGGAATATCGGATTGACCGAGCCCAGCTCGCCGAAGAAGGGGATGGGTTCGGGGCGCTGTGCGCACAGGTCGTAGAGCGCCCGGCCGCCGGCGAGCGAGCCGGTGAAGCCGACCGCCTTGATCAGCGGATGCTCCACCAGGGCCTGGCCGACGGCGCGGTCGCCGCCCTGGACGAGGCTGAACACGCCGGCGGGCATGTTGCAGCGCTTGATCGCCGCTTCGATGGCCTGGGCGACGATTTCGCCCGTGCCGGGATGGGCGCCATGCCCCTTCACCACCACGGGACAGCCGGCGGCCAGCGCGGAAGCCGTGTCGCCGCCGGCGGTGGAAAAGGCGAGCGGGAAGTTGGAGGCGCCGAATACGGCGACCGGGCCGATCGGGCGCTGCACCATTTTCAGGTCCGGACGGGGCAGGGGCTCGCGGTCCGGCATCGCCGCGTCATGCCGCCGGTCGAGATACTCGCCCTTGAGGATATGGTCGGCGAAGAGGCGCAGCTGGCCCACCGTGCGGCCGCGTTCGCCATTGAGGCGGGCCTCCGGCAGGCCGGTCTCCTGGGTGCCGATCTCGGTGATCGCCTCGCCGCGCGCATCGATCTCGTCGGCGATGGCGTTGAGGAACTTCGCCCGTTCCTCGCGCGTGGAATAGCCATAGTGCCAGAACGCGTCTTCGGCGGCCCGGCAGGCCCGGTCGACGAGGTCCGGCGTGCCCGACGCGAATTCATGTGCGGGCCCGTGAGCCGGTTCGGAGGAGAAGGTCGTGCCGCTGCCCACCCATTCGCCGGCGATCAGGTGCTTGCCTTGGATCATGGTCTTTCCTCTCTGATGCGTTGCGGGTTTCATGCCGTAATTGTCTGAGTAATACAACAGCAGATGGACCCTGCCGGGCGAAAATGAAAGGGGCGCGTCACAGTGCGGACGGAAATCCGCCGGTGCTTGGCAGTCATCCCCTTTCCCTGTGACCATGGGCACGGTAAATCCGGACCCGATAAGCGGATTTCATGCCGCATCATTTCACGGGAGCCCGTCATGAAGACACGTACCTGCCAAGTCCTCGTTGTCGGTGGTGGCCCGGGCGGTTACCCGGCCGCGATCCGCGCCGGCCAGCTCGGTCTGGACACGATCATCGTCGACAAGCACGGGCTGGGCGGCACCTGCCTCAATCGCGGCTGCATCCCGTCCAAGGCGATGATCCATGCGGCGACCGAGTTCGAGCACATGGCCGAGGCCGCCAAGGGCGACCGGTTCGGCATCTCGCTGTCCGAAGAGCCCAAGCTGGACATGGGCAAGCTGGTGGGCTGGAAGGACGGCATCGTCTCCAAGCTGACCGGCGGCGTGGCGCAGCTGATCAAGGCGGCCGGTGCCGAGCACATTGCCGGCTGGGCGGAATTCTCCAATGCCAAGACCTGCGTCGTCACGCAGGAGGATGGCGAGCAGGTCGAGATCACCGCGGAAAACGTGATCCTGGCGACCGGCTCGGTGGAAGTGGAACTGCCCTTCATGCCCTTCGGCAAGTCGGTGATCGGGTCGACCGAGGCGCTGGATCTCAAGAAGCGCCCGGACGAGCTGGTCGTGGTCGGCGCGGGCTATATCGGCCTGGAGCTGGGCATTGCCTATCGCAAGCTGGGCACGAAGGTCACCTTCATCGAGGCGCTGGACCGCATCCTGCCGCTCTACGACAAGGAGATCACCCGCCCGATCACGCAATGGCTCAAGAAGCACAAGGTGGATGTCCACCTGTCCTGCAAGGCCAAGGGCGTGACCGAGAAGAAGGGCGGCAAGGCCGTCTTGGAATACGAGGACGCCAAGGGCGAGACCCACGAGATCAAGGCCGACAAGGTGCTCGTCGCCGTCGGCCGCAAGGCCTGCCTGGAAGGCTGGGGCCTGGAGAATATGGGTCTCGACATGGACGGCCATTTCATCAAGGCCGATGCCCAGTGCCGCACCGGCATGCGCGGCGTCTACGCCATCGGCGACGTGATCGGCGAGCCGCTGCTGGCCCACAAGGCCACCGCCCAGGGCGAGATGGTCGCCGAGATCATCGCCGGTCACCGCCGGGTCCACGATCCGGTCGCCATCGCCGCGGTCTGCTTCACCGAGCCGGAAGTGGTCGGCGTCGGGCTGACGCCGGACGAGGCGAAGGAGAAGGGCGAGGAGGTCATCACCGGCAAGTTCCCGCTGGCCGCCTCGGGCCGCTATCTCTCCATGGATGCCGGCACGGATGGCGGTTTCGTCCGCGTCACGGCGCGCAAGGACGATCATGTCATCCTGGGCATCCACGCCGTGGGCACGCATGTTTCCGAACTGTCGGGCGAGTTCGCCCTGGCGGTCGAGATGGGCGCGCGCCTGGAAGACATCGCCGGCACGATCCACGTCCACCCCACGCTCACCGAAGGCTTCGCCGAGGCGGCGCTGACCGCGCTGGGGCACCCGATCCATATTTCCGCACCGAAATAGGGGCTGGCGCTCCCTTTCCCACCCCACCCTTTTTCCCGGACGGAAGCCTGCGCAAGCAGGCTGAAGATCCGGGATCCACTGTCCCGAGGCCGCGCTCGCCGTCTCCACTCGTCGATCCCGGATAGCGCTGCGCGCTTCCGGGAAAAACGCGCTTGTATTTGAAACACCGGGACCCCCGACGAGCTCGTGCCTCCCGTCCCGGAAACCGCTGATGAGTATGGCAGGGGGCGGATATCGCCCCCGCGTGCCACGATCCGGGTCCCGGCTTTCGCCGGGGTGACGGTGTCTTGTGCGTCCGGCCGGGCAGCGCCGCGCATGCCCCGGCCAACAATTCTGAAATGCCCCCATCCGCCATAGAGCCACGCACGCCCCTTCACCCCCGGCGTGCTGTTCCATATATTGTGCACCTGCGAAGGAGAGCGCGATGGACGACAGCACGATTTCCCTGGCCGGGGTGATCGGTCCGGACCAGGCCGTGGACGGCGAGGGGCTGGGCTGTGTCAGCTTCGAAACGGCGCTGGTGCGCCGTGTGGTGCCCGGTGCGGGCGATATCGACGAGCTGGGCCATGTGAACAATGTCGTCTATCTGCGCTGGGTCCAGGACATCGCCATCACCCACTGGCACCGCGTCGCCACGCCCGAGATGATCGAGAACGATATCTGGATCGCGCTCAAGCACACGATCGAATACCGCGATGCCATCCAGCCCGGCGAGACTGCCGAGATCCGCACCTGGCTGGGCCGCATCCACGGCCCGCGCTTCGACCGTCATGTCGATATCCGAAAGCCCGGGGCGAAACGCTTCTCGGCGCGGGCGACAACGGAGTGGTGCCTGATCGACCGGGCGACACGCCGTCCGAAACGGATCGGCGAGGGCATTCTCGACACGTTTGCCCTGCACGGGCTGGAGCGGAGCTAGACGCTAGAGCCGCTCCGCGCAGCCGGCGGTCTCGGCGGCCTTGTTGAGCTGGTCGATCGTCGTCTCGTCCATGGGAATGCCCTCGCGTTCCCGCTTGCCGGCCGCGGCGCGTTCCGGATCGCCGGGATAGAGAACCGGGCTGTCCCAGTCCATCGGCGGCGAGCCGAGCGCATAGTCGGCCAGCGCATCGATCTCCTTTTCCATCCAGTCCCTGTCGCCGAAGGCGGCCGGATCGATCAGGATCGACAGCATGGAATTCTGCAGCCCGCCGCGGCGCTCATGGCCGGGCTGTATGGTGCCGGCTCCGGAGAGCACACCGGCCAGCAGTTCGCAGGCGAAAGCCAGGCCATAACCCTTGTGCCGGCCCATGGGCGTCAGCGCGCCCTTGAGTTCGAATCCGGCCATGCCCGACGGATCCGTGGTCGGCCGGCCCGTCTCGTCGATCAGGCTTCCCTCGGGAATGGTCATGCCCTTGTTGGCCGCCACGCGTACCTTGCCCAGTGCGATGCGGCTGGTCGCCATGTCGTGCACGAAGGCCGGCCGTGCAGCGGTCGGCGGGAAGGCGATGCAGACCGGATTGGTGCCGAAGCGCGCATCGGAGCCGCGAAAGGGGGCAACCAGCGGTGCATGATCGGTCACATTGACGAAATGGACCGAGGCCAGCCCGGCTTCGGCGGCGCGTTCGCCATAGGCCCCGATCCGGCCGAGATGGTGGACATGTCCGATCGTGGCGGCGGCCAGCCCGTGTTCGCGGGCCTTCGCGGCGGCCCGGTCGATCAGGCGGAAACCGGCGGGCGCACCCCAGCCGCCTCCGGCATCCACCTGCAACAGGACGCCGGTTTCCCTGACGATCCGGTCTTCCGCATCCAGCCGGACGAGGTCCTTGCGGATATGGCGCAGATAGACCGGCAGAAGACCGGCGCCGTGGCTGTCATGGCCCTTCAGATTGGCGTCGGCGAGATGGGCGGCAACGCCGGCCGCGTCGGTCTCGCGCGCGCCCGCGGACGTCAGCACGGCGTGCAGGAAGCCGCGCAACGCGTCGGCATCAATACGGCGATCGGTGGTGTGCATGGGGCGGGCCCGGCCTGTCCGGTGCAGAAGGTTCGAATTGTCCGCGTCCCGTTAGGACGATGTTTACGAAAAATCCGTGCGGCATCTGTCGCGTTTTGGCACAGGTAACCAAATCTTCAAATTGAATTTCGGTAACACGCTGATTTTGTTGATTCATATTTTTCGATCCGCCTCTCGAAAAACGAATCGCACTTAAGCGTTTGGCAACCGGTTTCGGTCATATTCGTTCTCGTCGGGCAGGAATGGTCCGCACGAAATGAAGGGACGTTCGAACACGGGGAAGATCCCGGGCAGCGTCCGGAACCAAGAACTGGATGAAGGGTATGTCGATGAACAAGACGGGAACCATGATCCTGGCGGCGGCTATGTCTGCGATGGCTTTCACGGCGGCGCCGGCGCTGGCTCAGGATGATCGCGAGCGTACCGAGGTGGAAGCTCCGGAATATCCGCGTGGCGCCGAGCGCCGCGGTATCGAGGGCTATGCCGTGGTGCAGTACACCGTGACGCCGGAAGGCACGGTCGCGGATGCCACGGTGGTCGAGGCGAGCCCGGAAGGCGTGTTCGACCGCGCCGTCCTGCGTGCCATCGAAGGCTGGAGCTACTCGCCGGCGGCGGCCGCCACCGAGGGTATGGAGCAGCGCTTCGACTTCAATCTCGGCGGCTAAGCATAAACGAATACAACGCCATCCGGCAAAAGAACCGGACGCGTTCACAACAATAAGAATTCATTTACGGCGGCGCGGTAGCGTCGCCGTATCTTTTTCCGGGGGCATTAACCGCAAGGGGCCATCCTCATGAATTCTGTGTTCGCCAAGTTCCTCGACAAGACCACGAGTATCCGGGTCCGGCTCCTGGCAGCGTTTGGCCTGACCTCGGCCATGACGCTGATCGCCGCCGTCGTGGGCGTGACCGGCTTTAATTCGGCGAACTATGCCGTCGAACAGATCGCCGAACGCGCGATCCCGGAAACCCAGGCGGTCGATGCGCTGAGCGAGGACAGCCAGGCGCTGTCCGAGGCGCTCGCGAGTTTTGCCCTGTCTCCCACGGTTAACGCCCGCCTCGACAACTATAACCGCGTCAGCGAATACCGCGCCGAACTCAGCGCGGAGCTGGAGCGTATCCAGGAGATCGGCGGCCAGCAGGAAACGGCAAATCTCGCCGCGGCCGTCGCCGATTTGTCCGAACTCGTGGAAAGCATGAACGAGGTCGTCGACCGGCGTTTGCAGATCCGCGACCAGCGCTATGACGTGACGGCCGAGGCACGCACGTCGCGCGCCGAATTCGCCTCCAGCGTGGAAAGCGCGCTGGATACGTCCACCGATGCCGACATCGAAAGCCTGCTTCGTGCCCTGCTGGCTGCGAACCAGATGATGATCCAGTACACCGAGGTCGATATCGCCGCGACCAATCCGGACGTCGACGCCGTCTACGACCGCTGGGACGAGGCGGTCGGCGAACTCGACGTCAACCTGGCCATTCTCGGCCCCGTCGTGTCCGACGTGATGCGCGGACAGGCCGACAGCCTGATCAATTACGGCGAAGGCGAAGAGGGCATTTTCGAACTGCGCAAGGCGGAACTCGCCGCGGTCGCCGCGGCCGAGGTCGTGGCCGAGGAAGCGCGCCTGTCGGCCGAGACGCTGCTGTCCAGCGTCGAGGCCTACAAGCAGCAGGTGGCCAGCCGCGTCGACGGCGCCACCGAAGCCGCCAACAGCGCTGTGGTGGCCGGACGCATCCTGCTGATCTCCATCGCCGCCATCGGCCTGGTCATCGCCCTGTCGATCGCCTGGTTCTACGTCAACAACATGCTGCTCCAGCGCCTCAGCGCCATGGCGCGCACCATGCGTGCGCTGGCCGAGGGCGACAATGACGTCAATCTGGGCTTCACCCCGGGCAAGGACGAGATCGGCGACATGGCCCGTTCCGTCGACGTCTTCCGCCAGAACGCCAAGGAGCGCGCCCGCCTGGAAGAAGAGACCGAGGCCGAGCGCCGCATGAAGGAAAAGCGGTCTGCCGCCATCGAAAGCCTGATCCAGGCCTTCGAACAGGCCTCCTCGGACGCGCTTGGCCAGGTCGGCGAAGCGGCGCACCGCATGGAAGCGGCCGCCCGCGCCATGAGCTCGACGGCCGCTGCGACGACCGGCAAGTCCGCCGCCGTTGCCCAGGCCTCCGAAGGTGCGTCCCAGAACGTGCAGACCGTCGCCGCGGCCGCCGAGGAAATGGTCTCCTCGATCGGCGAGATCTCGCAGCAGATCTCCCGCTCCACCGAGATCGCCGGTACGGCCGTCGACCAGGTCGAACGCACCAATGAGGACGTGCAGCGCCTCGACGATGCGGCCAAGTCGATCGACAATATCGTCAACCTGATCAACGATATCGCCGAACAGACCAACCTGCTGGCCCTAAACGCCACCATCGAGGCGGCCCGGGCCGGCGAGGCCGGCAAGGGCTTCGCGGTCGTGGCCTCGGAAGTGAAGGCCCTGGCCAGCCAGACCGGTGCGGCCACGCAGAACATCTCCGAACACATCAACGGCATCCAGGGCGCGACCGCCAAGGCGGTCGAGGCGATGTCCTCGATCGGCGGCACGATCCACGAAATGTCGGAAATCGCCACCGCGATCGCGGCTGCGATGGAAGAACAGCGTGCGGCGGCCGGCGAGATCACCCGCTCGGCCCAGGAAGCCGCGGACGGCACGCGCGACGTGTTCTCCAACATCCAGGAAGTCGACCAGGCGACCTCGGAAACCGGCGAAAGCGCGGGCGAGGTTCTCGAGGCCTCCCTGGCGGTTTCGCGCCAGTCCGACGACCTCAAATCGTCGGTCGAGCAGTTCCTTACCGAAGTGCGCAGCGCATAACGCATGCGCAACTGAAATCGGGGACCGCTCGCGGCTTGCCAGCCGCGGGCGGTCCGCGTATATGGCGTCCCTCTCCCGAAGGGAGAGACCCGTGTGGCGAGGTAGCTCAGCTGGTTAGAGCGCACGACTCATAATCGTGAGGTCGAGAGTTCAAGTCTCTCCCTCGCCACCACCCTTCGCCCTGCGGGCTTCGGGTGGCAAGCCACCCGCAGCGCGCACCCGGGGCGAAGAGGTGCCCTCCGAAGCCTCGGCGTAGGAGGGCTGTCCGCGACACGTCCTCTTTCATTCCGCCCTTTGCCGTCGAGTGGCAAGCCACCCGCAGCGCGCACTCCGGGCGGAGCGGAGCAGCCCCCGCTCACGCCCGTGCCATTTTCTGCAGAACACCTGTCACACGCCGCATCCGCCGCGCGTCTTGGGAGCGAACCGCCGAAGGTTCCCAACCCAGGAGACTGACATGAATGCTCACACGCCCGTCCGCCCCGATATCGAACTGCCCGATGTCATCCATGCCTTCATCGCGGCCCAGTCGGCGATCAACGATACCGGAATCGAGCCCGGCCTGCGCCACTTGATCCTGCTCCGGGCCTCCCAGATCAATGGCTGCGGTTTCTGCGTGAAGATGCACACCCGCGAGGCGCGCGAGGATGGCGAGACGAGCGAGCGGCTCGACCGCCTGATCGTCTGGCGTCATGTGGACGATTTCACCCCGGCCGAGAAGGCGGCCTTCGCCTGGACCGAGGTCCTGACCAAGATCGATCCGGGCCGCGACCTGGAACCCTATCGCGCCGAGCTGGCGCGGCATTTCGATGCCCATGGCATCGCCGCGCTGACCGCGATGACCGGCATGATCAATCTGTGGAACAGGCTGCAGGTCGCGACCCACTGAACCGCTTGGATATCCAGGCCGCGGTCCCGGCCCGCGTGACGCTTCGCCGCACGGTGAGGGCCGGGGCCGCGATGGTTTCGCGGACGCCGAGGCGTTAGAAGACCGCATGAAGAAATCCAATATCGCCCTCGTGGCCGTGGCCGTGGCCGCTTTCCTGATCTGCCTGGCCTTCATCATCTGGGGCATGTCCAACCTGCCCCACGTCTCCATGAGCATCCATGGCTGGGTGGCGCTGGGCGTCGGTACGGCGTTCAGCGTGGTGGTCGGGGCCGTCCTGGCGACGATCCTGATCGTCTCGCGCCGCCGTGGCTATGACGAAGCGGCCCACGCCGTGTTCAAGCAGAGCGAGCCGGAGGACGGCTAAACCGGTCAGGCGACGCGGGCGTCCCGTTCGTCCGGTCTGCCGGGCAGCTGTGCATCGATCGCGCGGAACAGGCTGTCCCGGTCGACCGGCTTGGTGACGACATCGTTCATGCCCGCCGCCCGGCAGCGCTGCGCGGCGCTGGACAGGGCATTGGCGGTGAGGGCGATGACCGGGACCTCGCTGCGGCGTCCGGGCAGGGCACGTATGGCCCGTGTGGCCTGGAGCCCGTCCATGACCGGCATCTCCATATCCATCAGGACGAGATCGTAGTGCTGCGTGCGGACAGCCTCGAGCGCCATCTCCCCGGTCTCGACGAAATCCGCCCGATAGCCGCGCAGGTCGAGGAAACCGCGGGCGACGGCCTGGTTGACCGCGACATCCTCGGCGACGAGGACGCGGACGTCGCCGGCAGGGGACGTGGCCGGGCGGGGGGCCGGCTCCGCGTGTGACGGCGGCGCCGTGTCGAGCACGCGCTTCAGCGGCACTTCGAACCAGAAGGTCGAGCCGGCACCTTGCGTGCTGCGGAAACCGATCGTGCCGCCCATCAGCTCCACCAGGCGCTTGCAGATCGTCAGGCCCAGGCCCGTCCCGCCATGAGCGCGCGTGGTCTCCGCATCGGCCTGTGTGAACGCCGAGAAGAGACCGGGCTGGGCCGCCTCGGGCACGCCGCAGCCGGTGTCGCGCACCTCGACCCGCATGACATGCCGCCGCCGGCCGATGGGATGGAAGGCCAGATCGACGTCGACCGTGCCTTCGTCGGTGAACTTGATGGCATTTCCCACGAGGTTGAACAGGACCTGCTTCAGCCGTACCGGGTCGCCCTCGAACCGGTGCTCCTGTCCGGCGTGAACGTCGATCGAGAAGCCGATCCGCTTCTCGCCGGCCCTGGCCTGCCAGAGCGTGCGGGCATCGGCGGCCAGCTTGTGCGGATCGAAGGGCCGGATGTCGAGATCCATCTTGCCGGCCTCGATCTTGGAGAGGTCCAGCACATCGTTGAGGAGCCGCAGCAGGATCTGGCCGCTGTCATTGATGACGCGGACGAAGTCTTCCTGCTGCGTGTCCAGCTCGGTGGACATCAGGAGCTGGGCGACACCCAGCACGCCGTTCAGCGGCGTGCGGATCTCGTGGCTCATCGTGGCCAGGAATTCCGACTTGGCCTTCGAGGCCGCCAGGGCGTCGATGCGGGCATGGCCGAGCTGTTCGGCCAGCGCCGACAGTTTGTGGCTGCGTTCCGCGCTTTCGCGCGAGGTCTCGCGGAACAGGTCCAGCGCCGTGCCGACACCGGCATATTCGCCATTGCGCGTCACGATGAAGCCTTCCATCAGGGCCGACGGACGGTCGCGCACGATCAGGGCGTTGAGCTCGGTGATCGGCGTCGAGGTCTCGACGGTCAGCGGTTCCTTGACCATCAGGAAGGTGACCGGACGCTTGGAAAACAGGGCACGGCCATGCCGGTCGGCCATTTTCAGGAAGAAGCGGTCACGCGCGACCAGCCCGACCGGCCGGCCATCCTGAACGACGGCCAGAACGAGAAGGTCCTCGTCGTCGGAGAGAAGATCGTAAACATATTCGCCTGTTGCATCCGGCGAGACCGCCGGTGCATCCGTCATGACATCGCGTACGAGGCGGCTCATCCCATTCCCCTGAACTGTTCCCGGGGAGATTGGTCAGCCGTGCTTTCCAAGGGCTAAACGCTTGATCGGTTTCATGGAAACTTCACCGAAGTGTCACGCAGGACGGCGGGTGCTGGCCTCGATCCAGTCCAGGAAACCCTTTGCGCTGCCGAACCGGTCGACCGGCAGGGACAGAACGCAGGGCTCGTCATAGGGGTGAAGTTCGACGATGCGGTCGCACAATTGCGCGGCCAGCTCGCCGGTCGTCTTGAGCACCATGACCGCCTCCTGCGCCGTCTCCACCCTGCCCTTCCAGCGATAGACGCTGATCATGCCGCGAAAGATATTGGCGCAGGCACACAGCTCCTCGTCCAGCAGCCGGGCCGCGGCGGCCTCGGCGCTGTCGGGATCGGGCCAGGTCGTGTAGGTCCAGCTATGGCTCATCATGGTCTTCCCTGCCGAGTTCATTATATAAGCCACGCATGACGATCCAAACCCCCTCCAAGTCCGCGCTGGTGCTGTTTTCCGGCGGTCAGGATTCCGCCACCTGCCTCGCCTGGGCGCTCGAGCGCTACGAGCGGGTCGAGACGGTCGGTTTCGAATACGGCCAGCGCCACGTTGTGGAAATGCAGGCGCGCGAGGATGTGCGGGCCGGCATTGGGGAGATGCCCCGGGGCGACCGTCTGGGCGAGGATTTCGTGGTCGATCTGGCGGGCTATGGCGCGATCGCGGAAAGCGCGCTGACGGCGGAACGGGCGATCGAGATGCAGGCCAATGGTCTGCCGTCCACCTTCGTGCCGGGCCGCAATCTCGTCTTTCTCACCGTCGCCTCGGCACTGGCCTATCGCCGCGGTCATGGCGTGCTCGTCGGCGGCATGTGCGAGACGGACTATTCCGGCTATCCCGATTGCCGCCGCGCGACGATCGACGCGATGCAGGGCGCTCTGGCCCTGGGACTGGATACGCCGATGGTTGTCGAAACGCCGCTGATGCAGCTGGACAAGGGGCAGACCTGGGCGCTGGCCGCCGAGCTGGGCGGCGACGCGCTGGTCGAGCTGATCCGCACGCAATCGCACACCTGTTATCGCGGCGAGCGTGGCATGCTGCACGACTGGGGGCATGGCTGCGGCACGTGTCCGGCCTGTGAACTCCGGGCCGCCGGATGGCGCGCCTGGCAGGAGCGCACACCGGCATGAGCTATTCCGTCAAGGAAACCTTCCTGACCGTGCAGGGTGAGGGCGCCCAGGCCGGCCGGCCCGCCGTCTTCCTGCGCTTTGCCGGCTGCAATCTGTGGAGCGGGCGCGAGCAGGACCGGCACAAGGCGGTCTGCAATTTTTGCGACACGGATTTCGTCGGCATGGACGGGCCGGGCGGCGGGCGTTTCGCGACGCCGCAGGACCTGACCGCCCATGTGGCCGGATTCTGGCCTGGCGGCGGGCGGCCGCTGGTCGTGTGCACCGGCGGCGAGCCGCTGCTGCAGCTCGACGCGCCGCTGATCGAGACGCTTCATGCCGCCGGGTTCGAGATCGCCGTGGAGACCAATGGCACGATCGCCGCGCCGGACGGGATCGACTGGATCACGGTCAGCCCCAAGGGCACGGCCGAGGTGGTGCAGCGGTCCGGCGACGAGCTGAAACTCGTCTATCCCCAGCCCGAACTCGACCCGCAGGCCTTCAGCGGATGGGCTTTCAAGCGGTTCTCGCTCCAGCCCATGGATGGCGCGCACATGATGGAGAACGCCCAGGCCGCCTTCGACTACTGCCTGACGCATCCGCAATGGTCGCTCAGCCTGCAGACCCACAAATGGATCGGTGCCCCCTGAGCGTAGCCTAGCTGCCCGAGGACCGCGGCATGGGCGCGTCGCCCAGACTGTCGGCCAGGTCCTCGGAGAAGCGGGCGAAGGCGGTCCGCGTATCGCTCCAGATACCGCTGTCCGCACCGGCCGTGTCCGGATTGTACCAGGCGAAATGATAGTTCGCGACCAGGCGGCCGTCGGCATCACGCAGTTCGGCCGTCAGTTCCGCACCGCCCGAGGCTTCTGTCGAATAATGCGCCATGTCCATGTTCTGGATCTGGGTCATGGTCGGGCGGCTGGGCACGACATCGACAAGCGTGACGTCGAGTACGGTCTCTTGTGCGGCCACGCCGTGCCAGTCCGCGGTGACCAGCGTCGTCACCAGCACGTCGCGGAGATAGCCGGTGAGGCGCGCCAGCTCGGCCTCGCCAAGCTGTTCCGCCTTGCTGCGCAGGGCGGGCGAGACGTCGATGCGGCCGATTTCGATGGAGCCTGTCGCTTCGCGCCGATAGGTCGCGTCAAACCCTTCGCTCTGGGCCAGGGCCGGCAGGGACAGGCTGAAACACACGCTGAGACACACAAGGACAAATGCAGGGGTACGCATGGGAACGCCCTCCTCGTCGCAGGTCCAACTTGTGCGGGAAGATTAGCACGGCCGCATCTGGTTGCGTGAGCGAAGCCTGTTGTGCATGCGCGAAGCGAAAGGGGCGCATCCATCGGATGCGCCCCGTTATTCAATCGCTTGCCGGTCGTCCGGCGCTTTTTCAGGAGCCCGAGGCGTAGCGCTCGTTCAGGCTCTCGCCGATATCGCTGGCGAAACGGTTCATGGCCCGGCGGGCATCGGTCCAGCGCGAATACCCGACCACGTCACGGATATTGTGCGAGCGCCAGGAATAGCTGAACGTTTCCAGCTGCGTGCCGTCGGCCGCGAGGAGGCGGGCCTCCAGGCTCGCTCCGCCGATACTGATGGACGAATGGTGCAGACCGCGATCGGCCATCTGTTCCATGGTCGGCCGGTTGGGCGAGGCATCCTGGATCGTCACTTCCAGCCGCATGCCGTTCTCGCCGAGCAGGTCGGCCAGTTCGCGTTCCAGGTCGTTGCGCATTTCCTCGGCCAGGTAGTCCAGCTCGCGCTGCCCGTATTCCTCGGCCTTTTCCGTCAGTTCCGGTCCGAACTGGATCGGCGCGATGGACACGGGATCCGTCGCCAGAGCCGGTGCGGCCAGTGCGCCGATCGCCAGAAGTGCAGTGATGGTACGCCTCATTGTGCGCCTCCTATCTGAGCATCGTGTCCCTCGCACACGAGATTAACAGATCGCGGCGGGCAACAAAAATGAAAGCTCGGAGAGGTGGCGCGGCGGCTCAATCGTCCTCGTCGTCGTCACCGCCGCCGGGGATGACCACGTCGACGGCCGCGCCGCCCACGGTGCCGGCGGCACCGACGGCGGTGCCGACCGTGCCGATCGCCATGTCGGCGGCGATCATCAGGCAGCCGGAGAGAAGCGGGCTCAGGCCGAGCAGGACGAGAAGATTGCGGGCACGGCGCATGATGGCGTCTCCGGTTGCGGTAACCTGTCCTCGCACCGGCATGGTTTCCACAAGATGAAGAAGTGCCTCAGCGCCCTTCGCGCCACCAGCCCATGCCGAGGAAGGCGGCCAGCACCAGAACGGCCAGCAGGCCCGGCAGCAGCGGAGTGCGCGTCGAGGCCTGGACGACATAGCGCTCGTTGCGGGTCAGACCCAGCCAGGTACGGCCGGCCTGGTCGGCCCCGGCCCGCGTGCGCCGCAGCGCCGGCAGGTCGGCGCCGGCACCGTCGCCGATCGCATAGCGTCCGCCGCCATTGGCCTCGACGAAAGGCTCCAGCACGTCGCCCGTCGGTCGCAGATCGGCGTATTCGACCGGATTGATCGGTCCCAGTGCGGCCACCGTGGTCAGCTCGCCGGAGCGCAGGCGGACCAGGCCGGAGCCCTCCGCCGGTGCAGATGCGGTAAAGCGGCCCTGCTCGATCTCCTCCATGGAGAGGGTCTCCTCGCGCCCGTCCGGCCAGGTGACCTCCAGCGGCGGCGCCTCGTCGGCCAGGGTGACGCGGTCGGCGTGCAGTTCGCCGTCGGTGGCGTAGGCGGTCAGGCGCTCCTCGTCGAGCTCGGGTTCGCGCATCAGCCAGTGGGCGACGCGGCGGAACATTTCCGCATAGGGGCCGCCGCCCTCGAAACCGCGCGCCCACAGCCAGGTCTGGTCGCTCATCACGATGGCGGCGCGGCCTTCGCCGGAGCGCTGCAGTACCAGGAGGGGATGCCCGTCCGGGGTTTCCAGCAGCGTCTCGCCGCCCAGCGCCGTGCCGTGGATATGGCGCAGCCAGCGCCCCCATTGCGGGCTCTCCCCGCCGCCGTCCAGCCCGGAGGTGACAGGGTGGCGCAGGCCGGTCTCCGTGGTCTCCGGCGTGAAGCCGCCATCGGTGATATAGCCCGTGGGACGCACCGGCAGCACGGCCGCCAGGGGTGTGCGGTAAAGGCTCGGAGCGCCGGCGAAGGGCGGGCCGGCGGTCACCAGCAGGGCGCCGCCATTGTCCACATAGCGCGCGATATAGTCGAAATAGAGCGGCGGCATGATATTGCGCCGGCGATAGCGGTCGAAGATCACCAGGTCGAACTCGCTCAGCCGCTCCACGAACAGCTCCTGCACCGGAAAGCCGATCAGGGCCAGCTCGTCTACCGGCGTGGCGTCGCGCCGGTCCGGCGGGCGCAGGATGGTGAAGTGGACCAGGTCGACTGACGGGTCGGATTTCAGCAGGTCGCGCCAGGCGCGCGCGCCATTGTGCGGCTCGCCCGTGACCAGCAGCACGCGCAGCCGGTCGCGCACGCCGTTCACCGAGACCGCGGCGCGGTTGTTGATCAGGGAGAGCTCTTCCGGACCCGCCTCGACCTCGGCCTCGATGACGTTCTGGCCGCGCCGTTCGACGGGCACTTCCACCCGGGTGGAACGGCCGATCGGGATGGCGAAGGTCTGCGGATCGCCGCCCTCGAAGCGGAAGGCGACCGAGGCCGTGCCCTGCATGGCATCGTCCTCGACGCGGATCATGAATTGCACGGTCTGGCCGACAATGCCGTAGCGCGGGGCCTCCTCGATCACCAGGCGCCGGTCGCCGGCCTCCCGGTCGCCGGGCATGACATGGTGGATCGGCGCGTCGACATTCAGCGCATCGGGGCTGGAGGGCGCGTCGTGGACCTGGCCGTCGCTGACCAGGACGACGCCGGCGATGCGGTCGGGCGGGGCGCTGGCGAGGGCCGCGTTGACGCCGTCGAACAGCATGGTTCCGTCAGCGCTTTCCCCGGCTTCTACCTCGACAAGGTCAAGCAGTGGGTCGTTCTCCGCCTCGTTGCGCAAGGCTTCGACCATGGCGTCGGAGGCTTTGCGGCGGCCGCCGATATCCATGCTGGCGGAACTGTCGGTCACCAGCACGGCGACATCGGCCAGCGGATCGCGCTCTTCTTCCACCAGGGAGGGATTGGCCAGCACCAGTGCGATGCCGAGGATGGCCAGCGACCGCCAGGTCCAGCCGGACAGGCGCATCGCACCGCCGGCCAGCGTGGCTGCGAGAGCCAGGCCCGTCAGCGCAGCAATCGCCGGCCAGGGCAGGAGCGGGGCAAAGTCGAGCGCGGTGACGGTGGCGTTCATTGGCCGAGCCTCTCGAGGATTTCCGGCACATGGACCTGATCCGCCTTGTAGTTCCCGGTCAGCGCGTACATGCCCACATTGACGCCGAAGCGGATCGCCATCTCGCGCTGGCGTTCGCCGCCTTCCACGGGCGCCAGGGCCCGGCCGCTTTCGTTCTGGGCCCAGGCCGAGGCCCAGTCATGGGCGCCGATGATCACGCCGGACGTGCCGTCGCGCGAGGCGCCGTCCGGATTGGCCTCCACCCAGACCGGGCTGCCGGAAAAGCGGCCCGGAAATTCCTGCAGCAGATAGAAGGTGCGCGTGAGTACATGATCCGGCGGGATCTGGGCGAGGGGCGGCACGTCGATGCTTTCCAGGATCGTGACCAGGCCGGGATGCGGCGTGCCGGCGCGCAGGGCGGCCACGTCGGCGTCGCGCGTATCGAACAGGATCAGCCCGCCGGACTGCAGGTAGGTGCTGACCTTTTCGGCGGTCTCCGGAGCGAGCGGCCGGGCATCGTTCAAGACCGGCCAGTAGATCATCGGGAAGAAGAGCAGGGGATCGCTGTCGACATCGATCGCCATGGGCGGCTCCGGCTCCATCGCGCTGCGCCGGGTGATCTCGCGGCTCAGTCCTGTGAGGCCCGCCTCGCTGCGCGCATCGACCTGGGCATCGCCGGTGCGGATATAGGCAAAGCGCAGATTGAGCGCAGCCTCCATCGCGAAACTGTCCGCGTCGCTCTCCTGGGCCTCCGCGCGTGGTGCGCCGGGCAGGATGGCGAGGGCCATCAGTGCCGCCGTTGCTGCGCCGCCGAGGCGCAGGAAGGGCAGCCGGCCGGCCAGGGCGAGCGCGATCAGGATGTCCAGCGCGAGCAGGACCAGGGCGGCCGCCAGCAGCGGCGCATCGAAATGCGTGGCGCGCGGTCCGTCCAGGCCGGCGAAGGTCGCGCCGGGCAGGGTGCGCGGCAGCGGGGCCATGCGGGTTTGCGGGCCGATCACGTTGAGCGCCGCCGAGGCGGGACCGAGCCGGTAGAGCCCTGCAGGCGAAGCCGGGCCGGGCCGGGCGGTCTCGAAGGCGGCAGCCGGGATTGGCCGGGCCGTGGCCGGTGCGCTCGCCAGCTGGCCGTCAGCGTCCAGCGCGCGGTCGAGCACCCAGGCACCCTGGGAGGGCGAGCTCGCCGCACCGCCGCCGGCCAGCCCCATCAGGCGTTGCAGCATGCGCGGGAAGAGCCCGGTCAGCGGCAGATCGGACCATTCCGGACTGGCGGTGACGTGAAACAGCACGATCCAGCCGCGCGCCCGGCGCTGGGCTGTGACCAGCGGCGTGCCGTCTTCCAGCCGCGCCCAGACACGGTCCGGCGTGGCCGAGCCGGGCTGGGCGAGCACCTGACGGTCGACCGTCGCCGTCGTGTCGACGGGCAGGCCGGCGAAGGGAGAGTTATCCGGGAAGCGCGCCAGCGGCTGGGGTTCTTCCCAGTTCAGCGCCCCGCCGAACAGGCGTCCGCCCTGGCGCAGGTCCACCGGCAGGAGATCGTCGCTGCGCGCGGCCAGGCGCGGCCCGGCGAAACGGATCAGCACGCCGCCATTGTCGATGAAGTCCGCGATGCGCGGATCGTCGCTGCGCGCGGCGTCGGTCATCACCAGGATGGCCGGCTCGGCCTCCAGAAGCTCGTCCAGCGTGCCGGCGATCAGCTCGGCCCGCGGCGCCAGGGCGCTGCGGATATAGTGCAGGTCGGAGAGCAGCGGCTGGCCTTCATCCGAGGTCAGCTCGATCAGGCCGACGCGCGGGCGTTGCCAGGTATCGCCCAGCAGCCGCACGGAGCCGGCCGAGGCCGTACCATCCAGGCGCAGGCTGGCGATCCGGTTGCGCAGATCCAGCGGCAGGGAAAGCGTGGCCGTGGCGGTGCCCGAACCCGGTTCGAAGGTGACGTCGCGGCGCGCCAGGGCCCGGCCGTCGGCGCCCAGCGCGGTCACGCTCGCCGTCCGTGGCAGGTCGGTGGCGGCGCGGCGGACCTCGACCGCCAGCCCGTCCGGCGCGGTTTCCGGCGGGGCGAGGCCCAGCGCGGCGCGGCCGCTGTCCGGTTCCAGCACGCGCAGCGAACCGAGATCCGCGAGGGCGCGGGCCAGGTCTTGTGCATCGTCGGAGTCCAGCCCGTCGCTCAGCCAGGTCACGGCCAGCGGTCCGCCGAGCTGGTCATTGCCGGCGGCAGCGCGGATGCGTGCCGCGGCAGCCTCCCGGTCGACCGGCCAGGGCTGGGGCGAGATCATGTCGAGCCGGCGCCGCGCGGCGTCGGCATTGCCCAGTCGCAGGGGCTGGTCCGCATTGCCGGTCGGGGCCGTGCCGAGGATGGCGATGGCGCGGCCATCCCGATCGGCCTGGCCGATCAGGCGTTCCGCTTCGCGCTGCATATCGTCCCAGGCGGCGGCGGAACTCCAGCCATTGTCGATAACCACGAGTGCCGGGCGCGTCTCGGTCTCCACCGCGGGCGGTGTCCAGACCGGGCGCGCTAGGGCGATGATCACCAGGGCGGCGATCAGCAGGCGGAACAGGATCAGCCACCAGGGCGCATGCTGCGGCGTCTCGCTGTCGTCGGGTGCGTTGAGCAGCAGGCGCAGCGGCGGAAAGACGGCGCGGCGCGGCGCCGGCGGGGTTGCGCGCAGCAGGAACCAGAGGGCCGGAAGGGCCAGAAGGCCGGCCAGCGCGAGGGGCGCGGCGAAGGAGAGGGGGCCGAGGGCGAACATCAGGGTCAGACGTCTCGTGCCAGTGTCTTGAACAAGGACAGCACGGCGCTGGTGGCCGGCCGGTCGGTGCGGTGGGTGATCAGTGTCCAGCCGAACTGCCGCGCCATGGCGGCGAGCCGGTCGGAATGCTCGACCCAGCGCTGGCGGTAGGCCGTGCGGGCCTCTTCGGCACGCCCGAAGAGCAGGCTCTCACCGCCGCCCGGCGCCTCGAAACGCGTGCGTCCGGCATAGGGGAAGTCTTCCTCGGCCGGATCGACGATGCGCAGCAGGACGCCATTGGCTTCCTGGGCCGCGAAACGCGACAGGCGTGCAGCCCAGGTTTCCGGCGGATCGAGGAAATCGCTGGCCAGCACGATGCGGCTGAAGCGGGAGATGTGCGGGGCTTCCACGGACTGCTCGGCGCCGGGCCCCAGGATGAGGCGGCGCGAGACGCGTTCCAGGCCCAGCGCGCCGGTGCGCGCGATGGCCGATTCGCCCAGTACGGAGACGCGTTCCCCGCCCTGTGTCAGCAGGGCCGCGACGGCGATCAGGCAAACCGCGGCCCGGTCGGCCTTGCTCGGCAGGTTGCGGTTCGAGCTGAACTGCATCGAGGCCGAGCCGTCGCGCCACAGCGAGACCGTGTTGGCGGCTTCCCACTCGTTCTGGCGCACGAAGAGCTGGTCGGACTTGGCCGATTGCCGCCAGTCGACGGCGGCGCGGCCGTCTTCCGGGCGGTGGTGGCGGTATTGCCAGAAAGTCTCGCCGATGCCTGAACGGCGGCGGCCGTGCACGCCCTGGGCGACCGTCGCGGCGATGCGATCGGCCTCGGCCAGGAGGGCCGGCAGGCGCGCGGCGGCATCCTCGCCCTCATGACGCAGGGCGACGACGCGGCGCTCGCTATGACGGTCTGCGCCCTGGGCCATCAATCAGGCGGCCTGGTCCGCGAGCGTCTTGATCAGGCCTTCCAGGGTGTGCCCGTCGGCGCGCGCCGCGAAGGACAGCGCCATGCGGTGTTTCAGGACCGGCTCGGCCAGCGCCGCGACATCCTCGGTAGACGGAGCCAGGCGGCCGCGCAGCAGGGCGCGGGCGCGGCAGGCCAGCATCAGGGCCTGGCCGGCGCGCGGGCCGGGCCCCCAGGAGACGCCCTCGCGCACTTCCGGCAGATCACTTTCGTCCGGCCGGGCCAGGCGCAGCAGGTCCAGAATGGCGTCGAGCACGCGTTCGCCGACCGGCAGGCGCCGCACCAGCGATTGCAGCTTCAGGATTTCCTCGGGGTCGAGCACGGTGACCGCTTCGTTCTCCTCGGCGCCCGTGGTGGCCAGCAGCACGGCGCGTTCGGCCTCGCGCTTGGGATAGGGCACGTCGACGCGCAGCAGGAAGCGGTCGAGCTGGGCTTCGGGCAGGGGATAGGTGCCTTCCTGCTCGATCGGGTTCTGGGTGGCCAGGACGTGGAAGGGCTGGGGCAGGTCGTGGCGCTCGCCGGCAACCGTGACATGGCCCTCCTGCATGGCCTGCAGCAGGGCGGCCTGGGTGCGCGGGCTGGCGCGGTTGATCTCGTCGGCCATCAGCAGGCGGCAGAAGACCGGGCCGGGCATGAAGCGGAAATGGCGCTTGCCGTCATCGCTCTCTTCGAGAATTTCCGAGCCGAGAATGTCCGCCGGCATGAGATCGGGCGTGAACTGGATGCGCTTGGTATCCAGTCCCGTTGCCACGGCGATGGTCTGTACCAGGCGCGTCTTGGCGAGACCGGGTGCGCCGACCAGCAGGGTATGGCCGCCGGCGAGGATCGCGGCGAGGCAAAGCTCGATCTCGTCCTCGAGCCCGTAAATCACCCGGCCGATACTGTCTTTCACCGCCTTGAGACGTTCCGTCGCGGCGTCGGCTTCTGCAATCAGTTCTGCACCGGGTTCATTCGTCTCGGTCATCGTCCTACATTCCTTTGCGATACAGACACGATCCATAGGCCATTCAGCTCTTGCCAAGAGCATGGCGTTGCGCACGAAAGGTGTCCATGCCCTCCACGCCGAACACCCGCGATCCGATGCAGTCGCTCCTCGATGCCGCCCGCGAGGCGGGCGAGGGGCTGCCGCCGGTCGAGACGTGGCATCCCGAGTATTGCGGCGAGATGGACATGGTCATCAAGCGTGACGGCTCTTGGTGGCATGAAGGCACGCGCATTACACGTGACCGTCTTGTAAGGCTGTTTTCCACGATCTTGCGGAAAGATGACGATGGCATTCACTACCTCGTGACGCCGGTCGAACAGATTGCCATCGAGGTGGAGGTCGCCCCCTTCATCGCGACGCGGGTCGATATTGTCGGCGAAGGCGAGGCGCAGTCGCTGGTTTTCACGACCAATGTGGGCGATCTGGCCGAGGCGGGGCCGGAGCATCCCATCACCGTGCATGTCGATCCGGAGACCGGTGAGCCGACGCCGCTGGTGCGGGTGCGCGGCCGGCTGGATGCGCTGATGTCGCGGCCGGTCTTCTACGAACTCGCCGAGGCAGCGGTCGAGCGTGACGGGGTGATGGGCGTGTGGAGCGGCGGCGAATTCTATCCGCTGGGGGCGGGCGATGGAGAGCGCTGAGCGCCTGTTGGCGCGGCTGCGCGACAGGCTGGACCCGGTGGATGCGCCCGTCACGGCGCCGCGCTTTGGCGATGGCGACCTCAATGGTGCGCCGGTCCTGCGCGAGACCGCGACCACGGCCCTGCGCGATGCGGCAGTCCTGGCACCGCTGATCATCCATGACGGCCCGCCGCGGCTGCTGCTCACCGAGCGTGCGCCCCACCTGGCCCGCCATGCCGGACAGGTTGCCTTTCCCGGCGGACGGGTCGATCCCGCGGACGAGAGTGCCGCCCGGGCCGCCGTGCGCGAGCTGGAGGAGGAGGTCGGTATCGGCGCTGGCCATGTCGAGCTGCTGGGCCGGTTCGACGGCTACGAGACCGTGACCGGCTTTCACGTCACCCCGTTTGTCGGCGTGCTGCGTCCGGGCTATACCCTGCGGCCCGATCCGGGGGAGGTGGCCGACGTCTTCGAGGCGCCCTTCGACTTCCTGATGGATCCGGCCAATCACCAGCGCCATTCCCGTGAATGGCAGGGGCAACGCCGGCATTTCTATGCCATGCCCTGGGAGGGGCGCTATATCTGGGGGGCGACGGCGGGCATGCTGAAATCCCTGCACGACAGGCTGTATGGATAACCCATGATCCGCATCACACTCATCCAGATTGCCTCCTTTCTCCTGCCTTTCCTGCTGTTTTTCATCTGGCGGTGGCAGACCCGGTCCGAGGTGAAGCTGACCGCCACGCCGGCGCTCAAGCTCGCCCTGGCCGGTGCGGTCTTCGCCATCGTGATGATGATCGTGCTGGTCATGATCGATGCGGCCGGCGGCGGGCGTGAGGGCGACCGGTATGTGCCGCCGCGCGTCGTCGACGGCGAGGTCGTGCCCGGCCATTTCGTGCCGGCCGAGGAGGCGGACGACGAGGGCGGCGGCGAAGACACGCCGCAATGAGCATGCCCCGTCTCGATCCCGCCCGGCATGCCTGGATGCGGGCGCCGGAAACCGTGACCGTGATGGCGGCGCTCGATGCCGCCCGTCCCGGCGGCAGCCGTTTCGTCGGCGGCTGTGTGCGCAACGCGCTGCTCGGCGAGCCGGTGAAGGATATCGACATCGCCACGCAGCTGACGCCGGACGAGACGATCGCCGCGGCGAAGGCGGCCGGTCTCAAGGCCGTGCCCACGGGCAAGGCGCACGGCACGATCACCGTGATCTGCAATCGCCGGCCCTTCGAGGTGACGACGCTGCGGCGTGACGTGTCGACCGACGGCCGCCGGGCCGTGGTCACCTTCACGCAGGACTGGGCCGAGGATGCCCGGCGCCGTGATTTCCGGCTGAACGCCCTCTATGCCGATGCCGGCGGGGCGATCATGGACCCGACCGGCGGGCTGAAAGATGTGGAAAACCGGCGCTTCGTCTTCGTCGGAAATCCGGAGAGCCGGATCCGCGAGGACTATCTGCGCATACTCCGCCTGTTCCGGTTCGAAGCCTGGTATGGCGGCGGCGATCCGGACCCGGACGGGTTGGCGGCGGCGGCCAAGCTCAAGGACGGATTGCATAAATTATCAGCCGAGCGGATCTGGGCCGAACTCAAGAAATTGCTGGCTGCACGCGATCCCCGGCGGGTGATCGGCCATATGGCGGAGGCCGGAATTCTGGATTTGATCCTTGGAGTGAACGGATCCTTAAGAGTCCTCGGCGGTATTGTTGATCAGGATATACAATATGGTCTAGCGCCCGATTCGCTTCTGAGGTTCGCGGCGCTTGCCGATGGCGGACCGGAAAGGATCAGCACCATGGCAGCCAAGCTGAAAATGTCGAACGCCGAGACGCGCCGCCTCAAGGGGGCGGTGGATCCGTCGGCCCGCGAAGATGTCACCGAGGCGTTTTCCGACATGGCCGCCGCCGAGCGTGCGATCATGGCGCTGGGGGCGCAGGCGTTCGAGGACCAGGCCCGCCTGCAGGCGGCCGGCGAGGTGGCCCCGCCGCCGCGCGACTGGACACTGCTCGCCAAATTCGCCCGCGAATGGGAACAGCCGGACTTTCCGGTGACCGGCGGCGACCTCATCCTGCTGGGCTACGAGCCGGGCCCGATGCTGGGCGACGCGCTGGACGAGCTGAAGGCGCACTGGATCGCCGAACGCTTCGAGCCGACCAAGGAAGAGCTGATCGCGCGGCTGAAGCAGCACTAGGTCATAAACTCATAAACGGGATTCCGTTTTTGGTCGAAGCCTGATTCAAAGTCCTTGAGGAGGATATGGATCATGGGCCGTCGCCGCTACGAGTTGACCGACTTCGAATGGTCTATCATCGAA
>JAYEGL010000011.1:175944-246974 GCA_034659015.1 Pseudomonadota bacterium | reverse complement strand
CACCGCGCCGCCGAGCTGCCGCTCTGGCTACATCGATACAACTGGCATCGACCGCACGGCGGTATAAAATACAAAACACCCATCAGCAGACTCGGCCTCGCCGAGGACAACCTGTTGAGGCTCCACACCTAGCCCTCCATGCCGATATTCCCGGCGGAATCGATCGCCCACGCACCATTGTGGGCGATCTCCCAGGCATGGCCGTCGGGATCGGCGAAATAGCCGGAATAGCCGCCCCAGGGTGCTTCTTCAGCGGCTTTCAGCAGACTGCCGCCCGAGGCCACGGCCCGCTCGAGCAGCGGGTCGACCTCGGCCTTGTCGCGGACATTGTAGGCCAGGGCGACCCGCCCCGATCCGTCATTGTCGCGCATCATGTCGTGATCGAAACTCTCGCGCCGGAACAGGCCGAGCACGAGGCCGTTGAGCTGGAAAAAGACGATGTCCTCGTTCTGGAATGCGGCCGTCCAGCCCAGATCTTCATAGAATTTCAGCGAACGCGCCGGATCGGCCACGCCCAGCGTGATCAACGAGACACGCTGTTCCATCTTGCCAGCTTCCATTCCGGTTCTCCCTGTCGGACAACCAGAATAGAACAAAAACGGAACACAACAAGTCCCGAATCGTCAGATCAGGCCGGATAGCGGGCTGGAGGGATCGGCATAGCGCTTCTTGGGCATGCGGCCGGCGAGATAGGCCTCGCGCCCGGCGATGACCGCATGGCGCATGGCGCGGGCCATGCGGACCGGATCGGCGGCCTCCGCAATGGCAGTATTCATCAGCACGCCGTCGCAGCCCAGCTCCATCGCCACCGCCGCGTCGGAGGCCGTACCCACGCCGGCATCGACGATGACGGGGACCTGCGTCTGCTCGACGATCAGGCGGATATTCACCGGGTTCTGGATGCCCAGGCCCGACCCGATCGGCGCGCCCAGGGGCATGATGGCGCAGCAGCCGATCTCCTCGAGCTTCTTCGCGTAGACCGGGTCGTCCGAGCAGTAGACCATCACCTCGAACCCGTCCGCGATCAGCATTTCCGCGGCGCGCAGCGTCTCGGCCATGTCCGGATAGAGGTGTTTGGGATCGGACAGGACTTCCAGCTTCACCAGATTCCAGCCGCCCGCCTCGCGCGCCAGGCGCAGCGTGCGGATGGCATCCTCGCCGGTGAAACAGCCCGCCGTGTTGGGCAGGAAGGTGTAGTCGCCCGGCGAGATGAAATCGACGAGGCGCGGCTCGTCGGGGTTGGACAGGTTCACCCGGCGCACGGCGACGGTGATCATCTCCGCGCCGGACGCCTTCAGCGCGTCGGCGTTCTGGGCGTAGGTCTCGTACTTGCCCGTGCCGATGATCAGGCGCGAGGTGAAGGTGCGGCCGGCGACCACCAGCGGCGTGTCCTCCGCGGCTTTCGGGGTTGCGGCATCATCCATCTCATCCACCTCCAACAAATGCGACGATCTCGATCCGGTCGCCGTCTTCCAGGGCCGTTTCGGAATATTGCGAACGCGGCACGATCTCCAGATTGCGCTCCACGGCGATCTTGCGGCCGTCGAGCGCGAGATCGGTGACGAGGTCCGTAATCCGAGCCCCCTCGGCAATCGACCGGCTTTCGCCATTGACTGTAAGCTGCAGCACGGCTTCGCTTGACCTTTCGTGAGTCCTGACGTCACTCACCTCGTAATTCTCCTTGAGGCTTCAAGGCAAGGCCATGAGCAAACCCATTCACATCCTCAACGGACCGAATCTCAATCTCCTCGGCACGCGGGAACCGGAGGTCTACGGTACGATGTCGCTCGCCGACATCGAAAAGGCCTGCCAGGCGCATGCCCGGGATCTGGGGTTTTCGATCGTGTTTCGCCAGTCCAATCATGAAGGCGAACTGATCGACTGGCTGCATGACGCAAACGTCAACGCCTCTGCCGTCGTCTTCAACCCGGGTGCATTTACGCATACATCGGTCGCTTTGCATGACGCCGTTCGCGCTATAGAACCTCCGGTCATCGAAGTTCATTTGAGTCAGACAGCGGCGCGCGAAGCTTTCCGCCATCATTCCTACATCGCGTCCGCCGCGCGGGGCTCCATTACGGGGCTTGGACTGAACAGCTACCTGCTCGGTCTGTCCGCCGCCGCCGGATGCCTCGAAACGCAATAGACGGAACCAAAGGCTTTATCATCATGAGTTCTGATTCCCGTTCCCGCTCCCAGATCGACCCCAAGCTCGTCCGCGAACTGGCGGACATCCTGCGCGAGACGGAACTGTCCGAAATCGAAGTCGAGCATGACGATCTGCGCCTGCGGATTGCCCGTCAGCTGACCGCCGCCCCGGCCGTGCAGACCGTCTCCGTGCCGGCTGCGGCTCCCGCGGCCCCCGCCCAGGCACAGGCCGCCGCACCGGCGGCGCCGGCCGAGGCCGCAGAGCAGGCCGGTACGGTGAAGTCGCCCATGGTCGGCACGGTCTATCTCAAGCCCAATCCGGACAGCGCCAACTTCGTGCGCGTCGGCGATCAGGTGAAACAGGGTGACACCATCCTGCTGGTCGAGGCGATGAAGACCTTCAACCCGATCACGGCCGAAAAAGCCGGCACGATCACGGATATCCTGGTCGAGGACGGTCAGCCGGTCGAATTCGGCGAAGCCCTCTTCGTCCTGTCCTGACGCCCCAACCGACGCGAGCGCCGACATGTTCGACAAGATCCTGATCGCCAATCGCGGCGAGATTGCCCTTCGCGTCCATCGCGCATGCCGGGAAATGGGCATCCGCACGGTGGCCGTGCACTCCGAGGCCGACGCCAACGCCATGCATGTGCGCCTGGCCGACGAGAGCGTGTGCATCGGGCCGCCGCCGGCGGGCAAGTCCTATCTCAACATTCCCGCCATCATCACGGCGGCCGAGGTAACCGGCGCCCAGGCCATCCATCCGGGCTACGGTTTCCTGTCGGAAAACGCCCGCTTTGCCGAGATCGTCGAAGCGCACGGCCTGGCCTTCATCGGCCCGACGGCCGAGCATATCCGCATGATGGGCGACAAGATCACCGCCAAGAAGGCGGTGATGGAGGCCGGCATCCCGGTCGTGCCCGGTTCCGAGGGCGGCGTGGCAACCTTTGAGGAAGCCAAACCCATCGCCGAGGAAATCGGCTACCCGGTGCTCATCAAGGCCGCCTCCGGCGGCGGCGGGCGCGGCATGAAGGTCGCGGAAAGCGCCGACAAGCTGAAAGGCGCCATGGAGACCGCCGCGGCGGAAGCCTCGGCCGCCTTCGGCGACGGCACGGTCTATCTGGAAAAATATCTCGGCCAGCCGCGCCATATCGAGATCCAGGTTCTCGCCGACACGCACGGCAATGTGGTGCATCTGGGCGAGCGCGACTGCTCGCTGCAGCGCCGCCACCAGAAAATCCTCGAGGAGGCGCCGTCCCCCGCCCTCACCCCCGAGGAACGCGCCCAGATCGGCGACACGGTGCGCAAGGCGATCCAGGCGATCGGCTATCGCGGCGTGGGAACGATCGAATTCCTGTGGGAAAACGGCGAGTTCTACTTCATCGAGATGAATACGCGCCTGCAGGTGGAGCACCCGGTCACCGAGATGATCACCGGGATCGACCTCGTGCGCGAACAGATCCGCGTCGCCGACGGTGCCCCGCTGGACATCACCCAGGAGGATATCACCTTCGAGGGCTGGGCCATCGAATGCCGCATCAATGCGGAGAACCCGAAGACCTTCGCGCCCTCGCCGGGCAAGGTGACCGAGTTTCACGCGCCGGGCGGTCTCGGCGTCCGCCTCGATTCCGCGCTTTACGCGGGCTATTCCATTCCGCCTTATTATGACAGCCTGATCGGCAAGCTGATCGTGCACGGCCGGACACGCAAGGAGACCCTGCTTCGCCTGCGCCGTGCCCTGGAGGAAATGGTGGTCGGCGGAGTGGAGACCACGATCCCGATCTTCCTCGACCTGCTCGAGGAGCCGGATTTCGTGAACGGGGACTACCACATCCGCTGGCTCGAGGAATGGCTGGCCGAACGCAACGGCTAGCCGCGACGACGGCGGAGGCCCGATGCGCGGGTTCGGAGCGGAAGACCTGATCGAATGCTATGCCCGCGGCGTCTTCCCGATGGCCGAGGGGCGCGACGATCCGCGGATCTACCTGCTCGACCCGGACGAGCGCGGCGTGATCCCGCTCGACGGTCTCCACATTCCCCGCAGCCTGCGCAAGACGGTCCGCCGGGACGTCTACGAGGTGCGCTACAACACGGCCTTCCGCGATGTGGTCCGGGGCTGCGCCGCGCCCGCACCGGGGCGTGAGGAAACCTGGATCAACGACGGCATCCTCAGCCTCTATTTCGAACTCCACAATCTGGGTTTCGCGCACTCGGTGGAGTGCTGGCGGGACGGCGAACTGGCCGGCGGGCTCTACGGCGTCGCACTGGGCGGCGCCTTTTTCGGGGAAAGCATGTTCTCGCATCGCACGGACGCGTCGAAAGTGGCGCTGGTCCACCTCGTCGCCCAGCTGCGCCGCGGGGGCTATATCCTGCTGGACACGCAGTTCACCACCGAACACCTGGAACGCTTCGGCGCGATCACGGTACCGCGCGACATCTACCGGATGCGCCTGGGCGACGCGTTGATGATCGAAACGGGGTTTCCGGCCGTGCCGGAGGGGATGAGCGGCGCTCAGGCCCTGCAGTCGAGCACCCAGACGTCATAGACGGGATGTTCCAGCGGGTTCTGGGCCGGCCGCGAGGCGAACATCCAGCCGGAGAAGATCTGCTCGCCCTGGACATCCACACCGAACCCGTCGGTGCGCCGGTCGCGGACCTGCAGGAAGGCATAGGTTTCCGGCGTCTCTTCCGGCGGACGCTTGCGGCAATACTGCGCCGTGATGGCGAGCGATCCGAACTGGACCGTATCGCCGATCTCGATCTCGAAATCCCGCGTGCGGGCGGTCACCTTGTCCAGCCCGCGCAGCACGACAATGCTGCCCGGCTCGCTCGACAATTCCTCGTCCTCGCGCGCGTCGGGATCGTCGCGGCGCATCCTGTCGGCGACGGCGTCGCGTGCTTCCTGAGAGCTGCCGGACGCCGGCGCGGCACTGTCGTCCTGGGCCGCGGCCGATACGGCCAGTCCCAGCGACAGCAGAAAGGCGGTGATAGCGGTATTCATGACGCGCACTCTGCCCACACAATTGAGACGGTGTCGAGGCGAACCGGCGGCGGGATCGGGCCCCGATCAGGCCCAGATCAGGCCTCGTCCGGCGACCAGGCCTCGTAATCGGCCGACGCGGCCTGCCGGCCCTCCGGCGTCAGGATGCTGCCCGACGGACGGTAGGCGTACACCGTGCCTGTGAGGTTGGGATAGTGATCCTTTTCCCAGGGCTGGCGGCGCAGCGGCTTTTCGCTCGGCGCCTCCTCGAACGTGTGGTGCAGCCATCCGTGCCAGTCCGAGGGAACGCGCGAAGCGTCGGCATAGCCCTTGTAGACCACCCAGCGGCGCTTGTTGCCGTCCGGCCCCGTCGTGCCGCGCTCCTCGAAATAGCGATTGCCGTATTCGTCCTCGCCCACCTTCTTCGCGCCGCGCATGGCAAGCGTGAGCAGGGTTCCCGGCGTGGCGTCCTTCCACCAGACGAAAATCTTGGCGATCGTTCCGAACATTGTCAGCGGCTCCGAGTCGGTCGAGACAGGCTTTGCGCCTATATGCCCGCGGGAAGCGGACGGGTCCAGTGCCGAACGCGGCTACGACGTGTCGCAGGCCTCTTGCGCCAAGGCTTCTGACGCGCCGCCGGGCGCGGTAGACTGGCCGGAATACCGGGCGATTCGCGAGCACATCGCGGGAAACCAAACCAGGGTCCGGCGGTCTGAGGGTGGAGCGATGGAAGTCTTCGAACATTTCGCGAATGCGCTGTCCCGCGACAGCGAGCGCCATGCCCCGGACACGCGCGACGTGCTGGCGGGAGCCGGGAGCGATCCCGAGCTCGACACCACCACACGCAGCATCACCGTCCCCGCCGCCTGGAGCGCCAATGCCGCCCAGACCCTCGCCGACCTTCTGACCACGCCGCGCCCGCTGCGCACCAAGCCCAAGCCCGGCGTCAAGGTGATCGGCAGCCTCACCCCGCATATCGCCGACGACGAGACCCGCGTCACCGAAAGCGGGCTGGAGGCGGTCACAACGCGCCTGGCCGGATCCCTGGCCTGGTCGGCCGCGCGCCAGGGCGCGTTCGACACACCGGAAACCGCCGAGGCCTTCGCCCGTGAACTCGCCGCGAGCGTGACCGGCCGTTATGTCGTGCCCGATGCCAATCTGATCGCGGAAGGCGGTGTCGACTGGGCCTATGGCGATACGCCGGAACCGCCGGCCGCCGAAGAGACCCCGCTACAGATCCGGGCCGCCGCCCGGACGGCGCCGGGCCAATTGCGCCGCGTTGCGGAAACCGCCCTGCGCGGCTCGGTTCTCGAGGTCGGCGCCCGGGTGACCCGCGAGCGGCTGGAAGCCATCGGCGAGGCGTGCCGGCGCTGTTCCGGCGAGCCCGAGGACTGTTTCGACCCCCGCCGCAATGCCGCCCTCGCCCGTGCCATGCGCCGCGCCCTGAAGGACGGCGTCCCCGAGGAGGCCGTGGAACGCGCCCTCTCCCTGGCCCGCCAGGGCACCGGCGACGATGCGCTGGGCGCGCTCATTCCCGATCCGGTGCCGCAGCGCAAAGCCCTGCTCCACATTCCCCCGGCCCTGGCCGACGCGATCCGCGAGGACGAGGCCTGGAGTTTCGACGGCGATGGCGGCAGTGTGCGGGCCCGCGATTTCCGCACCGGCATCGCGCGCACCGTCTGGAGTTTCGGCACGCCTGCCCTGGCCTTCCATGAAAGCCCTCAAACGGCCGGCCCGACGGTCTTCGTGAATCTGCCGGCCTTCCTGGATGCCGACAACCGGTTCGACGCCGAACTGATGTTCGACGCCGTGCGCTACTGGGCCGCAGCACTGGCACTGAGCGCACCGAAGACGGCCGCCGCCGCCGGCACGGTCAGCCTGACCGGGCTGGGCGCGACGCTCACTGCGTGCGGGCTGGTCTATGACAGCGATACCGGCCGCACCGCCGCCGCAGCCCTGGCCCGCCTGGCTACGCTGGCCTTGCGCGATGCCGCGGCCCGCACCGGCGCCGGCGCGCCGGGCCTGGGTCCGCAGATCGACCTCGACACGCTGCCCGAAGCGCTCGCCGGCGTGGCGGATCGCCTGGATGCCGCCGCAGAGCCCTTCCTGCCCAAGGCGGCCCTGGCCCGCCCGGCGGTCGTTCTGGCCTGCGGCCCGGCCGATGCGGCGATTGCGGGCCTGTTCGACAATGACAGCGACGGCGCTGCGCCCGTCGTCGGAGCGACCACGATGTCCGGCGACACGTTCGGCGGCGGCCGCGTCCTGCGCGACAGCGCGCGCCGCGGACTGGAAACGCTGGGTCTCACCCCGGGCCAGATCGAACAGGCCGAGGATCACGCCGCCGGACACGGCACGCTGAACGGGGCGCCCGCCCTGTCCTGCGAAGCGCTTCTCGAGCGCGGCGTCCCGGTTGAGGTACTGGAACGACTCGAGGATTCGATCGGTGAAGGCGCTTCGGTGCGCCATGCCCTCAATCGCTGGACGCTGGGCGACAGGGTGTGCCGCGAACTGGGCCTGCCGTCCGATGTGATCGAGGCGCAAGGCGCTTCGCTGTGCCATGCGCTCGGCTTTACCGATGCCGATATTGCCGCCGCCGACCGGCACGCCCAGGGCACGGGCGAGCTCTACGACGCGCCGGGCCTTGCGCCCGATATCCGCGCCGTGTTCGAACCGGTCTCGGCCGAGGGCCGCATGCGCATGGCCCATGCCGTGGAACAGCAGATCGAGGGCGCCTGCGCCATTTCGCTCGAACTGGAGGGCGACGCCACGATCGACGATGTCGCCGCCCTCATCGACACCGGCGCCGCGCTCGGCCTGCGCCAGCTCGACATGCGCCGGACCGCCTCCGGGCTCTTCGATCTTCTGCCGGCGATCGATTTCGACAAGGGCGACTATGCCGCCGAGACCCAGCCTCAGGTCCAGGAACGCATTGTGGAGCGCACGGTGGAGCGGGTGGTCGAGAAACCGGCAGCCCGCCGCAAACTGCCCGACCGCCGCAAGGGCTATATCCAGAAAGCCACGGTGGGCGGCCACAAGGTCTATCTGCATACCGGCGAGTTCGACGATGGCGAGCTGGGCGAGATCTTCATCGACATGCACAAGGAAGGCGCGGCCTTCCGTTCGCTGATGAACAATTTCGCCATCGCGATCTCGATCGGCCTGCAATACGGCGTGCCGCTGGAGGAATATGTCGACGCCTTCGTCTATACGCGTTTCGAACCGGCCGGCCCGGTGGAAGGCAACGATTCCATCCAGCAGGCCACCTCCATTCTGGACTATCTCTTCCGCGAGCTGGGCGTGTCCTATCTCGGCCGCGAGGACCTGGCCGAGGTTTCGCCCGACCGGGCCGATCCCGGCGGGCTGGGCAAGGGCGTGGAACAGGAAAAGCTGGCCCAGGAAGACGCCGCCAAATTCATCTCCCGCGGCTTCTCGCGCGGCCAGGTGCCGGACAATATCCTGATGTTCGCCAATGCGCCCCGCAAGGCCGCCGGTGCCCGCGGCGACGGCGATGGGCAGGGCGGACATTACGAGCTGGAAGACCATTCGGTCAGCCGCTCGACATCGCGCGATATTGCAGCCTATTCCGGCGATCCCTGCCCGGAATGCGGACACTTTACCGTGGCCGGCAGCGAGGACGAGACGCGCCAATGCGATGCCTGCGGCTGGACCGATCCGGACAGCGGTGCGTGAGCGCGCGGCGCGGCGCTTGCTTGCCTGCCGGACAGACAGTTCGGAGCGTTCCACAATGATACGGATTTGGCTTGCCGCCCTTGCAATCCTGGCCCTCGGCACGACGGCCCACGCCCAGGATGCGGCCCAGATCGCCCGGGTCCAGTCGGGCCAGTCCTGCCCCGGCTGCAACCTGTTCCAGGCCGATCTGTCCTATCGCGACCTGCCCGGCGTCGACCTGTCCGGTTCGCGCCTTCGCCAGGCAACGCTGGCCCTGGCAACGATGAACCGTGCCCGTTTCGACAACGCCAACCTGTCGGTCGCCAACATGTTCGGCGGGCGTTTTACTGCGGCCAGCTTCCGCCATGCCGACCTGACACGGGCCAACCTCGTGGGCGCCTATCTGCACAGCGCCGACATGACGGGCGCGCGCCTCGACGGGGCCAACCTGTCCGGCGCGGAACTGGGAACCGCGCGTGGCCTGACCCAGGCCCAGCTCGATACGGCCTGCGGCGATGCGTCGACCGAACTGCCGGCCGGCCTGCATATCCGGCGCTGCGACTGACCTGCGAACATTGTTCGCAGACAAGGCCGGACGGCTGGCCAAAGCCGTATTGTCTTCATACGATATACGCCGGGGTTACTGTGAATTAAGTCGAACTCGCCCGTCGACTGCCGTATCTGAGGGGATATGCGGACACCGACACGCGTCATCTCGGCCTTGTTTGCGCTCTCCTGTCTTACGTCGTCTCCGGCGCTGGCAGGCGGCGACGGCGACCACCCGCGCCGGGGTCTGACGATCGGCGGCGAGTTCGAGAACTGGGACTTTTCCGACAAGAACCTGGCCGGCGCCGTCTTCATCGGCGCCAATTTCCAGGGTGCGACCTTCGCCGACAGCGAGCTGCCCGGCGTGACCATCGTGGAAAGCCGGTTCAACGATACCGATTTTTCCGATGTCGACATGCCGGGCTCGCGCCTGACCGGCGTGACCTTCTCGCGCGCGCTTCTGGACGGGGCCAACTTTTCCGCGGCGCGGATCGAACGCGTCAACTTCTCCTCCGCCGATCTCGGCGATGCCGATTTCTCCGGCGCGGAAATGGTCTTCGTGACCTTCATCGGCTCGGATCTCGATTCCACGCTGTTCGCCAATGCGCGCCTGCGCCAGGTCAATTTCCTTCGGGCCAACCTGATCGACACGAATTTCCGCGGCGCCGAACTGCGACGGGCGAACTTCTCCGAAGTGCACGGCGTCGACGTCAATTTCCGCAATGCCGATCTGACCGGATCAAGTTTCGAACGCGCCGACCTTACCGATGTCGACTTCACCGGCGCCAATCTGGCGGGAACGAATTTCTCCGCCGCCCGGGTCGAGGACGCGATCGGGCTGACCAAGGAAAACCTCTCCGGCGCCTGCGGCGACGAGGCCACAGAGCTCAATGACGGACTGCGGCTGCCGGCCTGCGGCGGCGACGGGGAGAGCGGGCTGAGCCCGGCCGAGGAATACCACTACGTGCTGCGCTTCCGCGGCGATGCCGACGCGGAAACCGTGATGGAGCTGCAGGCCCTGGAAAATGCCCGCATCGAAGTCCTCTCCCAGATCGGCCAGGCGCTGGAAGTGCATGCCGAGGATCTCGACCGGGAAGCCATTCGCGAGGCGACCAGCGAGGCGATGCGCGAGATCGCCCGGGCGGAACGCGAACTGCGTGCCATGCAGCGCGAGCGTGCTGCCGAGCGGGCCGAGACCGAACGCGAACGCGTGCTGATGCTGCGCGAAGCGGACCGGGCCCGCCGCGAGATCGAACGCGAACAGCGCGATGTGGCGCGCGAGACGGCCATCGAGGTGCGGCGCGAGGTGCGGCGGGAAATCGAGCGGGCACGCAATACGGCCCGTTTCGAATTCCGCGTCAGGCCGCCGGACACACCGCACCCGCCGGAACCGGAAAACTAGCCCCGGCACATCATGATCCGAACGAAAAACGCCGGCCCCGGGGCCGGCGTTTTACATCGGGCCGGCGCTGACGCCGGCGTCAGTCCTTTTTCGGCTCGGTGACGATGCAGCGCAGGTGCAGCTCGCGCAGCTGTTTCGCCTCGACCTCGGCCGGCGCGTTCATCATCAGGTCGCGGGCCTGCTGGTCCTTCGGGAACATCACGACTTCGCGGAGATTCTCCACGCCGGCCAGCAGCATGACGATGCGGTCGACGCCCGGCGCGATACCGGCGTGCGGCGGCGCACCGTAGCGGAAGGCGTTCAGCATGCCGCCGAACTCCTCTTCCACCGTCTCGGCATCGTAGCCGGCGAATGCGAAGGCTTTCAGCATCACGTCCGGACGGTGGTTCCGCACCGCGCCGGAGGACAGCTCCACGCCATTGCAGACGATGTCGTACTGGAAGGCTTTCAGCTTCAGGAGCGCATCGGCGTCGGACCCGTCGAATTCCAGGAATTCGTCGGGATCGATCTGCGGCATGGAGAAGGGGTTGTGGGAGAACTCGATCTTCTTGTTCTCCTCGTCCCACTCATACATCGGGAAGTCGACGATCCAGCAGAAGCGGAACGTGTCTTTCTCGCAAAGGTCCAGCTCGGTGCCGACCACGTCGCGCGCCTTGCCGGCGAAGCTGTGGAAGTCCTTCGGATCGCCCGCGGCGAAGAAGACGGCGTCGCCCGCCTCCAGCCCGAGCTGCTGGCGCAGCGCCTCGGTCCGCTCCTCGCCGATATTCTTGGCGATCGGACCCGCAGCTTCGAGATCTGCATTGGTAACGTTGAGCGAGCCATCCTGGTTTATTTTTTCGATTTCACCGCCCCGGTGACGCCAGAAGATATAGCCCAGGCCCGGCTGGCCTTCCTTCTGAGCCCAGGAATTCATCCGGTCGCAGAAGGCGCGCGAACCGCCGGTCTTGGCCGGGATCGCCCAGACCTCGACCTTGGGATTCTTCTCGATCATGCCGGCGAACACCTTGAAGCCGGAACCGCGGAAGGTCTCGGTGACGTCCTGCATCTTGATCGGGTTGCGCAGGTCCGGCTTGTCGGAGCCGTACCAGCGGATGGCGTCGAAATACGGGATCTGCACGAAGGGCTCGTCCGGCACGTGACGGCCGTCGGCGAACTCGTCGAACAGGCCCTTCATCACCGGCTCGATCACGTCGAACACATCCTGCTGGGTGGCGAAGCTCATTTCCATGTCGAGCTGGTAGAATTCGCCCGGCGCCCGGTCGGCGCGGGCGTCCTCGTCGCGGAAACAGGGCGCGATCTGGAAGTAGCGGTCGAAGCCGGAGACCATGATCAGCTGCTTGAACTGCTGCGGCGCCTGGGGCAGCGCGTAGAACTTGCCCGGATGCAGACGGCTCGGCACCAGGAAGTCGCGCGCGCCTTCCGGCGAGGACGCCGTCAGGATCGGCGTCTGATACTCCATGAAGCCTTCGTCCACCATGCGGCGGCGGATCGAGTCGATGATCTGCGAACGCAGCACGATGCGCTTATGCAGGCTCTCCCGGCGCAGATCGACATAGCGGTGCTTCAGGCGCACTTCCTCGGACCAGTCCGGCTCGCCGAACACCGGCAAGGGCAGTTCCTCGGCTGCCGACTGGATCGACAGATCCGCCAGGCGCACTTCCACCTCGCCCGTGGGCAGGTTGGCATTCACCGTCTCGTCCGAACGCGCAATGACTTCGCCGGTCACCGTGATCACGCTCTCAACCCGCAGACGCTCGAGCGTCTCGAAGTGCGGGCTTTCCGGCTCCAGCACCACCTGCGTCAGACCGTAATGGTCGCGCAGGTCGACGAAGAGCAGACCGCCATGGTCGCGCTTGCGGTGGATCCAGCCGGAAATCCGGGCGGTCTGGCCGACATGGTCCTTGCGCAGCTGAGCGCAGGTATGGGTGCGGTATGCGTGCATGGGTAAAGCGTCCGGGAACGGTGTTAGACAGGTGCCGCGATGTGCCGGTTTGCAGGGTGAAATGTCAAGCTGCGCGGGGTCTGGGGCGCAGTTGGGATGTGACCGCCCCGCCTGTCCCGCAGGCACGGGCGCCCGAAGATTTGCGCCACCGGCAGAACACGCGCAGTCTCGGCCCCGGCCGGTCCGGAGCGGCACACCAGATGCTGCCAGGGTCAGGCCGAGATCCGGGGAGTGACATGCGATCGACCGTTTTCAACGTGCTCTTCTATGCGACCGTGGCGATCTTCGTCCTCGTCTGCGCGGCCCTCTCCTTCCTGCCCCGGCCGGAACCGCTTCGGGCGACCCTGCGGACCGGCAGCCGGACCATCCGGCTGCTCATGCGCACCGTGATGGGTATCCGCATCGAGGTGCGCGGCACGCCGCCCCGGAACCGGCCGGTGATCATCGCCTCGAAACACCAGTCCTGGGCCGACGGCTTCCTGATGATGGCCATTGTCGGCGACATCAATTTCATCATCGGCAGCGCCGTGGCGAAATTCCCGCTGGTCTCGCGCATTGTGGCCCGCTCGGGTGCCACCATGGTGAATTCGCCCGGCGACCGGTCGGCGGAAGGACGCATGACGGCCGCGCTGGAACGGGCCGCCGACGATCCGCGCCCCTTCCTGATCTACCCGGAAGGCAAGCTGGCCGATGTCGGCGAGGCCAGGCGCTACCGCAAGGGCGTCCACCTCATGTACGAAACGCTGGATCGCCCGGTTGTGCCCGTCGCCACCAATACCGGCCTGCGCTGGCCGAAGAATGAGTGGACCAAGTGTCCCGGCCCGGCGGTGATCGAGTTTCTCGACCCCATCCCGCCCGGCCTGCCGCGCGACGCTTTCCTGCCGCGCCTGATGACCCGTATCGAAGCGCGCACCCGCGCCCTCGAGGCCGAAGGGCGCGCGCTCCGCGAAACCGGCACGGAGACCGTGTCATGAGTGCCAGGATCGCCGCCCGGCTGGTGACGCAGACGCGTTTCCTGCCCCTGCTGGTTGCCCAGTCCCTGGGGGCCTTCAACGACAATTTCTTCCGCTATGCGCTGGTCACGCTGATCACGTTCGAAGGGCTCACCCTGTTCGGCCTGGACCGGCTGACACTCGTGTCGGTGGCGGCGTCCATGTTCACCGTGCCGATCTTCCTGTTTTCCGCGGTCGCCGGGCGCATGGCGGACAAGTTCGACCGCACCCGCATCATGCGCATCGCCAAGTTTGCCGAAATCTGGCTGATGGCGCTCACGGCGCTGGGCTTCATTCTCGAACAGCCCCACCTCCTGATGGCCGCGCTCTTCCTGATGGGCACCCAGTCGGCCTTTTTCACGCCGGCCAAGAATTCCGCCCTGCCCACCCTGCTGGCCGATCACGAGCTGGTGCCGGCGAACGCCCTGATTTCCGGCTGTCTCAACGTCTCGGTCCTGATCGGGATCGGGACAGGGACCTGGCTGGTCACCCAGGCCGTCGGGCCGGAAGCCGTGGGCGGCGGGCTGGTCGTGATGGCGATCGTCGGCTGGCTCGCGATACGGCAATTGCCCGAGGCGCCGGCCTCGCAGCCGGACATGGCGTTGTCCGTCAACTTCGTCGCCGAGACAGTTCGCGTCGCCGGCTTTGCCCTCAAGGCACCGGACGTGCTGCGCCCGCTGATGGGCGTCGCCTGGTTCTGGATGCTAGCCGCCTCGATCATCACGCTGATGCCGGTCTTTACGGCCTCGGTGCTCGGCGCCGACGAAACCGTGGTTCTGCTCTTCTCAGCTCTCTTCACGGTCGGCGCGGCCCTGGGCGCCGTGTTGTGCGGCGCGTTGAGCGGGGATGGCGACGCCCTGCCCTTCTCCATCGCCGGCGCGCTGGGCGTGGTCGTGTTCGCAGGCGATGTGGCACTGCACACCTGGTCCAACCCGCTCACCCCCGAAGGCGCCGACCTGATTGCGGCGAACGCCTTCCTCGCCGACCCCGCCAATCTGCGCATCCTGGTCGATCTCGGCATGGCGGCGGTTTCGGCCGGTCTCTTTGTCGTGCCGCTGCAGGCCATGGCCCAGCGCCGGGCGCCGGCAGAACTGCGCGGACGCCTGCTGGCGGCCGGCGGCATTCTCAATGCGGCCACGGCGACCGGCGGCCAGTTCGTGCTTGCCGTCATCGCCGCCCTCGCCCTGCCGATCCAGACCGCCTTCCTGACAATATCCGCCATCAGCCTTCTGGCCGGCGCCGTCATTGCCTGGCGGCTGTCTTTGCGGTGGCGGCGTGCAACTGACTCGCCTTCCTGATGGCCAAATCACTCGCACCGCGCTAAACGGCCGCTCCATGAACATCATTACAACGACCGAGGCCCTCGATCAGGCCTGTGACGACCTCCTCCAGAACGAATACGTAGCCGTCGACACCGAATTCATGCGGGAGACGGTGTACTGGCCCCAGCTCTGCCTGATCCAGGCGGCCGCCGGCCCGACGGAGGTGATCATCGATCCGCTGGCCGACGGCATCGACCTGGAGCCGTTCTGGGAGCTGATGGCCGACGAGCGCATCATGAAGGTCTTCCATGCGGCACGGCAGGATCTGGAGATCTTTTTCCACCGCGGCGGTGACAGCCTGATCCCGCACCCGATGTTCGACAGCCAGGTTGCCGCCATGGCGCTGGGCCTGGGCGACTCGATCGCCTATGACGCCCTGGTCAAGGCGCTCCTGAAACGCCCGATCGACAAGGGGCCGCGCTTTACCGACTGGTCGCGCCGCCCGCTCAGCAACGCCCAGCTGGAATATGCGATCGCCGACGTCACCCACCTGCGCGACCTCTACCCGATCATGCAGGAACAGCTGGAAAAGAAAAACCGGACCGGATGGCTCGCCGAGGAGATGAAGATCCTCACCAATCCGGACACCTACCGGCTGGACCCGGAAGAGAGCTGGCGCCGGATGAAGCTCCGCAAGAACAGTCCGAAATGGCTCGCCGCCCTGCGCGCCGCCGCTGCGTGGCGCGAGACCGAGGCCCAGACCCGCGACATGCCGCGCCAGCGCGTGATGAAGGACGATGCGATCTACGAGATCGCCAATGTCGCGCCGACCGAGCCGGACCAGCTGACCGGCCTGCGCGCCGTGCCGAAAGGCTTCGAGCGCTCCGCCCCGGCCCGCCGACTGTTCGAGAAGATGTCGGCCGCCCTCGCCGCGGCGGAGAGTTATGCCCCCAAGGTGGAGAAATCCGCTCCGCCGCCCCAGGGCACCGGTCCGACGGTGGAACTGCTCAAGGTCCTGCTGAAATACATCGCCGAAGAGGCCGGTGTCGCGCCGCGACTGCTGGCCACCGTGCCCGACCTGGAACAGATCGCCATGTCCGACGACGCCGATGTGGCAGCCATGAAAGGCTGGCGCAAGGAGGTGTTCGGCGACCCGGCCATGCGGCTGAAGAAGGGCGAGCTGTCCCTGACGCTCAAGGACGGCAAGGTGTGTGTGAGCGAAGTCGGCTAGGCTAGGGCGACGTCCCGGTTCTCTGAACCTCGCCGCTGCACTCGGCGTCGATGTAATCGACAAGAGCATCCAGTGTCAGCGGACGGGCGAAGAGATAGCCCTGGGCCTGGTCGCAGCCGATGATGCGTACTGCCTCGAACTGCCGCTCGGTCTCCACGCCTTCGGCCACCGTCGTCATCTTCAGCGCCTTGGCGAGCGCATTGATCGACCCCACGATGGAGATGGATTGCGGCTCGCGGTCGAGCGGCTCGACGAAGCTCCGATCGATCTTCAGCTTGTCGAAGGCGAATTTGCGCAGATAGCTGAACGAGGAATAGCCGGTCCCGAAATCGTCGAGGCTGATCTTCAGTCCCAGTTCGCGCAGGCTCTGAAGCACTGACAGGTTGGCGTCGGTGTCGGCAAGCAGGACCGATTCCGTGATTTCCACCTCGATCCGCGCGGGATCCACGCCGTGTACCGTCAGGGCCTCGGTGAAGACGGCCGGCAGATTGGGGTTGCGCAACTGCACCGGCGAGACATTGACCGCGACCCGCACATCCGGGTCGATCCGCGCCGCCGCGGCAACCACCGAACGGATCACCCACTCGCCGATCGGCACGATCAGCCCGCAGCGCTCGGCGATCTCGATGAAACGGTCCGGCGGAATGGGACCATGTTCGGGATGGGTCCAGCGCAGCAGCGCCTCGCAGCCGGTCGTACGCGCCCGGTCGATATCGATCAGGGGCTGGTAAAGAAGATGGATCTGCCCGTCTTCGACAGCCGACCGCAAATCGCGCTCGAGCCGCATCAATTCCTGCGCCTCGACATCCATGGTGCGGTCGAATTCCACGACATTGCCATGGCCGCTCGCCTTGGCGCGGTAGAGCGCGATATCGGCCTGGCTCATCACGACCTGGGCACAGCTGTCGCCCGCGCCGAGATGGCGGATGCCCACGCAGGTGGAACAGTCCAGTACGGCATCCTCGATGGTGATCGGCAATTCCACCGCATCGACGATCTGGCGTGCCAGGAAGGGCGCGTCGCGGCAGCCCTCGGTGACCACGATCGCGAACTCGTCACCGCCCATCCGGCAGACCGCGCCCTTGCGGCCGACGACGTGGCGCAGCCGGTCGGCGACAACGGTCAGCACCCGGTCGCCTACCGCATGCCCCATCGTGTCATTGATCACCTTGAACCGGTCCAGGTCGAGCAGGAGCAGGCTGCAGCCGCGCTGGGTGTCCATACACTCTTCGAGCGCGCGCATGAGTGTGCAGCGATTGCCCAGGCCGGTCAGGGAATCATGCGTGGCCATGTATTCCACGCGCTCGGCGCTCTCGCGGGCCGACGTGATATCGGACGCCACGCCCTGATAGCCCGCGAACCGGCCGTTTTCGTAACGCGGCTTGCCGGCCAGGCTGACCCAGCGCACGCCGCCATCTCCGGCCAGGCGGATTTCATGATCGGAAAAACTGTCCTCCGCGGCCATCCGGCGGGCCAGCTCATTGGCCGCTTGTCCTTTTTCGAACAGCTGTAGGAAGCCCGGCACGCGATCGCCGGACCGGAGGGCGGGCTCCACATCGAAACGGGGCAGGCCGGACACGATCCGGCCGTCGGCATCCGTCCGCCACAGCCAGTCCGAGGCGGCCTCCTCGAAATCGTGCAGCAGAAGCCCGATCAGATCGGTCTGCTGCTGGGCCAGGCGTTCGCCCTGCAGACGGCGTACGAATTCGGTGTGGAACCAGCGCACGCTGTAGACCAGAACGCCCGAATAGACGACCAGGAGGCCCGCAACGTAGAGCTCCACGGGGTCGGGGCTGCGAAACAGGGCGATCAGCGCGCCGAGGGTCAGCAGGCCGATCCACGCCATGGCCGAACGCGGCAGGGTGCAGAGCATGAAGGCGCCGCCGCACAGCATGCCGACCGTAACGGCCGTGACCGCGGCCTGGAAGGACCCCGCCATGGAATCGTAGAACAGGATCGGAAAAGTCGCCCAGACAAGGGCGAGGATCACGGTATCGCGCAGATTGCGGCGCAGCGCCCGCGGCGAAGCCGCCGAGCCTCGCGGGCGGTGGCGATGACGGCGCCATGCCATCAGGTGGAGCACGTTGGGCGCCGTGATCGCGGCGGCCCAGAAGAGGCCGAGCCACATCCGTTGCGTCTGCATGAGCACGGCGGCAACGAGGATTGCATTGGCAATATTGGCGCATGCCGCGATGGGGCTGAAGCGCCGGAAGGCGTCCAGCTGCCTCGCCCGTATCCAGTCGGCATCGTCGCCGGCAATGGACACGGGGGAAAACAGGTATTCCCCGACGCGCTTGAACATGAATTGCGGTGCCTTGCTGTCCCTTGCGGCCAGACTGGCGCGGCAATCCCTTACAGGCCGAAAAGAAAGAGGGTTAAGACGCCGTGACGCGACGGCATATTTTATGACCCTGTCCCGCGCCAGGGACGTCAGACGTAGTCCACATGCCCTTCCCGGCCGATGGCGCGGGCGAGATTGTCCAGAAGGGAAAGCGACCGCTCGACATAGAGGTCGCGCACGCTCTCGTCGACGGACAGACGGACGTGCTGTGGGGTCACCGACAGGTTGAACCGGTCGAGCAGGCGCGGCGCGCGGCCCGAGAGTTTCGCACCGAGACGCAGGGCGCACCCCATCATCTGGGCAACATTGTGCTGGTCGGTGGTGAGCAGGCCGAACTCTTCATGCTTTTCCAGCGCGCCGCGTTTGCCGGCATAGCGATAGTGGATTGCGGCAGCCAGGAAGGCGCGTTCGGCATGCGTGACGCCGGCAAACGGCGCATAGAGCACGGTGTCGCGAGCCAGGTCCGCGCGGTGATCGGGGTGGAAGCGCGCGCCGAGATCGGTCAGACGGGCACCCGCTTCCTGCAGCACACGGTCGCGCACCGGATCGAAAGCGGTCTCCACCTCCCGCATGGCCGGCGCAATCCAGGCAGCCAGCGCACGGCCGAAATCCGGCGCCGGGGAAGACGGGCGCGACATCGCTTCGGCACCGGCGATCAGCGGATCGGTGGCCAGAAGATCGGGCGGCAGCCCGTCGGCCAGCACGCCTTCGCGCACGCCGTAGGCGGAAAAGATGACGCGCTCGAAACCGCCATGATGGATGACCCGGCGCAGCAGCAGCGCGGCATAGGGCAGTGTGGTCACTCGGCGCGAGGACAGGCCCGGCGTCCCCGTCAGCGAAGCGGCGCTGAGCCGGCTGGCCAGCCGCGCCAGTTCCAGTGCCTTCCCGGCCGTCAGTTCGAACTGGTGAACAACGTGAAGCGGATGATCGAACCGGGCGAAGGCCAGTTGCGCCATGGCGCGCCAGGCCCCGCCGATGGCGTAGAACGAACCGCCCCGGCTATCCAGCACACCTGCGAGCTGTTCGTCGATCATCGCCTGCGCGGCGGCGCTGTCGAACGCATCGCCGCTCATCACCGCCTGCGGCCCCAGCGCAAAGGTTCGTCCAGCGCCCACGGCACCGTCGGCCAGGGGGGTGAGCTCCAGGCTGGAACCGCCCAGATCGCCCATCACGCCACGTGCATCGGGAATGCCGGCCAGCACGCCCATCGCCGACAGTCGCGCCTCGTCTTCACCGGACAGGACGCGCATCTCCAGCCCCGTCAGATCGGCCACGTCGGCCACGAATTTCGGTCCGTCCGCCGCATTGCGCACGGCGGCCGTGGCTACGACATGACGTTCCACCACGCCCTTGGCATCGAGCAGGCGCTGGAAGCGCTTGAGCGCCTTGAGCGCGACCTCCCGGCCCTCTTCGTGCAGCTTGCCCGTCTCGCGTACGCCGCGGCCCAGCCCGGCCATGACCTTCTCGTTGAAGATCGGCCACAAGGCCCGGCCCTCGACCCGGAAATGCACCAGGCGCACCGAGTTGGAGCCGACATCGATCACCGCGATGTCGCGGTGGATCGCGGTTTCCGCGATCAAGGGTTCGATGGACTGGGTATTTTCGTCCAAGGCGCTCAGCTGCCCGTACTGCTGCCGGTCAGAGTGGGCGGCTGGTCGCCCTTGAGCGCATGACCGCGGCCGGACAGGCTGGGATTGGTCATGAAATAGGCGTGCGCGCTGAAGGGTTTGTCGACATTCGCCGCGTCCACGCGGTGATAATCGCCCTCGCTGTCCATATACCAGCTCTGGTCGGTATCGTTCAGGTTGGCGACCATGATCTGGTCGAGCACCTGGCGGTGCACGGTCGGATTCTGGATCGGGCAGAGATGCTCGACCCGGCGGTCGAGATTGCGCGGCATCCAGTCGGCCGAGGAGATGAAGACTTTCGCTGCCGGCGACGGCATCGCCTCGCCGTTTGCAAAACACACGATGCGCGAATGCTCCAGGAACCGCCCGACGATCGATTTCACGCGGATATTCTCGGACAGGCCCTTGATGCCCGGACGCAGGCAGCAGATGCCGCGCACGACCAGTTCCACCCGTACACCGGCCTGGCTGGCCCGGTAGAGCGTGTCGATGATTTCCGGATGGACCAGCGAATTGAGCTTGGCCCAGACCGCCGCGGGCTTGCCGGCGCGGGCATTCTCGATCTCGCGCTCGATATGCTCGAGGATGAATTCTTTCATCCCGATCGGCGAGACCGACAGCCGCTCCAGATTCTCCGGACGGGCATAGCCGGTGACATAGTTGAACACGCGGCCCGCATCGCGCCCGAAAGCAGGATCGGCGGTGAACAGGGACAGGTCGGTATAGATGCGCGCCGTGATCGGGTGATAGTTGCCGGTCCCGAAATGGGCATAGGTGCGCAAGTCCGAGCCTTCGCGGCGCACCACGAGCGAGATCTTCGCGTGGGTCTTGTACTCGATGAAACCGTAGACGACCTGCACACCGGCGCGTTCCAGGTCGCGCGCCCATTTCAGGTTGGCCTCCTCGTCGAAACGCGCCTTCAGCTCGACCAGCGCGGTCACGTTCTTGCCGCTTTCCGCCGCCTCGATCAGCGCCGCCACGATGGGGCTGTTCTTGGAGGTGCGGTAGAGCGTCTGCTTGATCGCGATCACGTCGGGATCGGCGGCGGCCTGGCGCAGGAATTCCACCACCACGTCGAAACTCTCATAGGGGTGGTGGACGATGATGTCCTTTTCCCGGATCGCCGAGAAACAGTCGCCGCCATGATCGCGGATCCGTTCCGGATAGCGCGGCTCATAGGGTTTGAAGATGTGTTCGGGCCGGTCGTCCGGGATCAGCTGGCCGACCTGGGAGAGGCCGAGAATGCCGTTCACCGGCACGATGTCCTGGGGTCCGGCATGCATGTGCTGGACAATGAGATCGCGCAGGGCCGGCGGCATGCCGGTCTCCATGGTCAGGCGGACCACGGCACCGCGGCGGCGTTCCTTCAGCAGGTTCTCGAATTCCAGCATCAGGTCTTCGGATTCCTCCTCGACCTCGATATCGCTGTCGCGGATCACCCGGAAGACGCCCTTTCCGAGCACTTCATAGCCCGGGAAGAGCGTGTCGACGAACAGCGTCAGCACCGATTCCAGCGACATGAAGCGCCGGTCCGGACGGCCGCCGTCGCGGCGCGCACGGGTGGGCAGTTCCACGAAGCGCTTCACCCCGCTGGGCAGCGGGATCAGCGCATTCATCAGCTTGCCATTGCCCTGTTTGCGCAATTGCAGCGCCAGGGCAAAGCCCAGGTTGGGAATGAAGGGGAAAGGATGGGCCGGGTCGATCGCCAGCGGCGTGATGACCGGCAGGGTGTGTTTGAGGAAATCGCCCCGCAGCCACGCCTCGTCCGTCCTGGAGATCTGGCTGGGCTCGAGCACTTTCACGCCCGCCTTGCCCATCTCGGTCTTCAGCTTGCGCCAGAGATGCTGCTGCTTGACCATCAGCTCGCCGGCCAGGGCATGGATCTGTTCGAGCTGCTCGGCCGGTGTCAGCCCGTCGATACTCGTCGAGGTCACGCCGGAATGCATCTGGGCGCGCAGGCCGGCCACGCGCACCATGTAGAACTCGTCCAGATTGCTGGCCGAGATCGACAGGAAGCGCACGCGCTCGAACACCGGATGGTTCGGGTTCTCCGCCTCTTCCAGGACGCGCAGGTTGAAACGCACCCAGGACAGTTCCCGGTTCAGGAAACGCGCCGGCGCATTCGCCAGAGCGTCGGTATCGGCGATGTCCCGGGCGGGGAGGTTCATTCCGCGTCTCCGCTGTCCTGCCAGCTTTCCAGTACGTCCCGCGCAATCGCACGCGTGATCGGCGTTTTCTTGACGAGGGCGAGCTTGTCCATCTGCTCGACCAGACGGCGCACGGCGGCGACGGAACGCTCCATGCGCGGCAGCAGATACTCTATCACGCCGGGCCGGACCGGGGCGCCCCGGTCCTGCAGTTGCTTCTCGATCAACCGGGTGAGCAATTCATCGTCCGCCTCGTGCAGGTCGGCGTGCGGCAGGGCGCGCAGGCGCGAGACCAGGTCGGGCAGGCTGGCCGGCCACAGCACCGGAGGCTTGCGGGCGGTGAGCAGAAGCGCGGGGATATCGCCCTGGGCCGCCCGGTTGAGCGCGTGGAAGAGCGCATCCTCGTCGACGCCGCGATCGACATCCTCGACCAGGGCGCAGCGGCCGGGCGCAAGACCGGACAGCTGATCGGCCAGCGCGGCGGCCGGAATGACCGCCGCCTCACAGCGCACAGCCCACACCGTGCCCAAATGCGACTTGCCCGAGCCTTCCGGCCCGATCAGCGCCATGACGTTGCGCGGCCAGTCCGGCCAGCGGCCGAGCGCGGCCAGCGCCTCGGTATTGGAGGGACCGAGGATCAGACTCTCGGCGCTGAAATCCTCGCGCGCCGGCAGATCGAGTGCCAGTTGGGGTGTCATGTCGGCCCGACGGTTCACTTGCCTACCGGGTGGACATCACCACCCAGCCCAGTTCGGGATGTTCTTCCAGTGTCGCGCCACGCTCGGCAAGCTCGGACACCAGCTGTTCCATGGCACCGCGATAATGCAGCGTCATCCGGGCCCCGTCGCGGGACAGCGCGTCCAGCTGGGCATTGCGCACCAGCGAGGCGCGGCCCAGTGCCGTCTGCAGCCGGCGCCATTCGTCTATTCCGCCATAGAGCACGGTCACGCGCATCTCGGTCTCTTCCCGGTCGCGCACGACGCTGGCGCGTTTCCACTCGTCCTCGTGCCGGGTGACGAAGGTCTCGGCCGCCATCTGCCATCCGCCATACAGGGTTTCCGGTCCCCAGGTGTCGACCGACAAGGTGCCGTCGGACTCCAGCGCCACCAGATAGCCGCCAACCCGGTAGCCGCCGGAGCGTTCGCCGGCCCGCAGGACCGCGATCCGGCGCACGCCGTATTCGGCAGCCAGGGATTGCAGGGCCGTCTCGTTGAGCTGAAGCGCCTGACGGGCCGAGATCGGCGCCTCTTCCGGCGCGATATCGGGCATGAACATCGGCGTCAGGGCGTGCCGGAAGCGCCGCGTCTGCCAGGCCTCGCGCCAGGGATTGTCCTCCCAGAGCAGCAGCGCGCCGCCCTGTTCCATGACCGGCAGGACCAGGGTCGGCCGGGCCTGGCTGTCAACGAAGGGGATATCGTAGGCATCGAGCACCCGCTCCACCGAGCGGCGGTGGAAGCCGACATCGAGCTTGGCGAGATAACGCGTCGAACTGCGCTGCTCGTCGCGGATTTCCAGGCCCGAGATCATCTCGGCGATGATGGCATCGTCGATCGCGAAGGCATCGGCCGCTTCGGTCTCCAGCGGCGTACCCACCCGGTCTTCGGCCAGGGTCAGCCGTTCGACCAGCAGGCGGGCGGCGGCGCGCTGGCCCTGCCGCATCGCCCGGGTCTGGGCCTGAAGCGCATTGTCGGCGGTCGCGTCGATCTCGACGCCGGTCACCGTGTAGGGGTCATCCGCGTGAACCGGCGCCAGGACGGCGAGGCTCAGGCAGAACGCAGTGATGAGGAAACGCACGGCAGGCTCCTGTCAGATCCGGATTTGGCGCCACTATAACCGGACGCAGTCCCGCGTGAAGCCCGTGGCTTGCGTCCAGGGCGGGTTTCGACTGTACTCCGCCGCACTTTGTCAAAGCCTGGGGAATCGGCATGGCCGGAACCGACGACAGCGGACGCAAGAACGGGCTCACCTATGCCGACAGCGGGGTCGATATCGATGCCGGCGATGCCCTGGTCGACCGTATCAAGCCGCTTGCTGCGGCCACGCGCCGGGCCGGTGCGGCCGCCGATCTCGGCGGTTTCGGCGGCGCCTTCGACCTGAAGGCCGCCGGCTATGACGATCCGATCCTGATCTCCGGCACGGACGGTGTCGGCACCAAGCTGAAACTGGCCATTGCGACGGGCATTCTCGACACGGTCGGCATCGACCTGGTCGCGATGTGCGTCAACGACGTGCTGGCCCAGGGCGCCGAACCGCTCTTCTTCCTGGACTATCTGGCCACCTCGAAGCTGGATCCGGCCCGCGGCGAAGCCATCGTGAAAGGCATCGCGGAAGGCTGCCGCCTCTCCGGCTGCGCCCTGATCGGCGGCGAGACGGCGGAAATGCCGGGCATGTATGCCGAGGACGATTTCGATCTCGCCGGCTTCGTGGTCGGCGCGGCCGAGCGCGGCCGGCTCCTGCCCCGTCACGACGCCATGGCCGAAGGCGACGTGCTGATCGGCCTGGCCTCCTCCGGCGTGCATTCCAACGGTTTTTCCCTGGTGCGCAAGGTGATGGAAGTGGCCGAACTGGACTGGTCCGACCCGGCCCCCTTCGAGACCGGAAAGACGCTGGGCGAGGCCTTCCTCGCCCCGACCCGGCTCTACGTGAAATCCTGCCTGCCCCTGATCAAGTCCGACATGGTGAAGGGCCTGGCCCACATCACCGGCGGCGGCCTGGTGGAGAACCCGCCGCGCATGATGCCGGATCATCTCGAGGCCGCGATCGACTACGCCGCCTGGACCCTGCCGCCCCTGTTCCAGTGGCTGGCCGAAACGGGCGGCATTGCCCCCCATGAAATGCACCGCACTTTCAATTGCGGGGTGGGCATGGTGCTCTGCGTGGCGCCGGAGACTGCGGATGCGGCCATGGATGCGCTTGCCTTGACCGGTGAGCACGCCATGATTGTCGGGCAAGTCAAGGCAGCCTGACCAGGATCATCCCGATGGCGAAGACCAAGATCGCCGTGCTCATTTCCGGGCGCGGTTCCAACATGCAGGCGCTGATCGAGGCGGCGAAGGACGAGACGTTCCCGGCCGAGATCGTGCTGGTGGCGTCGAACAATCCCGACGCGCCGGGCCTGGCCATCGCCGAGGCGGCGGGGATCGAGACCGATGTGGTCGATCACCGCGATCATGACAGCCGCGAATCCTTCGAGGAAGCGCTGGATGCGACCCTGAAGATGTATGGTGCACGCATCGTCTGCCTGGCCGGCTTCATGCGCATCCTCACACCCTGGTTCACCGAGCGCTGGCGCGACCTCCTGATCAATATCCACCCCTCGCTTCTGCCGGCTTTCAAGGGGCTGCACACACACGAGCGCGCCCTGGAAGCCGGCGTGCGCGTGCATGGCTGCACGGTGCATTATGTCCGCCCGGAAATGGATGACGGGCCGATCATCGGCCAGGCCGCCGTTCCGGTCCTGCCCGGCGACACGCCGGAGACGCTGGCCGCGCGCGTATTGCAGGCCGAGCACAAACTCTACCCGCAATGCGTCGCCCTGGCCTGTTCGGGCAAGGCGCGGGTCGCGGGCGAACGGGTCCGCCTGCAGGCCCGAGAGTTCGGCACCGACCTCCTGATCAACCCGCACGACTGAACGGGCGGAGCCGGCCATGCGCATCAATGAAAGCCTGGCCATAGACGAGCGCGAGATCGAGGAACGCTTCCTGCGCGCCTCCGGGCCCGGCGGTCAGCACGTCAACAAGACCGAAAGCGCCGTCCAGCTGCGCTTCGACGTCGCGCGATCCGCGCTCGATCCGGCGGTGAAGAAACGCCTGGTCCGTCTGGCCGGATCGCGCATGACCAAGGACGGCGTGCTGCTGATCCAGGCCGACAATCAGCGCTCGCAGGAACGCAATCGCGCCGAGGCCCGGGAGCGGCTGCGCCGCCTCGTCGAACGCGCCCTCACTCCGCCCAAACCGCGCAAGAAATCCCGCCCCTCGCTGAGCTCGGTGCGCAAGCATAAGGAAGCCAAGGCCCGGCGCTCGACAACCAAGTCGCTCAGGCAGAAGCCAAAACCGGGCGACTAGCTCAGCCGCCGCACAGTTCCGCGTCCCCGGTCCGCGCCGCGCCTTCCGCGCACAGCGCGTCGGCCGCAGCAGCATCCCCGTTCTCGCGCAGAAGGGCGGCCAGTTCGCGTGTGGCATCGCGATTGTAGGGATCCCAGTAGAGCACGCGGCGATACCAGAGTTCCGCCGTCACCGCATCGCCGCGCCCGGCATGGGCCCGGGCGATGCTCAGACCGGTGGGGCTGTACCAGGGCCGGATCAGCACGGTCTGCTCGTCATAGACCCGGCTCATCGCCTCGTAGGCGCGCTCCAGATAGGTCAGCGCCAGGTCAGGCTCGCCCTTCAGATCGTGCATGTCCGACAGGTTGATCCAGGCCTGCCAGGCATCGGGATCGAGTGTGAGTGCGCGGTTGTAGGCCTCGATGGCCGCATCCAGATCGCCTTGCGACGAGAGCGCCAGCCCCAGGGCGCGATAGCCCAGCGGATAGTCCGGATCGGCCGTGATGGCGCGGCGCGCCAGCGCTTCGGCACGGTCCAGCCGGCGCACCGCCTCGGCCTCGCCTGTGCGCCCCGAGGCCAGGGCCGCGCCCACGCGCGACGCGCCGGTCTCGCCCGGCCAGTCCTGCGGCTCGCTGCGCAGCACGCGCTGGGTCACCGTATTCGCCAGGCCTGCCAGGGCGCGCGGATTGTCCGGCTCCAGTTCCAGCGCGGCCTCGTAGAGACGCATGGCAGCATCGTTTCCGCTCGCCTCGAACTGGTAGTAGAAATCGTCCGCCCGGTCGGCCAGACGCTCCGCCCGGGCTTCGGGCTCTCCGGCCGGTGCCAGTGTCGTGCGCACCAGCCAGAAAGCCGGGAAGGCCATGAGCAGGAGGAGCGCGCCGGCCACGCCCCAGATCCATTTGGGAACGGCGCGGACCGGCGCGGGAAGGCGTTGCGGGACGGCCGGTTCGAGCAGGCGATAGCCGCGCTTGGGCACGGTGGCGACATAGCGCGGCGTCCGCGCCGGATCGCCCAGCGCCCGGCGCAGCTTCCACACGCAGCGGCCCAGCGCGTCGTCATTCACGGTCACGCCCGGCCAGATCCGCCCGGCCATCGTCTCACGCGAGACCACCTCGCCTTCGGCCTCGGCGAGCAGGCACAGCAAGTCCATCACTTTCGGCTCGAGCTCGCGCTCGCCGTCGGGTCCCGAAATCCGGCCCGCGCGCGGTTCGACGCGCCAGTCCCCGAGCATGAAAGCCCCGCTGTACTTCATTGATTTTCCAGTCCCCTTGCCCCGGTCAGAAAAAGGTCAGACAGTCAGGAAGATATGGTCATGGCCTTTGAACGGCCCCGCGCCCAGCGTCCCGGCCACTCCACCGGAAACAAGACACGGGAGACCGGAATGCTCAAGACTTTCACGCTCTGCGGCGCGCTTCTGACCGCCTGCGCCAGCCCCCTCGCTGCCCAGGACGCCACGCCCGATACCGTCTACAGCGCCGAGGCCGTGCGCGCCGATTTCGACCAGCTCTATACCGGACTGCGCGAAGCCCATTACGACCTGTTCGCCGCCACGCCCCGGGCCGTGTTCGACCGGCGCCATGCGGAAATGCGCGCCGCGTTCGACACGCCGATGACACGGCTGGACGTGCAGCGCGAATTCCAGACCTTCGCCGCCCTTGCGCGGCATGCCCATGCGCGGATCGATTTCCCCTTGGAGGCCTACAGCGCCTTCCGGGCCGCCGGCGGCCGCGTCCTGCCGCTGACGATTTCCGTCCGCGCGGGCCGGGTCTTCGTGGAAACGCACGCCGCCGGGATCGACGGGCTTGAGGTCGGCGACGAGATCCTCGCCTTCAACGGTCAGCCCAGCACGGTCTGGATGCCTGCGCTGACGCGTCATATCTCCGCGGAAACGCCGCGCTTTGCGCACACCCTGCTGGAAGCCTATCTGCGCGGCCTCGTCTGGCTGGAATGGCCGGACATGACCGAGGCGAGCCTGCATGTGCGCCATGCCGACGGCCGCGAGGAGACGCTGACCGTCCCCTTCCTGACCGGCGAGGCGCTCGATCCGGGCCCGGCCGATGCAGCCCCGTTCAGCCTGGACGGGCGCGACGCCCGCATGATCGGTTCCGACATCGCCTATCTGCGCCCCGGCCCCTTCTACAATCCGGATCCGGACGGCAATCCCTGGGACCCGTCGGATTTCATCGCCTTCGTCGACGAAAGCTTCGCGGGTTTCCTGGCGGCCGGAGCCGAAGCGCTGATCATCGACCTGCGCGACAATCCCGGCGGCAACAACTCCTTCTCCGACCCGATGCTGGCCTGGATCGCCGACGAGCCCTTCCGCTTCGCGTCGCGGTTCAGCGTGCGCGTGAGCGCGCAGACCACGGCGTCCAACCAGGCCCGGCTGGACACGCTGCCGGAGGGCGAAGGCGGCATGTCGGCTGTCTATGCCGACCTCTTCGCCAGCCACGAGAATGGCGAGACCGTCACGATCGAGCTGGATTTTGCCCGGCCCCGCCCGGACGGTGAGCGTTTCGAGGGGCCGGTCTACGTACTGGTCAACCGCTACAGCTTTTCCAATGCGGTGACCACGGCGGCCCTGGTGCAGGATTACGGCTTCGGGACCGTTGCCGGCGAAACCACGGCGGACATGGCGACAACCTACGGTGCCATGGAGCATTTCACCCTGCCGCGTACCGGGCTCGCCGTGGGGTATCCCAAGGCGCATATCGTGCGCCCCAACGGGACATTGATGTCGCATCCGGTGACACCCGACATCGCGCTCGACATCCCGGTCCTGCGCGGTGCGCAGGACACGGTTCTCGATCAGCTGGTCGCACGGGCGCGCGCCGATCTTGGTGAGACACGCTAGCCCGTCAGGATGATGGCGATCGTCGCCAGCAGCAGCCCGCCAATGGCGAGGTTGAGCAGGCGGGCATGCCGGCGGTCGGTGAGAAAGCGATGGATCACCCCGCCGGCCAGCATCCACAACAGGCCGCAGGGCGCCCCGAACAGGACGAATGTGCCCACGAAGAGCGCCGCCCGCTCGCTGGCCGTGTCCGCCAGGGCGATATAGGCGCCGGCGGCCGAGATCGTCATCAGCAGCGCCTTGGGATTGATCCACTGGAACAGCGCCGCCTCCCAGCTCCTGAAGGGCCGGGAACGGCGCTTTTCCTTGCGCGGCGTGTCCGGGTCCGCCGGCTTTGCCAGCCCGGCGCGGAAAAAGGCCAGCGCCATCCAGGCCAGCCAGAGCGCGCCGCCGATCTTCACGGCATCCAGGGTGACGGGATAACGGCCGACCAGTTCGCCCAGACCGAAGACCGCGGCCACCAGGAGCAGATTGAAACCCAGCTGAACGCCGAAATAGTGCGGCAAGGTCCGCCGCACACCAAACAGGGCCGAAGACGACATCAGCATGAGATTGTTCGGCCCCGGCGTGACGGACATGGCCACGACGAAGCCCACCAGGCTCAGATAGAGGGCCGCATCCATGGCACCGTCCCGCTCGCTACGTTCACGGGCAGGTAGGCAATGCGGCCAGCCGGTTCAATCCGCGGCGGACGCCGTCTCAGACCTTTTCCACGACGGCGTCGATCTCGTGCAGGTGGCGCTCGATCAGCTGGGGCGGCAGGAAGGCGCCGCGGAAACTGTTGCGCGCCAGGGTGACGATCTCGTCTTCCGTCAGGCCCAGGGCGTCGGCGATGCGGATATAATTCTCGTTCACATAGCCGCCGAAATAGGCCGGATCGTCCGAGTTCACCGTGGCGCGCAGGCCCAGCTCCAGCATGCGCTTGAGGGGGTGATCCTCCAGCCGCGCCACCCCGCACAGGCGCAGATTGGAGAGCGGGCAGACGGTCAGCGTCATCTGTTCGGCGGCCAGGCGCTCGACCAGGTGGTGATCCTCCAGCGCGCGATTGCCGTGATCGAGCCGGTCGATCTCCAGGATGTCGAGCGCTTCGCGGACATAGTCCGGCGGCCCCTCCTCGCCGGCATGAGCGACGCGTTTCAGGCCCAGTTCGCCGGCCAGGTGGAAGACGCGGGCGAATTTGGAGGGCGGATGGCCCAGCTCGGAGGAATCCAGCCCCACCCCGTCGATATCGTTGAGATGCGGGCGCGCCAGTTCGAACACGTCGCGCGCGGCCTCCTCGGACAGGTGCCGCAGGAAGCACAGGATGAGTTTGGACGTGATGCCCAGCTCGTCCTCGCCCGCGTCCAGCGCCGCCGTGATGCCGTTGAGCACGGTCTCGAAAGCGATGCCCCGCTCGGTATGGGCCTGGGGATCGAAGAAGACCTCGACATGGCGGACATTGTCTTCGGCGCACCGGTCGAGATAGGCGCGGGTCAGGTCGAAGAAATCGCGCTCGGTGACCAGCACGCTCATCCCGGCATAATAGATGTCGAGGAAGTCCTGCAGGCTGGAGAAATCATACGCCGCCCGCACCGCTTCCGGCGTGTCGTAGGGGATGGCGATGCCGTTTCGCTGCGCCAGCTCGAACATCATCTCCGGCTCCAGCGAACCTTCCAGATGCATGTGAAGCTCGGCCTTGGGCAGGCGCCGGATGAGATCGTGGAGCGCGGACATGAGCGAAGACTACCACATGTACCTATTTTTTACGCTCTGCACTTTCGCTCACGTCCAATCAGTGGCTAATACGCCACTCCAATTGGAAACTGAGCTCTCCGCACTACGATGGGCAGATCAGAAGCGCGGCTCATACAGCCCCGAAGCCCAGCCTCTAGCGTCGAATATTTTTTGCTAGCCCGTTTTGCTCCCGAGACGGACTCCACAAATTTTCCGACACCCACTTCGTCCAAAAACCTGTATTGCTTAGCGGGAAAACTCATCTCTGCATCAAAATCGGACTCGTTATTGTAAAATTTTATCGCCGCACTCATAAACCGAATTAAACAATCAATAGCAACACCCAAAAGAATAGCAGAATCTATATGATTTTGCAGATTACTTATAGATATACTATGGTATGCTTTGTGCGCCGAGCTATTTCTTGTCTTTGAAAGTGTAATGAAATCTTGCTTTGGACTTGGTCGAGAGCCACCAATATCGTTCAATATGTCTTTCAACTTTCCTTCAAAAAGATTTTTGACGCCAAACGCTCCGAATGCGCCCGTCACATCTTTAAAGACAACATTTGACCCCTGCTTTCGCAGACCATGCAAACGGAATTCTGACGGAGTTTCAGTTACCAAACTCAACTTTGGGATATTTGTCATTGCGCTCGCTACATTCTCGCCACTTTCTTGAAACCGCATTTGGTTCGCCATCGAACTGATAGCATCAACAATCAAGAATTTTTGCAATTTTTCCGGGAAAAGACGAGCGTCAAAACCTCTAGCGGACACAAAATCCACCAAGCGGTCGACGGCCTTATCGATATGATCCTCGAGCATCGAATAAACCACGACCGCTCCACCAAGCCTTAAGCTGGCCGATGCGTCTTGACCCAGAGCACCAGAACTAGGGACGCCTCCTACTAGCAATGGATCAGACAGCGCGCCCTTAAGGGCGATCAATGTTGTGTAATAGGAAGAAAGCAAATTAGACCTCAGCCAACATTCCCATCATCCGTTCGACTCTCAGCTGAATTCTACTTGGTGTGTTCGTACCAGTTCTAACCGCCTGATCGAACTCGCCATCATCGAACAAACTACGCGTTTTCTGAGTTATGCTCTCTTTTTTCCTGATTGCCCGCTTAAACTGGTCCTCAGTAATCTCCGAACAAGCTATCATTTGCGCGTCATACATTCCGGCAAGCGTTTGATCGCGCCAATTTTCACCATCTGGCCGCCGAAAAGCCGCCCCTCCCCACAATTGCTCGCAACGACCGATTGCCGACTCAAAGTCCTTTTCGCACCTAGTGATAAATTCGTCGTCGCAATTTCTATTTTGCTCCATAAATCTATCCATTTCACGCGAAAGTGAGCCACTAAAATCTGACCAATAGCTTCTCAACGTAAGAAATCTTAGCACGTATTCAGCATCAGACATCTGCCTATAAGCGGACTCAGTAAAATTCTTTATTTTTAATTGCCTTCGTAAAAACTTATTCTCTGAAAGTTTATAAATTAAATTATTCAGACGCCCTCTGAAGGCGACATTTCTTATTTCCTGAGGATTAAGACTCTCGCCCCCTCTATTCAAACGCAAAAAGACCTCATATTTTAGCAAAGGATCGGATTGTCGAAGCAAAGTAACGACACGCAAATACGGCCTGAGCTTCAATGAATTTTGTATTTCACTTGGCAAATCTAAAAACTTCAACCCGCGAGCAGACTCGAGCTTTTCCAAGTCTTTGAGAGCAAATTTTCCAAGTATGTAGTCAGAAATAGATTTTAAGCGCTGCTTTCCATCAATAGCAGTGTACGTTCCATCATTTTGCTCAGAAAGATAAATTGGAGGGACAGGAACATTTAGAAGAAAAGACTCAATCAACGCCGATTGTTTCTCAATTTTCCAACGCTCTCTTCTTTGAAAACCGGGTTCAAGGTCAATGGCTCCGCTACCTACCATTTCCGCTAAAGTTCCCAATGGAAGGTCGGCAGACTGGATTACCAAATCGTCCTGCGCCTTCAGAAATTCGGTAAGAATGTTACTGCTGCGGCGCATTAATTTGCTCCATTTTCTACTCTTTATGGTCGCCAACGCTTACCACAAGTTCACAGAGCAGCTACCCTCGTTCAAGAACAATTTTTGATCGCGAGAAAAGTAGCTTGATAACGAAAAAGGGCCCGGCGCAACCGCCGGGCCCTTTGTCATTCTGGCCATGCCGCTTCGGCTCAGCCGACGATCTCGTCGTCGGAGAAGAAGAAGGGGATTTCCTGGGCGGCGGTTTCCGGAGCGTCGGACCCGTGCACGGAATTGGCTTCGATCGACTCGGCGAATTCCTTGCGGATCGTGCCCTCTGCGGCGTCGGCCGGATTGGTGGCACCCATCACTTCGCGATACTTCGCGATGGCGTCCTCGCCTTCCAGCACCTGCACGACGACCGGGCCGGAGACCATGAAGGACACCAGGTCGTTGAAGAAGGGACGCTCCTTGTGGACAGCGTAGAAGCCTTCCGCCTGGTCCTGGCTCAGACGGATGCGCTTCTGGGCGATGATGCGCAGGCCGGCGTCCTCGATCTTGGCGTTGATGGCGCCGGTGATGTTGCGGGCAGTGGCGTCGGGCTTGATGATGGAGAAGGTGCGTTGCAGCGCCATGGGAAAGGTCCTCGAAGCAGATACGGGGGTTGTCCGGACAAGCCGGGCTCGTGAATTCGCGCGGCTTATAGCGGGCGTGACGCCGGATGGAAAGGTGGCGGTGCGAAAGGATGCAGATCGCTGCCGTAACCCGCGTCAGCGCACATGCACTTCCGGTTCGGTCCCGGCGATCTCATTGAGTGCCTTGAAGACCAAAAGGAGGCTGTTCAGCCCCGGGTTTCCCGCCGGACTTAGCATTCGCATCAGGCTCTTCCGGGGCGTGCCCGTACGCACTTCGAGTTGCTCGAAACCAATCGTGGCATTCACGAAATCGCGCAGCATTGCCTTCCCGGTCGCAGCGTCGCCGGCCAGAAGGGCCTCCAGCGCCTCGCGATACAGGGCCGTCCTGAATTCGGGATCACGCTCGGCCCCGTCCTTGACGATTATCCTGAATTCACGAGTGAGCGGCATACCCGTCCTTTCTGGCAACCCAAGCTTGATGGTATCAGACACGTTACCACGGCCTCGATAAACCCCAATGTGCCACATGCCCCGTTGTCATCCCGGCCGAATGCCCCGCGCAGGCGGGGCGGAGAGCCGGGACCTATACACTCGCTGCAGGTCGAAAGCGGGCTCGATAGCGGAAACAACTGGGTTTGCACCGGGAGTATGGGCCCCGGAACTCCGCCCGGCCCGAGGCCGGGCATACGTCCGGGGTGACAACACCAAAAAAGGCGATGGAGTTCCAAGGCGACCAACCTGTGCACACCATGAACCGATACTTGTTCATCCCCCCATCAGCCTTTCCCGATTGATCGGCCCGCCGCTCCGCGCTAACCGCCTTCTCCCATGCTGCACGTCAACGACCTCACCTACCGCATCGAAGGGCGGATGCTGTTCGACCAGTCGACGCTCTTCCTGCCGGCCAAGACCAAGATGGGTCTGGTCGGGCGGAACGGCACCGGCAAGTCGACCCTGTTCCGCCTGATCCGCGGCGAAACCGCCGCGGAGAGCGGCGAGGTGCGCGTGCAGAAAGGCGCCCGCGTCGGCTCGGTCGCCCAGGAGGCGCCCGGCGGGGAGGAGAGCCTGATGGAGGTGGTGCTGGCCGCCGACCATGAGCGCGCCGCCCTCCTGGCCGAGGCCGAGACCGCGCAGGATCCCGACCGCATCGCCGAGATCCAGACCCGCCTGGCCGATATCGAGTCCCACACGGCGGAAGCCCGCGCCGGCACCATCCTGTCCGGTCTGGGCTTTTCCGGCACCGAACAGCTGCGCCCGTGCAAGGAATTCTCCGGCGGCTGGCGCATGCGCGTGGCGCTGGCCGCGACCCTGTTCGCCCGGCCCGACCTTCTCCTGCTGGACGAGCCGACCAATTATCTCGACCTGGAAGGCGTGATGTGGCTGCAAAGCTATCTGAAGACCTTCCCCGGCGCGGCCCTGGTGATCTCGCACGACCGCGACCTCCTGAACGGGGCGATGCAGAAGATCGCCCATCTCAAGCAGGGCAAGCTGTCGGTCTATGAGGGCGGCTATGACGATTTCGAAAAGGCGCTGATGGAAAAGCAGCGCCTGCAGATGAAGCTGGTGGAAAAGCAGGAGGCCGAACGCCGCCACCTGCAGAGCTTCGTGGACCGGTTCAAGGCCAAGGCGTCCAAGGCCAAACAGGCCCAGTCGCGGGTCAAACGGCTGGAGAAGATGCAGGTCGTCGCCACCCAGGTGGAAGACCCGGTCGCCCCCTTCGACTTCCCCGATCCGCAGCGCCGCATGGCCCCGCCCATCGTGCGCATGCTGGACGTCGCCGTGGGCTACGAGGCGGACAGGCCGATCCTGCGCGACATCAGTCTCAATATCGATCCGGACGACCGGATCGGCATTCTCGGTCGCAACGGGGCGGGCAAGTCGACCCTGGCCAAATTGCTCAACGACCGGCTGGCGCCGATGTCGGGGCATCTTCGGAAACACAAGAAGCTGCAGATCGCCTTCTTCGCCCAGCACCAGATCGACGATCTGTCGCCGGAGAAATCGGCCTATCAGCACGTGATCGAGCTGATGGAGGACGCCACCGAAGCCCAGCGGCGCGCCCGCCTGGCGACCTTCGGCCTGCCCGGCGACCGCCAGGAGACCCCGGCGAAAAACCTCTCCGGCGGCGAGAAGGCGCGGCTCCTGTTCAACCTGATCACCTTCGAGGGCCCGCACCTGCTCATCCTCGACGAACCGACCAACCACCTCGACATGGACAGCCGCGCCGCGCTGATCAACGCGATCAACGCCTATGAGGGCGCCGTCGTGCTGATCACCCACGACCGCCACATCATCGAGAGCTGCGTCGACCGGCTCTGGGTCGTCGCCGACGGCACGGTGAAACCCTATGACGAGGACATCGAGACCTATCGCCAGTCCCTGCTCGGCCGCGTGCCCCGCGACCCGAAGGCAAAAAAGGCCGCTCCCGCCGACGAGAAAAGCCAGCGCCGCCGCGAAAGCGCCTCCAGGCGCGAGGCCCTGAAACCGCTCAAGGCCGAGACCGCCCGCTGGGAAAAGGAATGCGACCGCCTGCGCGGCGTGATCGAGACGATCGACAAGGGCCTGGCCGCCCCCGGGCTCTACGAAAAGGACCCCAAGACGGCGACCGAGCTCCAGATCAAGCGGGCGAAGGCGGTGAACCTGCTGGACACCGCCGAGACGAGCTGGCTGGAGGCGGCCGAGGCGCTTGAGGCGGCGCAGGCGGACGCTTGAGCCGTCCGGTTGCGCGACAGGCCCATTCGGTTAATCGATCCTTAAGACTCAGTTCATAGGGTATTATTCGAACAATCTGAGGTGGCCTCGACATGGGATCCAACGCCCTGTCGCCGGGCCTGCCCTGCCGGTCGGGCCGCGGGGCGGCTGTCCGGCGCTCACGCAGCAAAACGGATGGTTCCGCCTGCGGGCGGGAGGTGTCGGCATGAAGATCGATCCTCCTGCCCGCCCCGTTTCGCTGAGCACGGTCCGCAGCCTCAAGGCCCGCACCCATCCGCGCGGCGGCGACTTTCGTGAGGAAGTGCCCACGCACGCGCCCGAAGTGATGCATGTGGACGGGCTGGCTGCCGCCGATCCGGACAGCCACGAGCCGCCGGAATTCGACGATGTCGAGATCACGCGCGACGATGCGCTGGCCACGGCCCGCGAGGTCGGCCTGGAGCTGGCCGCGCAGACCCTGCCGATCGCCAATTTCCAGGCGGCGCGGATCCAGCACCTGTTTCATCCGTAGCCAACGCCATCCTCGCCCTTGATGGGCGCTGAGGAGCCCATCAAGGGGAAGGATGAGCGGACGCCATCGCCGTCTAATTCCCCGAATTCGCCGGATCGAAGAAGAGCGCCAGCACGATGGCGGCGATGGTGACCGGTTCGCGCATCGGATCGTCCGCGCCGGGCAGGTAGACGCGCGAACGCATCACGCCGTAGTCCATGCCGCCGACATCCATGCCGTCCTGACGGATCACATAGCCGGGCACACGGCCGGACGGGAAGCCGACGCCGGACAGGCGCTGGGTCTCGAATTGCAGCGTGGTGCCGTCATGATGGAATTCGCCGGCGCGCTCATTGCGGCCCATGCCGAACAGGCCGCTTTCCTGCAGGGCCAGTTCGAACCGGCTGTCCAGCGTCTCGCCATTGCGCGTGAAGGTGCAGGAATAGACGAGATCCTGCTTGTCGAAGGTGATCCAGCCCAGGCTCAACTCGCTCTCGCCGCCGGAACAGCTGATCTCCAGAGGCGTGCCGCCGAAAGACCCGCCGGCCACGGTGATCTCGGCGCGGGTGCGGCGGCGTTCGCTGACGCCGAAGAGATTGCGGTAGGAGCCCATGCCCGACCAGGTGCCGTGCAGTTCGCCGGCCTGCCAGGTATTGCGCCCGTCCTCGCGGCCGTAGCGCACTTCCACCTCTTCGGCGCGCTCGGTTATCGGCACCTCGGCCGCCTGCGCCGACAATGCAGCACCCGCGGCGATCATCGAAGCCAAGATCATCGGATATCCCCCTCATCCTCACTGCGCGAACCATGCCCCAGTGCAGTGCGAAGGGGAAGAGGTCCCGGCCCGGATACGGGGGCATCCGCCGTCAGCCGCAGGCCATGCTTTCGACGATGTCGCGTTCATCGACGCGGATGGTCAGCCGGTCGGGCCGGTAGTCCATCGTGACCGGCGTGTCCGGGCCGACGACGCGGTAATTGTCGGGCATCGCACTGCGCGGGACATCGACCCGCGGCCGGCCAACATAGTGCTGAACATCCTCCATGCCGCAATCGCCCGTAATGGGCGGACGGACCGGACTGCCGCCGACATCGCCGGCATCGGCCAGCGGCGGCAGGGCGGGCGCCGCCTGCCCTGTTTGCGGGGCGGGCGCGGGGGCCGGCGTCTCGCCGCCGCGCGTGGTCAGGGCACAGCCGGCCAGGAAGCAGGCAAGAAGGGCGATACGGATTTTCATGAATGTCGTCTCGGGAACTCAGCCACACCAGGGACGCAGAATGACGCCGGATGCGTCCAGGTCAAGGTTGAGCCGGCCGGGACGGTAGTCCTCGGTGACCGGGGTGTCCGGATAGATCAGCCGGACATTGCCCGACAGGGTGCGCAGATCCACCTCCTCGACCTGCTGGCCGACCAGATAACCCATCTGCGCCGCGCCGCAGGGGCTGGGCGCGGGTCGGGTAGCGGCCGCATCGCCCGTCCCGGACGGCGCGCGGCGATCGGCGGGCGTCGAACAGGCCGCGACGGCCAGGCCGGCGACGATGACGAGGACAGATTTCTTCATGCCTTCTTCTCCCAGCGCCCCTCTGGCGACTGCCGCCAGTAGGACACCGGACGGCCGTCGCCGGACGCTTTCTTCCACAAGGCCCTGGCGTCGCTGACGGACATCTCGTCATGACCGTCGAACAGCACGATCGTCCGTTCGAACCCGTCCGGGTTTTCCGGCTCCGCCCCGTCGATCAGGAACAGGCAGTGGGCGCCGTTGGGATTGCTCTCGTCCTCCGCCAGCAGGATGGGCTGGCGCGCCTCATGCCCCTCTCCGGCCTGGCCGTGGGGCGTGAAACTGTCGTCACGCCAACTCCACAGCCACTGATCCAGAGCCTCGCGCCGACGGGCGTCGGGCGAACGAACCAGAGCCCGCCAGCCCCGGGCCAGCGTTTTCTCCAGCAGTTCCGGCAGAACGTCCTCCAGCGCGGATCGTTCCAGATGGTAGAACCAGAGTTCGCCGCTCATTGACCGCTCCGCTTCTGGATTCCGGGGACAGACACGTAGGCGTGCTTACGTGTCTGTCCCCGTTCTGCGGGCGTGTGACGCCGCAGGGCCTAGCCCTCGTGATTGTCGCGGACGAAACGGTCCAGGACGCGCACGCCCCAGCCCGTGCCCCAGCTGGGCTGGCGCGGGTCTTCCTTCGGGTTCATCCCGCCCATCGCCGTGCCGGCGATGTCGATATGGCACCAGGGGCGATCGTTGACGAAGCACTTCAGGAATTCCGCCGCCGAGATCGAGCCGGCCAGACGGCCCTCGCCGACATTCTTGATGTCGGCATTCTTGGTCTCGATGTGCTTTTCATAGTCCGGACCCAGCGGCAGGCGCCAGACCGGCTCGTCGCTGTCATTGCCCGCCTTGAAGAGATGGTCGGCGATCTCGTCGGAATTGGTGAAGATGCCGGCGCGGGTATTGCCCAGCGCGATCAGCATGGCGCCGGTCAGCGTCGCCAGGTCGACGATCAGCTTGGGCTTGAACCGGTCCTGGGAATACCAGAGCACGTCGGCCAGCACGAGGCGGCCCTCCGCGTCGGTATTGTGGATCTCGATGGTCTGGCCGGACATGGAGGTGACGATGTCGCCCGGGCGCTGGGCATTGCCGTCGGGCATGTTCTCCACCAGGCCGACAATGCCGATCGCGTTGACGTTCGCCTTGCGGCCGGCGAGCGCGCGCATCAGGCCGACCACGGCGGCCGAGCCGCCCATGTCGCCGCGCATCTCGTCCATGTTGGCGCCCGGCTTCAGCGAGATGCCGCCGCTGTCGAAGGTCAGGCCCTTGCCGACGAATAGGAGCGGATCGTCGCCCGCCTTGCCGCCGGACCATTTCATGATGGCGATCTTGCTCTCGAACTCCGAACCCTGGCCGACGCCCAGCAGGGCGCCCATGCCCAGTTCGGTCATCTGCACCTCGTCGAGGATCTCGATCTCCAGGCCGAACTCGGCCAGGCCCTCGATTTTCTTGGCATAGGTTTCCGGGTTGAGGATGTTCGGCGGCAGGTTGGTAACGTCGCGGGCCAGGTCCACGCCGTCGGCGACGGCGCCCCAGCTCTCCCAGGCCTTGTCGGCCGCAGCCGTGTCGTCGACCACGATGCTCACCGTCTCCAGGGACGGCTTCTGGTCGTCCTTCAGCTTGGTGCGGAACTGGTCGTAGCGGTATGCGGCCAGACGCGCACCCAGCGCCGCACGGGCGGCGCCTTCCGCATCGCTCTCACCGCTCAGCGACAGCGACACGCCGGTCTCGCCGCTGACGAGGAGGAGTTTGACGACGGCCGCGCCGGCCTTCTCCAGGGCCGAGGCGGACCGCTTGTCCTTCTCGCCCAGGCCGAACAGAACGATACGGCTGTTGTCCACGCCCGAGGGCGCGACGAGTTCCAGCGTCTGGCCCGCCTTGCCCTTGAAACGCGAACCGGCCAGGGCGCGCTTGATCGCGCCCGACGTGGCACCGTCCAGCTTTTCGGCGGCGGCGGAAAGGGCAGCCCCCTCATAGACGGGGACGGCGATCGCGCCCGACGGGCTGGCGGTAGCGGCGAATTCGATTTTCATGGCTTCCCTCTCCGGTCTGGTACAGGCTCGAACATGTCATTCGAGCGGAAAACATATGTCGCGGAAGTGGTATCCGATCACGACGTGAGATAGAAGGCGGATCGCGCAGCACAAGCCGGGATCATGATTCTCGTTCAGCGGTATTTCTTCAAGCAATTGCTCTGGCCTTTCCTTACGGCCGTGGCAGCTTTTGCGGCGCTGGCCCTGCTGACCCAGTCGCTGTCCAATGTCGACCTGATCTCCGGCTATTCGGAAACCGCCTTCACCTTCATCAAGGTCACCGTTCTGGCCCTGCCGCACCTGACGGCGCTGCTGGTGCCGCTGGCGCTTTTCATCGCCGTGCTGTCGACGCTCAACCGCCTGTCCGGCGACAGCGAGCTGGTCGTCGCCCAGGCCTCCGGGCTGGGGCGTTTCGGCATGATCACGCCGGTCATGCGGCTGGCCGTCTACGTGATGATCGCCAACCTGGCGATCAACCTCTTCGTCCAGCCGGTCGCCTATCGCGAGATGCGCCGGTCGATCCACGCGCTGCGCTCGGACGTGGCGGCCAGCCTGATCACGCCCGGCGCCTTCACCCAGCTCGGCGACGGCGTCACCATCTATGCCCGCGAACGCGACCGCTCCGGGCGTATGCAGGACATCCTGATCGACGATACGCGCGGCGCCCAGCAATCCACCCTGTCGGCCCGCGAGGGCGTGATCGTGCGCACCGACGAGCGCTCGGTCATGGTGCTGATCGACGGCAACCGCCAGCAGATCGACGAGGCCGGCGAGCTGTTCTACGGCACCTTCACGCGCACCGAGTTCGACCTGGGCGAGTTCATCGGTCCGGTCGACGCGATGTTTTTCAAGGAAAGCGACCGCTTCCTGCACGAGCTGATCTGGCCCGATGCCGGAACCATCGCCCGCACCGGCGGTCCCGAACGCGCCTGGGCGGAGGCCCACTACCGGCTGTCCGCGCCGCTCTACAGTCTCGCCTTCGCCCTGATCGCCGCGGCCGCCTTCCTGGCCGGCGACCATTCGCGCATGGGGCATTCGCGCCGCGTGATGATCGCCGTCGCGGCCGGCATGACGATGCGCCTCGTCGGGTTCGGCGTGCAGTCGGCCAGCGCGGACGACGGTGCGATGAATGTCATGCAGTACGTCATTCCGCTGGCCGGCGCCGCGGGCGCCCTGGCGGTGATCTACTGGCCGGCCCGCCGGCGGCCCAAACGCCAGCCGGAGGCCGCCCTCACCGAGGAGGCCGCCGCATGACCGGGGGCCGCCTCAACCGCTACATGCTGACCCAGACGCTCAGCGGTCTGGGTCTGGCCCTGGCGACCATCGCCACGGTGATCATCCTGGTCGATTTCGTCGAACAGTCGCGCGCCATCGGTACGCGGGTGGACGTCTCCACCTTCGATCTTCTGGGCCTGACCCTTCTGAAGACACCCTCGCTGCTGGAAGCGACCCTGCCCTTCATCTTCCTGTTCGGCATCCTCACCTCGCTGTTCCGGCTCAACCGCCGTTCGGAGCTGATCGTGATGCGCGCTTCGGGCATGTCGGCCTGGCGCATCCTCACCGCGCCGATGATCTTCGCCGTCCTGGCCGGCGTGATCGGCGCCACGGCGCTCAACCCGCTGGCGGCGGCCGGCAATGCGGAATTCCAGAGCCGGCGCGATGCGCTGATGAATGTACGCCAGACGCCGGGCGTGGAAGAACCCGTCTGGCTGCGCGAGACGACGGCCGACGGCTTCACGGTGATTTCCGCTACCGCGCTGGAGGAAAACCGGCAGGAGCTGCGCGAGCCGACCTTCTATCATTTCTCGCTGGACGATGACGGCATACCCGGCCTGGAACGCCGCATCGATGCCGCCTCGGCCGAGCTGATGAACGGGTTCTGGGAAGTCTCCGACGCGGTGGAGCGCACGCCGAACGAAAGCGCGCTCGAACTGGGCCTGGTGACCCTGCCCACCGAGATCAATCGCCAGGCCCTGTTCGAACGGGCCCGCTCGCCCCAGGGCGTCTCCTTCTGGGACCTGCCGGGGCTGATCGCCTCGGCGCGCGAAGCCGGGCTCGCCACGGCGCGCTACGAGCTGCGCTGGCACACCCTGCTGGCCCTGCCGCTGACGCTGCTGGCGGCGACCCTGATCGCGGCAGCGGCGACGCTGCGCCTGCACCGGCTGGGCGGCGCGGCGGCGTTTGCGATGGCCGGCGGGCTGGCTGGCTTCGTGATGTTCTTCTTCCAGGAAGTGCTCAGCTCCTTCGGGACCACCGGGGCCCTGCCGCCGCTGACCGCGGCCTGGGCCGCTCCGGCGCTCACCGCGCTGATCGCGCTGACCTATATCGCGTCGACCGAAGACGGCTGACGGCATGGACGTTACGGACGTGTTCGGCTAGTCAGGTTGCATCCGGTCGGCCGGGGTCCGGGACAGATGAGGGGATGACGCGCATGGCGTCACAGGTTCGCCGCCTAGCGGCCGTTTTGATGAGCACGACGACGCTTGCGCTCGCCAGCCCCGCCCTGGGCCAGCAGGCAGCGCAACCTGCCGAGCCGCCCATCTATCTGGAAGCCGACCGTATCGAGGACCTGGCCGAAGGCGGTTATGTCGCTCACGGCAATGTGCGCGTGCGCCAGCAGGACCGCACGCTGATGGCGGACGAGCTGGAATACCACCCCGCGAGCAATCGCGTGATCGCCCGCGGCCATGTCGTGATCATCGGCCAGGGCCCCTATCCGCAATATGCCGACGAGGTCGAACTTGACAGCGCCCTCGCCTCGGGCGTGGCGCTGGGCTTCGCCTCCATGCTCGAGCGCAATGGCCGTGTCGCCGCCGCCTCGGCGATCCGCGACGAGGATGCCTCGCTGACCCTGAGCGACGCTTACTACACGGCTTGCGATCTGTGCGAGGACGGCAGCGGCACGCCCACCTGGCGGCTGCGCGCCCGGCAGGTCCACCAGGACGCCGAAGACCAGATGATCTACTACCGCGATGCGCGGTTCGAGGTGCTGGGCGTTCCCGTGCTCTACACGCCGGTCTTCGCCCATGCCGACCCGTCCTCGGAACGCCGGTCCGGCTTTCTTTTCCCGAAGGTGGGCGTGTCCTCCCGCCTCGGCTTCATCTACCAGCAGCCCTATTACTGGTCGATCTCGCCCTCCCAGGACATCGTCGTCGCGCCGCGCGCGATGACCAATGTGAACCCGCTCCTCTACACCGAATACCGCAAGCGATTCTGGTCGGGCTTCACCGAGTTCGAGGCTTCCGTCACACGCGAGGCCGAGATCGACAGCGACGGCGAACGGTTCGGCGAGGAGGAATGGCGCTGGCACGTCTTCGGCGGCGGCCTGTTCGATATCAACGCGGACTGGCGGTGGGGTTTCGGCATCCAGCGCGCCTCGGACGATCTGCACCTGCGGCGCTACGATTTCTCCGAACGCGCCAAGGATCTCGGCCAGCCGATCGAGGCGGTGAACCGCCAGCTCGTCAGCCAGCTTTTCCTGGAAAACCGCACCCGCCACCGCTACGGCTCGGTGCTGGCCGCCACCTACCAGTCGCTGCGCACGAACTTCAACGACGACACGCTGCCCGAGCTCGCCCCGCAAATCGATATCACCCAGGTCTTCGATGCGCCGGAGGGCTGGGGGCGTTTCTCCCTCAACGGCAATACCGTCCATCTCACCCGCCAGGAAGGCGCCGACTATACGCGGGCCAGCGCTTCGCTGGACTGGCGCACACGCTGGATCGCACCGGGCGGCCTGGTCGTGGAGCCCTTCGCCTATGCCCGGGCCGACTATTACGACCTGTCGGACCTCGACGTCGCCGCCGGCGCGCCGGACAGCGACAGTTTCTCGCGCGAGCTGGGCCTCGTCGGCACCGAATTCAGCTGGCCCTTCTACCGGGGCGGCGACACGATGGATTGGGTCGTCGAACCCGTCGTCTCGCTCGTCGCCGCTTCCGACGATCCGGAGAGCGGCCGCGTACTCAACGAGGACAGCCTGACGACGGAAGTCGACGAGAGCATGCTGTTCGAACCCGTGCGCGCGGCCGGCTACGACATCTGGGAAGAAGGCCAGCGCGCCAATTACGGCCTGCGGGCCACCGCCTTCTGGGGCGAGAGCGGCCGGCTGCGCGGTTTTGTCGGGCGCAGCGAACGCCTGGACGGAGACCCCGCCTTCTCCGAGACCAGCGGCCTGTTCGAGGACAGGTCCGACTATGTCGTGGCCGGCGAGATCGATCTCGGCCAGTTCTCCGCGGAGCTGACAACCCGGCTCGACACCGAGGACTACGACGTCAACACGCTGCAGTTCGATGCGCGCTATCGCAGCGAACGCTTCAGCGCCACCGTGGGCTATCTCGACACGAGCGACGACGCGGCGACGTCCGCGAACAGCATCAAGCGCGAATTGCGCGCCGATGTGCGCGTGCAGATGACCGAGCGCTGGAGCGCCGTCGGCCGCGTCATCCGCGATATCGACAGCGATCTGACGCGCCGGCAGGAGACCGGCTTCCTCTATCGCGACGAATGCACCCAGTTCGAAATCGTCTACCAGCGCGAGGACCTGGGCATCCAACGCCTGGGCCCCTCGGAATCCATCCAAGTCCGGATTACCCTCTTTACACTCGGCAGCGTCGACCCCGGCCGCTAACAGTGTCCCGTGATTGCGCGTCTGCCGAGTTTGAGTAATGTTCCGCGCCGAACCGAAATGCGATTGCTTATGACCTGCGCCAAGACCCTTGCCCTTGCCCTGTTTGCCGCCCTGACGGCCGTCACCGCGACGGTCTTCGCCGGCGGTGCGCACGCCCAGTCGACGGAGGGGGTCGCGGCACTCGTCAATGACGAACCGATCACCACGGTCGATGTGCGCAACCGCATGCGGCTGATCATCGCCTCGACCGGCATGTCGCAGATCGACGAGGACACGCTGGCCCGCATCCAGGACCAGGCGCTGCGCGGGCTGATCGACGAGCATCTCCAGCTCCAGGCCGCGCGCGAATACGAGGTCGAGGTCGAGGACGCCGAGATCACCAACGCCCTGCTCGATCTCGCCAATCGCAACAACACCACGATCGACGCCATCGTGTCCGACCTGCAGAATTCCGGCGTCGACGTGACGACGCTGCGTCACCAGCTGGAAGCGGAAATCGCCTGGCAGATCCTGGTGAACGGCCGCTACGGCTCGCGCATCCGGATTTCCGAACAGCAGATCGAGCTGGCGCTGGAACGCCTCGCGGCCAGTGCCTCACAGCCCCAGTACCGCATTTTCGAGATGTTCTTCGAAGTGCCGCGTCCGGGCCAGGAACAGGCCACCCTGCAGCGCGTCATCGCCGTCATGAATCAGCTGCAGCAGGGCGCCGCCTTCCCCGAGCTCGCACGCCAGTTCTCCGATGCGCCCTCGGCGGCCTCCGGCGGCGATATCGGCTGGATCGTGGCGTCCCAGTTGCAGCCGGAAGTCGCGGCGATCATGCCGGATATGCGCCGCCAGTTCGAGCGCTCCCAGGGCCGTGGCGCGCTCTCCAACCCGGTCCAGGTGCCCGGTGGCTACATGGTCATCGCCCTTGTGGGCGTGCGCGACGGCACCACCACGCTGCAATACGATCTCGTCCAGATCACCCTGCCCAACAGCGTCGTCGGCGACGACACCCGCCAACGCCTCGAACGGGCCCTGTCGGACAACCCGACCTGCAGCGCCAGCGAAGCCCTGGCCGGTGAATTCGAGGGCGCCATTCACAGCCCGCTCGGCGGCATCGGCGCCGACGCCATGCGCGACGAGATCCGCCAGGCGCTCGAACCGCTCGAGGCCGGCGAGAATACCGGCGTCATCGAGAACAGTTCCGGCCTGCAGGCGCTGATCGTGTGCGACCGCAATATCGCCGGTCCGGGTGTTCCCAGCCGCGACGATCTTGAATCGCAGCTGCGCGGCCAGCAATTGTCGCTGCTTTCGCGCCGCTGGCTGCGCGACATCCGCCGCGACGCGACGATCGAGATCCGCAGCTGATGAACCGCCCCTCACCCATCGTCGTGTCGATGGGTGATCCGGCCGGGATCGGCCCCGAGATCATCCTCAAGGCCCATTCCGCCCTGGCCGGCGGGAACGCCCCGTCCATCGTGGCGCTGGGCGATGCCGGCGTGTTCCGCGAGCGGGCCGCGGCGCTCGGCCTGGACGCGCCGCAGGTGCTCGACACCTTCGCACCGCCGCCGCCCGGGGGGCTGGCCGTCTTCCAGCCCCATGAGACCTGTACGATACCGGTCGAACCGGGCCGGCCCGATCCGGCCCATGCCGGCGCCGTGAAGGCCGCCATCGAGACTGGCGTCGCCCTGTGCCTGGAGAAACAGGCCTGCGCACTGGTGACGGCGCCGATCTCCAAGGCCGTGCTCTACGAGGCCGGTTTCGACTTCCCCGGCCACACCGAATACCTCGCCGACCTGACGGCACAGGCGCCGGTCGACGGGCCGCGCGGACCGGCCATGATGCTGTCGGGCGGCGGGTTGCGTGTGGTGCTGGTGACCATCCACCTCCCCCTGCGCCAGGCGCTGGATGCGATCACCGGCGAGCGCATCGAACACATCGCCCGGCTGACCCATAACGCCCTGAAGCGCGATTTCGGCATGGCCGAACCGCGGCTGGGCCTGGCCGGGCTGAACCCCCATGCCGGCGAAGGCGGCGCGCTGGGCCGCGAGGAGATCGAGACCGTCAATCCGGCGGCGGAACGCTTGCGCGCCGCCGGCATCGACATCACCGACGCCCTGCCGCCGGACACGATGTTCCATGCCGAGGCCCGCGCCGGGTACGATGCCGCGATCTGCCTTTATCACGACCAGGGCCTGATCCCGGTGAAGACGCTGGATTTCCATGGCGGGGTCAATATCACGCTGGGCCTGCCCATCGTACGCACCTCGCCGGATCACGGCACCGCATTCAACATCGCCGGCAAGGGAGAGGCCCGCGCCGACAGCCTGATAGCCGCGATCCGCGAAGCCGCCCTCATCGCGGAGCAGCGCGCATGAGCCTGGATGGTCTGCCGCCCCTGCGCGAGGTAATCGCGCAGCACGGGCTGGGCGCCAACAAGGCCTTCGGCCAGCACTTCCTGCTCGATCTCAACCTGACCGGCAAGATCGCCAGCCTGGCCGGCGACATGTCGGCGGTGCACGCCATCGAGGTCGGCCCCGGCCCCGGCGGGCTGACCCGCGCCATCCTGGCCGCCGGTGCCAAATCGCTCACCGTGGTGGAAAAGGACGACCGTTTTCTCGGTGCCCTTGAAGAGATCGGAACCGCCAGCGGCGGGCGTCTGGAGATCGTGCAGGCCGATGCGCTGGCGGTGGACGAGGACGCGCTGCTGCCGGCCGGCGGCGAACGGGTGATCCTGTCCAACCTGCCCTATAATGTCGGCACGCTTTTGCTGATCAAATGGCTGGAGGCCGAGCCGGTCTGGTGGACCCGCGCCGTGCTGATGTTCCAGCGCGAGGTCGCCGACCGGGTCGTCGCGGCGCCGGGCAGCAAGGCCTATGGCCGGCTGGCGGTGATCTCCCAGGCGCGTTGCCGCGTCCGCATGGGGCTGAAAGTGCCCGCCCGCGCCTTCACCCCGCCGCCCAAGGTGGACAGCGCCGTGGTGGTGCTGGAGCCGCTGCCGGAAGCCGAGCGCTTCGCGGATGTGGAGGCGCTGGGCATCGTCACGGCCTCCGCCTTCGGCCAGCGCCGCAAGACGCTGCGCCGCAGCCTCGCCCAGGCCGCCGGGCAGACGACGGCGAGCGCGGAAGACCTTCTCACGACGGCCGGAATCGATCCGGGCGCACGGGCGGAGACGGTGGATGTCGCGGGGTTCCGGCGGCTGGCCGGGGCCTGGCGCGCCGCGAAGACGGGCTGAGCCGCCCTATTCCTCGTTCATGATGGCGTCGACAAAATCGTCCAGCCAGGGATGACGGGTGCGCTTGAGGCGTTCGGCGTGCAGGATCAGGCTGAGCTTTTCCAGGGCGCGGGCGAAATCGTCATTGACGATGATGTAGTCGTATTCGTGCCAGTGCGAAATCTCGTCCTTGGCGCGGTCCATGCGGCCCTTGATGATGTCCGGCGTGTCCTGGCCGCGCTTGCGCAGACGGTCTTCCAGCAGCTCCAGCGAGGGCGGCAGGATGAAGACGCGGACCGTATCCTCCGGCGCCTGCTCGGCGATGGCCTGGGCGCCCTGCCAGTCGATGTCGAAGACGACGTCGCGGCCTTCCTCGACGGCCTCGAGCACCGGCGTCTTGGGCGTGCCGTAATAGCGGCCGAACACTTCGGCCCATTCGAAGAATTCGCCGGCCTCGGCCTGGGCCTTGAAGTCGTCGACGGACATGAAGTGGTAGTCCTCGCCATCGGTCTCGCCGGGTCGCGGCTCGCGCGTCGTGGCGGAGACCGACAGGATGACATCCGGATTCTGGCTGATCAGGCGTTTGGACAGCGTCGTCTTGCCCGCCCCGGACGGGCTGGACAGGGCCAGCAGGACGCCGCGCCGCTGGCCGCGGAAAATCGGTCCGATATGGCCGTCACTCGACATTCTGCACCTGCTCCCTGAACTGATCGACGGCGTTCTTGATCGCCAGGCCGACCTGCGTGAGTGAAGAATCGGAAGACTTCGAGCATAGAGTGTTCGCTTCGCGATTAAACTCCTGCGACAGGAAGTCCAGCTTGCGCCCGACCGGCGATCCGCCCGCGATCAGCGTGCGCGCCGAGGCGATATGGGCCTCCAGCCGGTCCAGCTCCTCGCGCACATCCATCTTCACCGCCAGGGCGGCGGCCTCCTGGGCGAGCCGGTCCTCGGGCAGGTCCCCGTCGAGCAATTCGGCGAATTTCGCCGCCAGCCGGTCGCGGATCGTGTCGATGCGCACGGCGGCGCTGCCGGCGGCCTGGCGGGTGAGATCCTCGATCGTGTCGACATGCCCCGTCAGCACGGGCGCCAGCGTGCGCCCTTCCTCGCGGCGGGCGGTCTGCAGCGCGTCGAGCGCCCGGGCCAGACCGTCCAGGATCGCCGTATCGAGCGCCGGATCGGCATCGTCGGGCATGCCACCGCCCAACGACGCGGCCAGGCCCACAAGGCCTTCGAATGTGGACCGCTGCACGCGACCGCTCTCGACATAGGGCTGCGACGCGCGCAGCAAGGCGTCGATGCGGGCCGCATCGATATCGATCCCGGCGCCCGCCGCATCGCGCTTCAGCGTCAGCGTCGCCTGAACATTGCCGCGCGTGAAACGCGCCTTGGCGAATTCACGGGCCTTGGCTTCCAGACGGTCGAAACCGGCGGGGAAGCGGAAGCGCGCCTCCAGCCCCTTGCCGTTGACGCTGCGCGCCTCCCAGCTCCAGCGCCAGTCGCCCGCAACACCCTCGCAGCGGGCAAAGCCCGTCATGCCCGACAGGACCGCCATCAGCGGCCACCATTGCGGCGTTCGCGCTCGATACGGCGCCACTGGGCGACATTGCGCCGGTGTTCGGCATAGGTGTCGGCGAAGACATGCCCGCCCGTGCCGTCGGCGACGAAGAAGAGCGCGCTGCTCTCGGCCGGGTTCAGCACGGCGGCCAGGGATTCGCGGCCCGGATTGGCGATCGGCGTCGGCGGCAGGCCGTCATTCTGGTAGGTATTCCATTCATTGTCGGCATTATCGAGTTCGGAGCGGTAGAGCCCGCGGCCCAGGGCTTCGCCCCGGGAAATGCCGTAGATGATGGTCGGATCGCTTTCCAGGCGCATGCCACGGCGCATCCGGTTGACGAAGACGGCGGCGACCTCGGGGCGTTCGGAGGCGAGGCCGGTCTCCTTCTCGACCACCGAGGCGAGAATAATCGCCTCCTCGCGCGTATCGAAGGGCAGGTCCCCGGCGCGGTTGGGCCAGAGTTCGTCGAGCAGCGCGTCCTGGGCCTCGGCCATGCGGTCGATGACTTCCTGGCGCGGCGTGCCGCGGGTAACCAGATAGGTCTCCGGAAGGAGCGTGCCCTCAGCAGGCACCTCGGCGATCTCGCCGGTCAGCACCTCGACCTCGTTGAGCACGGCCACGATCATCGCGCTGGTCAGGCCTTCCGCGAAGGTGACCGGGTGCTGTACCGTCTCGCCGGAGCGCAGGAGTTCGTAGATGTCGGCCATGGAAGCGTTGGCCGGGATGCGATACTCGCCCGCACGCAGCGAGCGGTCGCCCTCGTCCAGGGTGATGACGGCGCGGAAGATGCGGCGATCCTCGATCACGCCCTCGTCTTCCAGCTGGCCGGCGATGCGGATCAGGCCGGCGCCGCGCGGCAGGAGAACGATCGTCTCCTCCTGGGCCGGGCCCGGCGCTGCGAACTCGGCCTGAAGCCATCTGTAGCCGCCATAAACCGCGCCGGCCGCGGCGAGCGCCAGAACGACCAGGACAACCAGCAATCCGATCAGGAATTTCGCCAGCCCGTTGCCGGACTTCGGCGCAGACGCCTCGCTCATTCAGACTTCCCCGACTGGTGTCACTCTGCGGCGACGAATACCACGGAGGCATTGGTCCCGCCGAATCCGAAAGAGTTCGACAGGGCGGCCCGGACCGGCTTTTTCACAGCGGCTTTCGGCGCCAGATTGATCGCCGTCTCGACGGAGGGATTGTCCAGGTTCAGCGTCGGCGGACAGACGCCGTCGCGGATCGCCAGCACCGAGAAGATCGCCTCGACGGCCCCGGCCGCGCCGAGCAGGTGGCCGATCGCCGATTTGGTCGAGGACATGACGAGATCGCCGGTCTTGTCACCGAACAGGCGCTCCACGGCGCGCAGCTCGATCTCGTCGCCCAGCGGCGTGGAGGTGCCGTGCGCATTGACGTAGTCGATCTCGTCCGGCGTCACACCGGCATCCTTGAGCGCGGCGGACATGGAGCGGAAACCGCCATCCCCGTCCTCGGCAGGCGCCGTGATGTGATAGGCGTCGCCGGACAGGCCATAACCCTTCACCTCGGCATAGATGGTCGCGCCGCGGGCCTTGGCGTGCTCGTAGTCTTCCAGCACGACGATGCCGGCCCCCTCGCCCATGACGAAACCGTCGCGGTCCGTGTCATAGGGGCGCGAGGCCTTTTCCGGCGTGTCGTTGAAACCGGTGGAGAGCGCCTTGCAGGCGACGAAGCCGGCAATGCCCAGGCGGCACACGGCGGCTTCCGCGCCGCCAGCCACCATCACGTCGGCATCGCCGCGCGCAACGAGGCGGGCCGCATCGCCGATGGCGTGGGCGCCGGTGGAACAGGCCGTGACCACGGCGTGGTTCGGCCCCTTCAGGCCATGACGGATCGACACCTGGCCGGAGACCAGATTGATCAGCATGGCGGGAATGACAAAGGGAGAGAGGCGGCGCGGCCCCTTCTCGTGCAGATCGACCGAGGCCTGGTAGGTGGTCTCCAGACCGCCGATACCCGAACCGATCATGACGCCGGTGCGATGTCTGTCCTCGTCGGTCTGGGGCGCCCATCCGCTGTCGGCCAGCGCCTCGTCGGCGGCGGCAATGCCGTAGAGGATGAAATCGTCGACCCGGCGCCGGTCGCGGGCACTCATGACGTCGTCGGGATTGAACACCCCGGCATCGCCTTCGCGCCCGCCGCCGCGTCCGTCGCTGCGTGGAACAAGGCCCGCGATCCGGCAAGCCAGATCGTCGGTTTCGAAATGCTCGATGGGTCCCAGCCCCGACTGACCGGCGAGAAGACGTTCCCAGACGACTTCCCGCCCGCAGCCCAGCGGCGTTACGAGGCCGATACCCGTGACAACGACGCGACGCATGAAGGGGTCGTTAGCCCACCTTCTCGGAGATGAACTTCACGGCGTCACCGACCGTCTGGATGTGCTCGGCGGCATCATCCGGGATTTCGATGTCGAACTCTTCTTCGAACGCCATCACCAGTTCGACATTGTCCAGGCTGTCAGCGCCCAGATCGTCGATGAAGCTCGCATTCTCGGTGACCTTGTCGGCCTCGACATCGAGATGTTCGACAACAATTTTCTTAACGCGCTCGAGAACGTCAGACATTTCAGACCCTCATAATGAATCACCGCGAGACTATAGCGGTGCAGGACAGGACGGGAAGTGCCGAAAGACATGCCTTCCCTCAGGATGCGCGGGCACCTAGCACACATGACGGCGTGACGCCAGAATGTGTCTCGGTGTCCGCAAACTCGAATTTGCCCGCTAGATCATCGCCATGCCGCCGTTCACATGAACGGTCTGACCGGTGACGTACTGGGCTTCCGCGCTGGCGAGATAAACGACCGCGGCGGCGATATCGTCGCCCGATCCCAGATCGCCGGCCGGGATCTTGGCAAGAATAGCCGATTTCTGCTCTTCGGTGAGCGCATCGGTCATCGGCGAGGCAATGAAGCCCGGCGCGACGCAGTTCACCGTCACGCCGCGCGCCGCGACTTCCTGGGCCAGCGACTTGGAAAAGCCGATCATGCCGGCCTTGGAGGCGCAGTAATTCGTCTGGCCCGGATTGCCGGTGACGCCGACCACGGAGGTAATGCCGATGATACGGCCCCACCGGGACTTCATCATGCCGCGCAGGGCGGCGCGGGACAGGCGGAAATAGCTTTCCAGATTAATCTTCATCACCGTGTCCCAGTCCTCGTCCTTCATGCGCATGAGGAGCTGGTCCTTGGTGATGCCGGCATTGGCCACCAGCACGTCCAGCGAGCCCATCGCCTCGACGGCCTGTTTGGGCAGGGCATCGACGGCCTCGGCATCAGACAGGTTGCACGGCAGGACATGGGTGCGCTCACCCAGCTCGGAGGCCAGCTCCTGCAGCACGTTTTCGCGCGTGCCCGACAGGGCGACGGTGGCGCCCTGGGCGTGCAGCTTGCGGGCGATAGCATTGCCCAGACCGCCGGTGGCACCGGTCACGAGGGCGTTCTTGCCGGTCAGATCGAACATGTGGGTCTACTCCTTGAGGGCCGCCGCGAAGGCTTCCAGATCGTCGGCGGAATTGAGGGCGAGGCCCTTGGCGTCCTTGGTGGTGCGCTTGAGCATGGTGGTGAGCACCTTGCCGGAACCGGCCTCGGCGAGCGTGTCGATACCGCCCTCCTCGACCATCCACATCACGCTTTCGCGCCAGCGCACCCGGCCGGTGACCTGTTCGACGAGCTGTTTGCGGATCGTCTCGACATCGTCGGTCGGGCGGGCGGTGACATTGGCCACGACCGGCACGGCCGGTTTGGCGATCGTCGCGGCGGCCAGCGCCTCGGCCATGGCATCGGCGGCGGGCTGCATCATCTCGCAATGGAAAGGCGCGGAGACCGGCAGCAGCATGGCCTTCTTCAGGCCCAGATCGCTCGCCGTGGCGATTGCCGCCTCGACGGCGGGCTTGGCACCGGAAATCACGATCTGGCCCGGCGCATTGTCGTTGGCGATCTGGCAGGGGCCCAGATGGGCGCCGGAATTCACCGCCTTGGCCGCCAGCTCCTCGTCGGCGCCGAGCAGCGCCGCCATGGCGCCCGCGCCGACCGGCACGGCCTTCTGCATGGCCTGGCCGCGCAGGCGAAGCAGCTTCGCCGCATCGGTGACCGACAGCGCGCCGACGGCTGCGAGGGCCGAATATTCGCCAAGACTGTGTCCGGCAACGAACTCGGCGGCATTGACGTTTACGTCAAACTCGTCCCGCAGCACCGCCATCACCGCCAGGCTCGCCGCCATCAGGGCGGGCTGGGCGTTCTCGGTCAGAGTGAGATCCTCGATCGGGCCGTTGGCCATGAGACCGGAGAGGTCCTGGCCCAGCGCGGCATCCACCTCGTCGAGCACCGCCCTGGCGCTGGCGAAGCGTTCCGCCAGTTCCTGGCCCATGCCGACGGCCTGGCTGCCCTGACCGGGGAAGACAAAGGCAAGTTTCATGGCGTATTCCCTCCCGACTGAGATTGGCCCGACTCTGATTGGCCGACGTGTCTTGGCCCGCTCGATACCGCCTGCGGGATGCGGCGCGCAAGGGTGCTTGCGCCTTGCGCTGTGCATTCAATTCAGGTATGGGCCGCGCTTCGCTTGGTTGCGGTCCGTTTTCCGGACGGGTCCTGCATGGTGCAGGAGCCTGGGATCACGGAGCCGCCGCAGACCTGCCCGACCCTTCGGCATGGTGTGCGCCGCAACCGCTTAGGAAGGGAGCCGACATGGCACTTTACGAGCATATCTTCATTGCGCGTCCGGACATCTCGCCGGCGCAGATGGAATCTCTTCTCGAAGAGACCAAAGCCCTGATCGAAGAGAAGGGCGGCAAGACCGGCAAGACCGAATACTGGGGTCTGCGCAATCTTGCCTACCGCATCAACAAGTCCCGCAAAGGTCATTACGGCCTGATCGACATGGACGCCCCTGCGGACGTCATTGCCGAACTGGACCGTATCCAGCGCCTGTCCGAAGACGTGATCCGTCACATGACGGTCCGCGTCGAGGAACACAGCGAAGAGCCGTCCGCGATCCTGTCCAAGAAGGACGATCGCCGCGGCCGCCGCGACCGCAACTAGAAAGGACTGACCGATGTCTTCCGGAAACATTTCCAATCTGCCGGCACGCCGTCCGTTCATGCGTCGCCGCAAGGTCTGCCCGTTCTCCGGCGAAAACGCGCCGAAGATCGACTACAAGGACCCCAAGCTGCTGCTTCGCTACATGTCCGAACGCGGCAAGATCGTTCCGTCCCGCATCACCGCGGTGTCGGCCAAGAAGCAGCGGGAACTGGCCCGCGCCATCAAGCGCGCACGCCAGCTGGCCCTGCTGCCCTATGTGGTCGATTGAGGGAGGACTGACACATGAAACTGGTTCTCCTGGAACGCGTGGAAAACCTGGGTGCCATGGGTGACGTCGTCACCGTGCGTCCGGGCTTTGCCCGCAATTACCTGCTGCCGCAGGAAAAGGCGCTGCGCGCCACCGAAGCCAACATGGCCCGTTTCGAAGCCGAACGCGAAGCGCTGGAAAAGCGCAATGCGGAACGCGCTGCAGAAGCGGCCAAGTCCGGCGAAACGATCGACGGCGAAAGCTTCGTGATGATCCGCCAGGCCGGCGAGAGCGGTCAGCTCTACGGCTCGGTGACCTCGCGCGACATCGCCGACATCGTGTCGGAAAGCGGCACCAAGGTCGGCCGCTCGCAGGTCGTGCTGAACGCGCCGATCAAGACGCTGGGCGTCCATGACGTGCGCATCAAGCTGCACGCCGAGGTCTCCGTCGGCGTGACGATCAATGTCGCCCGCTCCGAAGAGGAAGCCGAGCGCCAGGCCGCCGGCGAGGACGTGATCGCGTCGCAGGCCGACGAGGATCGCGCCATTGCCGAGGCCCAGGCGGCCGAGCTGTTCGAAGCCAGCGAGGAAGGCCAGGAACTGGCTGCCCAGCAGGCTGCCGAAGGCGAGACCGCCGGCGAAGAGACCGAAGCGGAAACCGAAGAAACCCAGCAGTAGACCTGCCGGTTTTTTCCGAATGCGAAGAGGCGGGCCCCAGGGTCCGCCTCTTTCGTTTTGCATCTCGCCAATCCGTTGCGGCGGCGCTAACGTGAAGCGCGTATCGACCGAAACTGCAGCCTTCCTGCCGGAAAAAGCATCATGGGCCTTCCGCCTGTCTTTCGCGCCGCGGAGCGCTGGATCGCCGTCATACTGTGCCTCTTCCTGGGTGTGGCTCAGGGCTATTTCGTGATCGGCATCAATTTCTTCTCCATCGACCGCTATGTCGACCTGGAGCCCGGCGTCACCTTCGAGGATGTCCGTCCGATCGTCGACTGGCCGCTGCAAACCTCGCTGATCCTGGCCTGCCTGGGCGCTCTGCTCGCCACCATTCTGCTGCTCGCCCGCTCGCGCTGGGCGTTTCCGGCCATCCTGGTGCATTTCGTCGCCGCCAAGACCGCCTATATCCTCTCCACCTTCCTGCCCTATTACGACGGCGGCGCCATCGGCGCCTGGCTGACCGCGATCCAGGTGATCGCGATCGTGCTGGTCTTCCGCTCGACGGACCAGACCTGGTTCCGGCGGCGCTCCTGACCGGGGCATTGTGGAAAAACAGCGGGGTCAAACCCTTGTTTTCCCGCTACTGAAAACCTCCTGCCCCCGGGTTTAAACACCTCTTCGATCAGGCGCGGCGCCGGTTATCCACAGCCATCAACAAAGTTTATGTCGGCGCCGGGAATCGCCTGACAATGACAGTCATGGACAGTGGCCAAGTCTGCGCCGGCCCGGTAATGATCCGCCCTTCGCCCGAAACGGCGAGGACCAGGGGACAATCGGAATGACCACCGCGCTGCAGCCGTTCGTCGAGGACGACTCCGACATTGCCGATGCCGATACGGCACCGCATAACCTGGATGCCGAACAGGCCTTCCTGGGTGCCCTGCTGTACGACAACGAGATGTATCACCGGGTCGCCGACTGGCTGAAGCCGGGCCATTTCTACGATCCCGTGCACGGCCGCATCTACGAGACCGCCGCCGACCTGATCGGCCGCGGCTCGCTGGCCGACGCCGTGGTGCTGAAAACCCAGTTCGACCGCGATGACGGGCTGCGCGAGATTGGCGGCACGACCTATCTCGCCGTGCTCATGGAAGGCGCGGTGACGGGCAATGCCGCCGTCGAATACGCCAAGATCATCTACGAGCTGGCGCTGCGCCGCGAACTGATCCGCATCGGCAACGACCTGTCCAACGCCGCCGGTGCCGATGCCGAGGTCGAGGCGCGGGCCCTGATCCAGGAGATCGAGCAGCAGCTCTACAATCTCGCCGAGGAAGGCTCGGCCTCGCGCGGTTTCGTCAGCTTCAAGCAGGCCCTGGCTGAATCCGTGGAAACGGCCGCGGCGGCCTATGAGCGCGATGGCGGCCTGTCGGGCATCTCTTCCGGCCTGAAGGCGCTGGACGAGAAGCTGGGCGGGCTTCACCCCTCCGATCTCATCATCCTCGCCGGACGCCCCTCGATGGGCAAGACCGCCCTGGCTACCAACATCGCCTTCGACGTGGCGCGCAACTACGCCTTCGAGGAACTGCCCGACGGCTCGCGCAAGACGACGAGCGGCGGCGTGGTCGGCTTCTACTCGCTGGAAATGTCCGCCGAACAGCTCGCGACGCGTCTCATCGCCGACTATACCGGCATTCCCGGCTACATGATCCGCCAGGGCACGATCGACGCGACCCAGTACGAAGAGATCCGCGATGCCTGCCTGGAGATTCAGGGCCTGCCGCTCTACATCGACGACACCGGCGGCCTGCCCATCTCGGCGCTGGCCGCCCGCGCGCGCCGGCTCAAGCGCACCCACGGGCTCGACCTGATCGTGGTCGACTATCTCCAGCTCGTCACCTCCTCCAAGACCCGCGCCGGCGACAGCCGGGTGCAGGAGGTGTCCGAGGTCACCCAGAACCTCAAGGCCCTGGCCAAGGAGCTGGGCGTTCCGGTGATCGCCCTGTCCCAGCTCTCGCGCCAGGTGGAAAGCCGCGACGACAAGAAACCGCAGCTGTCCGACCTGCGCGAATCCGGCTCGATCGAGCAGGACGCTGACGTCGTGCTGTTCGTCTATCGCGAAGCCTATTACAAGGAACGGGAGAAACCGCGCGAAGACACGCCCGAGTATCTCGCGTGGGAAGAGGAATTCCGCCGCATCGAGAAACTGGCGGAAGTCATCATCGGCAAGCAGCGTCACGGTGCCATCGGCACGGCGAAGCTGTCCTTCGATGGTGCCCGGACGAAATTCAGCGACCTTGATACGCGATTTGAAGACCCAAACGCCTGACGAGACCCGCGCCGAACCGGCGCCGCGCCTGATCATCGATCTGGCGACCATCCAGAGCAATTACGCCAGGATCCGCGACCTCGCCCCCGGCGCCGATGCCGGCGCCGTGGTGAAGGCGAACGCCTACGGGCTGGGCGCCACCGAGATCGTGCCGGCGCTGGCCGATGCGGGCTGCCGCACCTTCTATGTCGCCCATACCCAGGAAGGCCGCGAGGCGCGCGCCGCGCTGGCCGGCCGCACAGCAGACATCTATGTCTTCAACGGCTTCTGGCCGGCCGAACTGCCGGCCCTGCGCGAAGCCGAGCTCTTCCCGGTGATCAACGAGCTGGCCCAGCTGGAGCAATTGCGCGACCAGGCCCCGGACCTGCCCTGCGCCCTGCATTTCGATACCGGCATGAACCGGCTCGGCCTGGGCCCGGAAGAGACCGATGCGCTGATCGCCGATCCGGGCCGCCTGGACGCCATCGATGTACGCCAGATCATGAGCCATCTGGCCTGCGCGGACGAGCCGGTCTACCCGCTCAACGCGCTGCAGCTGAAGCGTTTCCGGCGCGTCCGCGAGGCCTTTCCGGGCATCCCCGCCTCGCTGTCCAATTCGGCGGGCATCCTGCTGGGACCGGACTATCATTTCGACGTGCTGCGCCCCGGCCTGGCCCTCTATGGCGGTGTCCCGGCCCCCGGCCACGACTCGCCCTTCGAACCGGCCGTGACAATCGACGCCCCCATCCTGCAGATCCGCGACCTGCGCCCCGGCGACACGGTGGGCTATGGCGCCACCTATACCGCCGAGACGCCGCGCCGCATGGCCACGGTCGCGGCGGGCTATGCGGACGGGCTGCTGCGCGCCTTCGGCAATGGCGGCTATGGCCGGATCGGCGAGACGCGCGTGCCGATCCTGGGCCGGGTCTCGATGGACCTGATCGGCGTCGACGTCACCGGGGTCGCCGACGACATCGCCCCGGGCCATCCGGTCTGTTTCCTGGGCGGCGACATCGAGGACATGGCCGACAGCGCGGCGACCATCTCCTACGAATTCCTGGTCCGCCTGGGCCTGCGCTTTCACCGCATCTACAAGCCGGCGGCACAGCGGCGCTGACCGCCGGTTCGCTGCTTGACGCGCACGGCGAATGACTCCTTCTGTCATCCCCGCCTGCTTGAATGTGCGGGAATCGAAGGAGACACATTCCCATGGCCCGATCCGACAGTGTCTATGTCTGCCAGTCCTGCGGCGCCGTGCATTCCAAATGGGCCGGCAAGTGCGACGATTGCGGCCAGTGGAACACGCTGGTCGAGGAAGCCCCCGCCGCGCCCCTGGGCACCCAGGCGACCGCCCCGAAAAAGCGCGGCCGCGCGGCGCGGCTGGAACTGGTCGACCTGGGGGCGGAAACGCCCGACACGCCGCGCATGCGCTCGGGGATTGAGGAACTCGACCGGGTTGCCGGCGGCGGGCTGGTGCCCGGCTCGGCCATCCTGGTCGGCGGCGATCCGGGCATCGGCAAGTCGACCCTCCTGCTGCAGCTCATGGCGCAGCTGGCCAGCCAGGACACGCGCGCCATCTACATTTCCGGCGAGGAGGCGATCGACCAGGTGCGCCGCCGCGCCAAACGCCTCGGCCTGGCCGACGCGCCGGTGGCGCTGGCGGCGGAAACCTCGCTCAACGACATTCTCGACGGGCTGAAATCGGAAAAGCCGGACATCGTCGTCATCGATTCGATCCAGACCCTGTGGACCGACCAGCTGGCCGCGGCGCCGGGCACGGTGGCGCAGGTGCGCGCCTGCGCCCAGGAACTCGTGCGCTTTGCGAAAAAGCGCAACTGCACCGTCATCCTGGTCGGCCATGTCACCAAGGACGGCCAGATCGCCGGGCCCCGCGTGGTGGAGCACATGGTCGATGCGGTGCTGTATTTCGAGGGCGAGCGCGCCCACCAGTTCCGCATCCTGCGCGCGGTAAAGAACCGGTTCGGCCCGACCGACGAGATCGGCGTCTTCGAAATGGGCGACAAGGGCCTGGCCCAAGTCGCCAACCCCTCCTCCCTGTTTCTGGACGGCCGCGGCGAGGCCAATCCCGGCGCCGCCGTCTTCGCCGGCATGGAAGGCACGCGCCCCGTCCTGTCGGAAATCCAGGCCCTGGTGGCTCCCGCCGCCTTCGGCACGCCGCGCCGCGCCGTGGTGGGCTGGGATTCGGGCCGGCTGGCCATGGTGCTCGCCGTGCTGGAGGCGCGCTGCGGCGTGAACATCTCCAACCGCGACATCTTCCTCAACGTGGCCGGCGGGCTGAAAATCACCGAACCGGCCGCCGATCTGGCCGTGGCGGCGGCGATCGTGTCCTCGGCGATGGACGTGGCGCTGCCGGGCAAAGGCGTCGTTTACGGAGAAATCAGTCTTTCCGGCGATGTTCGTCCCGTCGGCCGTTCGGACGCCCGGCTCAAGGAAGCGGCCAAGCTCGGTTTCGACTCGGCCATTGCGCCGCGGGCCGCCGCCGACAATAAAACACCCGTGCGCGTGCACGGCGTGGCCACGGCGCTCGAATTGGTGCAGACTTTGAGGGCCCTGGCGGGAGAGTAGGGAGTAAGGGGATGGAGAGCTCGCTGAGTGCCTTTGACGGGATCGGACTGGCTATCCTGCTGATCTCGGGTCTTCTGGCGCTGGTGCGCGGCTTTGTCCGTGAAGCGCTCTCGGTCACGGCCTTCGTCGCCGCCTCGCTGGCCGCGCTGTGGAGCCTGCCGGCCTTCATCGGCCCCGCACGCGACATCATCGACCCGGACTGGCTGGCGCCGCTGGCCGTGGGCGCATCGATCTTCCTGCTGGTCTATCTGGCCGTCACCTTCGTCACCAGCTCGCTGTCCCGGGGCCTCGCCAAGGGCGAGGACGTCAATGTCGTCGACCGCACGCTGGGCTTTGCCTTCGGCGTGGTGCGCGGTCTCGTCCTGCTGGGACTGGGCGTGATCTTCATGGCTGCCACGATGGGCGAGAACGGCCGCCCGCCCGGCTGGGTCAGCCAGGCCCGTATTTATCCCCTGGTCAGCGCCACCGCGCGCGCCCTGCAGACGCTGGCGCCGGAAACCTCGCGCCTCGCGGAAACGCAACCGCTGCCCGATGCCGAAGACGACCCGATTGCACAAACAATAAGAAATAATGACAGCTCCTATGGAAGCCGCGACCGAAACCGACTAGATGACCTCATCGGTTCGACCACGGATGACCAGGACGAGGACGGATGAGCCAGGCCCCGGCCCCCACTGCCACGCTCACTTACGATCCGGAAACGGATCGCCCCCAGGAAGAATGCGGCGTTTTCGCTGTCTACAATGCCGAGGATGCCGGCATATTGACCGCGCTCGGGCTCCACGCCCTGCAGCATCGCGGCCAGGAAGCCTGCGGTATCGCGACCCATGACGGGTCGCGTTTCCATATCGAGCGCTATCTCGGCCTTGTCGGCGAGAACTTCACCTCGCCGGACATGCCGCAGCGCCTGCCCGGAAAGGTCGCCATCGGGCATGCCCGCTATTCCACCCAGGGCGCGTCGGTGTTGCGTAATGTACAGCCCCTCTATTCGGATGTGCGCGGCGGCGGCATCGCCCTCGCCCATAACGGCAATCTGACCAATGCCCGCGTGCTGCGCGAGGAACTCGTCAGCCATGGCGCCATCTTCCAGTCGACCTCCGATTCGGAGGTCGTGCTGCATCTGGCCGCCCAGTCGAAAAAGACCAAGCTGACCAATCGCGTCCTGCAGGCGCTGAAACAGGTCCAGGGCGCCTTCGCCTTCGTCGCGCTGGTCAATGACCGGCTGATCGCGGCGCGCGACCCCTACGGCATCCGCCCGCTGGTGATGGGGTCGCTGGGCGATGCGGTGATCTTCGCCTCGGAAAGCTGTGCGCTGGACATGGTCGGCGCCACCTTCATCCGCGACATCGAACCCGGCGAGGCCGTGGTCGTCAGCGAGGAAGGCATCCGTTCAGAGCGCTTCGCGCCGGCTCATCCGGCCCGTATCTGCGCCTTCGAATACATCTATTTCGCCCGTCCCGACTCGGTGATCGGCGGCCGCTCGGTCTACGAGGCCCGCAAGCAGATGGGCCGCCAGCTGGCGCTGGAAAACCCGGCCGACGTGGACGTGGTCATCCCGGTGCCCGACAGCGGCGTGCCGGCGGCGATCGGCTATTCGGAAGCCTCCGGCGTGCCCTTCGAACTGGGCATCATCCGCTCCCACTTCGTGGGCCGCACCTTCATCCAGCCGACCCAGGACCGGCGCGACCTCTCGGTGCGCCGCAAGCACTCGGCCAATGCCGCCGTGGTGAAAGGCAAGCGCGTCCTGCTGATCGACGACTCGATCGTGCGCGGCACGACCTCGCTGAAGATCGTGCGCATGATGCGCGAAGCCGGCGCCGCGGAAGTGCATTTCCGCTCCGCCTGCCCGCCGATCAAATTCCCGGACTTCTACGGCATCGACATGGCCGGCCGGAACGAGCTGATCGCGGCGAACATGGAGCTCGACGAGATGACCGCCAAGCTGGAGGCCGACAGTCTGGACTTCCTCTCGGTCAACGGGCTTTACCAGGCCGTCGTCGGGGAAGACCGCAACGACGCCGATCCGCAGCTGGCCGACCACTATTTCACCGGTGAATATCCGACCCGGCTCGTCGATCACGACCGGGACCTTTCGGCCAAGGAATTCCAGCTCTCTCTCCTGGTGGACGCATGACCGACATCGATCTGAAAGGCCGCCTCGCTCTGGTGAGCGGGGCCTCGCGGGGTATTGGCCATGCCATGGCGCTGGAACTGGCCCGCGCCGGCGCCCACGTTATCGCCACGGCGCGCACCCAGGGCGCGCTGGAGGAGCTGGACGATGCCATCAAGGCCGAGGGCGGTACCGCCACGCTGGTGCCGATGGACCTGATGTCGGAAGACGGGATCGAACAGCTCGGCCAGATCGTCTCGGAACGCTGGGGCAAGCTGGACATCATGCTCGCCTGCGCCGGCGCGCTGGGCGAGCTGACGCCGGCCGCCCAGGTGAAGTCGAAAACCTGGCAGAGCGTGATGGGCGTCAACCTGATCGCACCGGCCCGCATGATCCGCGCCTTCGAGGGCCCGCTGCTGGCGTCGGACGCCGGCCGCGCCGTCTTCATCTCCTCCGGCGCCGCCACCTCCCGCCGCGCCTTCTGGGCGCCCTATGCGGCCTCCAAGTCCGCCGTCGACGCCCTGGCCCAGTCCTGGGCGGCCGAACACGTCAATTCGCCCTCCCTGCGCATCAATGTCGTCTATCCCGGCGCCATGCGCACGCGCATGCGGGCGAAGGCCTTCCCCGGCGAGGATCCGATGAGCCTGCCCGAGCCCAAGGCGCTGTGGCCGCTGATGTCCGAACTCGTCGGCCCCGACTGCGCCCGCCACGGCGAGATCCTGCGCTTCGAGGGGTAGTTTCCTCGCCGGGATCGTCATCCTTCCCCTTGATGGGGAAGGTGGGCCCTCCGTAGCCTTGGCGAAGGAGGGGTCGGAAGGGGTGAATCCCGGTGGAGGCAGACTTGCGGACACCTCGCCCATCAAGGGCGAGGATTGAGATCGCCACACCCGCTTCAACTTCGCGTGAGACAAGCGGGTCCGACCTTCTGATGCGGCGGGGTCGGTGCTAGTCGACGCCCATGCGCCCTCGCCCCGACATCGCCTTCACCCGCCTCACCGGGATCGCGCCCGACACCATCGTCGCGCACATGTCCGATCCGCGCCTGGCCGAACACATGCCGCTCCTGAAAGGCGGCTGGGACCGGGCCGCCTGCGCAGCCTTCATCGCCGCCAAGGAGGCCTGCTGGACGCGCGACGGGCTGGGTCACTGGGCCATCCTCGCCGATGGCGACTATGCCGGCTGGGGCGGCTTCCAGAAGGAGGGCGAGGACTGGGATTACGGCCTGGTGCTCCAGCCGCAGGATTTCGGTCTCGGCCTCGCGATCACCCGCAAGGCCCTCGCCTTTGCCCGCGCCGATGCGCGCATCCCCTATGTGACATTCCTCCTGCCGCCCTCGCGCCACCATGTACGCGGGCTGGAGCGGCTGGGCGCCGAGATGGTCGGCGAGATCGTCCATGAGGGCGAGCGCTTCCGGAAATACCGGCTGCAAACGGGCTGAGCTGCTGGTGCAGCTGCCGTGCTCGCAAAAACCGCAACTTTGTCATCCCGGTCGAATAGCCCGCGCAGGCGGGCTGCAGGGCCGGGACCCATAATCCCGGTGTTCGTTATGGCTGTCACGACGGCAGAGCCTGCTTCCGGCTCGCGCGGAGCTGTATAGGTCCCGGATCTACGCCCCGCCTGCGCGGGGCATCCGTCCGGGATGACACGCTAATTTCCGGTGAAGAGACCTACTTCTTCGCGTCCGCCTTCTTGCCGCCGGAGCCACCCCGCTCGCCCTCGACATAAGGGTTCTTGCCGGCCTTCACGATCAGACGGATCGGCACGCCCGGCAGGTCGAAGGCCTCGCGGATACCGTTGACCAGATAGCGCTTGTAGCTTTCCGGCAGGTCGGCGGCGCGCGAGCACATCATCACGAAGGTCGGCGGCCGGCCCTTGGTCTGGGTGATGTAGCGCGGCTTGATGCGGCGGCCATTGACCGAGGGCGGCGGATGGCGCTCGATCATCTCGTGCAGCCAGTCATTGAGGTCGCGGGTCTTCACCTTGGCGTCCCAGTCGGCGTGCAGACGCGAGAGGGCCGGCATGATGGTCTCCAGCCCCTTCTTCTTGACCGCCGAGATCGGCAGGATGGGCGCGCCCGTCATCTGCGGCAGGAGGCGTTCGAACTCGACGCGGATGTCCTTGATGAAGGCTTCGCGATTGTGCACCAGGTCCATCTTGGACACGGCGATGGCGACGGCGCGGCCCTCCTTGTAGGCCATGTCGGCGAGGTGCAGGTCCTGCTTTTCCAGCGGATGGCCGGCATCCACGATCAGGAGTACGACCTCGGCGAACTTCACCGCGCGCAGCGTGTCCGCCGCGCTCATCCGTTCCAGCCGGTCATTGACCTTGCCGCGCTTGCGCAGGCCCGCCGTATCGTGAAGGCGCACCCGGCGCCCGTCCCACATCCAGTCGATGGAGATGGCATCGCGGGTGATGCCGGCCTCGGGGCCGGTAATCAGGCGCTCCTCGCCGATCAGCGCATTGATCAGGGTGGACTTGCCCGCATTGGGCCGGCCGATGACAGCGATGCGCAGGGGCGGCTGGTCCTTGTCCTCGCGATAGCGCCTGGCGTCCCGGGCGAGATCGCCCAGCCCCGCCTCGACCGCATCGTAGAGCTCGCCGATCCCGCCGCCATGGGCCGCGGAGATCGCCACGGGCTCGCCCAGGCCCAGCCCGTAGGCATCCATCAACCCGCTCTCGCCCGTCCGGCCTTCGCACTTGTTGGCAAGCAGCACGACCGGCTTGCCCGAGCGGCGGATGACCTCGGCGAAATTCTGGTCGAGCGGCGTCACGCCGGCGCGCGCATCGATCATGAGCAGGCAGAGGTCGGCGTCCCGGAGTGCGATCTCGGTCTGGGTGCGCATTTCCGCGTCCAGGCCGGATTTTTCGGCATCGTCATAACCCGCCGTGTCGATCAGCAGGAGTTCCATGTCGCCCAGCCGGCCGCGGGCCTCCCGGCGATCGCGCGTGACGCCCGGACGGTCGTCGACGATCGCCAGCGGTTTTCCGGCCAGCCGGTTGAACAGGGTGGATTTGCCCACATTGGGCCGTCCCACGACGGCGATGCGGGGAAGATGTGCTGTCATGCGCGTGCGCCTAGAGCAATTTCACGCCGAATGAAATCACAAAAAGCCGCTGAAGGCCGAATACCGCCTAGCGAAGCGCGATCAGGCGCGCCTCGTCGGTGACGACATAGACCGTCTCGTTGGCGATGACCGGACCGATGAAGACGTCGTCGCGCAGATCCATCTCGCGGATCAGCTCGCCGTCATAGGCGTTCAGGATCGCCGCGTCGCCGGTGCTGGAAGCCACGAAGACCCGGCCGCCGGCCAGGACGGGACCGGTCCAGGCGATCCGGTTGCGGCGCTTGTTCGGGTTTTCGAACAGCTGCAGCTGGGTCATCCAGAGCACGGTGCCGTCACGGCGGTCCATGCAGACGATCTCCGCCTCGTTGGTGGTCACGAAGATGTAGTTCCCGGCGATCCAGGGCGCCTGGGACCCGCCGGCCGGCTGGGTCCACTGACGCTCCCCGGTGCGCAGGGAGATCGCCACGAGAATGCCGGAATGGCTCATGGCATAGACCGTGTCTTCCATGATCACCGGGCTGCCCGCCACGTCGTTGATTTCGGAAACGGCGGTCAAGCGCGAGGAGCCGGACAGGCTGTCCGACCAGATCGGGTTGCCGTTCTGAACGCGCAGCGCGATCAGCTCGCCCGAGGCGAAGGGGGCCACGACGAGATCGCCCAGCACCGCCGGCGACGGGGCCGTCAGCAGGCGCGCCGTCTCGACGATCCCCGGATGGGTCCACAGCACGATTCCGTCATCGGCGTCCATGGCAATGAGTTCGTTGTTGTCGCTGGTCACGAAGACCCGGCCATCGGCCACGGTCGGCGCGCCGTGGAAGGGCACCAGCGTCTCGGTGCGCCACACCTCGCTGCCGCTGTCGGCATCCAGGGCGACGAAATAATTGTAGCCGGCATGGGCGTAGACCCGGCCATTGTCGAAGGCGATGGCGCCGCCGAAAGCCATGCGGTCGTGGCGGGTCGGACCTTCCAGGCGGGTCGACCACAGACGGCTGCCGGTGTCGGCATCGTGGGCGAAGACCTGACCGTTGGCGTCGATCGTGAAGATATGGCCATCGGCGATGACCGGACGCGCGATCAGGCGGCGGTCATTGTCCGATCCCTGGCCGAAACTCTGGCGCCACAGAACGTCCAGCGGTCCGCTGGCCTGGGTGTGCTGGACGGCGTGGGTCGGATAACCGTCCGGCTGCGGCCAGACCTGGTTCACATAGGGCGTGGGCAGTTCGACGGGCGCGGCATCGCCGTCAAGCTGCAGGCCCTGCTCGAAACTCATGATCGAGATGCGGTCCTCGTCCGGCGCCGTGCCGTTGAGCGTGTCGTCATCGTCATTATTGCCCAGCCCCGGGATCGCATTGATCGGGTTGGGGATGTCCGGGATCGACGAACAGGCCGCCAGCGGCGCGATCAGCGCCACGGCCAGAAGATTGCGGATACGCTCTGCACTACTCATCGCCTGGCTCCCCGGCCTCGGTGTCCCCGTCACCGGCCGCCCCGGCCGGTTGATCCGTCCCGTCTGCCGCCGGCGTTCCGGCCGGCATCTCCGCCGCCGGTTCGGCGGCCGCAGTCTCGCGCTCGATCACCGCGAGCGCTTCCTGCGCCCGGCGGCGCACGCCCTGCGGCGCCTCGAAACCGAAGCTGATCTGCTGGTAAAGCTCGCGGGCGCGATCGTAATGGCCGTCGCGCAGCGCCGCCGCCGCAATCGCCTCGCGGGCCAGGAAGCGATAGGGCGAGGTGTCGCCGGTCAGCGGCGTCAGGCGGATCTCGATATCGTTGAAACTCAGCGCTTCCCAGCGCGCCCAGACGGCCTTCAGCTCGGCCAGGTCGCCGATGATGGGGTCCGCGGCACGCTGTGCCGCCTGCTCGTAGAAACCGGCCGCGAGCTCGCGCTCGCCCTGCTCCAGGGCCACGGCGCCGCGCTGCATCAGGGCGAGCTCGTCATAGCCGGCTGCACCGTCCTCGGCGAGAGCCTCGAAGCGGGACGCCGCGGTCGCATAATCGCCGGTCTCGGCGGCGCGCAGAGCTTCGATATAGGCGTCGGACGACGTTTCATGCTGCGCCGTACGCCAGGCCTGCCAGCCCTGGTATCCGGCCGCACCGGCGATGATCGCCAGCGCGCCGCCCAGCGCCCACGGGCCGTACTTCCGCAATAAATCCTGATACTTGTCGCGGCGAAGTTCTTCGTCGACTTCCTCGAAAATATCGACCACGTCGGTGCGGCTCCGTCTTGCTTTTGCCCATGCCGAAAGATTTGCGCCGGACCCTAGCCTTAGCCGCGCCGGGCGGCAACAGAGCTCAACCGTCCTGGCGCTTCATCGTGTAGACCTGGGCCGTGGCCGGGAAGGTGCGATTGCGCACCTCTTCGGCATAACGCGCCACGGCCTCGGCGGTGCGTTCGGCCTGATTGTCGTAGCGCTTGACGAATTTCGGCGTCCATTCGAACACGCCCAGCATGTCCTGGGTCACCAGGATCTGCCCGTCGCAGGCGGCCGAGGCGCCGATGCCGATCGTCGGCACGGGCACCTGTTCGGTGATCTCCAGCGCCAGGTCCTCGGCCACGCCCTCGACCACGATGGCGAAAGCCCCGGCATCGGCGGTCGCCTTGGCCTCGTCGATGACGCGCTGGCGCTCGGCGGCATTGCGCCCTTTCGCCTTGTACCCGCCATCGGCCAGCGCCGCCTGGGGACGCAGGCCGATATGGCCCATCACCGGAATGGAACGCTGGGCCATGAAGTCGATCGTGTCGGCGGCATAGGTGCCGCTCTCGATCTTGATCGCCTGGCAGCCGGTTTCCGACATGATGCGGGCGGCATTCTCGAAGGCCTGCTGCGGCGACTTCTCGTAGCTGCCGAAGGGCATGTCGACGGTGACCAGCGCCCGCTTGGCCCCGCGCATCACGGCCTGGCCGTGCAGGATCATCATGTCCAGCGTGACGCCGATCGTCGAATCCAGCCCGTGCACCACCATGCCGACGCTGTCGCCGACCAGAAGGAGGTCGCAATGGGGGTCGAGAATGCGCGCCATGGGCGCATCATAGGCGGTCAGGCAAACGATGGGTTCGCCGCCCTTGCGGGCGCGGATCTCGGGCGCGGTGACGCGGCGGGTCTTGGACTGGGCAGACATGATCGAGGCCTCGACGGATTGGGAATGTCGAGACTAGACCACGATGCTGCAGTGCAAAAGTGCCGACATGATCACGGTTTCGCGCAGTGTCAGCCCGCGATGCGCCGCGGCAGCACGGTCGCCACCACCCCCACGGCCACGGCCATCGCCGCAGCCGCCATGACTTCCGGCGACATCAGGAAGGCCGCACTGGCCATGATCCCGTCTGCGGGCACATGGACATTGCCGAAAATCGTTTCCAGCTGCGTGCCGGCGATCGCCGAACCGGTCGACCCGGCCCCGCCCAGGATCAGCACACGCTTGCGATCGGGCCGGGAGAGGCGGTCGACCACGGTCCTGGCGAAACGCTCGCTCTCGCTTTCGCGCTCCAGCGGCGCCTGGGCGTCGGCAAAGGCCGCCTTCAGCCTTTCATCGAATGCATCGTCCATCGTCATGACGCCATCACCTCGGAGTCCTGGAAGAAGGCCTGCAGTTTGGCCCGCCCCCGGTTTACATGCGACTTCACCGTGCCCAGCGGCATGCCGGTCGCTTCGGCCGCCTCGGAATGCGACAGGCCGCAGGAATAACACATCACCACGGTAATGCGCTCCTCCTCCTTCAATGTGGCCAGTGCGCGATCCAGATCAACCACATTGCCCATATCGCGCGGAGCCTCGCTCTCTTCCAGGCCGGACTTGAACTTTTCCATCGCCCGTTCCGTGGACCGCCGCTTGCGGGCGGCCATCAGGAATTCGGTATAGGCGATGGAACACAGCCAGGACTTGAAGGAGCCCTTGCCCGTGAAGGAGCCGATCTTCTCGTACGCCTTGATGAAGGCGTCCTGGGCCAGATCGTCGGCCAGGGCATGATTGCGGCACATGCGCTGCAGCATCGCCCTGACCAGCCCCTGATGGCGCCGGACGAGCTCCCCGAAGGCCGCCGCATTCCTGGTGGCGACAACGAGGGCTACGAGTTCTTCGTCCGGCGCCTTCATGGGGCGTCTCCCGCCTAGTCCTGCTTGCCGGACTTGTTCTTGTTGCCCAGCAGGCCGAAGCCGAGCAGGACCACACCGATGAAGCCGGGGAAGGCCGACATGCCCAGGAAGGCCATGAAGGCTTCTTCCGCGTCACCGCCCGATTCCATGTTGGCGACCGTCCAGCCGAACGTAATCATCGCCAGCGCGACGGCGATGAGGATGCTGCCCCACTTCACATCGCTATTGCTGTCCTTGCGCGGCATGCCCAGCGCGCGGATGGTTTCGGGCGACATTTCCTGTCCGCCGCGAACGGCTTCCTGCACCGTGGCCAGGGTGGCCTTGCGTTTCTGGGTCGATGAATTGACCGCGATGTAGACGATCAGCACGACCATCGCGAACAGGCTTACCGGGACAATGATTTCTACACCCATTTCAACCTCCGTTACCGGCGGCACCACGCCGCCTTTGTCCCCTTGATGCACCGGGACGCGAATTCGGATGCAGCGGCTATCCGATGATCGCCACGCCGAACAGATACATATGCAGGTTCATGATGATGAGCGCGGCCAGAACGCCCAGGACAATGGCCGTGAGGTCGCCGCCCCAGCCCTTCACCACCGGCGGCGGCGTCTCGCGCAGCCAGGACGAGACGAAAGTCACGGTCGACCAGACGAAGAAACTGCCGAACAGGATCATCGCGGCCAGTTCGCCATTGGCGAGCAGGTGCGCGCCCGACCACAGGATCACGCCGGCCAGCATGGGATGGCGCACCCGGTGGCGGATATGCCCCGGCGCATAGGCGGAGACGACCAGGATCAGCCCCAGCGGCACGAGGGTGAAGGCGAGATGGCGGGTCCAGGCCGGCGGCGCCCAGACGGTCCCGCCGGGCTGGGCGATGATCATGCCGTAGATGATCAGACCGAAACCGATGAGCGAGACGGCCGTATAGGCCAGCTTGTAGGGCATTTCCCCCAGCGCCGACTGCAGGGCCGGCCGCAGCGACGGGATGACCCGTATGAAATGAACGCCCAGAAACAGGACGAGACCGAGTATCAGGACCAGCATGCGCACCTCCCCGCTGTGCGCTTCACACTATAGGCGATTCACCGGACAGGTGCGGAAGTATTGGACGGGCCCGGCCCGGACAGGCCCGGACCGGCGGTCAGAACAGGCGCGGCAGGGGCAGGCGAAGGCCGCGCGACAGCAGGGCATGCCCGGCCAGCGCCGTCACCACCGCCAGAAG
>JAYEGL010000011.1:86717-175934 GCA_034659015.1 Pseudomonadota bacterium | reverse complement strand
CGCCCCCAGGGCGAGCCGGTCCTCAAGCAGGCGCACAAAGGGAGACAGCACCTCCCCGGCCACCGGCGCCATAAGGAAGGCCAGCACGGCCAGAAGCGCACCAGCGGCCAGACGCGCGGCCAGTTCCACACGTAAACGGCGGGCGGCCACCCTCTCCATCACCGACAGGCGGAAGCCCGGATCGGCGGACGGCACATCGCCGGCCTCGAAGAAGGCGTGCAGCGGATCGCGGTCAGTCATCCTCATCCACTCCCAGAATGGCCGTCAGGCGGGCTCGCCCGCGGCTGACATGCGATTTTACCGTACCCAGGGGCAAGTCCAAAACTCCCGCCGCATCGCCGTGCGACCAGCCGCCGGCCAGACACAGCGCAACGGCGGCGCGCTGGTCGTCCGGCAATTGCGCCAGCGCCTGCTGCATGGCCAGCGCCATTTCGCCGCCGGGCCTGTCTTCCGTCTCCTGCATCGCCTGCCAGGCGGTCTCGCGGGTCCGGGTCCGGGCCATGGTGCGCGCCCGGCTCTTGGCGCGCCGCCAGGCGATCGCGAACAGCCAGGATTTCAGCTTCGCCGCGTTGCGCAGGGTGCGCAAGCGTGTCCAGGCATCCAGGAAGGCGTCCTGGGCGATCTCGTCGGCATCGGCGTCATTGCCGCATATGCGCCGCAGGAAGCCGCGGACCGGCGACTGGTAGCGGTCCACGATCCGGGCGAAAGCGGCGTCCGAACCCGACCGTGCCGCCGCGACCAGCGCAGCGTCGTCAGGCGCCGCCATGATCAGCCGCGCCGGCCGCGCGAGAACAGGGCGCTGAACAGGAAGGCCACGGACAGCACGCCCAGGATCATGGCGATGAAATACATCTCCTGCTCGGCGCCGCCCAGAAGGCCGGCATAGCCGGTATAGGCGAAGACACCGGCCAGGCCCGCGAACAGGATGACCAGGAAGGCGTGCCCGCCGCCGCCGCCGCGCCGCCCGCCATCGCCCTCGCCGTCACCGGAGAAATGGTATTCGTGGCGATGCTCATTGTCCCGGTCGAGCGATGCCAGCAATTCCGCCGGCGGCTCCTTGCCGGCCGCGGTGTAGGTCTTGATCAGATCGATCTTGGCCTGGGTCCGCTTGTAGCGCATGAAGCTGCCCCAGCCCGCAGCGATGAAAAAGCCCAGCGGAAACAGCAGCCACCAGTAGCCGTAGAAGATCTCGGTCATCGTATGTCGTCCCTTGTTTCAGCGGCGTCCCGCGACGCCTGTCGGATACAAGTCGCCGCCGACGGCGCCTTCGGATGCAGGCGGCCGTAATTTTCTGCAGCCCCGGAACTATCCGGCCGGCGGTGTCCAGCAGCAGCCGTCGAGCAGGCGCCGCCCCTCCCCGTCGCCGATATCGGCGACGACATGCCAGCCATAGGCACGATCGCTCATCCCGTCCGAACAGGCCTGGGGCGCGATCACGGCAAAACCGGCCGCCTCGCCCTCGAAACGGTAGACATACGGATAGAAGCGGCCCCGCGCCGTCCGGGCGTCGGTAACCCGGAAGTCCCGCTCCTCGCCCAGCGTCATGGCATCGTTGAACCGCCCGTCTCCATCCATGCCGATCTCCAGCCCCCAGAAGGGCTCGGTGCCGGCACAGGAAAACCCGCCGGGCGCCGTATGGCCCGCAATGTCCGTGCGCTCCATCTCCGCAAGATAGGCCAGGCTGACCCAGCCCTCGCCGCCGCGCATCAGGATTCGCCCCCAGCCATGACGCGTCTCCAGCACTTCCACGCGTCCTGCGCCCGGTGGCAGTTCGCCGACGATCGCGCTGGTGGGGCTGGGCGTCTGGCGCACATTGAGCACATCATGGCTGTCGACATTGACGACCCGGTAGAGCGCGGGCTGGGCCATGGCGGCACCGCCTGCCGCCACACCCGCAATGGCAAGGGCCAGTCCGGCCAGACACGCACGCATCGCACTCTCCCTTCGCGCTTCCAGATCGCCGCCAGACTAGCGAAGTGCGCCGCCAGCGCCCAGCTCGATCCGCCGGTCCACGCCGATCGCATCCAGGAAGCGCGTATCGTGGCTGGCGACCAGGATGGCGCCGTCATAGCCGGCCAGCGCCCGTTCCAGCAATTCCACCGCCTCCAGATCGACATGATTGGTCGGCTCGTCCAGGACGAGCAATCGGGGCGGCGTCGCGGCGCAGGCCAGACAGGCGAGACCGGCCCGCATGCGTTCGCCGCCGGAGAGCACGCCGGCCGGTTTCTCCGCCGCGCCGGCCCGGAAGGCATAGCGGGCCAGGGCCGCGCGCAGCGTGTTTTCGTCCAGGCCCGGATTGAGACGGCGGCCGTTCCCGACGACGGAAAGCGCCGGATCGAGCAGGCTCACCGACTGGTCCAGGAGGGCGATGCGCGTGCGATCCGCGACGATGGATCCCTGCTCCGGCTCAAGCCGCCCGGTCACCAGATCGAACAGCGTGCTCTTGCCCGATCCGTTCGGCCCGGTCACCGCGACGCGTTCCGGTCCGGTCAGGCTGACATCCAGCGGGCCGAGAATGCGCACACCCGCCCGGGAAAACACCAGATCCCTCACCTCCAGCACGCGCTGGCCGGCCCCCAGCCCGCAGGCGGGCAGATCGACATGGAGCGGCGTGACGATCTCGACCTGCCCGCGCGCCGCCTCCAGCCGTGCATCGGCCGCCTCGACCTGGCGGGCCGAGGTCCGGCTGATCTGGCCGTCACTGCCTTCGGCGCGGTTCTTCTTTGCATCCAGCAGCACTTTGGGCTGGCTGCCCGAGGCGCGCTCCTTGCGGCCCGCGCGGTCGGAACGGGCCTTGCGCTCGCTGCGCTGACGGGCGGACAGGCGCGCCTGACGCAGCGCCGCCTCCGCCCGTTCCGCCTCGCTCTCGATCCGCGACCGCCGGGCCGTGCGCCCGGCCGCAAAGGCCGACCAGCCGCCCCCCGTCACCGTCGCACCCACCGGGGTCAGTTCGACGATCCGGTCCATGCGCTCCAGCAAATCGCGGTCATGGCTGGCCACCACGATCCCGCCCGGCCAGGTCCCGATCAGCTCGAAGATGGCAGCGCGGCCGTCGGCATCGAGATTGTTGGTGGGTTCGTCGAGCAGCAGGATGTCCGGTTCGGCCAGCAGCATGCGGGCGATCGCCAGCCGCGTCCTCTGACCGCCGCTGGCGGCCTCGGCCGGACGGTCGAGCGGCCAGGCCGGCAGGCCGACCCGGGCCAGCACCGCCTCGACACGGGTTTCCAGCGTCCAGTCGGCCGCGTCCAGATCGGCCTCGCTGGCCGTGCCGTCCAGGATGCGGGCCAGCCGGGCCTGTGCCTCGCCCACCCCCAGCGCATCGGCCAGGCTTTCAGCGTCCGTGCAGGCCTGCTGTTCCATCAGGGCGAGCTGGCCGGTGACGGACACCTCGCCCGAGGCGGGCGGCATCGAGCCGGCCATCACGTGAAGAAGCGTGGATTTCCCGCAGCCATTGCGGCCGACAATCCCGGTGCGTTCGACACCGAAACTCAGCGTCAGACCGGAAACGAGCGGACGGGCGTCAGGCGTGGCGAGGGAAAGATCGGAAAGCGTGAGAGAAGCGGACATGGCAATCACCGGCAAAAGCAAAACAGGGGGTTTCGATTTGCAGGTGCTTGTTCATTGACCGCTCCGGGCTTCCACGACTGATGCCGCCGGTATGACCGCGCCCGGCCCGGAAATCAAGCCGGGCCGGGGCGGTATTCCGGCGATGGCTGTCCCGCCCTAGCCAGTTCCGCCTAGAAGGGCAGTTCGGTGAAGTCGGGCAGGTCGACGACGATCTCGTCCCGGCCCACCGGTTCGCCGCGCATGAAGCGGTGCATCACGTCATGCACCTCCGGCGAGGTCATGAAGAGATTGTGCCCGGCATGGCGCACGATGACCCGGGTGACATTGTCGAGCCCCGCCACGGCCGCGGCCTGGCCTTCCGGATAGGTGCGCCCGTCCAGCGTGCCGGTGAGCAGCAGGACCGGCGTGTCGCCCGTCGGCGCAGCACGGAAATCCGCGCCCAGGTCGAACCCGTCCCAGGCGCCGCGTATCTGCGGCATGGGATGGTTGAGGTAGGCGCCGACCAGGCCCGTTTCCGCCTGGCGCTCGAATTCCGCCAGGCGCGCATCGCCGATTCCCGAGGCCAGATCCATTGCCGTCGGCATGGCACTCAGCGTGATCGCTTCACCGGGCGTGTGAAAGCGCTGCAGCAGACCGACGGCCAGGCCGGGATCGCCGGCGTCCAGACTGGCATAGAGCGCCAGCAGGATGGCCGCGTATTGCGGATCGGAGATCAGGGCGGAGCTCATCGCCTGCATATGCCGGCGCTGCAGCAGGACGGGCGCGACCGTGCCGTCCTCCTGCGGGATCTCCAGCATCATCGGCTCGGCCTCCAGGCGCGCATGGACGCGGCGCATCGTGCCGGCAATGTCCGGATAGCGCGCCGCCGCGGCCGGCTGGGTATTCACGGCTGCCTGCAGGCGGTCGAAATAGGCATCGGTATGGGCCGGCATCTTCACTGTCTGGTCGAGCCCTTCCGCGCTGGCGATGATCACCCGGTCGATCTCGTCCGGGATGTCCTTCAGCGCCGCCAGGGCGAGATGGCTGCCATAGGAGATGCCCCACAGCGACACCTGCTCGGCGCCGAGATGCGCACGCAGGTCGGAAATGTCCTGCACGCTCTCGGCCGTCGTATAACCCTCGATGGCGATCCCCTCGCCGCGCCAGAAGGCGCCGCATTCCTCCACGGCCGCGCGCCAGGCCGCGCCGTATTCCGCATCGCTGACCGGCTCGGTCTCCGGCACATGCACCGAGGAGGTGCAGCGCGGCAGCTCGGTCGAGCCGCCCGTGCCGCGCTGGTCGAAGGCGATGACGTCGCCATGGGCGCGCATGGCCATGAACAGCTCGAAACGCTGGCGGCGCGCCGTGCCGCTGCCCGATCCGCCGGGACCGCCGGCCAGATAGACGATGGGCGGACCGGACGTATCGCCGGTCGCGGGAAAGCGGATATAGGAGATCGCGATCATCCGGCTGTCCGGATCCGAGCGGTCCTCGGGCACCTGGAATTCGCCGCGAAGCGCCTCGACGCTCTCGCCGCTGTTCGCGGTGAAGGTAACCGGTTCCTCGGCACCGGCGGGCGGAGCCGTCAGGCTGACAGCCCACAGGCAGGTGGCGAGACAAAGCGTGCGGAAGATGGACATGGCGGACCTTTCTGTCTGGCTGCAATCGCCCCCCGGCGAAACCGCAGTCTCGACGCCCGCCGGCCCTGCGGCACGGCCCGATCTGTCAGCGGTCGTGCCGGCTCTGCAAACGGCGTCGGCGTTCGCCGGCCGGCGCGCTAAGCTGGGTGAATGAAAGCCGCCCTCCCTGCCCTCCTCGCCCTGCTCTGCGCCGCGGCCCTGGCCGGAACCGCCAGCGGGCAGTCGCGCGTGCTGGTGGAGACGGACAGCGTCCGCATCTGTCCCGTCACCGATCCGCAGACCCTGCCGGACTTCTCCGGCCCGGACTGCCGCACCACCGGTCTCTGGTCGGTGGACCCGCAAGGCCAGCATCTGTGGATGCAGGCCCGGCTCGTGCTGGACGCGGCCGATCTGGACGGGCCCGGCCCGTTCGGCCTGCAGGTCGTGGCCAAGGCCTCCAGCGCGGCCTGGATCAACGGCACCTATATCGGCGCCAATGGCGAGCCCGGCCCCAGCGCGGCGGAAGAAAGGCCCGGCCGCATGGATGCGGTCATCTATGTGCCGCGCCCGCTGGTCCATGAAGGCGGGAACACCGTGACCCTGCGCCTGTCGTCGATGCACGGACCGATCCGGCTGGCCGCGCCGATGCACTATGTCGCCTTCGGCCCCTATCGCGACCCGACCCGGCGCATGGTGACCGCCTACTGGCCCTCCCTGATCACGTTCGGCGCCTTCGTGATCGGCTTCCTCTTCTTCGGCGTCACCGCCCTGCGCGGCGAGGACCGGGAAGGCTCGGCCCTCCTCGCCGCCGCCTCCCTGTTCGCGGCCGTGCAATTGCTCGCCGAGGTGTCGCGCTCGCTCTACCCCTATGCCTACCCCGTGCACGAGCTGCGCCTGGTCACCATCCTGGCCTGCGCCATCGGATTCGGCCTGTGCCTGAATGCCTATCTTCTGTTGCGGCTGAGCGGTCTGGGCCTGCGGGCGCGTCTCCTGCGCCTGACCGGACTGGCCGTCGCGATGGGCGGTGTGGTGATCTGGGCATCGGGTTTCGACGCGATGACAGGCTATTCCCTGTTCGCCGCTTCGCTGGCGGGCATCGGCTGGAGCCTGGCGGCCATGATCCGCGGACAGGCCGGAGCCCGGGCGTATCTGGGCGTCCTGTGCGGCTATACCGCGTTGATGATGGTTTTTCCGACACGCTTCATCGATGCCTATTTCTACTACGCGGCCGCCGTCATCCTGCTCTTCCTCTTCTACCGCCAGGCCCTCACCCTGGTCGGCGAACGGCGGCGCCTGCGCGCCGAGGAGATGCGTGCCCGCCGCCTGGAGACCGCCCTCGCCGAAGCCCGCCAGCGCACGGCGCCGGCCCAGATCCAGCTCGTCAGCGCGGGGCGTGTGGACTATGTGCCCACCGACACGATCGTGCGGCTGAAAGGCGCGGGCGACTATGTCGAAGTTCACCATGCCGACGGCCGCACCGCGCTCTACAACGGCTCGCTGGCGGGGCTGGAGAGTGAATTGCCGGAGACCTTTCTCAGGGTGCACCGCTCCTTCATCGTCAACACGGCTTTCGTCGATGCGCTGGAACGCGAGCCTTCCGGCGTCGGCCGGCTGCTCCTGGGCGATGGCAGCACCGTGCCGGTCAGCCGGCGCATCATGCCGAAAGTGCGCAGCGCGCTTGCCGGAACGAGCGGCTAACGGCCCTGCAGGGCCCAGCGGTCCAGGATCACGTGTTTGGTCTGCCCGAGCAGGCTGTGCACCAGCACGAACTCGCCCGCCGTCCAGCTGACCGGATCGACGGGATGTTCGGCGATCGCCGCATCGTCGTAAAGCAGGGTGACATGCGGCGAATAGGGTCCCGCCTTGTGTCCCAGCCCGGTCGCCTTCATCGCCTCGCCGAGCGACCGCTGGAAGGCCGTGACCGGCGTCTCGGCCTCGCTGGACAGGAGAACGAAGGGATTGTTGCGCGCCCGGCCGGCGAAGCTGCCCGCCCGGTCGAAGCGCGGAATGACGGGCGATGCGGCGACGCGCCGGCCCGCCTCCTGCGCTTTCGCAACGAGATCGCGCGGCAGCCCCTCGTAGTCGCCCAGATGGGTCAGCGTGATGTGGAAACGCCCGGGTGCCAGCGGCGCACCGCGCAGACCGTGCCGCTCGCGCAATTCGCCGGCGAGCGCGGACAGGTGCCCGGCGGTCGCCGCATCGGGAAAGAGCGCAAAGAACAGCCGGTCCGTCTTGCGGACCGGCGCCAGCAGGCTGAGCTGTTCGGACATGGCGGGCTCCGGCGAATCGGATCGACGGTCAGACTTGCGGCGCGGGCCAGAAGCGGTCAAGGGCGGGGTCAAGCCGGACCGGCCGGTCCCGCCCGCCCCAGCCGATCTAGCGATGCGACATGTGCATCCGGTCTTCCACCGGCGCGGCAGCGTGAACCGCTTCGGCCAGCGGCGTCTCGAATTCGCCGGCCTGCATGTCGTCGATCTGGCGGCGCACCCAGTGCTCCACCTCGACGCTGGGCAGAAGGCCCTGGCCGGAGGCGACATAGTCCAGACCGTCCAGCACATCGGCATAGGGACCGAAGCCCTGCACGCGATAGGGGATCACGATCGCCCTGCCCTCGCCTTCGCTGGCTTCGGCCACGAAACCGCGGATCCGGGCCTGGGCGACCTCGCGGGCGTCCGGCCAGTCCTCGCGCAGGGTTTCCACGCGCACTTCGCGGAAGGGGATGGCGTCGCGCACCGTGTCGGCACGGGCGTCGATCCACTCGATCCAGCGCCGGTTTTCCGCATCGTCGCCCGGCCCGTGCGCCAGGATGAGCACGCTCTCGCTCGACGGGGCCTCGCTGAGTTCGCGGGCGCGTTCGACCAGAACCTCGCCCATTTCCGGCGCCTCGGCGAGGCCCTCTTGCGACAGGGCGAAGGCGGCATCGGTATCGATGCGCCAGTATTCCATGCTCATGCCGTGATCGCCGCCCTCTTCGTCCATCCCGTCCATTTCGTGGTGTTCCGGCTCCGGACGCGCCGGTGCGCCGGTATCCACGCCGAGGATTTCGCGGGTGCGCTCGTACCAGCTCTCGCCGGACACGAAGAGCCGCACCACGCCGATACGCTCGGCGCCGCGGGCTTCCAGCCGGCCGACCGCCGCCTGCAGGCTCACCGCATCGGCCATGCCGAAGGCGATCTCCAGCGGATAGTCGTCATCGACGGGCCGGAGCATCTCGCGCACCTCGCCATTCCAGGTCTCGCCGCCGCCATGGGCCATGACGAGCACGCCGAAATCATTGTCCCCGTCCTGGGCGGAAGCGGGCATCGGCATCAGTCCAGCCGCCGCGATGGCAGTGGCAATGAAAAAGGATCTCATGGCGCATCTCCGGTGTGTCTTGGACCTCGACCGGAGAATTAATGCAATTGGTTCTCAGGTGCAATTGCAGATGTTGCAGCCGCGGCTCAATAGTGCGGCGGGGGCACGTTTTCCGGCAACGGCGCCTGTTCTTCCAGTGCGGAAAGCCGCGACATCAGCGTTTCGAGGCGCCGGGTCAGGCGCTCGATCTCGCCGCGCTGGACCAGCACCACCTCGTTGAGCTCCTCGACCATGCGCTCCTGATGCGCAGCATTGGCTTCCAGTGTGTCGATACGGGCCTGCAGGACGTCGATCATGGTTGTTCCCCTTGTTGCGCGGTCCGTTCCACACGGGGCCGCGATTGGCAAGAGCCGCGCCGCCCCGTCAGCACAGCAGGCTGATTCCCAGCCCGGACAGATAGAGACCCAGTGCGAAGACGCAATGGGTCAGGAGGCTGTGAAGGCGCGCACGGCCCGGGTTCGGCGTCCGCGCGGCGGCGAAACCGGCACCCAGCGCCGGCTGCATGACGAGAAAGGGCGCCGACACGCTACCGATGCCGACCACCAGGGCCGGCAGAATGTCCGGCCAACACAGCCAGCCAGGGCCCGTCCACACCAGCAATACGGCGGCAAAGGCGATACCGGTGAGATAGTGAACGCACCAGCCGAGCGCGCCTTCGCCGCGCACCGGCTCCGCATCGGCTATTCGACCATGGACGAAGCGGCCGCGCGGCATATGGCCCACCCATCGGCCGACCAGGGCATAATCGAGCGGCGGCACGCCCAGCAGGCGTTTGCGCAACACCGCCCACAGATCCGTCGCCGCCGTGGCGCCGCAACCCAGGGCCACGGCGCCAGCGACCCAAAGGCCAAGCGCATCACTCATTGACGCCCCCGATCATCCAGCAGGCCGCCGTGAAACGCACCGTGCCGCCGGCGATAAAGGGCGCATACCCCTGCCGGACCGCATCCAGGACCGCGGCGCGACTCGCATCACCGAGACCGGGCAGTATCCGGCCCAGCGGGCCCAGCCGGGTGAACCAGGTCTCGAGCTGCGTCTCCGGCAGGGTGCACACGATATCCAGCGGCTCGATCCGGACCTGCGACCACCCGCTCTCGTCGAGGATGGCGCGCACGCGACCGGCATCCGCGAAGGCGAACTGACCGGTCGGCGGAAGGGGCGCCTCCTGCGTCTGCGGCAGGAAGGGGCGCGCGGCCCGCTCAGCCGCAGTCATGAAGGGGTTTTCCTCCGGCGCCCGCCAGGCGATGACGCCCAACTGCCCGCCCCGGCGCGTCGCTCGGCGCAGATTGGTGAAGGCCCGCACCGGATCGGCGAAGAACATCACGCCGAAACGCGAGACGATCCGGTCATAACGCCCGGTATCCAGCGGATAGTCCTCGGCGTCGGCGCAGATGAAATCTGCCTTGGCTCCCGCCCGCGCCGCGCGTTCGCGCGCCAGGGTGATCATGGGCTGCGAGATATCGATCCCTGTCGATGTCCCGGCCTCGTCGCTCCGCCGCGCGATCGCCAGCGTGGTCGCGCCGGTGCCGCAGCCGACATCCAGCACGTAGCGCGCGCCCTGTTCGGCGCAGTCCGCCGCGAGACGGTCCTCGAACCCCTGAAACATGCCGTCCAGCAGGCTTTGCGCCTCCACCCAGTTCTGTCCGGCCACGCCGTTCCAGATCGCCTTCGCCGTGTCGTCCGGTGCCTCGGTCTCGTCCATGTCTCGCTCCTTTTCGCTTGCCGCATGGCGGCGGAACCGGCAGCCTGCCACCTCAAGTCAAGTTGAGGTCAAGCGATGAAAGACATGGATACGGCCGAGGTGGCGAAGGCGACCGGCGTGCCCGCCTCGACCCTGCGCTATTACGAGGAAAAGGGGCTGATCGCCTCGATCGGCCGGCGCGGTCTGAAACGCCTGTTCGATCCGGGCATCGTCGACCGGCTCTCCCTGATCGCCCTGGGCCGGGCCGCCGGTTTTTCACTGGACGAGATTGCCGGCATGTTCACGCCGGAGGGCGAGCCGCGGATCGACCGAAGCCGGCTGGAAGACAAGGCCGACGACATCGACCGCACCATCCGGCAGCTCGCCGCCATGCGCGACGGGTTGCGCCACGCCGCCGAATGCCGCGCCCCGAGCCATATGGAATGCCCCACCTTCCGCCGGCTCATGCGGGTGGCCGCGAGGGGCGGACTGGGCGAACCTGTGCCGTCCGCACCGCCCCGGCAGGTGCGCTGAAACGGCCGGATGCGCGGCCGCGGTCTCGACGGCGCGCCCGCAAGGGTCGAGTATGAACGCAAGCGCAAGACGGAAAGGACGAGACTTGGCTTCCATCTACGATTTCACGGCGAAAGACATCAAAGGCGACGACGTCGCCCTGTCGGACTATCGCGGCAAGGTGTTGCTGATCGTCAACACGGCCTCCAAATGCGGCTTCACCCCGCAATACGAGGGGCTGGAAACGCTCTATCAGGACCTGCAGGACAAGGGGCTCGTCGTGCTGGGCTTTCCCTGTAACCAGTTCGGCAACCAGGAACCCGGCGATGCCGAGGAGATCGCGAATTTCTGCAAGCTCACCTATGACGTGAACTTCCCCATGTTCGCCAAGATCGACGTCAATGGCGAGGACGCCGCCCCGCTCTACGAATTCCTCAAGCGCGAGGCGACCGGCCTGATGGGCTCCAAAGCGATCAAGTGGAATTTCACCAAATTCCTGGTCGACCGCGAGGGCAATGTGGTCAAGCGCTTCGGCCCCCAGGAGACGCCGGAAAAGCTGCGCGGCGCGGTGGAGGCCCTGCTCTAGGCGCACCATCCGTTCTACAGCCCCAGCTCGCTCAGCCCCGGGTGATCGTCCGGCCGTCGTTCCCCGAGCCAGTGGAATTTGCGATCCTGTTCCCGGATCGGCGCGTCATTGATGCTGGCGACGCGCCGCCGCATCAGCCCGTCCGGGGCGAACTCCCAGTTCTCGTTGCCATAGGCGCGGTACCAGCATCCGCAGTCATCCCGCCACTCATAGGCAAAACGCACGGCGATGCGGTTATCCTGGTAGGCCCAGACCTCCTTGATGAGCCGGTAGTCGTGCTCGCGCTTCCACTTGCCGGTGAGAAAGGCGCGGATTTCCGCCCGTCCCGAGAGAAACACCTCGCGATTGCGCCACTCGCTGTCCGGCGTATAGGCCAGCGCGATCCGCTCCGGATCACGCGAATTCCAGGCATCCTCGGCCAGGCGCACCTTGTCGGCGGCGGCCGCTGCGGAGGTGAAGGGCGGCAGGGGCGGACGGACGGCGTCGGTCATTGCCGCCCCCGCCCGTCGCGAAACGTCTGTCCGGCCAGGGCCAGCTCGGCCCGCAAGCGGGCATTCTCGTCTTCCAGCCCGGCCAGGCGTTCGTGCACGCCGCGCATGGTCTCGATGATCTCCGCCTCGGTGAAACGCGGCGTGATGTGCTGGGGGCAATTCCAGTCGAAGGCGACCAGGTGCAACAGCACGATGCGTTCCGGCCGGGCGCGATAGTCCGGCGCGAACACCCGTTCGGCCAGATCGCTGTCCGGTCCGGCCGGCAGGAATTCCACCGTAGCGAAGATCTTCAGCCGCGCCCGGTTGGCGTAGTCCATCAGGATCAGCGCCACGCGGGCATTCGCCCGGGCATTGCCGGCGGAGATGTACTGGCGGTTGCCGCGATAGTCGGCAAAAGCCAGTGTGCGCTCGTCCAGCACGGTGAGGAAACCGTCCGGACCGCCGCGATGCTGCACATAGGGCCAGCCCGTTTCGGACACGGTGGCCATGTAGAAACTGTCGCGTTGCGCGATGAAATCCGTCTCGTGCCGGGTGAAGGCATCAAAGGCGCGATCGCCCTCGAAGCGTTCCCAGACATGGGCGCTGCCCATCTCCGCCTGCACCGCCCGCACGCTCGGCGTGGCCGCGATATCGAGAAATCCGTAGCTCATGGCACCACTCCTGTCCTGTTCGCCGGAAAAGGGAGCGGGCGGACCGGGGGGCAGTCCGCCCGCGCGCCGTCAGGCCGCCTGCGCGGCGGTGACGACGGGGAAGTCGATATCCGTCCGGGCGACGTTGTTCATGAGGTTGGTGAAGACATTCTCGGCCGCCAGGGCCACGATCTCGACGATCTGGCCGTTGGAATAGCCGGCCTCGCGCAGCTCGGCGACATCGCCATCGCCCACCCGGCCGCGTTCGCGTACCACCTTGGCAGCAAAGCGCACGGCGGCATCGGCCTTGGCATCGCCGGACTGGCCGCGGCGATTGCGGGCGATCTCCTCCGGCGTGAGCTTGGCGAGGTTGAGGCCCAGATAGGTATGGGCCGAAAGGCAGTAGTCGCAGCCATTGATCTGGGCGACGGCCAGGGCGATGCGCTCGCGGGTCTTCACGTCGAGGGTTTTCGCCAGGGCGCCATTGTTTGCGGCGAAGCCTTCCAGCGCCGCCGGGCTGGACGCGATCAGGCGGAACATGTTCGGCACGACGCCGAGCTGTTTGTGGACAGCGTCCAGGATCGGCTTGGAGGCGTCCGGGGCAGCGTCGAGATCGGGGATGGGCAGGCGGGACATTGATTTCTCCTTCGGTGTCCGTGCGGTCCGGCGGGGACCGCGTCTTGCCCGGGAGAAATAGGCATTCCACCTGAATTGATAATCGGCTATTTCTGGAAACATATCTTCCGATTTATGGAATAATCATGGACCGCTTCAAAGCCATGTCGACCCTGATCGGCGTCGTCGATGCCGGGAGTTTTTCCGCGGCCAGCCGGGCGCTCGGCATCCCGCTGGCCACGGTGAGCCGGCAGGTCACGGAGCTGGAAGCCCATCTGGGCACAAGGCTTCTGACGCGGACGACGCGGAAACTCGCGCTGACCGATGCGGGCGAAGCCTATATCGCTTCCGCACGGCGCATCCTGGAGGAGATCGACGAGACCGAGCGCGCCGCGGCCGGCGAATTCCACACCCCGCGCGGCGCGCTCGTCGTCACGGCGCCGGTGTGTTTCGGGCGCCTGCACACCCTGCCCGTGATCCGCGACTTCCTGGCGGCATATCCGCAGATCGACATCCGCCTCACCCTGTCGGATCGCAATCTTCACCTGCTGGACGAGCATATCGACATGGCCGTGCGCATCGGCGCCCTGCCGGACAGCGGGATGATCGCGACACGGGTCGGCGAGGTGCGCACCGTCACGGTGGCCAGTCCGGGCCTGCTGGCCGCCCACGGAACCCCGAAAACCCCGCAGGACCTGGCCGCCCTGCCCGGCGTGCATTTCGACATTCTCTCGCCGGCGGGCCGATGGAGCTTCAGCCGTGGCGGCGGCAATCCGGTGGACGTCTCGCCGCGTCCGCGCCTCACCGTTTCAGCCGCTGACGCCGCCGTGGCGGCGGCCTGCGACGGGGTCGGGGTCACGCGGGTGCTGAGCTATCAATGCGCCCGGGCCGTGCGCGAGGGGTCCCTGCGCATCCTGCTGGAGGATTTCGAGCCCGAACCGCTGCCGGTGCATCTCATCCATGCCGGCCGGGGGGCGATGCCGACCAAGATGCGGGTCTTTCTCGACTTCGCGAAAGCAAGACTGCGCGACCGGCTGCGGTCGATCGGCTGAGACCGGTGCGTCTCGCGCCTCAGGACCGCGCCTTTTGCGCCCTGCGCTGCGCGACATACTCCCGCAACAGTCCGGCCCGGCGCGGCCGGAAGCGCTCGCCGCCCGGCGCCAGCGCCTCGATCCGGCCGATGTGAAAGACCCGGTAGTCCATCCGCAGGCGGCAATGGGCGAGCAGCATCAGCGTACCTTCGCCGTAGGACAGGCCCAGCGGCCAGATCTCGCGTTCGGTGCGGTTGTCCTTCAGGTCGCGATAGACCATCACCAGGGAAAATTCGTCCCAGCAGGCCTGGCGCAGCAAATCCATGTCGATCGAGACGTCCGGGCGGACATCGGCGGGAAACCAGACCCGCATCGCGGTATGCAGGGCCTGGCGTGACTGGCTGTCCGGCAGGGTGGCGATGATGCGGGCGAGCGCGTCCTTGCCCGCCGCGGTCAGCGCATCGTCGCCGATCCGCTCCAGCGAACCGACGGCCAGCATCAACGCCTCGATTTCCAGGCGCGAAAAGCTCTGCGGCGGCAGGGCCGGGTCCTCGGTCAGCGTGTAGCCGACCCCGGCCGCACCGTCGATCAGGGCACCGCCGGCGCGCAGTGTGGCGATATCGCGATAGAGCTGTCGCAGGGAGACGCCGGTCTCTTCGGCCAGACGCGACGCCGTGACCGGCGCGGGCAGGCGCCGCATCGTGTCCATCAGACGCATCAGCCGGTCGGTACGCGCCATCTTCCCTCCTGCCGCAATCTGTCAGCAGGGGAGGTTTAGGACACGGGTCTCGCAAGCCAAAGGAATTTCGACATGCCCACCCTCTATCATGCCCCGATGAGCCGCTCGTCCGGCATCGTCACCCTGATCGACGAGCTCGGCGCCGATGTGGAGATCCGCGAGGTCAGCATTCCCCGCCAGGACGGCTCGGGCGGTCCGGATCCGGCCAATCCGCATCCGGAAAAGAAGGTGCCCTTCCTGGTCGACGGCGCGGACACCGTGCGCGAGCGCGGCGCGATCGTGCTCTATCTCACGGACAAGTATCCGGAAGCCGGGCTTGGCCCGATCGAGGGCGAGCCCGGGCGCGGGGCCTACCTGTCCTGGCTGTTCTACTATCAGGGGGTGATGGAGCCGCTCCTGATCCTGCACGCGGCCGGCCTGTCGCATCCTGCGATCACGGCCAGCCTGCGGGACATGGATGCGATGCTCGCGCGCCTCACCGAAGCGCTGGAGAACGGCCCCTACCTGCTCGGCGAGCAATATTCCGCCGCCGACCTTTTGTGTTCCAGCCCCTTCCAGTGGTTCTCCGGCCTGTTGCCGGACAATCCGGAAATCCGGGACTGGGTCGCCCGCTGTGCCGACCGGCCCGCCATGACGCGGACGGCCGGGCGGGATGCCGCGGCGCTGCAGCCGGGTTAGGACTTGGCGCGGCGCGGGCTGCGGCGCTTGACCGGTTCCGGCGCGGGCTCGCTGGCCTCGCGGGCCAGGCGGGCGGCGCGCAGCTTGTTGGTCAGGGCCGTGCGCGCGTCGCTCTCTTCCTTGAGATACTCGCGCACCGTGGCATCGGTGATGTCGGCCTTCGACTTCGACGTCGGCGGTTTCAGCTTGAAGAGGCCATCGGCCTCGGTTCTTTGGACCATGGAGCGGTCTCCTTGAAACAGGTCTGGAAATGCAAAAAGGCCGGGCTGATGCCCGGCCTTTCCGATTGCCGATCCGGCGCGCTGGCATCCAGCCGCCGGATGCACTGTCTGCCTAGACGGCTTCCAGATTGTCAGCGGCGCTCTTGCCAGAACGCTTGTCCTGGACGACGTCGAAGCTGATCTTCTGGCCTTCCGAGAGCGGCGGCAGGCCGGCGCGCTCGACGGCAGAGGCGTGGACGAAGACGTCCGTGGAGCCATCTTCCGGAGCGATGAAGCCGAAGCCTTTGGTGGTATTGAAGAATTTAACGGTACCAGTAGCCATGACGAGATCCTTTCAATCAGTCACGTGTAGGTGGGTCCGGCCGACCGTGTGCCGACAGATACCCGAGTGTCGATTTTGGAAGGAAGAGCGTCAGGGGGGCGAAAACCGCGCCCAGAAGATTCGTCATTCAATATCGATGACGCACCTTATGGACCGGAATTGTGTTGGAAACAAGGCCGGAGTTTTTTTGGGAAGCGAAATCGCCCCACCACTGTCATCCCGGCCGGATGGCCCGCGCATGCGGGCCGTAGTGCCGGGACCCATAAACACGAGCGCTGGCCGGAAGCCGACGCGGTTCTGCCGCTGCCAATATCTGGACAAAAGCGAGTCTATGGGTCCCGGACTTCCGCCCTGCCTACGCAGGGCATCCATCCGGGATGACAGTGGTGGGTAAATCGGGGGTCACCGTTGCCTGACACCCACCGTCATTCCGGCGAAAGCCGGAACCCAGACCGGCGATCGGGCTGGATCCCAGCCTTCGCTGGGATGACGGTTGTCAGGCAGAGTTAGCGCAGCAAACCAGGACCAAGATCAAATCTAAACAACTCCTTACTCTTGGGTGCCACAGTTGCTCGCATTCCTAACAACTCTGCACCTGGAGACCGCTCGTTGAATACCTTCAGTGCTTCCTGCAAAGCCGTTTGAGCTAGAGCGGCATTTGGCTGGTTCGTTGGAAAATTCAAATTCAAACCAACATCTCTAACGATCCCATCCTGCCGAAATGTCAGATGAACATTGACCTGTGTCATATACCCCCACTCCTGGGCCTGTCTCAAAAATTCTTCTTGGGGTTCCACTTCCCAAACCCTAGAGAAGGTTTCTGGATTTGCTAAATCCTGAACAACAATCGCGAGAAGTCGCGTTTCGGTCTCGAACCTTTTTTGATTCAGCGGGTCCCAGCGCGCTGGATTTCCGAGTGAATGATGACGGAGATACCCCCGCAACTGCACAATGGCTTTTATCGCCTTACGAAGATCAATAGGGAGCGCAAAGGCCGTATAAAATTTGCTGCTCTCAGGTAAGTTTGAACCGAAATCGGAAATCGCGTTACGCAAAGCGGTTTCGAATTCAGCGTTTTTTAAGAGCTTTTCCACAGCGCCGTTATTACGATGAGGAAGACCAAACTTCGACTCTAAAAACAAATAGAATAAGTTATATGCGTCTATATATTTTTCAAAACCCAAACACTTTCTTCCCTCTATGAAAAAATTCATATATTCAATTTTTTCATAGGAATGCTGGATCAATAAAAAGGCCCTGCCAAACACCCCATACTCATCCTGACCCCACACCTCTCTTTCTTCTTTTCTAAAATTTATAGAGTTGACAGAATTTTCTAACTCGATATCACCATCTTCTTTTGAAGTATTTATTTCGTAATCGTTATAATCTATATCAATAAGGGCATATGGGGCTATGACAGATTGCCACGATCGGATGTCATGTTCAGCTTCAAGTATAAACCCTCCGCCTACGGACAAACTCGGCAGAGCACTACCGTCGCCCTGATTCCAAACCATTCCTTTTGCTGGGTCCACATCTGTAAATGCTACCGACACACTATCGACATGGCCCGCATCATCTAAATTCACGTAATACTGCTTGGTACCAACCGAAATAGGAAAGGTTGGTTCCATTCTGTGCTTTCCTCGCACTTTGAAGGTTACACAAACCCTCACTATGTCCCCCCTACTCCCACTCGATCGTCCCCGGCGGCTTGGACGTCACGTCATAGACCACCCGGTTCACGCCGCGGCATTCATTGATGATGCGCGTCGCCACCCGGCCGAGGAAATCATGCTCGAAGGGGTAGTAGTCCGCCGTCATGCCGTCGACGCTCGTGACGGCGCGCAGGGCCAGGACGTGGTCGTAGGTGCGCTCGTCGCCCATCACGCCGACGGTGCGCACGGGCAGGAGGACGGAGAAGGCCTGCCAGATCTCGTCATAGAGGCCTTCCTTGCGGATCTCGTCGATATAGATGCTGTCCGCCTTGCGCAGGATGTCGGCCTTGTCCTTCGAGACAGCGCCGGGGATGCGGATGGCCAGGCCCGGCCCCGGGAAGGGGTGGCGGCCGACGAAGGCCTCCGGCAGGCCGAGCTCGCGGCCCAGGGCGCGCACCTCGTCCTTGAAGAGCTCGCGCAGCGGCTCGACCAGGCCCATATTCATGCGCTCCGGCAGGCCGCCGACATTGTGGTGCGACTTGATCGTCACCGAAGGACCGCCATCGAAGCTGACGCTCTCGATCACGTCGGGATAGAGCGTGCCCTGGGCGAGGAAATCGGCGCCGCCGGCCTCCTTCGCCTTCTCCTCGAACACGTCGATGAAGAGCCTGCCGATCGTCTTGCGCTTGACCTCGGGATCCTCGACGCCCTCCAGGGCATTGAGGAAGAGATCCTCGGCCTTCGCATGGACCAGCGGGATATTGTAGTGCTCGCGGAACAGGGTGACGACCTCGTCGGCCTCGCCCAGGCGCATCAGGCCGGTATCCACGAAAACGCAGGTCAGCTGGTCGCCGATCGCCTCGTGCAGCAGCACGGCGACGACCGAGCTGTCCACCCCGCCGGACAGGCCGCAGATCACTCGTCTGTCGCCCACCTGTTCGCGGACTTTCAGGATCGCCTCGTCCTTGAAGGAGGCCATCGACCAGTCGCCGGACAGGCCGGCGATGGTGTGGGTGAAATTCTTCAACAGGGCCGCGCCGCGCGGCGTGTGCACCACTTCCGGGTGGAATTGCACGCCGTAGAAACGGCGTTCTTCGTCGGCGATGGCGGCGAAGGGCGCATGGCCGGACCTGGCGATCACCTTGAAGCCCGGCGGCAGGGCGGAGACCCGGTCGCCATGGCTCATCCACACGCGCTCCTCGTGACCGATCGGCCCGAAACCCTCGAACAGCGGGCTGTCCTCGATGATGGTGATGTCGGCGCGGCCGAATTCGCGGTCGTCGGAGGCTTCCACCGATCCGCCCAGCTGGGCACACATGGTCTGCTCGCCATAGCAGATGCCCAGCACCGGAAGGCCCCGGGTGAAGACGCTGTCGTCGGCGCGCGGGGAATTCTCCCAATGCGTGGAGTGCGGCGAGCCGGACAAGATGATCGCCTTCGGGTCGAAATCGTCGATGAAGGCCTTGTCGACGCGGTTATAGGGATGGATCTCGCAGAACACCCCGCTCTCGCGCACGCGGCGCGCGATCAGCTGGGTCACCTGGCTGCCGAAATCGATAATCAGGAGTTTCTGGTGATTCTGGTCGATAATGTCGTCGGTCATGCGCGCACGGGCCTGCAGGCGCAGGCCTCCCGGAGGTCGAATTGTGAGGAAAGGGCCGTTGCGAGGTTCAGCATGCGGCCCGATAGCGCGGAACGGGCGAAATGGCTAGAGGGCACCGGCACGAACGCCCGTCCATGCGCCGCTTTTCCGCCATCGCAACGGATCCCCTTGATACACGGCGCGTTGAGGCTCAGGTATAGACCTCATCCTGTTGCTGCCCGGAGTGTCCCATGCGCTGGTTCCACCCTTCCCTCCTCCCCGCCGCCCTTCTTGTCGCCGCCTGTTCCCAGCCGGCCGCCCAGGGCAGCGACTGGCAGCTGGATGCCGGCGCCTCGGCGCTGAACTTCGTCTCGGTCAAGGCCGGCAGCACTGCGGAAGCCCACCATTTCGGCTCGCTGTCCGGTACGGTCGCCGAAGACGGCACGGCCGAGCTGGTGATCGACCTGGCCAGCGTGGAGACCGGGATCGAGATCCGCAATGAGCGCATGCGCGAGCATTTCTTCGAAACCGCCGCACATCCGCAGGCGCGCCTGACCGCCCAGATCGACCTCGCCGCCCTGACCGGGCTGCAGCCCGGCGAGCGCACCACCATCCCGCTGGAAGGCACGCTCGACCTGCACGGCGCCAGCCTGCCGGTCGAGACCCGGGTCACCGTCACCGATCTCAACGGCGAACGCGTACTGGTGGAAACCGCCGCGCCGATCTTCCTGCATGTCGAGGATTTCGGTCTCGCCGACGGCCTCGCCACGCTGCAGGACCTGGCCGGCCTGCCCTCGATCACCCCGGTCGTGCCGGTGACGGCCTCGCTGGTGTTCGAGCGGGGGTAGGCGCCCCGGGTCACCAGGCGTTGACTTGCCAAGTTACGACTACATGAAATTTCGGTAAACTATTGAAGTAGTTTAACTTTAGTGTCAGCCCGGCGTCATTGTAGACCGCGCACCCTGAGCTTTGGCGAGGGATAGCGCGATGCAGTACGCGGTCGGGAAATCACCCATTTTCATTGGCGGCGCCCCGCGTTCGGGGACGACCCTGCTGCGCGCCATCGTCAATGCCAGCCGCAATATCGTGTGCGGGCCGGAGATGCGCGTCATTCCCGCCCTGTGCCACCTGGCCGAACAGATCGAGACCGGCCATCTGGACGTGCTCTCGGCCGATTACGGCCTGGATGCCGGCGCGCTGCACGACCGTTTCGCCCATACGATCGACACGCTGCTCGCCCCGCTGCATGCGAAAACCGGCGCCCGGGTGGCGGAGAAGACGCCGGCCAACATCCTGCATTTCGCGCAGCTGCGGCAGCTCTTCCCGGACAGCCCGCTGATCGGCATCGTGCGCGACGGCCGCGACGTGGTGGCCTCCCTCCTGTCGATGGACTGGAGCGATGCAAACGGCCGCCCCATGGCGATCACCCGGGATGCCGGCGCCGCCGCCGAGCTGTGGGTGCGCAGCGTCGAGGCCGGCGCCCGCATGCACCGGGATCCGAACTATCTGGAACTGCGCTATGAGCGCCTGGTCTCCGATCCGGAAGACGAGATCGGCCGCCTGTTCGACAAGCTCGGCGAGGACGAGGCCGCGCGGGCCCGCGCCCTGGATCATGCCCGCCATTTCGACCGCCGCGCCGGCGCCGCCGAATCGAGCGCCGACCGGGTCGCCCAGCCCATCGACACGGCCTCGATCGGACGCTGGCAGCGCGAGCTCACCGACCGCCAGCTGGCACAGGTGGATGCCGTTGCCGGACGCGTGCTGCGCACGCTCGGCTATGTCTGAAACCCCGGAATCCGAACCCCCGGCGCCCGACGGCGCCCGCCTCGTCTTCGCCGGCGGCTGTCCGCGGTCCGGCCTCACCCTTCTGCGCCGCCTCGTGGAACCGCACAGCCGCATCCATTGCGGTCCCGATACCGGTCTGCCGCCCGCCATCGCCATGCAGTGGCAGGCCTTCGCCAGTCAGCTCGGCACGCTTCATGCCAGCGATTTCGGGCTCGGCGCCGAGGATATGCGCCATGCCATGGCCGGGCTTCTCACCGGCCTGTTCGAGACACCGCTCGCCGCCGATCCGCGCCGGGTGCTGATCGAGAAGACCTCGCTCAACGTCGCCGCCTTCGAGCCGCTGGGACAGATGCTGCCCGGTGCGAAATTCATCCATGTCGTGCGCGACGGCCGCGACGTCGCCGCCTCCCTCATGGAGCGCGACTGGCGCGATGCGAACGGCCAGCCCCACCCCCATGTCAGCCGCCCCGATGCGGCGCTGAAATACTGGGGCGACCTGACCGGCATCGGTCTGCGCGCCGAACGCGCCCTGGCCGGCCGCATCCATCGCGTGCGCTACGAGGATCTGGTGAAACGGCCCAAGCCCACGCTCACCGCGCTGACGGCGTTTCTCGGGCTGCAATACGAGCCCGCCATGCTCCATTTCGCCGGGCGTCCCGTCGAGCTGAAGGGCATGGAACGCGACAGCCTGCCCCTGATCAACAAGGCCCTCACCCAGCGCCGCATCGGCACCGGAGGGGCGCTGGACGGGCAGGTCACGCCGGCGCTGCGCGCACGGCTGGATGAGCTGGGATACGGGGCGGCGCCTGCACCGGGGCGGCGGCGCGGGAAGAAAGTGCGCGGCTAGCTCACCACCTCATCCTTCCCCTTGATGGGGAAGGTGTCCGGCGCAGCCGGACGGAAGGGGTGAATCCCGGTGCTCGACCTTTAAGCACAAAGCGGCAGACACCTCGCCCCCACCCCATCCACCACGCCTTCGGCGCGGTCCTTCGTTGCGTCGGACATGCCCCCGGCATGTCCTTCGGCGCCTCAGTCCCCATCAAGGGGAAGGATGAAGCGGGGGTGACTCCAAAGCTGCCAGCCTACCCCACCCGTTCCATCACGCAGACATAGAAGCCGTCCGTATCCGTGCGTGACGGGGAGAGCTGGATTGCACCGTGTTCGCCCACGAAGGGTTCCAGGATCTCGCGGGCGCCCTCGGCGAGCTGGCCCGTGGTCTCGATCGCGTCGAGGGCGGGGACGGGTTTGAAGGCGTCGGTGCTATCCAGGAAGGCATTGACCCGGTCGCCGTTTTCCTCGGGCAGGACGGAGCAGGTGACATAGACCAGACGGCCGCCGGGCTTCACATAGTGCCGGGCCCGGTCGAGCACCGTGTCCTGCTCGGCCATGCGTTTCTCCAGCGCGGCCGGCTTGAGCCGCCATTTGGCGTCCGGACGCCGGCGCCAGGTGCCGGTGCCGGTGCAGGGCGCGTCGCAGAAAACGACATCCATTTTCTCAACAAATTCGCCCAAGGCCTTGTCTTCCTTGCCGTCATGGACCTGGACATTGCGCGCACCGGCGCGTTTGAGGCGCGGCCAGATGGCGCGCAGGCGGCGCCAGTCCAGATCCCAGGCATGGACCTGGCCGGTATTCATCAGGAGGGCGGAGAGCGCCAGCGTCTTGCCGCCGGCGCCCGCGCAATAGTCCAGGATCTGCTGGCCCGGCCGGGCGCCCGCGGCGAGGGCGGCGATCTGGGAGCCGATATCCTGCACCTCGACCCAGCCCTTGCCATAGGCGGGAATGCTCTCGGCGGCAGCTGCCTTGCCGCGCGGATCGCGTTGGGCAATCCGGATACCCGACTTCACCAGTCGGGAATTTTCAGCCGCTTTGAGTTTCGAGGATACTTCCTTGAAAGCCTTGTCGAAATCGACCTTCAGTTCATTCACTCTGAGATCCACCGGCGCGCGCGATGAGAGGGCCTGGCCCTCCTCGACAGCGGCCTCGCCGAAGGCCCGCACCAGGCTCTCCTCGAGCCATTCCGGCACGTCGGCGCGGACATGCAGCGGGGCGTCCGAGATATCGCGCACCAGCCCCGCCCGCTCGTCTTCGCCGAGCGGTTCCGGTGCATGCTCGTCGCCTTCGAAGAGCGCGTCGATCTCATCAGCGGACAGTCCCCAGACCCGCCCGACCGTCCCCAGCGCCAGGGCCCGGGCCGTGCCCTCGCCCATTGCGTATCCGACCGAGGCCTGGTGGCGCAGCGCGTCCAGCACCAGCCCGCCGATCCAGGCGCGGTCGCCCGAGCCGGCAAAGCGGTGCGCCTTGCCCCAGTCGCGCACGGCATCCTTCACCGGCTGGTGCTGGCGGGTCAGCGTGTCGAGGATCTCGATGGCCGCGGCAATACGGGCGCCGTCTTTCATGGGGTCACTCTCCGGTTATCCTCCCCCTTGATGGGGAAGGTGGGCCCTCCGTAGCCTTGGCGAAGGAGGGCTCGGAAGGGGTGAATCCCGGTGTGCGCCATGGCCGGCACCGGGATTCACCCCCTCCGTCCGGCTGTCGCCGGACACCTCCCCCATCAAGGGGGAGGATGGTTTAGCTATTTCGGACGCGCTCCGCCATAGGCGGCGGCCAGCTGGCGGCAGATCGCCTTCGGATCGGTGTAGAGGCGGCGCCCGTTCACCTCGGCCTCCGGCGCCTCATGCGCCGGGCTGTCTTCGGCCAGGATGAGGGTCGGCGCGTTCTGGTGGTCTTCGTCCAGCAGTTCGACGATCTCGGTGCGCGGCCGGGGATAATCGATCCGCACCACGGTAACGCGGTCGGCCCAGTGCGGATTGACCGTCAGCGCTCCCTCCATCGTGCAGCAATCGGCGCACAGCCAGGGACCGCCATCGGCATCATCCCAGGGCCCGGTGAGCAGGAAGAGCACGTCTTTCGACGTGTCGACAGGAGGCTGGTCGTTCATCATCGCGTGATCACCTCAACCGCCATGACGATCCAGAACGCGGCAAGCACGATCACGCCGGTCAGGAAGGCCATGAAGCGGTACAGCATGTGATTGATGGTGATGTGGATTGCCACATGCACCAGACGGACGCCGACCCAGACCCAGGCCAGGGCCAGCAGGACGGGGCCGGCCACACCGAACGCGCCGGCGAACAGGATGCCGGCATAGAAGAGGATCGGGGTTTCAAGCTGGTTCTGGTAGGCGTTGGAGAACTGCATCGACCGTTTCGGCCATTTCTTCTGGCCCAGCGCCACCTCGGACACTTTCACCTCGCCGCGCCGGATCGCCGCGGTCCGCGTCAGCCCGGTCGCAATCACCAGGGCGAAGGTCAGCGCCACCTGCACCAGGACCGGATAGAGAAAAGCCGTGTTCATCGCATAACTCCCGTTCGAGCGCCGCCCCTCCGGCGGCGAGGCGAGACCCTAGGCAGGCTTTCCGGCGCGCGACAGCCACCCCGGTGGATGGCTGCCATACGCCGGTTTTTGCAGCCGTTTCGACCCGGCCCTAGCTCGTCGTCGGATAGTTCGGCGCTTCGCGGGTGATCTTCACGTCGTGCACATGGCTTTCGCGCAGACCCGCATTCGTAATGCGCACGAACTGCGCGCGCTTGTGCAGCTCGCCGATCGTGGACGAACCGGTATAGCCCATGGCGGCGCGCAGACCGCCGACCATCTGGTGCAGGATCGGACCGACCGGCCCCTTGTAGGGCACCTGGCCCTCGATCCCTTCGGGCACCAGCTTCATGCGCTCGGTATCCTTCTGGAAATAGCGGTCGGCGGACCCGGCCGCCATCGCGCCGAGCGAGCCCATGCCGCGATAGGACTTGTAGGACCGGCCCTGGTAGAGGAAGACTTCGCCGGGCGCTTCTTCCGTGCCGGCCAGCAGCGAGCCGATCATCACGCAATCGGCCCCGGCGGCGATCGCCTTGGCCATGTCGCCGGAGAACTTGATCCCGCCATCGGCGATGATGCAGGCGCCGGTGCCGTCGGCGGCGCGACGGGCATCCATGATCGCGGTGAGCTGGGGCACGCCGACGCCGGCCACCACGCGGGTGGTGCAGATCGAGCCCGGCCCGATCCCCACCTTGATACAGTCCGCGCCGGCATCGATCAGCGCCTTGGCGCCTTCATAGGTCGCCACATTGCCGGCGATGACGCGGGCGGCACTGGACGCCTTCTTCACACGCGTGACCTGGTCGAGCACGGAGCGGCTCTGGCCGTGGGCGGTGTCGATCACCACGACGTCCACACCGGCATCCATCAGCGCCTCGGCGCGCTCGAACCCGCTATCGCCCACCGTGGTGGCCGCCGCGCAGCGCAGACGCCCCTGGGCGTCCTTGGCGGCCATCGGGTGAGCCTGGGCCTTTTCCATGTCCTTCACGGTGATCAGGCCGATGCAGCGATCCTGGTCGTCGACCACCAGGAGGCGCTCGATCCGGTGCTTGTGCAGCTTGGCGCGCGCCTCGTCCTGGGAGGCGCCCTCCTTCACCGTGACGACATCGCGGGTCATCAGGTTGCCGACCTTCTCGTTCGGGTCGTCGGCGAAACGCACATCGCGATTGGTGATGATGCCGACCAGCTTGCCCGGCAGGCCGTTGCCATTTCCTTCCACGACAGGGATGCCGGAAATCCGGTGCTGGGCGATCAGGGCGCGCAGCTCGGCCAGGGTCGCGTCCGGCGAGATCGTCACCGGATTGACGACCATGCCGCTCTCGAACCGCTTCACCCGGCGGACCTCTTCGGCCTGCTCGGCGATGGTGAGATTGCGGTGGATGACGGCGAGGCCGCCGGCCTGGGCCATGGCGATCGCCATGCCGCTTTCCGACACCGTGTCCATGGCCGCAGCCATGACAGGCATGTTCAGCCCGACATCCCGGGCCACGCGGGTGGACACATCGGCATCGGCGGGGAGAACTTCGGACGGACCGGGCTGCAAGAGCACGTCGTCGAAGGTGAGACCTTCGCGAATCTCCATGGGAGACTCCTTTCTGCTGCTTGCGGCGCGGCTTTAGTCCTGAATCGCCGGGCTGACAAGGGGGTGTCGCGGCCAATCGCGGAAATGTCGCAATCGGCGCCCGGATCACGCGCCCCTTGAGGCGCGGCCGCTTATTGGCATATATTGCCATATTCGATCTGGAGGACCCGATGGCCACACGCAATGTCGTTCTGACCGATACACAATCCGACCTGATCGACCGGCTGGTGGCATCCGGACGCTTCCAGAACGCCTCGGAAGCCCTGCGCGCCGGGCTGCGGTTGCTCGAAGCCGAAGAAACCGAGTTCGCCGCCCTGCGCGACCGGCTGCACGCCGGCATCGAACAGGCCCGCACCGGCGAACTCGCCGATGGCAGCGGCGAGGATGCGATCCGGCGGGCCTTCGCCCGCGCCCGTTCGGAAGTCTAGTGTCCAAGACGTGGCGCCTGACGCGGCAGGCGGAAGCCTCGCTCAACGACATCGCCCGCTGGACCTTGGACACATTCGGCCCGCGCCAGGCGGACGCCTATGAAGCCGACCTGATCGCGCGCTGCAACGGGGTCACCGAAGGTACGGTGCTCACGCAAAGCTGCCGCCGGCTGGTCGATCCGGACATGCCCGAGGATCTGCGCTTCGTGCGTGCCGGCGAGCATTTCATCGTCTTCATCGAAGATCCAGCGGCTGTCGTTATCGTGGACTTTATCCATACGCGGTCGGATTTGCCGCGCAGGCTTGGATCGGGAAAGAATATCTAGCCGCTCGCGTACGCGTCTGTCCTCGGCACAACGCCAGTTGTATGTTCGGCCGCTCCCTAAAAGAACTCGCACTAGATCTGAATAGATTTCGATGTTCGACCTTCTTACCATCGCCGCTGCCTGGTTCGGTGCGATAACCGCTGCGATCGCTCTGGGCTGGCAAATCAGGAGCGACCGAAACCGCCAGAGAGAAGCTGAAGAAGAGCGCCTCGAAATCATATCCAAGCCGGTCGCAGCCTGGCACAGAGGAACCCTAGTCCGCTACAAACCGCGCATCAGCGGAGCATCATATCATTTGAAGTTCAAAATCGAGGGAGCGGATTGGGACCCTCACGAAACTCACGGAAATTGGATCGAAAGCGGCCCGAATGGGGGGACGCTATGTGATGGTGCCGGACGAGAGTGGCCGACATCGCACACACATCGTTTTTCGCTCTGGTCCGCAGGACGGAGCATATATTGACTTCAAAGTCGTTGAATCCCAATCCAATAAACCGGTGGTGAAGCGTCGGGTGTTTATTGAGTGACCGAACAAGCTCACGCTAACGAGCCGGCTGCCACGCATAGGCACCCCCTCCAACTTCGTTCACACGGTGTCTCCACATTTTTCCCGGCCGGATGTCCCGCGAAAGCGGGACGCAGAGCCGGGACCGACCGGACACACATTGTTTGAGGATATCCCCGTAGATCCCGGCTCTCCGCCCGGCTCGGGGCCGGGCTTTCGGCCGGGAAAAATCGTGTGAAACGAAGAATTCACTCAGAAAGACCCGGGGATTTATCCCCACCCCGCCAACACCGCGCATAATCACCCCACGGTCCGACCCCGCCGGTGCACAGGCGTTTCGGACCGGGTGGCGCTGACGCGGCTCCCGTACGGGCCGCGGCTTAATCCGCTTCACCGGGTTGCAGACGATCCCTCGGGACCTCTCGAATACCCTTTATTCCAGACCTTCCCGGCGGATCGTCTGCAATGCCCGATACCTCCGATGCCGACCGGCAGACGGAGATGCACGCCTATCAATCCGCGCCGCGCGCGCCCCTGAACCCCGTCGCGATGACGAAGGTCTCCGCGCTTTCGCTGCGGCTGGCGTCGGGCTTGAAGTGGCGGACCTTGTCGAAATTCGCCTTGAGGAGATCCAGCAGTTCGCCCTCGGCACCGCCCTGGAAGACCTTGGCGATGAAGAAGCCGCCGGGCTTGAGGGTTTCCAGGGCGAAATGGGCCGCCAGTTCGACCAGGGCGACGATGCGCAGATGGTCGGTCTTCTTGTGGCCGGTGGTCCAGGGCGCGAGGTCGGAGATCACCGCATCGGCGGGACCGCCCATCTCGGCCTTGACCAGATCCGGCGCATCGTCCTCGGTGAAATCGTGCTGCAGCAGGGTGGCGCCGGCAATGGGCTCGATCTCCAGAAGGTCGATCCCGACCACTTCGGCCGCCTCCTTCTTGAGCGCCACCTGCACCCAGCCGCCCGGCGCCGAGCCGAGATCGACGATCCGCATGCCGGGGCGCAGGAGATGGAATTTCTCGTCCAGCTGCAAGAGCTTGTAGGCCGCACGCGAGCGATAGCCCTCCATCTGGGCCTTTTTCACATAAGGGTCGTTGAGCTGGCGCTGCAGCCAGCGCGTCGAGGAGGACTTGCGGCCGCGGGCGGTCTTCACGCGCTCGAACATCTGCTTGGCCGCGCGCGCATCGCCGCCCTTGGTCACCGGGCCGGAGCGGCGGCGCCGGCGCTTGCCGTCGCCGGAGGCATTCTCGCTGTCGTCGTCGCTCATGTGTCGCTTCCCGTTCCGCCGGCATCCTCGCCCTGGCCGCCGCGCCGGCGCTTGCGCCGCCGTTTGCGCGATTTGCGCATCAGGTTGAGCAGCATGCCTTCGCGCAGGCCCCGGTCGCCCACGCGCAACCGGTCGGCAGGCCAAGCCTCCGCCACCGCCTCGTAGATCGCACAGCCCGCGAGCACAAGCTCGGCGCGGTCTGCGCCGATCGTCGGCTCCAGCGCCCGGCCGGCCACATCGAGCTCGCGCAGATGCGCGCAGGCGGCCAGCGCCTCCTCGCCGCTCATCCACAGACCGTCGACACGCGAGCGGTCATAGCGCGGCAGGCGCAGATGCACGCCGGCCATGGAAGTGACCGTGCCCGACGTCCCGACCAGATGGCCCCGCCCCGCCTCGAACACCGGACGCATGGCCCGGGCGCCGCGCGGCGTCTTCATCAGCTGGGCCGCATAGGCCTTCATGTCGTTATACCAGGCCTCGCGATCCTCGCGCTCGGGAAAGCGTTCCGACAGGGTGACGACACCGACCGGCGTGGAGGTCCAGGATTTCATCGGCGGACGGCCGCCGCTTTCCGGTCCGCCGCGCTTGCGCCATTCGGCCAGATCGACCCAGGAGAGCTCTGTCGAGCCGCCGCCGATATCGATGACCAGGGCGGCATCCTTGTCCGGGTCCAGAAGGTCGACACAGCCATGCACGGCCAGGCGCGCCTCTTCCTCCGGCGAGATCATGTCGAATTCCAGACCGGTTTCCGTGCGCACACGATCGAGGAATTCCGCGCCGTTTCCGGCCATGCGGCAGGCCTGGGTGGCGATGGAGCGGTATTTGATCGCCTTGTGACGCCGGATCTTGCCGGCGCAGACCTTGAGCGCCTCGACGGCCCGGTCCATGGCCTCGGCGGACAGATTGCCCTCCGCGGCCACACCCTCGCCAAGCCGGACGACGCGGGAGAAGGCATCGATGACCTGAAACCCGCTGCCGGTCCTGTGCGCCAGCAGCATGCGGCAGTTATTCGTACCCAGATCGATCGCGCCGTACACCGGAGACGGCGCCCGTTTGCGCCGGTTCCGCTTGCGTCCGGCGGCGACCTTCCCGGTTTCCCCGGGCGATGGCTCCGCCATGATTGTCCTCTCGCCGTTCGGCGCGGCCATGTCCCGGACGGGAAACCCGGATGTTCGACATCCGGAGGCGCGGCACGAATCGGCCTGATACCGTTTCGGAATCAGAATACCTGCCTTGCCGGCACCTGCAAGGATGCGTGACGCATCGCCGCCGTTTTCGTAGCTTATTGCCCGCAACGCCCCATATTGGGCGGCATGAACACGTTAGTGGATACGAGTCAGAGTACGCACATGGTCATTCGCCACGCCAGATTCGGTCTCGGCGATGTGGTTCGTCACCGCCTCTTCCCCTTTCGGGGCGTGGTGGTCGACGTGGATCCGGAATTCGCCAATACCGAGGAATGGTACCAGTCCATTCCCGAGGATATCCGCCCGTCCAAGGACCAGCCCTTCTACCATCTCCTCGCGGAAAACGAGGACAGCTATTACGGCGCCTATGTCTCGGAGGGCAATCTGGTCCCCGACGCCGAAAACGGACCGGTCAGCCACCCGCAGGTCCCGGAGGCCTTCGAGGGTTTCGACGGCGAACGCTACACCCTGCGCGACGGTCCGGATCAGGCGCACTGAGGCTGAATTGAACGCGCTGTCATCCCGGATGGATGCCCGGCCCAGTCCCGGCTCAGGGCCGGGAGGGCGCAAGTCGGGGCCCCATAAACACGGGTGTCGGATGGAATGTCGCCGATACCGAGCCTGCTTTCGGCAGGCAGCGAGCGTATAGGTCCCGGCCCTGCGGCCTGCCTTCGCAGGCCATCCGGCCGGGATGACAGGTGCTTTCGCTCTACCAATTGCGCAGATGCTTCGGCGCCAGCGCCGCCGGGTCGACCCCGCCGAGCCCGGCATGGAGATCGTTCCAGTCGGGATTGTCTTTCTCGATCAGATTGATCTTCCACTGACGCCGCCAGCGCTTGATACGCTTCTCGCGCGCGATGGCTTCGTTGATGTCATGGTGGGGCTCGTACCAGACGAGCCGGTCCACACCGTATTTCGTGGTAAAGCCGGGAACCTGCCGGGTCTTGTGCTCGAAGACCCGGCGCACAAGCGAATTGGTCACGCCGCAGTAGAGCGTTCCGTGTTTTCGCGAGGCCAGCAGGTAAACGAAGTAGCAGCCATCCATAAGCGCAATTATAAATTGCAGAACCTCCTTTGTCATCCCGGATGGATGCCCCGCGCAGGCGGGGCGCAAGTCCGGGACCCATACGCGCCGGTCTTTGCCGAAAGCAGGCGCGATGGTTGAGGCAGCCGGACAAGCACCGGGATGACAATGGGAGGAAAGAGGCGCTGACCTCTCTTACCGCAGCTGGCTGTCCTTGCTGCCGCGGCGGTTGATGCCGCCGGCCGGGCGGCTTGCATCGCGGCCGGACTGGCAGTCGATACAGGTGCGCGCGCCGGGCAGCGCCCGGCGGCGGGCCAGCGGGATCGTCTCGCCGCATTCCACGCAGTATTCCGAGCCCTCGCCGGTCGGCAGGTTGGCCCGTGCCGCGGCGACGGCGTCGTTCGTGGAATCGTCGATCTGGTCCTGAATCGCACCGTCGCGCGTCCAACCGCCCGCCATGTCGCTTACCCGGTCTGCTTTCGGTGTACGCAAGGATATGGCGGCGGCCCGAGCGGGTTCAAGGGGGCGGCAAGGGCTCGCCCCGCTTGCGGGGGAGCCACCGCTCCAAACGCCCTTAATGTGTCATCCCGGCCGAATGCCCCGCGAAAGCGGGGCGCAGAGCCGGGACCCATAAGCTCGCTGTGGGCCGAAAGCAGGCTCGACAGCGGCGCCGTCCACGCAAACACCGGGATTATGGGTCCCGGACTTCCGCCCGGCCCAAGGCCGGGCATCCTTCCGGGATGACAGCGGGATTTGGACAGCCCCTACACCTTCACCACGTCCTGCTCGATGGCGCCGAAGATGGAGTGGCCGTCCTTGTCCTTCATCTCGATGCGCACCGTGTCGCCGTAATTCATGAAGGGGGTTTTCGGTTCGCCGCTTTCGATCGTCTCGATCATGCGGATCTCGGCGATGCAGGAATAGCCCACCCCGCCTTCGGAGATCGGCTTGCCGGGGCCGTCGTCCAGCTTGTTGGACACCGTGCCCGAGCCGACGATCGTGCCGGCCGTGACCGGGCGCGTCTTGGCCAGGTGGGCGACCAGCTGCGGGAAATCGAAGGTCATGTCGATGCCGCACTCGGCCTTGCCGAAGGGTTCGCCATTGTATTTCACCAGAAGCGGCAGGTGCAGCTTGCGGCCGTCCCAGGCCTCGCCCAGCTCGTCCGGCGTCACGGCGACCGGCGAGAAGGCGCTGGGCGGCTTGGACTGGAAGAAGCCGAACCCCTTGCCCAGCTCGGCCGGGATCAGGCCGCGCAGCGAGACGTCGTTGACCAGCATGACCAGGCGGATCGCCCTGGCGGCCTCGTCCTCGGAACAGCCCATCGGCGCATCGCCGGTGATCACGGCCACCTCGCCCTCCATGTCGCAGCCCCAGGCGGTATCGCCCAGCGGGATATCGCCACGCGGGGCGAGGAAGGCGTCGGAGCCGCCCTGATACATCAGCGGATCGGTCCAGAAGCTGGCCGGCATTTCCGCGCCGCGCGCCTTGCGCACCAGTTCGACGTGATTGACGTAGGCCGAGCCGTCGGCCCACTGATAGGCGCGCGGCAGCGGCGACAGCGCCTCGCGCTCGTGGAAGCGTTCGCGCGGAATGGTCTCGCGCTCCAGCTCGTCGGCCAGCGTGCGCAGTTCGCCCTCGCATCGCTCCCAGTCGTCCAGGGCAGCCTGCAGGGTCGGCGCGATGCGGGTGGCATCGGCACACCAGGCCAGATCCTTCGAGACGACGACCAGACGGCCGTCACGGCTGTCCGACTTGAGCGTTGCGAGTTTCATGATCGGTCTTCCTTCGACGTTCGTGAATGCCGGCCGCTCCTCTGCGGGAACGGGCCGGCGCTAGACCAGCGCGTTGGGCAGACGCCCGTCGCGCGGGGATTGCGGGAACAGGCCGTAACTCCAATCGACGATGGCGTCGAGTTCCGGCCCCAATTGATCGGCGATACGTTCGGCCTCTTCGCGGCGCCGGTCGGGCCCGTGGGCCTGGCCGGTATCCTTGGCATCGCGGGTGAAGAGCGGGCCTGAAGCCGTCTCCGTCACATGCGCCTCGCCCAGCGCCAGACCGAAGAAGCCGTCCACCGCGGCCAGCCCCCCCGCCGGATCCGCCACGAACACATCCCCGTCCATCGAGGCGAAGCGGTCCGCCGGCCCCTGCTTCGCCGCCTCGAGCATGGCGGCGACCTGCATCTGCCAGACCAGCGCCGCGATCTGCAGGTCCGACATCTGCATCAACTGCCGCGGATCGGTGCGGGCGACGGGATGGCCGTCCATGGCGAAGATCGTGAACAGGCGGCGCGCAAAGGCGCGGCCGGCCTCGCCCTTCTTGGCGATGGAGATCAGGAAGGCGCGCAACTGCGAGGTCAAAAAGAGATGGCGGCTGTCCGGGAAAAGCCGCGCCACATCGCCGATCAGATTGTTCACCGTATTGGTCGGCTTGATGACGGCGTGATGCTCGCCCTCCACGGGTTGGCACAGCGCCGTGACGACCGGTTTCAGCCAGGCATCGGAAACGGCCTGCCCCTGGCGCCGCTTGATATTGGCGATCTCCATCAGGGCGGCCGGTTCCTTCAGGCTCAGCGCCGTGCCCGGCCGGTCCAGGCAGCGCGCCAGCAGGGTGGAGCAGCAAAACGCCGTATGCCAGATGAAGACCGGCGCGGCCGGCGCCTCCGGCTGCGGCACCTGGCCCAGCGGCACGGTGCGCGTCTCGCAGCCCGACCGGTCCCAGCGCTCGTCCAGGAAGGCCGTATCGGCCAGCCCGCTGCGCGGCGTCAGGCACAGGCGCACGGCCCGGTTCTGCGCGTCGACCGCATCGGGGAACCAGATCGCCTGGGTTGTCTTGGACGACGTCAAACCGCTCTCCTCACCTCGCCCTAGACCGCGCTGAAACGGCCGTCGGCCTGAAGCCATTCCAGCTTGCCGCTGTGAATGGCAAAGCGCGCGCCGTGCAATTCCAGCCCGCGCGCCTCGATCGCCTCGCGCACGAAGGGAAACTGTTTCAGCCGCTCCAAGGAATGCCGGATCGAGACGAGTTCCAGCGTATCCGCGATCGCCTCCAGCGGCCCGTCGCCGAGTTCGGCGGCCACCTCCTCGCGGGCTGGCTCCATCGTGCTCAGCCAGGGGCCCAGATAGTCGTTGGGTACGCCGTCCAGCCCGCTCGCGCAGGCTTTCACGCCCCCGCAATCGCCATGCCCCATGACCAGCACGCCCTTCACCTTGAGCACCTTGACCGCGAATTCCAGCGCCGCCGAGACCCCGTGCAGACCGCCGCCCTGCTCGGCCGGCGGCACCAGATTGGCAACATTGCGCACGACGAACAGCTCGCCCGGCGCCGCGTCGAATATCGCGGCCGGATCGACCCGGCTGTCCGAACAGGCGATCACCAGGGTGTGGGGCGTCTGGCCCTCGGCCAGCTCGGCATAATGGGCCTGTTCGACCCGGAAACGCCCGTCCTTGAAACGCCGATATCCGTTGATCAGGGTTTCCGGCGGCTGAAACGGCATGAACACCTCCCTCTGGACACGGCTCTGGCGGCCGCACTTGTCTGCGGGCGTTTCTAGTGGCTATCGCCAGCCACGGGAACCCGCAGCCGCAGGCAAAAAAGGCCGGCGCCCCGCAGGGCACCGGCCTTCAGTGTGGTGCATTTTGCCTTGGCAGTCTGGGAGGATCAGCCGGCAGTCGTGCACTGAGCCAGGGCCAGGTTGGCCTCGACCTCGTCCTCGCCGGACGAGGCTTCGTTGGCTGCCTGGAAGGATTCGATGGCCGCCTCGCGGTCGCCGGACAGCCACAGCGCAACGCCGCGATTATTCATCGCGCGCCAGGCATGGCCGCGGCGTTCCAGCGCGGCGTCACAGTATTCGATGGCCATTTCGTATTCGCCCGTGGCGGCATAGGCCGCGCACAGATTGGTGTTGGCCGCCACCTTGTGGCCGGGCGCGCCGCCCGATTCGAGCACGTCCTCGCCGAAATGGATGGCCTCGGGCCATTCGCCGCGCGTCACGGCATTGTACTGCGCGCGCACCACGCCATTGGCGGTGCGGTGGGCCGCGAATTGCGGATCGGCGTCACAGTTCTGGGCCAGGCCCGCGGACGAGGACGCAGCCGCCAGGGCAGCCGCAGCAAGCAGGATACGCATGGTCATATTCCTCCAATGGCGCGATCGGGCCAGGACCTTTCCCGCGGGGGCGGAAACGGCCGCAGCCTCACCGGTCCGATCGATCGCGTGACCCTCAAGAATTCGGGATCGCCCCGCCACCTCACGACGCGGACCGGCCCCGGTAAACAGCGTTCAGATTTAGAACGAAGTTATGCGAATGGAATTGACGAATTCAGGATCGCCGGAATACATAAACGCATGGATGACTGGTCCGATTATCTCGTCTGCCTGGCGATCTCCGAAGCCGGCAGCCTGACCGCCGCAGCCCAGCAGCTCGGCGTCAGCCAACCCACCGTGACGCGCCGCCTCCAGGCGCTGGAACAGCGTTTCGGCGAACCCGTTTTCGAGCGCGATAACGGTCAGTCGCGGCTCACCCCGCTGGGCCAGAAAGTCGTCGCCCACGCCCGGCGCATGCGCGAGGAGGCCTCGGCCATCGAACGCGCCGTGATCGCCCAGGACCAGTCCCTGTCCGGCCTGGTCGTGATCTCCGCCTCCGAAGGCATCGGCGCCGACTGGCTGCCGCGCGCCCTGGTTTCCTTCCAGCGCGCCAATCCGGGCATCGGCATCGAGATCGTCATCAAGAACAATTCCGCCAACCTGGCCGATCGCGAGGCCGATATCGCCCTGCGCTGGAACGGGCCGGGCACCCAGCAGAGCCTGATCGGCCGCCGCGGCGCCACCGTCGGCGCGGGCCTCTATGCCTCGAAGGACTATCTCGACCTGCACGGCCGCCCCGAACGCGAGGAAGACCTGGCCGACCATGCCTGCGTGGGCTGGTCGATGGGCGATTATTTCGGCTGGCCCGCCAATGCCGACGGCGCCCCCGTCCTGCCGCGCCACGTCTCCATGAAGGCCAACTCCCCCGCCAGCCACGTCATGGGCATCGAGGCCGGCTTCGGCGTCGGCGTCACCTCCCACCGCCTGGCCCGGCGCAACCCCAACCTGGAACGCCTGCTGCCCCATTTCGAGTCGTCACTGGACCTGTGGGTGGTGGCCCACGAAACCGTGCGCAAGAGCGCAAGGGTGCGCGCCACCTACGACCACATCATCGCGCAGATGCAGGCGGACGGGGCGTATTTCTCGCGGGGGGATGAGTCGGTTTTGTGAGGGGGGGGGCTTTGACGTGGCGTAGAGAAAGGCCCAAGACTACCAAGTTCGGCGTCCTAGTGGGCGTCCAGACTTCGGCTCAATCCACTACCTATCAAGCACATAATCTGATAAGTCTGATATACGATGGGACCAGAAAATATGTATACCTTCTTTTTCCAGCTTCTTAATTGATTTATCAGAAAAAACGCCTTGCAACAAAGCCCCCGTAGTAATAAATCCTGCCCCCCAATAACTCATCCAAGAATGATGCTTTGCGATAACATCATTCACTCTTTTAATTGAATTAGTTTGATCGTTGCTAACCTTGCACTCCAAAGCAAGCATATGATCGCCCTTCATGCCAACAGCGATATCCACTTCTTGCGTATTGGTAGAGCTAATCGCAAGCTTCGCTTTATGCATCAAGCTTAGCTGAGAAACGCCACCCCTGTGGCTTACTTGTTTCGGCGGAAGCAGCGAGTATCCATTTTGGGAAAGGTGCTTAAGCGTCAATCGCTCTTGCTCGTCAGACAGTCGATTTCTTGTCACCGTCTGGAGATCTTGATTTGCGATGAGCGCGCCAGTCTTATTCATCAATTGACGAACTGATGTGCGCGGCATCTCTGCGCCGCCAGACCTCACAGCAAGCGCGTAGGGGTCCAAGCGCTCAATAATAAAATTCGCTAATTCATTCGCTTCTGCAGCGCCGTACGGCTTTCCTGTTTTTTCTTTGGATTTCACGTACGCTGAACAGACAATTGCCAACCGGTCTTGACTTAGCGGCGGCGCAAGCATGTAGCGAAACGCTCGAAGGTGCCCTCCGCTTGATACCAAAGCAGATGGTATGTCTTGGAGCATTGATGAGGCACGCAACGCCTGCGCGATGAGGCTGCGGCTCATACGATAGGCTTCTATCCAGTCTCTGCGCTCACCATTGGGATCTTGGCTACGCTTGAAGACTTCGGTGGCTTCCTTTGCGAACTTGAGATTGTCGCTCATTGCCCCTGCCCATGCCTCGACCATCCGGAGACTGCGAGGCGGAGATTCTGGACTCCCCGTTCTTCATGTTGTCTCGGATCGTATATTCGATAGCTTGGCTCAAACGATTCGGAAGGGGAAGCAACTCTTGATGGCGCCCCTGATCGAGGTCGAGCATGCGATGATCGAACTGCGTAGAGTGCTTGAACAGCGCCTCCGCAACCCTTTCAGCCAACAGGGGGGGCACCGCATTTCCGATTAACCGATACTTAACAGCTCGCGAGCCGGGTATTTTCCAATCTTTCGGGAACGACTGAATTGCCGCACACTCACGGGGTGTCAGCTTCCTAAGCCCATAAACTGGGTCGCGCACCCAATCTTGCTGAGAGCTTGCAGTCACTGTTCGAGCTGGCAGGTTTTGGGCAGCAATGAAAGCTCCCTGCTTGTAGCCCCAATGGCCACCTGGTCGCGTTGTCTCACGCTTGCCTGCGCTCCGAACGCCGGTGCCATCAGGAAGTGCCGCCAGTTGGGTTGCCAATGACGCACTTGGACGGATGATCTCGTCTTCAGTTATGGGTTCCAACTCGGCTAAACATTCTCGCAATGACACCCAAGCGAATTTGTTGAGGCCTTCGTCCGGGTTTTTGGAATGAGTGGGCTCAGGAAACGATGGTTCATCACCAGCTCGGTAGCCAATGATTATCAACCGCACTCTTCTTTGAGGCACTCCATAGTCTGCCGCATTTAGCAATTGCACAGTGGTCTGAAATCCATGCTTCAGCATGAGGTTTCTAAAATGTTGAAGAGCGCCACCAGGATTTCCTTCGGGGCCCCTTGCTGTCAGGAGTCCTCGGACATTTTCGAACACGAGCCATCTGACATCCAGCTCGTTCGCTATACGGATGTAGTCCAAAACAAGCTGACCTCGTGGGTCTTGAAGCCCCCTTTGGCGACCGGCACTACTCCAAGACTGACAAGGCGGGCCACCAACTATAAGGTCAACATCACCTCTGCGAGCACTTGAGCGATTCTCAATCTTCGCAGCGCTTAAGTTCCGAATGTCGTCGTGATCAACGGAACATTCACTGAGGTTGGAATGGTTGGCGTTGAGCGCAGCGACAGCATGTTGGTCAACGTCATTTGCATATAGAGCCTTCGCTCCCGCGCGCACGAAACCAACATCTAGTCCACCAAGCCCAGTAAATAGCGAAACGAACTTCATAATTCTCCGCCCAATCTTGCGCGCGTGACCATATCTGCGATTCGCAATCGTTCTTGAAATGTTCTCACCAGTCAATGCCCCATAGTTACCGCCCTTTGAACGCAGGTTTCATATGACAATGTTTCTGGTGCAACGCTGGCCGCTAGCGTTTGCCGATATCTCTGGGTTTGAAAGATGATTTCAGAAGCCGCTTCGAAATGACCGCATCCGGAATACACTAAACACAGCGCATCCCTCTCGCTTCACCCCTACCCCTCCGGCGGAGCCCCCGCCGGCAGGGCCAGCACATTCATCGCCACGGAGATCCGCTCGCGCGGCCCCTTGTGGGGGCGGACGGCGTGCATCAGCCAGGAGGGGAAGACGACCAGCTTGCCGGGTTCGGGGCGGACGCGGAACTGGGACATCTGCTTGTCGCCGTTTTCGTCGGTGAAGACGAGGTCGGGGGCGACCATGCGGATCATGGGGAAGCGCGGATCCTGGGCGACGAAGAAACCGTCCTCGGTGTCGCCGCCATCGTCGACATAGAAGCTGGCCGACCAGAAGGAGCCGGGATGGGCATGCATCTGGTTGGACGCGCCGGCGGGCGAGACATTCGCCCACATCTCCAGACCCATCTCGTAGCGCGAGCGGCCCTGGGCGGCATTCACGTCCGAGGTGAAGCGTCCGCACACCTGCATCGTCTCGCGCGCCAGGGCGATGGCCGCCTCGCCGCCCCAGTCGAGCATCTCGATGTCGGAATGCCAGCCATGGATGTTCGAGCGGCGCACGCCGGGCGAGGCGGCGCGGCGCTCCAGGATCGCCGCCTTCAGCGCCTCGACCAGGGCGTCGGCGCCGGGCAGGCGCACCTCGATCAGCGGCGTGCAGAACAGCCGGTTGACCGTGATGTCCGCAGCGCCGAAACCGGCACCGCTGCCCGCGCCCGTCGTCATGGCTATTCCTCGTCGCCGTAGATCGCCACCACCGGCTCGCCGCCTTCGGAAAGGCGGGCGCGATACATGCCCGGCGTGTTGAAGCTCCAGGCGATCTCGCCGTCCGGGGTCAGCGCGACAATGCCGCCATCGCCGCCCATTTCGGTGAGTTCGTCCTGAATCACGCGGTCGGCGGCGTCCTGCAGGCTGAGCCCCTGGAACTCGACCAGGGCGCAGATCCGGCTGGCCACGGTCAGGCGGATGAAATACTCGCCCGTGCCCGTCGCCGACACGCCGCAGCTGTCATTGCTGGCATAGGTGCCCGCGCCGATGATCGGGCTGTCGCCCACCCGGCCCCAGCGCTTGGCGGTGGTGCCGCCGGTCGAGGTGCCCGCGGCGATATTGCCGGCCTCGTCCAGCGCCACCACGCCGACCGTGCCGAAACGGTGTTCCAGCGCATCGCGCTCAAGCAGCCCCTCCTGCACCGGCTCCGGATCGGGTGCGCCTTCCGGGCGCGGCGGGATGTCGAGGCCGAGACGGCCGAGCTCGCGTTCCATCGCGGCCCAGCGGCGCTCGGTGAAGAAGAAGGCGGGATCGACGATCTCCAGCCCCTGTTCGCGCGCGAACGTCTCCGCGCCCTCGCTCTGCAGCATGACGTGACGCGAATGGTCCATCACCGCCCGCGCCAGGGAGATCGGATGGCGCACCTGCGTCACGCCCGCAACCGCGCCGGCCTGCAGGGTGGCGCCATCCATGATCGAGGCGTCCAGCTCGTTGCGGCCGGCGGCCGTGAACACGGCACCGCGGCCGGAATTGAACATCGGGTCGTCTTCCAGACCGTGGATCACGGCCTCGATCGCATCCAGCGCGCTGCCACCGTCCGACAGCACCGCCTCGCCGCGCTCCAGCGCCGCATGCATGGCGGCCCGGTAGGCCGCGTCGGTCTGCGGCGTCATGCTGTCGCGCTCGATCACGCCGGCGCCGCCATGGACGACAAGCGCCCAGTTTCCGTCGTCCTCGGCCAGGGCCGGTGCAAACGAGATCAGCGCGGCACAGCCGGCCGTCAACAGCGTACGAAACATCTGGACATCTCCCCGATACAGAAGGCGTCAGTCTTGCGACTCGTCACGCACGGCGCAAGCCCGCACGGCGGTAGAAAACGCCTCAGCCCCCGGTGCGGATGCGCACGCGCGACCGGGCGGTCCGCCCGGTCTCGTCCACGGCGGTGACCGCATAGAAGCCCGGCCCCGGCGGCACCCAGACCGGTTCGCCCAGCGCATTGCGTCCGACGCGCTCGCCATCGGCATACCAGGTCAGATCCCCGCGCGCCTGGGCGGCCAGGACGAAGCCGCGCCCCGTATTCTCGGACCAGACTTCCGCGCCATCGGGCGGAAACAGGATGTGCGGCGCCGAATCGGTCCGGTACTCGACCATTGTCTGCGGCGTGTCCGCCGGCGGGGCGCGATCGTCCGCGCGCGAGACCGAGCCCGGTTCGATCCGCTCCAGCCCGTCGGCCAGACGGAACAGAAGCGGCAGCGCCCCCTCCCGGCCCGTCACGCCCTCACGCGGCGCCCCGTCGGCCCGGCCGGTCCAGACCACCAGCGTGTAGCGCCCGGTCACCCCGGCCGCCCAGGCGTCGCGGAACCCGTAGGAGGTGCCGGTCTTGAAGGCGATATCCGGCGCCCCGCGCGCCAGCGCGGCCGGCATGCGCCCGCCCGGATGCGGCGCGCGGCGCAGAATGTCGAGCACTTCGGACGCCGACTCCGCGCCGATCACGGCATAGCCGCCCTCCGGCTGCGGATCATCCTCGCGCCAGCGCAGGGGCCGCGCCACGCCGCCATCGCCGAGCGCCGCATAGAGCACGGCCAGCTGGCGCGCGGTCAGCCCCGCCCCGCCCAGCGCCACGGCCAGCCCGCTGTCGCTGCCGGCGGCGCGGGGCCGCTGCGGATGCGCGCCGGCGAAGGTGAGCGCCGCGTTGAAACGGCGGGCCCCCACCCCGTCCAGCGCCGTGACGGCAGGCACGTTGAGCGAATGCTGCAAGGCTTCCGCGATCGTCACATCGCCGCGGAAGCGCCGGTCGAAATTGTCCGGCCGGTAGCCGGAAAAACGCCGCGGAAGGTCGGCGATATGCGTGCCGCCGGCCGCCAGACCGTCGTCGAAGGCCATGGCGTAGATGAAGGGTTTCAGGGTCGAACCGGGCGAGCGCGGACGGTCCGTCAGATCCATCCAGCCGCCCGGCCGGTCGCGGCTGGCCGAACCGGCCATGGCCCGCACGGCCCGGCTTTCCGTCTCCACGAGGAGGGCGGAGAACTGCACGTCCGGCGCGGTCTCGCGGGCCGCCAGTGCCAGCTCCTCCTGCAGCATGCGCTGCAGACGGATATCGAGGGTGGAGACCAGATCGGCCGCCTCCGGCGCCGCCCGGTGCAGGGCATCCGCGGCATGCCAGGCGTCGGCCGGGAAGTCGCGGCGGCCCGGCGCGGGATCGAGCCCGGCGTCGGCGGAGGCCTCGGCGCGGGCCAGCCCCACCTCGGCCAGCCGGTCGAGCACGCGGCCGCGGGCGCGCACGGCATTGTCGGGGCGCCGGTCGGGCCGCCGCGCCTCGGGCGATTGCGGCAGGGCGATCAGCATGGCGATCTGCTCGACGGTGAGCTGGTCGGGCTCGCGCCCGAAATAGGCCCAGCTCGCCGCCCGCACGCCTTCCAGATTGCCGCCATAGGGCGCCAGCGTCAGATAGAATTCCAGGATCTCGCGCTTGGAATAGCGCAGCTCCAGCTGCATTGCGCGCAGGATCTGGACGATCTTGGCACCGATCGTACGCTCGCGCGGCTCGATCAGGCGCGCCAGCTGCATGGTCAGGGTCGAGCCGCCGGACACGATGCGGCCCGCCAGCGCACTGTCGCGCGCCGCCCGGACCAGCGCATAGGGATCCACCCCGGCATGGCGGTAGAAACGGTCGTCCTCATAGGCGATCAGCGCGTCGAGAAAGTCCGGATCGATGGTCTCGATGTCGGCCTGCAGACGCCAGCGCCCATCGGCAACCGGAAAGGCGCGCAGCACTTCGCCATTGCGGTCGCGCACGACGGTGGAAACCTCCAGCGCCGCCTCGATCGGCGGCGGCAGGGCATGGTCGGCCGCCAGTGCCGCCGCGAACAGGGTCAGGGCCGAAACGCCCGCCCAGTATATCCGCGGCAGCCCCAGCATGGCCTAGCCCCGCGGTGCGATGACGACGCGCCCGGTCGCGCTGCGCGCGAACGTGTCGGGCCGGTACATGTCCTCCACCACCGCGCCCGGCAGCGTATAGGTGCCCGGCGTCACGGCGCGCACGACGTAGGCCACACGCTCGGCGCGGCGATTGCGCAGGTCCAGCGCCGCGACGAAGCGGTCGTCGCGGGCCTCCGCGACACGCAGTGCACGGATATTGTCGAGCCAGGGATAGATGCCCGTATTGCCGGCATCCTCCGGCCGCACCACGGCCTCGATCTCGAAACCGGGCGGCAGCAGGTCCTCCAGGATCGCCGGGATCAGCCGTTCCTCGCGCGGGGCGATGACGAGATCGACGATCAGCCGGTCGCCCTGCACCAGGGTCTCGAGATCCGCAGCCGAACCGTCCAGCCGGCGGATCCGCTTCTGCACGACCATGCCCTGAACGGCCACGCCGGGCGCCTCGACCGACTGGCCGTGGGCGATCTGGGTGACCCAGGCCGGCGTATCGCCGGCGATGCGGAAGTCGACCCCCTCGCCCAGCTCGCCGGCCTCGAGACGATAACGCAGACCGGTTTCGCCAACCGCCCGGACCCCGCCGCTGTCCACCGCGAGCGTGTCGCCGTCGCCGCTCAGCGCCTGCGCGGCGAGCAGGAGGAAGGCTTTTTCCTGGGTATTCAGGCGTGCCGGTTCGGGCAGGTCGGCGGCCACGCGATCGGCAAGGCGGGCCACGCGCTCGGCCTGACCGGCCTCGGCCGCCAGGGCCAGGACACCGGCGAGATCGCGCCGCGGCGACATGTAGTAATTGCCGGGATTTTCGTACCCCAGCGCCGCTTCGGCCGCGTCGAAGGCGCTGACCGAGCGGGCCCGGTCGCCGATCAGGTAGAGCGCGGCACCCAGCTGGGCCCGCGCCAGCGGGCTGTCGATCTCGTCGATCCGTTCGTCATGCATGTAGCGCAGGCGCGAGCGGTCGACCCGGCCGGCCCGCGCCAGCACATAGAGCGCATATGCCGCGGACCGGTCGGCCAGGCGTTCCGGCGTATCGGTCTGGCCACGCCAGCGATGGATGTCGGTATCATAGCCGCCGGCGCGCCACATCTCGCCGGCGGCGATATGTTCCAGCGCGCTGTAGGCCCGCTCCAGGGCGGCATCGGGCACGGTGTAACCGGCCTCTTTCGCGCGAGCGAGGAAATCGGTGGCATAGACGCCGATCCAGGGCCGCGAGCCGCGATCGCCGACCCGCCACAGCCCGATCACGCCATCGGCGGACTGGCGGCTCAGCAGGGTGGCGACAGCCTCCTGCACCCGGGCCGTCGCCCCCTCCAGACGGGCCTCGCCGGCCGCATCGGCCAGCGGATCGGCATAAAGCAGCGGCAGCGCCCGGCTGGTGATCTGTTCGGTACAGCCATAGGGATAGCGGCTGAGCGAGGTCAGCAGCGCCGCCTCGTCCAGCGGCGTCGGCGAGAAGCTCACCGTCACATCGGCCGTGCCCGGCAGATAACCGGCCAGGGCATCGGCGGTGAGGCGCCAGCTGTCGCCCGGCATCACCCGGCCGCGCTGCATCTGTGAGGACGGCAGCCAGGCCGAGCGCACTTCCAGCGGATAGCTTCGCGAGACCGCAAAGTCCGCCGGCCCCTCGACCGACAGGCCGACCGAACCCACACCGACATCCTCCGATGTCAGCCCGTAGCGGCGGTCCACCCGTTCGTCCTCGGCGAGGTCCAGCGTGTCGCTTGCATCCATCACAACCGGCGGCTCGGCCGACATCGCGACGGCGTATTCGCCCGGCGCGCCGTCGACATTGTCGATGGTCAGCGTGGCGGTGGAGGTATCGCCCGGTGCCAGGAAGCGCGGCAGGATCAGTTCGGCCGGCACATCGTCGCGCACCGTCAGGGGCCGGGCCGCCTGGCCGACGGCGCGGCCGGTCCAGGCCACGGCCATCAGGCGCAGTTCGCCGTTGAAGTCGGGCACCTCGAAGCTGACAGTGGCATTGCCATTCGCGTCGACCTCAACCGGGCCGGAGAAGAGCGCAACCGTCTTCGTCGGCACGACGGTCAGACCGGCCCCGCCGATCTGGTCGCCGCCCTGGCGCACCGGCGCGGCGGCGCCCTGATTGGGATCGAGCAGACGGCCGTAATCGTCGTGGAGGTCGACATCGAGCGCCGTCTTGCCGAAATACCAGGCTTGCGGGTCCGGCGAGGCGAACCGCGTGAGGGCCAGGATGCCCTCGTCGACAGCCGCGACGGAGACCCACGCCCCGGACCGCACCGGCCCGTCGATCGCCAGCTCCAGCGTCACGGTCTGACGCGGATGGATGCGCTCGGGCGCGTTGAAATCGATCTCCAGCGTGCGGTCGGACATGTCCACGGGCAGATGCGCAACGCCCACCGCGCGGCGCGGCGCCGGACGCTCGACCGGATGGCGCGGCGTGTAGACGGTGACCATGGCATAGGCGCCCGCGCCCCAGTCCTCGGTCACGTTGAAGGACAGCTCCACGCCGCCTTCGGGGACGGAGACCGAGCGGGTTTCCAGCACGCGGTCGCTGGCGATCACCACTTCGGCCTCGCCCGGATAGGGCGGCAGGATGGTCACGGTCGCGGTATCGCCCACGGCCACCGGCGCTTCCGGTCCGGAGATCGAAACCCGGTCCGGCGCTTCCACGCCGGGCTCGGAAGACCCGCCCCAACCGACCCAGAACTGAGCGCTGGCGGACATCCCGCTGTCTTCGTGGGAGACGACGAGCTGGTAATCGCCCCAGTCCAGCGCGCGCAGCGGCAGCGTGCCGGCGTCCTCGCCGTCCAGCGCCATCACGCCCTCCTCGATCGGCACGACATGGCGTGTGCGGCGCCAGCGCCAGCGTTCGCCCTCGGTGCGGTACCAGTCGTATTCCCAGTCGATCCGCATGAGCTGCCAGCTCACCTCGGCGGCGACCGCGTCGCCCGCCGGGTCGAGCGCGACCACATCGAAAGCGCTTTCCGCATTGCGCTCGGCGCGGCCCTCGAATTGCGGTTTCAGACCGAGATAGAGCCCGGCCGGGCGGTAGGGAATGCGCACATCGTCGGCCACGGCCCGGCCGCCCGGTTCGATGGCGGAGACGACGGCCCGGATGCGCAGCGGCTGGGTGGCGTCGGCGCCGATCTCGCCGGCATCGATGGTCAGCAGCGCCGCACCGGATCCGTCGGCAACCGTGTCGGGCAGGTCCTCGGTGCGGTCGCGGAAGGGGTCGTCATGGCGGCCGAAACTGTAGTCCGCATAGTCCTCGAAGGGGCTCGGATCCGTCTCGATGCGCAGACGGCCCTCCACGGGCAGGCCGGCACCGGGGGCGCCGTAGAGAAAACGCACACCGGCCTCGATCCGGCGCGTTTCGCCCAGGCGGATCGGCGTTTCGTCGTCCGCCTGCAGGTCGAGCGCAATGCGCTGCGGCACGAAATCCTCGACGGAGAAACGCGTCGACGCGACCTCGCCATACCCGTCCATCTCGGCCACGATGCGCCATTCGCCGCGGGCTGCGGCCTCAGGCAGGTGATAGTCCCAGAATACCGAGCCGGCCTGCGGCAGGCCCTCGAAGCGCGAAATCGCCGCCTCGATACCGTTGGGGCCGTAAACGGTGAGCGTGACGGGCCGGTCGGAAATCGCCACAGCTTCCGCGTCGCGCACCATGGCCCCGGCATGAACGGTCTCGCCGGGCCGGTAGATGCCGCGATCGAGCCAGATATAACCGTCCGCCCCGTCCGGACGCTGGCGCCCGCCGGTATTCTGACCGGTCAGATCGACCGGATTGCGCTGAAGGTCCAGCACGGCGAAATCATTCTGGCGGCCATAGGCGGTGAGCAGGCGCGGTGCCATGGCACCCTCGCCCCGGATCAACGGCCCGTCGAACCGGGCGCGGCCGTTGGAATCGGTCATCGCCGTGGCCAGGATCTCGTTGGAACGCGCAATCAGCTGCACCTCGACACCGGCCTCCGGCATGGCCGTCTGCAGCGAACGCACGACGAAATCGATCCCGTCGGCGCCGCGATAGGCGGTGATGGCCAGGTCCGTGATGACCAGCCAGCGCTCGGCCCGCGCCGGCGTACTGTCCGCGTCATCGGCCTCGGCGGCTTCCTTGACGGACACGTAGTAGGCACCGGGCGAGAGCGTGTCGATCGCCTCGGCAATGGGGAAAACCGTGGTCACGGGCGTGTTGGGCGCGCCGGACGTGTCCATCTCGCCCTGCCAGATCCGCTCGCCAACCTCGAAGGGACGCTCCTCTTCGGGCACCCAGTTGTATTCGCCCTGGCCCGCATTGAAGCCCGTCGTGATGGAGCGGAAGGCCAGCGCGCGATCGGTGATGCGCCAGAGCGTCACCTCGACCGTGCCGACATTGACCGTTTCGATGGCCAGCCCGTCGGCCTCGCGCCGCGGCAGGATCACGCCGTTCCCGGCAATCCCGACAAAGGACGGACGATCGCCGAAATCGACGTCGACCGTCTCGTCGGCGAGAAGTGCCTCGCCGTTCGCGGCCGGCAGGCCCTCGCGCAGGGTCAGCGTCTGTTCCTCGCCAAAGGTCAGCCCGCCCACGCAGAGCGAGCTGCCCGAGGCGGACAGCGCGACCGGACGCCCGGGCGTCACGGCGACATAGGGTTCGTAATCGGTCTGCGGGTCGAGCGGCCGGGTGAAGCCCAGGCAGAGCTCGGGACTGTCGCCCTCGACATTGACCGTATAGCGCAGGAAGGCAAACTGGCTGGGGGCATCCGGTTCCGCGCGCGGCGCATCGGCCGCGCGGACATCCATTGGCGGACCCGCCGTTTCGTCGGTTTCGCTCGACGGCCCTGAACACGCGATCATCCCCAGCGCCAGCCCCAGCGCGAGGATGCGGCTGTGCCATTGCGACATGCCGATACTCCTATCCCTTTGGCGGCGAGCATAAGCCTTTGTTAACAAAAACGCACCGGCGAAATTGCCACGCCCGGCAGTTTTCCCCCGTCAGGCGAGTTCCATGCCGCAGAATGCAGCGATGGTGCGCCATGGAATGGCGGCGGAGGCGACGCCCAGCACAACAATCGCGAGGCCGACGCCGAATCGCACCCGCGGCGTGCGCGCCGCAGCGAGCAGGCCGGACAGGCCGAACGCGGCGGCCGTCACGGCGGGCAGGGTCCCCAGCCCGAAGCCCAGCATGATCAGCGCGCCGTTGAGCGCCGTCCCCGAGAGCATGGCGTAGAAGAGCGTCGCATAGACCATGCCGCAGGGCAGAAAGCCCCACAGGACGCCGGCCAGCAGCGGGCTGGCCAGGGAGAGTACGCCGGAAAAGGGCCTGCGGATCCAGCCCAGCAGCCGCGTGCCGACCCGGTCGAGCCCGGCCAGGGCCGGCGCCCAGCCCATGACGGACAGGCCGATATAGACCAGCATCGCCGCCGCCAGCCAGCGCAGGACGAGATGGGCCTCGCTTCGATCGAAGGCGAAATAGGCCTGCGAGCCGAGTGCCGCCAGAAGGCCACCGGCGAGCACATAGGCCGCGATGCGGCCGGTCTGGGCCAGCATCAGCGCGCGGGTCCGCCCGCCCGCACTGTCGCCGCCGAGCGAAACGGACAGGCTGGCGGCGATGCCGCCGCACATGCCCACGCAGTGCAGGCTGGAGGCGAAACCCGCCAGCAGCCCGCCCAGTATGCTCAGTTCCGACAAACCGTCCGGCGACATCGACGCCTCCCTGACGCTGTCTTTGACTGGACAAGCCCACAAATTAAGTGTGGCGTAGTGTCGCAAAACAGCCGACGCTGGCCATAACAGGATCTTGCCGGGAGGACATCATGGTTCAACTTCAGCACGTTCGCCGGGATGCGCCCTGGGCCTGGCTCAAGGCGGGATGGAACGACCTCATGCGCGCACCGCGCGTAACCATCGGCTACGGCCTGGCCTTTGTCGGGGCCGGTGCACTGGTCGTCCTGGGTCTCAACGCCATCGGCCTCGCCTCGGCGGTTCCCGTGGCGCTGAGCGGCTTCGCGCTGATCGCGCCGGCCCTGGCGATCGGCATCTACCAGGTGTCCCGCGCTTTGGAACGTGGCGAGCCGCCCCGCTTCCGCTTCATCGTCTCGCGTTTTCCCTCGCGGATCTCGCAGATCGGCTTTCTCAGCCTCCTGCTGGTCATGCTCTTCCTGATCTGGGTGCGGGCCGCGCAATTCCTGCTGGTCGCTCTGGCGCCCGAGGCACCGCTGACGCCCGGCCCCTTCCTGGAGTTCGCACTGACCGACCCGGCCGGCCTGTCGCTCATCGTGATCGGGACCGCCATCGGGGCCGGGCTGGCGGCCATCGCCTTCGCCATGTCGGCGCTGGCCTTTCCCATGCTGGTCGACCAGGACGTGGATGCCGTGACGGCACTGGTGGCAAGTTTCAAGGCGGTGATCGACCAGCCCTTCGTGATGCTCACCTGGGCCTGGCTGATCGCCTTCATGGTCGCTGTCGGATCGGCCGTCTTCCTGGTCGGCCTGGCCGTGACCTTCCCGTGGATCGCGCTGGCGACCTGGCACGCCTACCGGGATTTCTCGCCGACACCTTCGCCGTCGGCATCGTCCTCCGCCTCGTCCTCGGCATAGCCCTTCGGCACGATCGGCTTGTCGTCGTCCATCAGGATGCGCTCGGCGGCCCCGTCGAGATCGTCGAACTGTCCCGATTTCAGGCTCCACATGAAGGCCAGCAGGCCCAGCCCGCCCATGGCGATGGCAACCGGAATAAGCCAGATCAGGACGGACATCAGCGTGCGAGCCTCAATGCGTTGAGCGTGACGAGGACCGAGGAGGCCGACATGGCAATGGCGGCGATCAGCGGGGTGACGAAACCCGCCACGGCAAGCGGTACGGCAATCATGTTGTAGACCGCGGCGAGGGCGAAATTCTCCAGCACCCGGCGCCGCGCGCCGCGCGACACGTCCAGCGCGACGATCGCCGCGGCCAGCTTGTCGCCCTGCAGGACGAAATCCGCCGCCGCCTGGGAGATCTCGGCGGCCGAGGCGAGCGAGACGGAGACATCGGCGGCCGCCAGGGCCGGCGCGTCATTGATGCCGTCCCCGATCATGGCAACATGCCGGCCCTCGCCCTTCAGCGTATCCAGGCGGGCGATCTTGTCCTGCGGTTTCAGCTCGGCCTGCCAGTTGTCCAGGCTCAGTTCGCGCGCGATCGCCTCGACCGGGCCGCGGCGGTCGCCGGAGAGCAATTCGACCCGGCAGCCGCGTTCGCGCAGATCGGCCACGGTCTCCGCCGCATCGGCGCGCAGCCGGTCCTCGAAGCGGAAGCGCACGGGGGCCGCATCGCCGACCTGCAGCCAGGCCTCGGAATGCGGATCGCTGGCCGCCTCGATACCCAGCCAACCCGCCGAGCCGAAGCGTATCGTGACACCGTCTTCGACGGCCTCGATCCCGCCGCCGGAGATCTCCCGGGCCTGCGACGCAGCCGTGCCCATGCCGGCGGCATCGGCGACGGCGCGGGAGAGCGGGTGGCGACTGGTGCGGGCGAGCCGGGCGGCAGCCTGGAAGGCGTCCTCGGGAATCGCCTCGCGATTGATCAGGCGCGGCTTGCCCTCGGTCAGCGTGCCGGTCTTGTCGAACACGACCGTGTCGATGCCGGCCAGGCGCTCCATGGCGTCGCCGGACTTGACCAGAACCCCCTCGCGATAGAGCCGCCCGGAGGCGACGACCTGCACGGCCGGCACGGCCAGGCCCAGCGCGCAGGGGCAGGTGATGATCAGCACCGCGATGGCGTGGATGATGGCCAGGTGCGGGTCCTGTCCGATGACCAGCCAGCCCAGCAGGGTGAGCGCGGCGAGCGAGTGGACCACCGGCACGTAGAGCTTGGCGGCGCGGTCGGCCAGACGCACATAGCGCGAACGGCTCTGTTCGCCGGCTTCCACCAGGCGCGTGATCTCGGCGAGCAGGGAATTGTCGCGGTCGGCCGTGGCTTCCAGCACCAGCTTGCCGTCCAGATTGAGCATGCCGGAGAAGATCTCCGTGCCCGGCCGGGCGGGAACCGGTGCCGTCTCGCCGGTCACCAGCGAGCCGTCCAGCGCGCCCTCGCCTTCGCGGATCACCGCATCGACCGGCACCCGGTCGCCGGCCGCCAGGACGAGCCGGTCGCCGGCCTTCACCTCGCGGGCGGGCACGGCCTCGATGCGCCCGTCCGGCAGCAGCCGGTTGGCCGTCGCAGCCTGCATCGCCGCCAGTCCGCGGGCCGCCTCGCCCGCCTTGGCGCGCAGGCGCATGTCGAGGAACCGCCCGATCAGCAGGAAGAAGAGCAGCATGGCCGCGGCGTCGTAATAGGTGTCGCCATGGCCGTAGAAGGTTTCCCAGACCGACAGGCCGCAGGCCAGGATCACGGCGAGCGAGATCGGCACGTCCATGTTGACGTGTCCGCCCCGCAGCGCGGCGATCGCGGAGCGGAAAAAGGGCTGGCCGGCATAGGCGGCCGCGGGCAGCACGATCAGCGCGGAAATCCGGTGCATCAGCGCCTGGGTCGCCGCGGTCATTTCCAGCCCGCCGGCCCAGACCGAGATCGAGAGCAGCATGACATTCGCCATGGCAAACCCCGCCACCGCCATGGCGCGGAGCAGCCTGCGCTCCTCCTCCTTCTGGGGATCCGCCTCGGCTTCCGGCTCGTAGGGCGTGGCCGGATAACCCATCCGGCCCAGCTTCGCGACATAGGTCGAGGCGAGCGACGGGTCGCCCCGCCAGCTCAGGCTGAGCCGGCCGGTCGACAGGTTCAGCCGCGCATGCTCGACGCGATCATCCTCGCGAAGGCCCGACTCGATACGCGAGATGCAACCGGCGCACACGGCGCCGCGCACCAGGAGATCGAGACGGCACTGCCCGTCGGCGAGCCGCACGAAAGCCTGCGGATCGACCTGGCTGACCGGTTCTGAAAAATCGGCGGTGTCTAGCGCAGCCAAAGCTCGTGCTCCATCTCGAAGGGAGCCTCGCCGTCATTGCGCGCGCGCAGATGCCACTGACCGGCCTCGCTGCACGGCAGCGTGACGCGGTAGAGACCCGAGCGCGTCTCGGCGAAATCGAGCGGACAATCGCGCGAGGTATTGGTGGGATGATTGAGCGTGCCGACCAGATCGAGGCCGGGCACCGGCTCGCCGGCATCGTCGCTGACCTCGACCAGAAGATCGCCCTCCACGACATTCACCCGCGCCGTCCAGCCCAGCGTCTCCTGGGCATGCCGGCGGGCCAGCGTCTCGTTGTAGTTCAGCCCCTGATAGTAGGAGCGCGGCACGTCCTCGCCCGGGTGGGTCCGCATCGCCAGGGTAATGAAGGTGGCATTCACGCCGATCGTCACGCTGAAGAAGAGCACGATCAGGACCAGCACATGCCAGCCGCGTACGGGGTTGAAGAAGGACTTCATCATTCCGCTCCGGTGACGATCATCGAGGGCGTGGTCGCCGTTTCGCCGGTGCGTGTATCGGTCACGCGGAACTCGAATTCCTCGCGCGAACTGTCGATCGCGCCGGCCGGCAGGGTCAGGTATATCATGAAGTCCTGCGTCCGGTCGGCATCGACGGTCAGCTGCATCGGCGCATTGTCAGGCGCGCCGAGCAGGCGGGTCTGGATCTGCGGATCGCCCTCGATCGACAGGGTCAGGGTGCGCGGCTCGTTGGCCTTGTTGACGACCTTGAGATTGTAGCCGTTGCGCACCGAACCGTCCGACAGGATCACGAAGTTCGGATTGCGGTCGCGCTGGGAGTTGAGCTCCAGCTCGGACCGGGTGAGCAGCGCGCCCAGCATGATCGCCGCCACGATCGCGAAGGCGGTGGCATAGACCATGGTGCGCGGACGGATGAATTTGTAGACCGCTTTCTCGCCCTTCTGGAAACGGTCGATATTGTCGTCGGTCTCGTAGGTGATCAGCCCGGTCGGCCGGCCAACCTTCTTCATGATGTCGTCGCAGGCATCGATGCACAGGGCGCACTGGATGCATTCCAGCTGGGCGCCGTCGCGGATATCGATGCCCATCGGGCAGACCGCCACGCACTGCTTGCAGTCGATGCAGTCGCCGCGGCCCTCCCAGCTCTCGTTTTTCTTGTGCGGTCCGCGCGGCTCGCCCCGGTCGACCCGGTAGGTGACGTTCAGCGCGTCGCGATCGGTCATCGCCGCCTGGATGCGCGGCCAGGGACACATATAGGTGCACACCTGCTCGCGCATCGTGCCGGCGAGCGTGTAGGTGGTGAACGTCAGGATGCCGGCGAACAGGTAGGAGGACGGCTCGGCCTGGCCGGTGAAGAAATTCCCGAGGACGTCGTAGGCGTCGTGGAAATAGAGGATCCAGGCCCCGCCCGTCGCCAGGGCGATGAGCAGCCAGACCGCGTGCTTGCCGGTTTTGCGCCAGGCCTTGTTGAAGGACATCGGCGCCCGGTCGAGCTTGATGCGGGCATTGCGGTCGCCCTCGAAGGCGCGCTCGACCCAGATGAAGAGATCGGTCCAGACGGTCTGGGGGCAGGCATAGCCGCACCAGACCCGGCCGAACAGCGCCGTGGCCAGGAACAGCCCCAGCGCGGCAAGGATCAGGAGGCCGGTGATATAGTAGACTTCCTGCGGCCAGATCTCGATGAAGAAGAAGTAGAAGCGCCGGCCGGCGAAATCGACCAGCACTGCCTGGTCGGGCGCTTCGGGACCGCGGTCCCAGCGCAGGAAGGGCACGAGATAGTAGATGCCCAGCGTCACGGCCATGACGAACCATTTCACGGTCCGGAACTTGCCGTGGGCGAGTTTGGGATAGATCGGCTCGCGCTTCTTGTAGAGCTCGCGCGTTTCCGCGGCATTCACCGCTTCAGCCTTGGACTTCCGGACACCGGGCGCCGCCATGGCGCGATTGGACGTATCACTCATGACGGCGCTTTATCCCGGTTCCAGTGGTTCGTGGATGCGACCTACCGCCCCGTGGGACGGTTCGCCGCAGTCTCGACTTCCTCGCCGCCGCCGAGCAGGTAGACATAAGCGGCCAGCGCATCGATCGTGGCATCGCCCAGGCGGCCCTCCCACGCCGGCATGACGCCGGCCGGCCCGCGATGGATAATGCCGATCACCTGTTCGCGGTCGGACCCGTAGAGCCAGTTCTGGTCGGCCAGGTTCGGCGCGCCCTGCATCCGGTCGCCACTGCCGTCCGGCATGTGGCAGGAGGCGCACTGGATCTCGTAGGTCTCCTGGCCGGCGGCCAGCGCCTCGGCGCCGGCATCCCCGGCCCGGCCCGACAGGGACAGGACGTAGTCGGCGACGTTCTCTATCTCCGCGCTGGAGAGCAGTTCGTCACGCCCGAAGGCCGGCATCAACGAGAAGCGCGTATCGGGATGTTCCGCCCGGATGCCGTAACGCAGCGTGGTGCGGATATCCTCGTAGGTGCCGCCCCACAGCCAGATATCGTCGTTCAGGTTGGGATAGCCGATAGCCCCCTGGGCCCCGGACCCGTGACAGGTGGCGCAATTGTCGCCGAACGCCGCCTCGCCGGCCGCGCGGACGAAGCCGAGCAATTGCGGGTCGTTCTCGATCTCGTCGATCGACGCCCCTTCCAGGGCGGCAAAACCGCTGGCCCGCATGGCCTCGAGCTCCTCCATGGCCACGGCCACATTGGCGCGTTCGGAGTGATCCCTCAGGCCGCGCGTGTGGTCCGTCTCGCCGGCCAGCCCCGGCAGGGCCGGCCAGGCCGGCATGAGGATCATATAGACCACCGACCAGGCGATCGAGGCGTAGAAGATCCACAGCCACCAGCGCGGCAGCGGCGTGTCGAGTTCCTTGATGCCGTCCCACTCATGGCCGGTCGTGGCCGTGCCCGAGTGGGCGTCTCTTTCGCGTTCTTGATCATGTTCGGACATGGGTCTCGTCCTTGTTGTGATCGGCCGTTTCCGGCTTGTCGGTTTCTTCCAGGGGCGTGCGCGCGGCCGCATCGAACTTGGCCTGGTTGCGGGGCCAGAGCGCGTAGGCGAGCACACCGGCAAACAGGAGGATGAAGATCAGCAGCCCCCCTGTCTGGGCAAAGTTTGAGAGTGTCTCGTGCATCGCCCTACCTCAGATTCTCGTCGGCTTCGGCCTCGTAGGTCGAGAAGTCCACCATCGTGCCGAGCACCTGGAGATAGGCGACCAGCGCGTCCATCTCGGTCACCCGTGACGGATCGCCATCGAAATCGCGCATCAGCGCGTCCGGATAGCGTTCCTGGAAGCCGTCATAATCGGCGGCATAGGGATCGAGCTGGGTGGTGATGTCCGAGACAGCATTCTCGATCATCGCATCGTCGTAGGGCACGCCCACGCGGCGCAGGGCCCGCAGGTTCGCCGCGACGTTCTCGTAGTCCAGCTCGGCCTCTTCCAGGAAGGGATAATCCGGCATGATGGATTCCGGCACCACGGACTGCGGGTCGCGCAGGTGGTCGCGATGCCATTCGTCGGAATACTTGCCGCCGACCCGGGCGAGGTCCGGTCCGGTCCGCTTCGAGCCCCACTGGAAGGGGTGGTCGTACATGCTCTCGGCGGCCAGCGAGTAGTGGCCGTAGCGCTCCACCTCGTCACGCAGCGGGCGGACCATCTGCGAGTGGCAGTTATAGCAGCCCTCGCGGATGTAGATGTCCCGGCCCAGCTGTTCCAGCGGCGTATAGGGCCGCACACCTTCCACCTCCTCGATGGTTGAGTCGAGGTAGAAGAGCGGGGCGATCTCGACGATGCCCCCGATGGAGACCGTGACCAGGATGCCCACGGTCAGGAGCAGGGAGTTCTGCTCGAAGAGCTTGTTGTGGAGCTTGCTCCAGCGGCTTTTCTTCTGTTCTGACATGACGGCCCCCTATTCGGCCGGAACGGCGGCGGGTTGAGGAACGACATTCTCGTCTTCCTCTTTCACGTCGCCCTTGATGGTGCGGTACATGTTGTAGGCCATGATGATCGCGCCGCTCAGATAGAGCAGACCGCCGACGGCCCGGATGATGTAGGAGATGTGCATCGCCTCCACGGTCTCCACGAAGGAGAATTCCAGGAAGCCGAGCTCGTTATAGGCCCGCCACATCAGACCCTGCATGATGCCCGCGACCCACATCGAGGTGATGTAGAGCAGGATGCCGAAGGTCGCGATCCAGAAGTGCCAGTCGATCAGGGCTTTCGAGTGCATGCCCTTGCGCTTCCACAGCCAGGGAACCAGGCAGTAGATGGCGCCGAAGGAGATGAAGCCGACCCAGCCCAGCGCACCGGAGTGCACGTGGCCGACGGTCCAGTCGGTGTAGTGCGAGAGCGCGTTGACGGCGCGCACGGACATCACCGGACCTTCGAAGGTCGACATGCCGTAGAAGGCGACCGAGAGGACCAGCATCCGCACGACCGGGTCGGTGCGCAGCTTGTCCCAGGCGCCCGACAGCGTCATCAGGCCGTTGATCATGCCGCCCCAGGACGGCATCCACAGCATCACCGAGAAGGTCATGCCCAGCGTCTGCGCCCATTCCGGCAGGGCGGTGTAGTGCAGGTGGTGCGGACCGGCCCAGATGTAGATGAAGATCAGCGACCAGAAGTGGATGATCGACAGGCGGTAGGAATAGACCGGGCGCTGAACGCGCTTGGGGATGAAGTAGTACATGATCCCCAGGAAGCCGGCCGTCAGGAAGAAGCCCACCGCGTTGTGGCCGTACCACCATTGCGTCAGCGCGTCCTGCACGCCGGCGAAGAGGGAGTAGCTGCGCGCGCCGAAGAAGGAGACCGGCATGGCCAGATTGTTGACCACGTGCAGCACGGCGATGGTGACGATGAAGGCCAGGTAGAACCAGTTGGCCACATAGATGTGCGGCTCCTTGCGCTTCCACAGCGTGCCGAGGAAGACCAGGAGATAGGCCACCCAGACGATGGTCAGCCACAGGTCGGTATACCATTCCGGCTCGGCATACTCCTTGGACTGGGTGATGCCGATGACATAGCCGGTGGCGGCCATGACGATGAAGAGCTGGTAGCCCCAGAACACGAACCACGGCCAGATGCCGCCGGCGATCCGGGTGCGGCAGGTGCGCTGGACCACGTAGAAGGAGGTCGCCAGCAGCGCATTGCCGCCGAAGGCGAAGATCACCGCCGAGGTGTGCAGCGGGCGCAGACGGCCGAAACTGGTAAAGCCGAACTGGTCGATATTGAGCACCGGGAAGGCCAGCTGGAAGGCGATGACGACACCGACCAGAAGCCCGGCAATGCCCCAGAACATGGTGGCGATCGCCCCGGCCTTGACCAGGTTCTCGTTGTATTCGCGCTCGTCATTGACGACGCCGCCATTGGCGATCGTTCCGACGAGCAGGATGATGCCCGTCAGGAAACCGCCCAGCAGGAGCCAGGCCTGGCCGCGCATGGCGGCCTCGGGCGCATAGGCCGCCGAGAATAGCGACCAGAGTGCCCCCAGAACGGTGATGATAAGGACGACGGCAGTGGAGGGATCGGCCCCTGCGCGCCGCAGCACTTGCGACGAAGTCATGTATGCGCCCCCGGATTGGCTGTTGTCGGCCCGGTTTAGCGCACAATTCCCCAGAAACTCTATGGCAATTTGTCGCGTGCGACGAAATGGAACTGCAACACGCGCTTGCCGCGACGCGGTGGTGGAGAATGCCCGCCCTGCGTAACCGGTTCTTGGCTGTGACTATGCAGGCCTCGGGTTTGATTCCCAAGCGTTTTCTGCCCGAAATCTCCCGAGCGGCGAAGCCACCGGAGCGATTTCCCGCGTGCGGACAGCCCGGTATGAAGACCGCAGAGCCCGGCATGCCGGGCTCCTCGCGGCGTCACGGGGCGCGGCTAGAGAATCGACTGGCCGGTCTTCTTCCAGTCCGCCAGGAAGGCCTCCAGCCCGGCATCGGTCAGCGTGTGCCTGACCAGCCCCTTGAGCACGCCCGGCGGCACGGTGGCGACATCGGCGCCGGCCAGGGCGCATTGCTGGACATGGTCGGCCGAGCGGATCGAGGCGGCCAGCACTTCGGTGGCGAAGCCGTAATTGTCGTAGATGATCCGCAGATTCTCGATCAGCTCCATGCCGTCCACGCCCAGATCGTCCAGCCGGCCGATGAAGGGCGAGATGAAGGAGGCGCCGGCCTTGGCCGCAAGCAGACCCTGATTGGCCGAGAAGCAGAGGGTGACATTGGTCTTGATCCCCTCGCCCGACAGCGTGCGGCAGGCTTTCAGACCTTCGAAGGTCAGCGGCAGCTTGATCACCACATTGTCGGCGATCTTCGCCAGCTTGCGGCCCTCGGTGAGCATGCCCGCAGCCTCCAGCGCCGTGACCTCGGCGCTGACCGGGCCGTCCACCAGGTCGCAGATATCCTTCGTCACCTCGAGGAAATCGCGCCCCGATTTGGCGATCAGCGAGGGATTGGTCGTCACCCCGTCGACGAGGCCGGCCTCGTTCAGCTCGTTGATCTCGGAGACGTCGGCGGTATCGACAAAGAACTTCATCACTCAACTCCAGTCCGGGCGGCCGTTTTGCCGCGTCTTACTATGCCGTTGTGACAATTGGAACGGCTTGTGTTTTGGCGTCCCTGACACCACGGCGCGCACCTTTAGACCGTCATCCCAGCGCAAGCTGGGACCCAGACGGCCCGGTGGTGAAACAGAATTCATATTCCGCCTTCATGCTGGAGAACACATGCCAACGGGGGCGCGCGGTCGAAGAGGCTGGGTCCCAGCTTGCGCTGGGATGACGGTGCAGGATCGATCCATCGGAGCCCACATCTGGATGGTTTCGTAGAGATCGGCCCAGTCCGGGTTCGACGTCTCTATGAGTTCCAGCTTCCAGGCGCGTTTCCACGCCTTGATATTCTTCTCGCGCTGGATCGCGTGACCGAAGTCCTGATGAAATTCGTACCAGACAAGGCAATGCACGCCGTATTTCGCCGTGAAACGCGAGCCTTTCCCTTGCCGGTGCAACATGACCCGGTTGCCGATATCCCCTGTCACACCGGTATAGAGCGTTCCGTTCCGCCGGCTTGCCAGAATGTAGACACAGGGATGCTTGGCCATTTCGACCACACGCGCTCCGACTTGAGGGACTGAATGCAATTATAAATTGCGAGCCGGGGAATTCAACCTTAAACACGCGCATGACTAATAGCTCGCCAGCTCCACGCGGAAGCCTGCCTCGCGCAGGGCCGCCTCGATGCGATCCATGTGGGCCGCGTCCTGGGCTTCCAGGGAGATGTCGATATAGGTCACCTTGGCCGGCAGGTCGGAGAAGGTCTTGTGGTAGGCCACGTCCGTGACGTTTCCGCCGGCCTGCGAGATCACCTCCGACACGGCGGAGAGCTGGCCCGGCACATCGACCAGTTCGATGCGCAGCCGCGCCAGGCGCCGCGAGCGCGCCAGATCGCGCAGCAGGAGCGAGGACAGGAGCCGCGTATCGACATTGCCGCCGGTCAGCACGAGACCGACCCGCTTGCCGGCAAAGCGCTCCGGCGCCGCCAGTACGCCGGCCAGCCCGGCCGCGCCGGCGCCTTCCGGCAGCACGCGCAGATGCGAGATGAAGAGATTCAGCGCGCGCTCGATCTGGCGTTCGTCCACCAGCACCACATCGTCGAGAATGTCCGTGAGGATCTCCCGTGTCTGCCGGCCCGGTTCGCGCACGGCGATCCCCTCGGCCAGGGTGAAGCCGCCGATCGGCCGCTCCGTGCCGTGATAGAGATTGGCGAAGGACGGAAAGAGGTCCGACTGCACGCCGACCAGTTCGATATCCGGCTTCACGCGCCGCGCGGCCAGGCCGCAACCGGCGGCAAGGCCGCCGCCGCCCACGGGCAGGACAAGCGTGTCCAGGTCCGGATACTCGGCCAGCATCTCGGCCGCCAGCGTCCCCTGCCCGGCCATCACCACGGGATCGTCGAAGGGATGGATGAAGACCGCGCCGGTCTCCTCCGACAGCGAGAACGCATGCGCCTTGGCGGCATCGAAGTCCGTGCCGGTGATGTCCACCTCCGCGCCCAGGGCGCGGGTCTGGTGGACCTTCACCATCGGCGTGCCCTCGGGCATGACGATGGTCGCCTTTACCCCCATCGCCGAGGCGTGGCGGGCCACACCCTGGGCGTGATTGCCGGCCGAGGCCGCCACCACGCCGCGGGCGCGCTCGGCCTCGCTCAGCGAGGCCAGGCGGGCATAGGCGCCGCGCTCCTTGAACGAGCCGGTGGCCTGGAGGTTCTCCAGCTTGACCACCACCTCGCAGCCCAGCGCCTTCGACAGGGCCGGCGACGGCAGGCAGGGCGAGCGCAGAATGCCGCCCATGCCCTGCTCGTGGAGGCGATCGACAAAGGCGAAGGCTCCGGCAAGCGAGCCGGGAAGGTCGGCGGCGGGTTTTACAGCGGTCAGCGGCATGGCGTGTCTCCGGGCGGAGAGACCGTCAGACAAGAAAAAGCCCCGCTCCTTTGGGAGCGAGGCCGGTTTTCCGTGTCTTCCAGGTCCGTTCGTTGGACGTCAAACAGGGAAGGGCAGCGCTCCTGTGAGGGCGAGGCCGATAATAATCGAAATGAGGATGAGGCCGGACATCATCAGCGTCCGGACGCTGGACGTCCGCTCTTCGTCGATCCGTTTGGCAATGGCGATGGCGCGAGCGCGATTACGCATGTCAATCCTCGTATGGCTGCCCATGACAATGGGGTGTCTTGGACGGTCTGTCCAGCCCCCGCGCCTAACCCGCCCGCTCATATGCCATGCGCTGCCAGTCCGTGAGCTGTGCATCCACCTCGTCCGGCGCGGCGATCCGAACCCGGTGGGAGACCATGCCGTTGAAGGAGCCGGATGCTTCCAGGCGGCCCTCCGGCGAGACGTCCTTGAGATTGATACCGACATCCACCCGTGTCCGCGTCGAGGGCTGGACCAGGGCGAACTGTTTCGCCCGGCGCAGGCTGACATAGGTCTTCTTCGGGGCCAGCTCGACATCGCCGCCGAAGCCGGACACGATTTCGGCGATCCTGTCATAGATCGGGCGCAGCGCCGCCTTGGCTCCGGCATACTGGGCCGCCACCAGATCGTCCGACGGATCCGCCAGGCGCAGTGCCACGCCGCCGCGCACCTCGTGTGCGACCAGATTGGCGAAGCCGTGCGTCATGCCGTGCTCGGACTTGAGCCACTTGACCATTTCACCGTGCTTTTCCAGCCCGCTCGCCCTGACGAGCGTGACCCATTCGGCCAGCGGTTTGCCGGTCTTCTCCGGCATGTTGGCGATCATCGTCGCGGCCATGTCCTGCGGTGTCTGAGCCATCATGGCCTCCTCAAGGCTTCGGCGCGCGATCGAGCGGCCAGTGTTCCGAGCGCGCCGCTTTCGGCGTCATCGGCGCCATCAGCGAGAACATGAACAGCATCATGCGCCCGCCGAATGTCGCCTTGCCCGTTTCGACCACGGATTTGAGATTGTCGCCGATGAATTTGGCGCCCTGCGCCATCTGCTTTTCCGACTTCGAGACCGGATCCGAAGCGGGATGTTCGTTGATCAGGGTGAACTCCGTACCGCCCTCGACCTCCTTGAGCACGTAGCGCACCACCGAGACCGGATCGTCGGACGTGGTGAAACGGAAGGTGTGCGCATAGCGATGCGGCGGATCGAACTCGATCACCTCGCCCATCGCCAGGGTGAACTGGCCATCCGGCGTCCGCATGGCGAAGGGCGCCCCCGGCTTCAGTCCCGGCGTGTCGTACTGGCCGCCGAAGAAGAAGGGCAGCGGCCGGTCCGTGCGGATGAGTTCCGACCACACCGTATCGATCGAGGCGCGGATCACCACGCGATACATGGATGTGCGCACCTCGCCGTCGGGCGTGGCCTTGGCGGTTTCAGTCATTGGCTTCCCCTGTTCTTGCCGGTCCCTCCCCGGACCCGGCGTCCCATCCGTCCGCCGCAGCGCGCTGCTCGGCGAGATACTTGATATCCAGCGTGCGCCCGGCCCACATCGCCGAATACTCGCTGGCCCAGCGGTCGTGGATCATCTGGATCGGAACCGCATTCATGTAGAGATGGCGTGTGCGCCCGCGCTTCTCGGAGATGAGCAGCCCCGCCTCTTCCAGCACCGTCAGGTGACGCATCACGGCAACCCGGCTGACGTCGAACCCGGCGGCCACCTCGCCGACCGAACAGCCCGGATGGTTCTTCACGTGATCGAGCATGCGCCGGCGCTGGGCATTGCCCAGGGCCTGAAACACCGCATCCATCGATTCCGGAGACATCATCGCCGCGCCTCAATATGTAATGCGTTTATTACATATTGTTTCGAGACAAAGTCAATCGACACCGGATACGGCGCACAAGTGCCGGTAATCGTGGGATTTTAAAGAGCCGCCTTACGCGCTCGCGATCCGCCGGACGAAGGCGTCGATGCGGTCCGGCTCGATCACGAGCGGCATGTGGCCGCGGTCTTCCATCGTCTCGATATCGGCCTGGGGCAGGGCCTGGCGCAGCACGGCAATCTGGTCGGCGGCCGACAGAATGCGATCGTCCGTGCCATAGAACAGGCCGACGGGCAGGGCGATCTCGCCGATCCGGGCGGTGATGGCGTCCATGTCCCGGGCCACGGCCTGCAGATCCGTGGCGGCCGCGTAGAAGGCGTCCGGACGCAGGCCCAGCAGCCCGCCGCCGCGCGTGCGGAAATCCGCCGGCGGCGCATCGGGACCGAAGACGAAGGCCAGCGTCTTGTCGCCATTCCGGATCGACATCGGCACGGCGAGCGTGTTCGCCACGAAACGGCGCACGGACGGGTTGGCGATATCGATCCCGGCGAAGGCCTCGGCCGGCTGGGACGGGGCCCGGACCAGCGCGGAGATCAGGGCAAGCGCGCGCACGCGCTCGGGATGGTTCAGCGCCATTGTCAGTGAGACCGCGCCGCCCAGGGAATGCCCGACCAGCACGGCCGGCTCGATCCCTTCCTTTTCCAGCATGTCCGCGATCATGCGGGCCTGTTCGGGAATGCGCGCCTGGCCGTCGCCGTCGCGCTCGGACCAGCCGCAGCCGGGCCGGTCGACGGCGATGACGCGATAATCGGCAGCCAGGCGATCCATCACATAGCCGAAATTGTGCAGATTGCCCGCCAGGCCGTGGATCAGCACCAGCGGCGGCCCCTCGCCCTGCTCGACCCAGTGGATGCGCCCGCCGGGCACCTCGGTGAAATGTCCGCGCGGCGGGATCGCCGCCGCGGCCTTCTTCGCCACGGTCGCGCTGAAACGCCAGGCAATGAGCAGGCCGAGCGCGACCAGCGCGGCCAGGGCCAGCAATATCCACAGAATGACAGACAGCATGACGATCCCCTACTCGGCCTTCGCCCCGACGATACGGTCCACTTTCGACCAGTAGCCGACCGGCCAGATCCGCTCGAGCAGCGCCATCGCGTGGGCGTCCCGGCCGACCAGAATGCGCGGCTTGCGGCGCTCCACACCGCGCAGGATGATCCCGGCAGCCTCGGGCGGCGGCATCACCAGGAGACGCCGCGCCCGCTCGCGCCCCTCGGAGACTTCGCTGTTCGTGGCATCAGCCGGCATGCGCGCGCTTTCGGCGATCTGCGTCGCCACGCCGCCGGGATGCACCACCGTGACGCCGACCCCGGACCCGGTGGCCTCCAGCTCGTGGCGCAGCGCGTTGGAAAATCCGCGCAGGGCGAATTTGGCGGCGGAATAGGCCGACTGGCCGGGCGGGGCGACAATGCCGAAAATGCTCGACGTGTTGACGATCTGCGCCGGCGCGGACTGCTCCAGCAAGGGCAGGAGCGCGCGCGTGAGACGCACGGGCGCATGGAAGTTGATTTCCATCAGCCAGTCGAAATCGGCCTCCGATACGCGGTCGAACGTACCGCCCAGCGCCACGCCGGCATTGTTGAACAGAAGGTGCAGCGGCTCGCCGGCCGCAATACGGGCCGCGGCGAACGCCTCGACCGCGCCGCGGTCGGCCAGGTCCAGGGCCTCGGTCCGCACCGTCAGCCCCGGCCGGGACACCGTCTCTGCGACACGCTTGAGCCCGGCCTTGTCGATATCGACGAGAAGGAGGTGGGCACCGCGCTCGGCCAGCCCCTCGGCCAGTGCCGCACCGATCCCGCTGGCCGCGCCGGTCACCAGTGCGGTACGGCCTTCGAACGCGAATGTCCGGCTCACTCCGCAGCCTCCCGGCGCAGCGCGGTATGGGTGAGCCGCGGCACATATTCCCCGGCCTTGGCAAAGCGCATATGCCCGTCCTCGAGCCGGCCATAGCGGATCGCCAGCATGTCGCGCAGATAGTTCTGGTAGGTGCGCCAGGGTGCGCGCGAACCCTGTTTGGGCAGGTGCGGCAGAGCCCGCTGGACATAGCCCGAGGAAAAATCGAGCAGCGGGGCCGGCGTCAGATCGTCCGGCGGGATGGCAACCGCGATATCCGTGCCCGTGCGCTCCATGTAGTTGAGCATGCGGCATACGCGCTCGCAGGTCAGGTCCACTTTCAGCGTCCAGGACGCATTCGTATAGCCGAAGGCCAGGGCGAGATTGGGCATATTGCCCAGCATCATGCCGCGATAGGTGTAGAGATCTTTCGGCTCGACCGGCTGACCGTCGAGGCTGAGCCGGGAACCGCCGGCGAGCTGCATGTCCAGCCCGGTCGCCGGCACGATGATATCGGCCTCGATCTCCTCGCCCGACTTCAGCCGGATACCGGTCTCGGTAAAGCAGTCGATATGGTCGGTGACGATGGAGGCGGTCCCGTCGCGCAGGGCGTGGAAGAAATCCCCGTCCGGCGCCAGACAGAAGCGCTGGTCCCAGGGATTGTAGGTCGGCGTGAAGTGCTTTTCGACGTCGAATCCCTCGCCCAGTTCCTCGCGCACATGCTTGATCACCTGGCGTTTCACGAAGGCCGGGAAGCGTCGCGACAGCTGGTAGACATAGATCGACAGCGCGATGTTCTTCACGCGCGAGACGAAATAGGCCAGCCGGGTCGGCAGGACGCGCCGCGCGAAGTCGGCGAAGCCGTCCCTGGACGGCCGCGCGGCGATATAGGTCGGCGAGCGCTGGAGCATGGTGACATGAGCCGCCGTCTCCGCCATGGCCGGCACCAGGGTGACCGCCGTTGCGCCCGACCCGATAATGACGACACGCTTGCCGCTATAATCCAGATCCTCGCGCCAGAGCTGGGGATGCACGATCTCGCCCCGGAAATCCTCCTGGCCGGGAAAGTCGGGCATATAGCCCTGATCGTAGCGGTAATAGCCCGAGCACAGCATCACGAACCGGCAGGTCAACACGACACGCTCGCCGCCATGCTCCGCGGTGACCGTCCACAGACCGGCCTCGCTGTCCCAGTCGGCGCCGACCACGCGGTGGCCGAACCGGATATGCTGGTCGATTCCGCTCTCGCGGGCCGTGTCCTCGATGTACTCACGGATCGACGGTCCGTCGGCGAAGACCTTGCCGTTCGTCCACGGCCGGAAGGCATAGCCGAACGTGTACATGTCGCTGTCCGAGCGGATGCCCGGATAGCGGAACAAATCCCAGGTCCCGCCCATCGCATCGCGCGATTCCAGGATCGCATAGCTGCGCTCGGGACAGCGCGTCTGCAGGTGATAGGCCGCGCCCACCCCGGACAGCCCGGCGCCGACAATGACCACGTCAAGCACATCCGACGATGCTTCGTTCATGCCTCTCCCCGTCCGCTCTGCCACGGATCTTCCCGTAAAAGTGAACACTGTTTTCCCTCGAGCGCAAGCGGCAGAGGAGGCCGTGCTTACGATTCCGAATATTCGAAATGCAGGGACAGGACTCGAATTTCCGGCAGAATTGACTAACTGCTTTCGCCAACGGTTCGTCGAGGAGAACAACATGACCGGCACGAAGGCGCTCTTCCGCCCCTTTTCCCTGGGCTCCATGAGCCTGAGCAATCGCATCGTGATGGCGCCCATGACGCGCTCGAAGAGCCCGGGCGGCATCCCCGGCGAACCCGTCGTGGAATACTATCGCCGGCGCGCGGCCAATGCCGTCGGCCTGATCATCACCGAAGGCACGACGGTCGACCGTCCCGGGGCGAGCTTCGATCCCGCCATACCCAATTTTCATAATCCGGAATCGCTGGCCGGCTGGAAAAAGGTGGTCGACGCCGTCCATGCCGAAGGCGGAAAGATCGCGCCCCAGCTCTGGCATGTCGGCCTCGCACGCCGGCCCGGGACAGGGCCGCATCCCGACTCGCCGTCGGACAGCCCGTCGGGCGTGCTGCCGAACGGCAAGCCGGTCGGCGAGCCGATGAGCGCCGAGGACATCGCCGACACGATTTCCGCTTTCGCCAGGGCGGCAAAGGCGGCCGCGGAGATCGGTTTCGATGCCATCGAGCTGCACGGCGCGCACGGCTACCTGCTCGACCAGTTTTTCTGGGACGGCACCAACAAGCGCGACGACCGCTTCGGCGGCGGCCTCGTGGAGCGCACCACGCTCGTCCAGGAAATCGTCAAGGCCGTCCGCGCCGAAATTCCGGCCGACCTGCCGCTCATCCTGCGTTTCTCCCAGTGGAAACAGCAGGACTATGACGCCAAACTCGCACAAACGCCGGACGAGCTGGCCCGTTTCCTCGGCCCGCTTTCCGAGGCCGGCGTGGACATCTTCCATGCCTCCACGCGCCGCTTCTGGCTCCCGGAATTCGAGGGCTCGGACCTCAATCTGGCGGGCTGGACCAAAAAGCTGACCGGCAAGCCTTCGATCACGGTGGGCTCGGTCGGGCTCAATTCCGACTTCCTCGGTGCCTTCATGGGCGAGAATTCGAAAGCCGCTTCGATCGACGGGCTGATCGAGCGGCTGGAAAACGACGAGTTCGACCTCGTCGCCGTCGGCCGCGCCCTGATCAACGACCCGGAATGGGCCGTCAAGGTCCGGGACGGCCGCTTCGACGAACTCAGCGATTTCGACGCGGAAAAGCTGAAGGAACTGGTCTAGACCGGCTAGGGAGGGCGGTCCCGACCGCCCTCATTCCTCAGGCGTGTCCGGGATTTCCGCGTCTTCATCCCATTCATGGATCGCGGTGATCACGCAGCGTCCGCCGATCGGCGCGTCCGGCGTCGAGATGTGATCGCCCCGCGACAGGCAGCTCGAACCGGCCGGCCGCGTTTCGATCCCGATGGCATTGAAGGCCCATTCCGGATCGCACGTGCCGGCCAGGTCGACCTTGTACCAGTCGTTGACGCTCTCGCGCAGCAGCAGCGCATCACGCCCCAGGGCGCGCCAGCCATTGACGTTGCGGGCAAAACAGATCCGGTCGACCTCCGCGCCCTGCCGGGCGGCAATCTCGGCTTCAAGGCGTTCGGCCCGATCGGCGCGGTCTTCGGTCGTCTGGCAGCCGGCAAGCGCAATCGCCCCGGCCAATGGCAGAATCCATTTCATCATCGCCTCCCGTATCGCGTGTCTGTCGGTGCCAGTCTATCACATCACCGGGCTCGCCCGCTCGACAATCGCCGTGGCGTCGATTTCCGCCGTCAGCGCGCCATAGGCGAGGCTCCGGTTTTCCGGGTCCATGCGCACCGCACAGAAGCCGTCGAAGACATAGTCCGGTGCGGCATGATGCAGGGCCGCCGCCTGAAGCGCCAGCGCCATGTCCTCGGCAAGGGCCCGCGCCGCGCCTTCGTGCAGGGCGCCGGGCTTGAACCAGTCGTCCAGCCGTTTCAGGTGGGCGTCGTAGAAGCGGTTGACGCCCTGCGCACTCATGAGCTCGGCGCGCACGGCTTCCAGGCTGTCCGGCTCGCGTCCCAGCGCGCGCAGCACGTCCAGCGCGATGACATTGCCGGAGCCCTCCCAGATCGCATTCAGCGGTGACTGCCGGAAAAGGCGCGGCATCGGCCCCTCCTCCACATATCCGGCGCCGCCCAGGCATTCCAGCGCCTCGTAGACGACGCCCGGCTGGCGCTTGCACACCCAGTATTTCGCGATCGGCGTGGCCAGGCGCATGAAGGCGGCCTCGCCTTCGGACGCCCCCGCGCGATCGAAACTGTGCGCCAGGCGCAGGCCCAGCGCGATGGCCGCCTCGGCCTCCAGCGCCAGGTCGGCCAGCACGGCCTTCATCGCCGGCTGGTCGACCAGTTTCTTCTGGAAGGCGGTGCGATGCTCGGCATGCCAGATCGCCTGGGCGAGCGCCGCGCGCATACCCCCGGCAGAGCCGTGAATACAATCGAGCCTGGTGTGCTGAACCATGTCGATAATCGTGCGGACCCCGCGCCCTTCATTGCCGACCCGGCGCGCCCAGGCGCCGTGATACTCGATCTCCGAGGAGGCGTTGGACCTGTCGCCCAGCTTGTCCTTCAAGCGCATGATGTGCATCGCATTGCGCGTGCCGTCCGGGCGCCAGCGCGGCACCAGGAAACAGGTCAGCCCGCCTTCGGCCTGGGCCAGGGTGAGGAAGGCATCGCCCATCGGCGCCGAGCAGAACCATTTATGGCCGGTCAGCTCGTACTCCCCCGCCGCGCCCGCCGGCACGGCCCTCGTCGTATTGGCGCGCACATCGGAGCCGCCCTGCTTTTCCGTCATCGCCATGCCGAAGGTCACGCCGGCCTTTTCCGCCGCCGGGATGAAGCGCGGATCGTAGCGGCCGGCGGCAATGCGCGGCTCCCATTCCGCCGCCACGTCAGGCTCGGCCCGCAGGGCCGGCACGGCGGCATAGGTCATCGACATGGGACAGACCACGCCGGCATCGGCCTGGGTCATCAGGTAGAGCATGGCCGAATGGAGAACGTGGCCGGCCTCGCCCTTTGTCCAGGCGCAAGAGGACAGGCCCGCATCCAGACCCAGCCGCATCAACTCGTGATAGGCGGGATGGAATTCCACCTCGTCCAGCCGGTGGCCATAGCGGTCGAAGGCTTTCAGCTTCGGAACCGTCTCGTTGGCCCGGCGCGACCAGTCGACGGTCTCAGCCGCGCCGCAGCGCGCACCCATGGCCGAAAGCCGCTCGCCATGGGTCTCCCCGCCGGCTGCCACCAGCGCCGAACCCAGCGCCCGGTCGCCCCGGTAGAGGTTCACATCCTCGAAGGGCGGCGGCTGGTTGGTGACCGTGTGGGTGGCAAGCTCGGTATGGGGTCGATAGGGCGCGGTCATGGGGCTGTCCTCGATTGCCGGATCGCGGAAAGCCTAACTCAACTTTCCGGATCGGCAGAACGCCCCGTTTCAGACACCGCGTATCGGCCTCAATTGCCGGACGCTTCCGCATCGAAGCCGAAATCGGTCAGCCCGCCGCCGCTGGTCACGGCAAAGCGCCGCATGGTCAGCCCGCCATCGACATCGGCCTGGTCCGCCACGACGCGGAAGCTGATGTCGGCGCGGCTGAACGCGCCGCAATCGGCGAGATCCTGGGACCCGATGATGAACTCGCTGTTTCCGGACCGGACCGCCCGGATGGTCAGTGAGCAATCCTCGTAGACCCCGTTGAAATTGCGCGTCGTGGCATTGTCGAGCGCCACATCGATCCGCTCCGGCGCCCCCGTATCGAGCCCGGAAATGCGGAAAATGCTCCGCGTCGATGCGCTGGCACCGCCGGTCCATTCGAACGGGCCGAACTCGACCGCCGCGGTGCCCGGCGAAGCGCCGTCGGGCAACGCGACGCTACGCGCATTCGATCCGGCCGTGTGGTCGAAGCGGAAATCCGTGAGATCCCCGTCCGCACCCACGGCGAAACGGCGCATGATCAGCCCCTCGGGCACATCGGCGAGGTCCGCACGGATGCGGAAGGTCAGATCGCCCCGGCCGAAATCGCCGCAATCGGCCAGATCGGCCTGGGTGATCAGGTATTCGCTGCCATTGTGCCGCCCCGGCCGGATGGTCAAAGAGCAATCCGAGAACTTGCCCTGATAATTGCCCCGCAAGGCGGAATGGATCGCCACGGCGATGTCCAGCGGCGCACCGCCCTCGAAACCCACGATCCGGAAGACATTGCTGGTCGGGGCCGTGCGGTCGCCGGCCCATTCGAACCGGCCGAACGCGACCCGGCCGCGCGTGGCGTCGATCGCCGTGAGCGGGGTCGGCGTGCTGCTCTCCAGGTCGAAGGCGAAATCGGTCAGGCCGCCGCTGGCCGTCGCCGCGATCCGGCGCATGGTGAGGCCGTTGGCGACATCTTCGGAGTCCGCCGTGATCCGGAAGCTCAGATCAGCCCGGCCGAAATCGCCGCAATCGGCAAGACTGTCCTGGTTGAAGGTGTATTCGCCGCCCGCGCTGACACTGCCGACCGTCAAGGTGCAGTCGCCATAAGTGCCCGTGTAGCTGCCACTCGACGCGTTGGCCACTGCGACGTCGATCGCGGTCGGCGCCTCGGTGTCCAGACCGGTAATCCGGAACAGATTCTGGGTCGAGGCATTCGCATCGCCCGTCCATTCGAAGGGACCGAATTCCGCCTGCGCCGTCGCCGCCGGCGCGTCGGCCTCGCCGCGACCGGACGATCCCGACGCGACATCCCAGAGACCGCCATCGGCGCGGCTGCGCTGCAGGCGGCTCATGTCGGGACCGGTCGCGCCGGCCGCCACCGCCGAGGCACCGACCACATTCACACCGTCAGCGTCGAAGCTGAAATCGGAAATGCCGCCGGACGTATTGGTCACGAACCGGCGCATGCGCAAGCCGGACGCGACATCATCGCCATCCACCTCGACGCGAAAGCGCAGGTCCGCCCTTTCGAATCCGCCGCAATCGAGGAGATCGTTCGGGGTCACCAGATACTCGCTGCCCGAATAGCGTCCCGTGTGAATGCTCAGGCTGCAATCGTCGAAATCGTCATTGCCGCTGCCCCAGGCCGGACTGTCGACGGCCACGCGGATCGACACGGGCGCGCCGCTTTCGAGCCCCGTGATTCTGAAAATACTCGTGGTGAGACCGCTCCAGGACGGGTTGGACTGATCGCCGCTCCATTCGAACGGGCCGAAATCCGCCGTCGCCGTAGCCCGTTCGACCATGATCGACACCGGAATATCGAGAGAGTTGCTGGCGTTGTAGGTCAGCGTGACAGACCCGGCGTCGGCGATCCCTGACGGGAGCCCGCTGGTGTCGACACCCAGTGTCAATGTCCTCTGTCCGCCGGCAGGGATCGTAAATGCGTTGTTGTTCACAGACACCCAGGAAGGCCGGCTGTCGACGCTGACCGTCCGGCTTGCCCCCGTCGTGTTGCGCAAGACATAGCTCTTGGTGGCGAAACTGTCCGGATCGCCGGATTGTCCCGAGACCCGGTACGGTTCGACGGGCGTGACTTCGACGCCCTCGACGAAGGCCCCGCCCTCCAGAAGAATATCGTAGGCCCCGTCGACCTGGATGCGCGAGCGCGTGATCCCGTTGTCCGGGTCGGTGATCTGAACGCCGGAGAATTTCAGCGCCGCTTCCATCTCGTCGACCGTCACATCGGGGAAGGCATCGCGCAGCAAGGCGAAAGCCCCGGCGACATGCGGTGCCGCCATCGATGTGCCCGAACTGGTCGAGAACCAGTGGCAGAAACCTTCCGCGTTCGGCTCGCTGTCCTGGATGATGCAGTTCTCGCCCTCGGCGGGCTGTTCGCTCTGCCAGGCCGACAGGATGGAGGAGCCCGGCGCCAGCAGGTCGACCAGGTCCGCCGAATTCGAGAAGCCGGAAACTTCATCACTCTTGGTCGTGGAGCCGACCGTGATGGCCTCGGGGATGCAGGACGGGCTGCCGACCGCGTCGAGAAAACGGTCATTGCCCGAGGAAATGGCGGTCGCGACACCCGCGGCGCGCAGGCTGGCGATGATGGTGCGCAGCAGGTCCCCGCTGCAGGCGGCCGAGTACTCGCCGCCACCCAGACTCATATTCACCGAGGCCAGGTTCAGCGTGTCGCGATTGGCATAAAGCCATTCCAGCGCAGCCAGCTGGTCTGAATCATAGCTGCGGATGCAGTCCTCTTCCGCAGACCCGTCTTCCTCGCACTCCTCTGCCACGACCCGGCTGAACACATTGACCGCCACGATGTCGGCGAGGCGCGCAATACCGGACAGCTCGTCGCCGGCGGACAGGGTGACGGGACGGCCCGCCGCGATGCCCGCCACATGCGTGCCATGGAAGCATCCGTCGACACCGTCTTCGGACGGCGTCGAGATATCGTCCTCCACGCAGCTGTCACCGGCTTCCCCGCCATCGAGCTGGGTCATTTCCTCCGAGCCGTCGGGACAGAGCGAAGAGGAGGTGCCCTCGATCGCGGTATTGAAACAGGCGCCGGCGATCACTGCCGGCCCCGTCATCGGGTGCTCCAGCTCCACACCGCTGTCGAGCACGGCCACCGCCACATCCGTCCCTGTGAACCCGTTATCCCAGACCATATCGGCACCGACCAGCGCCGGCGTCTCGTCCATCATCGGCCGGCTGGGAATGTCCTCGTAGACGGCACGCACCTCCGGCTGCGTGCGCAGCGCGTCGAGAGTGTCGGTCCGGGCCGTCATGGCAAAGGCGGGCAGCAGGGCGTATTGCTCGTAGACACGCTCGCCGCCGGCCTGCACATCGATCTCCGCAGTCGCATGGTCAAAACGGCGGCCGGTCGCGCGCCGGGCCGCATCCAGCAAGCGGTCGCGCATGCCAATCAAGGCCGCCCGGCGTTGTTCCAGTTCGAAAGCGGTGGGCCGGGCCACACCCGACGCGACAAGTCCTGTATCGTCGAGAACAACGATCACCGGCACCGCATCGCCACGTGATGCGCGACGTTCGGCGGCCAGTGTCACCGGACCGTCCACGAGTGCCTCCAGGCGCAATGACGGATCCGCGGCTCCACTCTCCTGAGCGGTGGCGGCCGGAACGGCGAGGGCCGTGAGCAAAAGGACGAGGGTCGAGGGAAGGGACAGGAACTTTATCATTTCACGCCATTATCGGGGTTATTGTCGGTACCGCCGTTACGGGTCGGTGCATGCAACTCATCGGTCGAGACGGACCGCACGTCCGGATGCGCCCGGAGCCTTTCGGCCTCCTGCTCGCTCAATGCGATCGCAAAAGCGGGGATGGAGGTGAAGCTGTCCAGCAGGACAGGCCCCGCACACGCATCGCTTCCGGGACGGTTATACCCGTCCTCGCCGAACACATCGGCCAGGATGCGGTCGCGAACGCTGTGCATCGACTCGCCATCAGGAACTGAAATCTGAACAATCATGCTCAGTCTGCTGGCCGCCACGCAGGGTCGATCCCCAGAATGCGGCGTGCCGGTCGCGGCACACGCCGAAACACTCAAAACCGCCGCCAGCGCCACTACTCCTGGATGTGTCTTGCGAATCCGGAGCCTCCGAAACACGCTCACGACCATCACCGACTCCCACCCAACGGATCCGAGTGGGGTAGACTATTACCAAACATCCATGACGGTAAAGCCACTTCAACCCGTGGCACGCACACCTTTTCCAGACACACAGCTTTTGGTTGAACACATCCATCGGTCGCAGGTCGCGCATCAGATATGCCTTGCGGCATTCCGTATGCAGCGCGTCACACAATCATCACCGTGTGCATACGCGTTCTAATCCATGACATACCGGAAATTGTCGATCATCCTCCGGATCGCGGCCGTGTCGATACGCTTGCGTTCTGGCACACGGAACAGGCACTGGCGGCCACACATTTCAGCCGGACGTACAAAATCCTCGACAATATGGTAGTGTCGCCGTCCCACGTAATCGTCGAACACGATGGATGTTCCCTCTTCCGCGTTGAGGATAGAGGTAAAGAAACAACACACCCTGAAGCGTCCATCGATCAGGACTGTGTCGGGCTGCCGGTCCTGCTCCCAAATCCAATCCGTATAGACGTGAAAACGATCGGCGTGTCCGTAACTTGCCGGGCGTCCCCACGCGCGGACTTCGCCCAGGTCCACCCAGTGAAGATTGAGACGCCCTTCATTACGATTCTCGGGATCGATACTGCGAATCCAGTTCTGATCGGTATCTACCCCCAGAACAGGGATCGATGTGTTCTCGAGCACCCATCGGGTCGATGCACCACATCCATATTCGCCATAGACGGAGCTATTGGACAGGCACCGCTCGAACAGAGCGCTATCGCCGTCGAACAGCTCGTCTTTACCTCTCTGCCCCAGACGTGACAGATGTCGGTACAGAATCGGCGGCGTGACCTGCTTCGCCAGCTTTCCAAGCACACGTGTATTCACTCGTCCCCCCCTAGCTTGCCGAGTTCAGGTTCACACGTTTCGACGGGAAAGTCGCGACCGCACGAAAGCGCACCCTGCCAAAAAACACGACAGTGGCGTCCCGGGGCCAGACTAGAAGTCAGGAAAAAATGGTGCCCGGGGGCGGATTCGAACCACCGACACGCGGATTTTCAATCCGCTGCTCTACCAACTGAGCTACCCGGGCGCCGGGCGGACCGGCGGGTCACGGCCCGCGGTCGAGAGCGCGGTTTATAGGGGGCCGCGCCGGGCCTGTCCATGGCCGTTTTCAGCGGAATGTGCGTTGCGTGTCGCCCCCGACTCTCCCCCATCGACCTTACCCGGCCCGGGGCCGGGCTCGGCCACTTCCCCCGCTCCGCAGGGGAAGCCTGACAAGGGCTCGCCCCGCTTGCGGGGGAGCTGTCCGCGTAGCGGACTGAGGGGGCGGCGCGAAGCGCCGCAGAGCGCGTGAGCGCGCAGGAATACACTCTCACTGATCCTCTTCGCTCGGCGGGTTTTCCTCGGCCACGTCGGCGGGCTCGCCGGGGATGGCGTAGCTGTCGCTCATCCATTTGCCCAGATCCAGGTCCGCGCAGCGTTTCGAACAGAAGGGCTTGAAGTCGGGATGGGCCGGTTTGCGGCAGATCGGACACTTCATAATGTCCTCCTCGGATTGGATCAGGCGCGGCTCACGCGGACAGAATCGCGCGCCAGGCTGTCATTGCGGGCCAGTTCGAAACGCGGGCCGATGCGGTCGGCCAGCGCCGGACGCCAGTCGATCGTGTCGGCCTCCAGCCAGTCGAAGACCTCGGGCGAGACCTCGAGGCGCTGCTTGCGGCTGCGGTCGGACATGGCTTCGGCCTGCAGACGGCGCAAGGCCATCAGGGCACAGCTTTCCACGGACAGACGTCCGTCGGCATCGCACAGGATCTCGCGCAGGGCGCGGCCGCGGCGCTGGCGGGCAAGCTCGGCGACGCCGAACTGGGAGAGCGGCGCCACATCCACCTTGGCGCGGTCGCGCTTGAAGGCCCCGCGCAGCGCCTGTTCCACAGCCTTGCGGTCGGGCTGGGCGCGCATGTGGACGAAGTCGATGGCGATGATACCGCCCAGGCCGCGCAGGCGGATCTGGCGGGCGGCCTCCTTGGCGGCCGAGGCGTTGAGCGCGGCGGCCAGCTGGGCCGGCGAACCGGTGCCCGTGCGCCCGTCGGCATCGATGTCGACCGTCGTCATCGCGCGCGTGGTCTCGATATAGAGCGACCCGCCCCCGGGCACCGGCACTTTCGGATCGAGGGCGGCGTCGAACTCGGCCTCCAGGTCGAAATCGGTCTCGTCGGCCCAGACGGCCTCGGCCTCGCCGAACGCCTTCACCAGGCGCTGGGCAAGGATCAGGGCGGGTTCCAGGCATTCCGGCGCCTCACCGTCCCCGACCTCGACCAGGGCGAGATTCGGCCCCTTTTCCGCATAGGCCTCGCGGGCAATCCGCACGCCGATGGCGGCGCCCTCGTGCAGACCCTTGGGCCGGCCCGACTTGCCGAAAGGCAGGAACCCCTCCGGACCGGTACCCAGATCGACGAAGGCGGCGTTGAGCGCGGGCTCGATGCGACGCACCCGGCCGCGATAGATCTCGCCCTCCACGACGCGCCGGCCCATCTCGCTCCAGCGGTCCAGCCACAGCTCGACCACACGGCCATTCTCGACCACGGCGGCGCGGGTCTCGCCGATATTGTCCTCGACCAGGATGCGGCGGTTCATGCCTCTTGCCTTTCGCCCATGCGTTCGGTGACCGGATAGCCCAGCCCGCCCAGAAGATTCGCGGTCTCGTAGAGCGGCAGGCCCATCACGCCGGTATAGGATCCGATGAGATTGACCACGAAACACCCCGCCCGGCCCTGGATGCCGTAGCCGCCCGCCTTGCCGTGCCACTCGCCCGAGGCGATATAGGCGTCGATCTCGGCTTTCGAGAGGCGTTTGAACTTCACCCGCGTTTCCACCACCCGCGCCGCGAAAGCCCCGCCGGGACCGCTTGCGGCGATGCCGGTGAAGACCCGGTGGTTTCGTCCGGAGAGAAGGTCCAGACAACGCCGCGCCTCGGACTCGTCGAGCGTTTTGGGCAGGACGCGGCGGCCCACGCCGACCACCGTGTCGGCGGCCAGCACGAAGGCATCGCCCGCGGCCTGAACCACGGGATGCGCCTGGGCCTTTTCCTGTGCCAAGCGCAGGGCGAGCGGCCCCGGCAATTCACCGGGGATCTCGTGCTCGTCGATATGGGTGGGTTCGACGGCGTCGGGTGTCAGACCGATGCTGGCCAGCAGATCGAGGCGGCGCGGCGAGGCGCTGGCCAGGATCAGGGGCGGGTGTGGGCTCTGGGCCGTTGCAGCGGCATCCGTCATCGCGTCACCACGCCCTTACGCGGCTTACTTGAAGCGATAGGTGATACGGCCCTTGGTCAGGTCGTAGGGCGTCATCTCGACGAGCACCTTGTCGCCGGCGAGAACCCGGATCCGGTTCTTGCGCATCTTGCCCGCCGTGTGGGCAATGATCTCGTGATCATTCTCGAGCTTCACCCGGAAGGTCGCGTTCGGAAGCAGTTCCGTCACCTCGCCGGGAAACTCCAACAACTCTTCTTTCGCCATGCGGCTCCTCAATTCCTGGCCCGTCGTCCGGGCAAAACATATACGGGATAACCCCGACTCGCCGTGCGGCCGGCGCCCCGGAGCGCGCTATATAGTCCCTCCAATGGGGCAAAGTCGAGACGTCAGGCGCTTTTTAGACTGGCTTCCCATTCCGCGATGCGTGCCGCAATGGCATCGCGGGTCTCGCGATAGGCCGCCAGGCGCATGTCGCGATTGCCGCCGGTCTCGCTGGGATCGGGGATCGGCCAGGCCTGGAACTCCGCCCCGGTGCGGGCCGCATAGTCCCGTGCCGTGCGCTCGGCGGCCGTCGACAGGGAGACCACGATATCGGCGGGCGGATCGCCGACGCCGTTGAGCGCGATCGGCGAGAAATCCTCCAGATCGATGCCTTCCTCCTGCATCACGCAAACCATGAAGGGATCGGCAAAGGCGGCCGGGATCACGCCGCAGGAGCGCGCTGATGCCTCCTCGCCGAACCGTTTGCGCCAGAGCGCCTCGCCCATCGGCGAGCGGATCGCGTTCCGCCCGCAGACGAAAAGGACAGAGGGCGTCTTCATGAAGCGGCCCGCCGGTGCAGGGCGCAGATCAGGGTGAAGAGGCGGCGCGCCGTGTCGAAATCCACCTCGATCTTGCCGCTCAGGCGTTCGCGCAGCAGCGTGGAGCCCTCGTTGTGGACGCCGCGGCGTCCCATGTCGATCGCCTCGATCTGGGCCAGCGGCGCATCGCGCACGGCCTCGTAATAGCTCTCGCAGATCAGGAAATAGTCCTTGATGATCCGGCGCAGCGGCCCCAGCGCGAAGACGAAGGCGCGAACCGGCGTATCGTCTTCCTGGCGCACGTCGAAGACCAGGCGGTCGTCCTCGATCGCCAGGCGCAGGGCGAACGGGCCGTCCACATCGCCGGACGGGCGGAAACTGTTGGCCTCCAGCAGGTCGGCGATCGCCACGCGCCGCTCATGGTCGGCATTGACGTCGCCGGGTCCCATGCTCGACGCGTCGAGATCGATCCGGACGATCCGGTCGGGCAGCTCTGTCATCGCTCGCTGGTCCCTTCCTCGGGCCCGGTTTTCTCAGGCCAGGTCTCGTGCGCCGGACGTCCGGCAGCACGCCAGGGTGCCGTCAGATCGGCCATCACCACGTCGAGGCATTCGACATCAAGCCGAACCTCGCCGCCACCGGAAAATACCATCACCACGGTTCCCGCCGCATCCTCGCCGGGCTCGAAGGCGACGGAGAGAAGATTGACCACGGCATCGCGGGCGCCCTGGCGGATATTCTGCGAGCGGGCCGCCGTGACCTGCCCGATCTGCAGACCGCAGCGCACACGGCGGTTGCGCCGCCCGGCCTCCCACCGGAAACGGTTGAAGGCGACGGTGAACGTCTTCTTCGCGCGGGAGAATTCGAAATCGCCCAATTGCGCCACGGCGTCCTGCAACGCCGCCGATATCGGTTCGAGATCCGCTGCGTCGAATGCCACCAGACGCAGCGGCCGGTCGTCTCGCTTCAAGGTCTCAGGACTCCACCGGTTCAGCCTGCCGTTCGATCCGCGCGCCGCAGCCCGACAGCTTCGCTTCCAGGCGCTCGAACCCGCGATCGAGGTGATAGACCCGATTGACCACGGTTTCGCCCTCCGCCGCAAGTCCGGCAATGACCAGACTGACCGACGCGCGCAGGTCCGTGGCCATGACCGGAGCGCCCCGCAGGCGGTCCACCCCGCGTACCACGGCCTCGTTGCCGTGCACCGTGATGTCGGCGCCCAGCCGGATGAGTTCGGGCGCGTGCATGAAACGGTTCTCGAAAATCGTCTCGCGGATCACCGACGTCCCCTCGGCCAGGGTCATCAACGCCATGAACTGGGCCTGGGCATCGGTGGGAAAGCCCGGATAGGGCTGGGTCTCGATATCCACGCCCTTGACGCGGGCGCCGTTGCGCTCGATGCGCACGCCGTTCTCGACCGGTTTCACCGTCACGCCGGCCTCGCCCATGGCATTCCACAGCGCCTTGTTATGGGCCCAGACCGCCCCGTCCAGCGTCACCCCGCCGCCGGCCGCGGCCACGGCGAGCGCGTAGGTCGCGGTCTCGATCCGGTCGCCAACGACCGCGTGGGTGATGCCGTTCAGCCGCTCTCGGCCCTGGATGCGGATCGTGGACGTGCCGGCCCCCTCGACCTCGGCGCCCATCGCCGTCAGACAGGCCGCCAGATCGCCGATCTCCGGTTCGCGGGCGGCGTTCTCGATCACGGTCTCGCCGCGGGCGAGCGCGGCGGCCAGCATGGTATGCTCGGTCGCACCCACCGAGGCGAAGGGCAGGTCCACTTCGCCGCCGACCAGGCCGCCCTTCGGCGCCCGGGCGTCGACATAGCCCTCTTCCAGCGTGATCTCCGCCCCCAGCGTCTCCAGCGCCTTGAGATGCAGATCGACCGGGCGCGCGCCGATCGCGCAGCCGCCGGGCAGCGACACCCGGGCCCGGCCCTCGCGCGCCACCAGCGGGCCGAGCACGTTGAAAGTGGCGCGCATTTTCCGCACCAGATCGTAGGGGGCGAACGTGTCGGTGATCTCGGCCGCATGCAGCTGCATCTGGGCGCCGGGCCCCTCCTCCACGCGCACGCCGAGGCGGGCCAGCAGATGGCCCATGAAACGCGAATCGGCCAGGCGCGGCATGTTGGTCAGGATCAGGGGGCCGTCGGTCAGCAGCGACGCCGCCATGAGCTTGAGCGCGGAATTCTTGGCGCCGCTGATGGCGATGCGGCCGTCGAGCCGTGTCCCGCCCTGGATGACGATACGGTCCATGCTTACTCCCCGATACCTGGTGTGCTGACGATGCGAGCGGGCATGCAGCCCGGCGAAGCGGGCGGCATTATGACCGGTTTCCGGGTTTTTCCGGGGCGGTTTGTGCAGTCGTTTCCGTGCCATCCGCAGCCCCGGACGGCTTTTTCGCCGCCGATTTGCGCCGCCTGAGATTCTGGCGCAACGCCTCGGCGAGGCGTGCCTCACGCGAGCCCGGCTCGGGCTTGCCGGCCTTGGGCGGCCGCGCGGATCCGTCGTTTGAGGATGATGTGTTCATGCAATTGGTCATGTCGAACGCTGCAGATCGCGTCAAGACACTCTTGGCCTCGGCCCTGCCTTGGGTTATACGCCCGGCTCTCGATCGCCGACAGGCGAACCGGTGCGCCGCTATAGCTCAGGGGTAGAGCGTTCCCTTGGTAAGGGAGAGGTCTTCAGTTCAAATCTGAATAGCGGCACCACCCTTCGCCCTGCGGGCTTCGGGTGGCAAGCCACCCGCAGCGCGTACCCCGGGCGAAGCGGCCTGTCCGCCGGAGCTTCAGCGAAGGCGGATGCCCTCCGAAGCCTTGGCGCAGGAGGGCTGTCCGCGACGCGTCCTCTTTCATTCCGCCCTTTGCCGTCGAGCGCCAAGCCACCGGCAGCCCGCACTTGTGGCGGAGCGGTCCCCTCCGAAGCCTTGGCGCAGGAGGGTCCCCTCACCCCTCACCTCCGCGCTGGACCTTCACGGTCCTCCTGACTAGTTTCCCGGCCGGACCGGGGAATGGGACGTCTTCATGCTGGCATCGGATGTGTTTCGCGCCGCGACTGCGCTGGCTGTGTCGCTGGCGGGCGCTGTCGCACTGAGCGCCTGGGCGCCGGAATTGCGCGCGGCGGGCCTGCTGCCGGAACCGGCGGAACCGCCCGAGCTTGTCTACACCGTGATCGACGTCACCGAGAGCATGCGGGCGCGCCAGGCCTGCCCGCTGGATCTCGCCGCCGCGCGGGACCGGATCGAACGCCGGCTCGGCCGGATGGGGGTGGCCCCGGTCTACAGCCCGATCGCGGAAGGCCCCGGCATTCTGACCCACGAGATCGCGGCCGAGGCCGGCCCGGCCTGCCGCTGGACGGTGACGGCCCGGCTGAACGGACGCACCACGCCGGCCCGGCGCGACGAATCCGGTGCGCCGCTGTCCAGCCTGGAAGCGGTCGCATCGGACCTGGCCCCGCTGCTCCCCGCCCGCAACGATATCTGACACCGGCCCCAGCGGTGCCGGACGGTTTTCCTGCCGGCCCGCCGGCACTAGGCTGACCGGGCAACGGCACCAAGGACGAGGCTGGCGATGACCGCTTTTTTCCCGGAAACCCCGCCCCGCGAGGCCGGCGAGCTTGCCGTCTCCGACGGCCACATCCTCCACTATGAACTGTGCGGCCGTCCCGACGGCATTCCGCTGATCTTCCTGCATGGCGGTCCGGGGTCCGGCGTGTCGGCGAAGAACCGCCGCATGTTCGATCCGGAGCGTTTCAATCTCGTCCTGTTCGACCAGCGCGGCTGCGGCCGCTCCACCCCGCACCTGTCGATCGAGGCCAATACGACCGGCCATCTCATCGAGGATATCGAGACCCTGCGGGAGCATCTGGGTCTGGAGCGCTGGCTGGTGTTCGGCCCGTCCTGGGGGTCCACCCTGTCGCTGGCCTATGCGGAAGCCTTTCCCGAGCGCGTCAGCGGCCTCGTCGTGGAAGGCATTTTCCTGGCCCAGCCGTCCGATCTGGCCTGGATGCACGGGCCGGACGGCGCCCGCAATGTCTTTCCCGACGCCTGGGCCGATTTCGCCGGACCGGCACCGGAGCGCGCCCGCCAATCGCCCGCGGTCATGATGGAATGGTGCTTCGAACAGATGCAGGCGGAACTCGCCGCAGGCCTGCCCGAGCTGCGCCGGCTGGAGGCGGACGATGTCACGTCCGAAACGATGCGCGCCTCCACCCTCTACCGCTGGAGCGAGTACGAGGATCGCCTGTCCTATCTCGACAATCCGCCGGACGCGGTGCTGGCCGGGCTGAAGGCGCGCGGCGTGGCATTCGTTGCGGCGCATTCGCTCATCGAGGCCCACTATTTCCGCAATGCCTGTTTCCTGGAGCCGGACCAGCTGATCCGCGACGCCAGGCAATTGTCCAACACGCCCATGCACATCCTGCAGTCGCGCTACGACATGGTCTGCCCGGCCAGCGCCGCTTTCCGCCTGGCCGAGGCCTGCCCGCACGCCGGTTTCGACCTGGTACGGGTCAACGGCCACGCGATGACCGAGGCGACCCAGCCGGTGCTCAACAAGATCATGGACCGCATGGCGAAGGCCGCGGGGTAGGCGAACCATCGTCCTTCCCCTTGATGGGGCGCCGAAGGCGTGGTGGATGGGGTGGCGGCGAGGTGTCTCCTGGACAAGCACCGGGATTCACCCCTTCCGACCCGAGGCTACGCCTCGGCCCACCTTCCCCATCAAGGGGAAGGATGGCTGCCGGTGCCATTGCCCCAATCCTACGCCTCCGGCGCCCGCGGCGCCCAGGCGTGGATCGCGATCGCCACGCTGCCGCCGGTGAAATTGCCGCCATTGGCCGTCAGCACGACGGGCGTGTCGGAATAGAAGGCCGTCGGACCGATCACGCCGATATTGCTGGCGCCCGGCGAGATCCCCAGCGAACCGCCGAATTTCGACGTCTCACCCGCAATGCCGCAATCGAAGGAGGTCGCCCCGGTAACCGCAGCCAGCGTCGTCACGGACACGCCGATCACGATGGCGCGCGCCGGGATCGTCACGCTGGAGGTCACGCTCGCGCCGGAAAGGCCGGACAGCGTTTCCTCGACCAGCACCGCATCCGTCGCCGCGCCGCTCTCGCCGGCGGTGAGAGTCGTAACCGCCCCGGCGGAGAGCCAACTCTGACGGCTATTGTCGAAGACCACGCTGCGGGCCTCGTCGCGGACATAGACCTGCCAGCCGCCGGCCGGCGAAATGGCGGTCCAGAACCCGTCGCGCCAGATGGCCAGCGTGCCGGCCTCCATGCCCGACCAGTCGGCGCCGCTCGCCCCGTCCGGCAGGATCCAGACATCGCCCTCGCCGGGCTCGGCGGGCTGGACCGACACGCTGCGGCTTTCCACGCAGGCCTGGGTCAGCGCATCGAGCCGCAGGAGCGCCTCGTTGACGGTGATGTGTTTCTGCGCCTGGGCCGGCATGACCAGCGGCAGGGCGAGATTGGGTGTGGTTTCGCTCATTGCACGGCTCTCCTTGGTAACCGGAGAAGTGTCGCGCCTTTTTTCGCGGCAGGGATTGGCGCGCGCACTGTCCACGCCTAAGACCGGCTCTTGACGCACGCGCCATGCGCGCCTTTTCTCCGCGCCAGAACAAGAACCACACGACCGAGGACATCCGCGCATGACCGACGATATCCGCGCCCTGGCCGGGGGATTTCCGGCTTTGAGCCCCGAGGACTGGCGGCCCCTCGCCGAGAAGGCGCTGCGCGGTGCGGATTTCGACGAAACGCTGTCGCGCACGACGGTGGACGCGATCGCGCGCGGCCCGGTCTTCTTCGACCGGCCGGAGGGGTCGCACGCCGTCGATGCCGCCCCGCGCGACATCCACCTGCCCTGGGGCATGCGCCAGACCCTGGTGGAAGCCACACCGGAGGCGGCCAATGCGGCCGCGCTGGCCGATCTGATGGGGGGCGTCTCCGAGCTGGAGCTTCGCCTCGACCCGGAGGGCCGGTTCGGCCTCGCGGCGAACGATGTGGACCTGATGGACGCCGCGCTGAAGGGCGTGGATCTGACCCTCGCGCCAATCCACCTGGACAGTCTGGGCGGCCAGGGCCATCACGCGCATGTCTTTCTCACCCTGATGGCGCGCCGCCGCGTCGATGGCGAACAGATCCAGGGCGGGCTGGGCATCGCGCCGGTCGAACGCGCAGCCCGCGAGGGCGTCCCCCTCGACGACCAATGCTTTCCCAAGGCGATCGAGATCGCCGAGCTGGCCCATGCCGCCTTCCCGAACCTGAAGATCTTCCGCGCCGAAGCGGCGCTGGCTTTCGAGGCGGGCGGCAGCGAGGTGCAGGAACTGGCCATGATGGCCGCCTCGGCCGCGACCTATATGCGCCTCGCCCTGAAAGCCGGGCTCGACGCCGACGCCGCGGCGAACGCGATTGAGGCCCGCCTGGCCGCCGATGCCGACATCCACCTCACCATCGCCAAGCTGCGCGCCGCCCGCCGGATCTTCGCACGCATCGCGGAAAGCTTCGGCGCTGGCGATAACGCCCGCCGCCTGAGCCTGCACGTCACCACGGCCCATCGCATGCTGTCGGCCAGCGACCCCTGGACCAATCTCATCCGCAATGCCTGCGCGGGCTTCGCCGCGGCCGCCGGCGGCGCCGACGCGATCACGGTACGCCCGCTGACCGAAGCGATCGGCCGGCCGACATCCTTCGCCCGCCGCGTGGCACGCAATCTCCATATCCTGCTGGCCGAGGAGAGCCATCTGGGCAAGGTGACCGACCCGGCCGCCGGCAGCTATCTGCACGAAAGCCTCGCCGACGCGCTGGCGCAGAAGGCCTGGGCGCTGTTCCAGGAGATCGAGGGCAAGGGCGGGCTCGCCTCGGCACTGTCCTCGGAATGGTTCCAGTCGGAAGTGGCCAAGTCGCGCCGCGCCCATCTCAATCGCTATGAGGCCGGCACCGACCAGATCCTCGGCGTGACACAATATGTCGATCCGGATCCGCGCGGTGTGGAGACCGACGGCATCTGGCCCGACACTCACACCTCCGCGAGCGCGCTCGCCCCCGTTCGTTTCGCTGCCCGGTTCGAGGAGGCCGCCCAATGAGCCATCACGGCCCCGACTTCACGCAGATCGATCTCGGCGAAGCCCAGAGCCCCGGCGCCCCCGGCACCGGTGCTGGCGACCGCGAGCCCTGGACAACGGCCGAAGGCCTCGCGGTGAAACCGCAATACCGCGCCGACGATACGGACGGCATCGACTTTCTCGGGTCCGTGCCCGGCGCAGCGCCCTTCGTGCGCGGCCCCTACCCGACCATGTTCCTGCAGCGCCCCTGGACGATCCGGCAATATGCCGGCTTCTCCACGGCCGAGGATTCCAACGCCTTCTACCGCCGCAATCTGGCCGCCGGCCAGAAGGGCCTTTCCGTCGCCTTCGACCTGGCCACCCACCGCGGCTATGACAGCGACCATCCGCGCGTGTCCGGCGATGTCGGCATGGCCGGCGTGGCGATCGATTCGATCTACGACACGCGCACGCTCTTCGACGGCATCCCGCTGGACGAGATGTCGGTCTCGATGACCATGAATGGCGCGGTGCTGCCGGTGATGGCGCTCTACATCGTGGCGGCCGAGGAACAGGGGGTGAGCCCGGACAAGCTCTCCGGGACGATCCAGAACGACATCCTCAAGGAGTTCATGGTCCGCAACACCTACATCTATCCGCCCCAGCCCTCGATGCGGATCATCTCGGACATCTTCGAGTACACCTCGACGCACATGCCGCGGTTCAACTCGATCTCGATCTCCGGCTACCACATGCAGGAGGCGGGTGCGCCGGCGGATCTGGAGCTGGCCTACACGATCGCGGACGGGCTGGAATACATCGCCACGGGCATCGAGGCCGGCCTGGACGTCGATGCCTTCGCGCCGCGCCTCTCCTTCTTCTTCGGCATCGGCATGAACGTGTTCATGGAGATCGCCAAACTGCGCGCCGCGCGCCTGTTGTGGGCCAAGCTGGTCAGGGAACGCTTCTCGCCCAAGTCCGACAAGTCGATCTGCCTGCGCACCCACTGCCAGACATCCGGCTGGTCGCTGGCCGCCCAGGACGTGTTCAACAATGTCGGCCGCACGGCGCTGGAAGCCATCGCCGCCGTGGACGGGCACACCCAGTCGCTGCACACCAATGCGCTGGACGAGGCGCTGGCCCTGCCGACGGACTTCTCCGCCCGCATCGCCCGCAACACCCAGATCCTGCTGGCCGGCGAGGCCCATCTCACCGATGCGATCGATCCGTGGGGCGGCTCGCACTACATCGAACGCCTCACCCACGACCTCGCCGCCAAGGCGCTGGACCATATCGCCGAGGTCGACGAGCTGGGCGGCATGGCCAAGGCCATCGAGGCCGGCATTCCCAAACTGCGCATCGAGGAAGCCGCCGCGCGCACCCAGGCGCTGATCGACAGCGGCCGCCAGACCATCACGGGCGTCAACAAGTTCCGCCTCGAGGAGGAAGAGGACGTGCCGGTGCTCAAGGTGGACAATTACATGGTCCGCAAGCAGCAGATCGAGAAGCTGGAACGCCTGCGCGCCGAGCGCGACCCGGCCGCCGTGGAGGCGGCGCTGAACGCGCTGGCCGAGGGCGCCCGCACCGGCGACGGCAATCTGCTGGCCCTGTCCGTCGATGCCGCCCGCGCCAAGGCCACGGTGGGCGAGATTTCCGACGCCATGGAGCGCGCCTTCAACCGCCATGTCGCGAAGATCAAGGGCGTTACGGGCGTGTACGGCGCCGCGGCCGGCGAGGACGACACGGTCAAGCGCGCCAGGGCGCTGGCCGAGGCCTATGCGAAGCGTCACGGCAAAAAGCCGAAAATCCTGATCGCCAAGCTGGGACAGGACGGGCATGACCGCGGCCAGAAAGTCGTCGCCTCGGCCTATAGCGATCTGGGCTGGGACGTGGTGATCGGCCCGCTCTTCCAGACGCCGGACGAGGCCGCCGATCTCGCCGCATCCGAAGATGTCGATGCCGCCGCCGCCTCCTCCCTGGCCGCCGGCCACCTCACCCTGGTGCCGGAGCTGCGCGACGCGCTGCGCGACAAGGGCCGCGAGGACATTCTCGTCATCGTCGGCGGCGTCATCCCGCCCGACGACGAACCCGTGCTGCGCCAGATGGGCGCCGCCGCCGTCTTCCCCCCCGGCACGGTGATCGCCGACTCGGCGCTCGTCATGCTGGAACGCATGGGGATGGAGGAGGAAGCGGTCTGAAGGCTTCCCCTGGATGGAATTGGGGACAGACACGTAAGCGCGCTTACGTGTCTGTCCCCAACTTCCTCAGATCACCAGCCCGTGCAGGGCCAGCCAGGCGAAGGCGCCGTAGAGGGCGGAGAGGCCGGCCGTCATGACCACGCCGGTGAGGAAATAGGGTTTCAGGGTCGGCCAGGAGATGCCGCGGGCGATGGCGGCGACCTCGTTGGCGATATCCTCGACCAGCTTGTCGCGCTTTTCCCCGGCCAGGGCGAGCAGCAGGTCCTCGTGCCAGAGCTGGGGCTGCTGGGAGCTTTCCGCGAGCACTTCGTCGAAAGTCTGGGCGGCAACGATCTCGGCCACGGTCAGGCGCGGACGCCAGCCATTCTTGCGCAGCTCGCGCGCGGCAAAGCTCAGCGTCGGCCAGGAGACATAGACGTCACGCGCCACGAAGGCGGTGATCAGGGCGAGCAGCATGGCGCCGTAAAGCCAGCCCGGCAGCACGCCCAGACGCTCCAGCGCGACGACGCCGATCAGCATGCCGGCCTTGATGACCAGGGCGATGGAAAAACGGCGCAGATGGTCGATCACGAAGCCACGCGCCTGGGTGCGGATGCGCTCGCGCACTTCCGCACCGGCCCGTTCGACCAGGGCCGCCTTCTTCCTCTGCACCTGGTCGGCCAGCAGTTTGCGTCCGATGACGACGCCACCGGACACGGCCGACACGACCAGGGTCGCGATCCTCAGCACGCTCATTCTTCCAACCGGCCCTGCCCGTTTACCCGAGCCCGTTCGCCGCGACCCTGCCGCCCGAAGGCGGCAATATCGCGGCGCCGGTTCAATGGTAGATAGAAGGCCTGCCCGCTCAGAGCAAACCGGTCAGGACACGCTGCACGCCGCGGCTGGCGTTCTGGGGGTCCTTCGCCACGACATAACCGGCGGCCAGCGCCAGGGTGATGGCGCTCAGCGGGTGTTTCTTCACTACATGCTCGACCGTGTCGAAGGGCAGATCCGCCAGGGCCTCCGCCGCGAAGGTTTCGGCCTGGTCCGCCTCGGCTTCCGCCGGCTTGTAGGGCAGAAGGAAGAAATAGAGGCAGATGCAGGCCAGCGCGATGAAGATCGCCCCGACGCTCACCGTCGCCCAGGCGAGCCCCAGGACGGGCGTCAGCACGACGACCAGGGCGTAGGCCATGGACATCGCACCGGCAAACCCGAACAGGGCGCCGCCTGCCGCGGCCAGCAGTCTCAGCTTGGCCTTTTCCATGACGTATTACCGGCGCGAGGACACGTAGGAGAGCAACGCACCGACCCCCATCGCGATACCGACGGCGGCCAGCGGATTCTCGCGCACCTTGTCCTCGACCGTGGTGCGCGCCTCGTCGACGCTCTTCTGGGCGCCCTCGGACCATTCCTTCGAGCGCTCCAGCCCTTCGCGGGATTTCGCGGAGGCGTAGGCGCCGCTGTCGGAGAGCAGTTTCGACAGGTCGCCGCGCAAGGCTTTCAGGTCCTCGCGCAGCTCGTCGATGTCGGAATCGACGTTCTTCGCAGCGGATTGTGCATTGCCATTCGCTGTTGCGGCTTTCGCTTCAGTCTTGCTCGGCATGTCCCATGCTCCTTCGGCTGCTTGGTGGTCGGGTATGTCTGAACAACACGTGGCGCGCCGATTGGTTCCATCATTCCGCGCAAAGTCCCGGCACGCGCACCGGCGGTCGAACGGTCGGGAACCGGCCGCGGTGCGATGCGTTGATGATGTACCGCGTCATTCCGGCGCCGGGATCCAGACGGGGAATTCGCCATGTCCGGCCGCAGCCTGAAGCAGACCGTCGCCCGAACGACCACCCGCGTGGCCGGTTACGGGCTGATCGGCGTCGGCGGCGTGCTGGCGATATCGCCCGTACCCACGGGCGCCGTGCTGATGGGTGTCGGCGCGGCCTTCCTGATCCCCACCGATCCGCGTTTCCGCTCCTGGCTGCGCGGCCGCCGCAAGCGCTGGAACTGGCTCGATGACGGGCTGGACAATATCGGCAGGCGCACGCCGGGACGGTTCGGCCGCTATCTCAGACGCTGAAACCCGCCCGCCGCGCGATGTTCATCGCCGCGTCAGCCCGCCTGTGTCATGATTGCGCTTCCCAGTCAGCGAGGACACACATGCGCGCCCTGCTTTCCAGTCTCGCCCTTTGCCTGCTGGCGGCCTGTGCCAGCGCCCCGACACATTATGCCCCCGCCCATGGCGGCGATCGCGGCTTTTCCGAAATGCGCATCGAACAGGATCGCTTCCGCATCGAGTTCGCCGCCGGCAGCGATGCCAGTTTCCAGCTCGCCGAAGACTACGCCCTGCGCCGCGCCGCCGAGGTGACGCTGCGCGAAGGCGGCGACTGGTTCCTGGTCGTGGCCCGGGCGCGCGAGGGCAATGACCGCAATCCGGTCGGCGTGGGCGGTACGGTCGGCCAGAGCTGGGGATCCGGCGGTTTCCGCGCGTCCGGGGTGGGCGTCGGCCTGCGCTTCGACGGCAGCGCCGGGGAAAAGTCGGTGATGCTGGAAATTCTCGTCCGCAGCGGCGAGACCCCGCCCGAACCGCAGGCCTACAACGCCCGCGCCGTGCTGGAGCATGCGCCGGAGTAGATGACAGCGAGCAAGCAGCACTATCCTTCCCCTTGATGGGGAAGGTGTCCGGCGCAGCCGGACGGAAGGGGTGAATCCCGGTGTGGGCCTTCTAGGTGCAAAGTGGCGGACACCTCGCCCCCACCCCATCCACCACGCCTTCGGCGCGGTCCCCCTTCCCCATCAAGGGGAAGGATAAAACGTCCCTAACCGGCCAGCAGGCCCAGCTCGCGCTGTTTCTTCTTCGTCAGGCCCGCTGCGACGATCCCGTGCGAGCGGGCGAGATAGGCCTTCAGGTCTTCATCCGGCAGGCCGGGGTCATCGTAGTGCTGGATCCAGGTCATCCCGCGCGAGGCGAGATAGGGGGCCGGCCTGAGGCCGGGCTGTTCCTTCAGGATCTCGAAGGAGAGCGGGGTGACCTTGAACGAGATGCCGGCATGGTCGCGCCGGTTCCAGCCGCCGACGGCGAAGACCTTGCCGCCGACCTTCCAGACATTCGCATCGCCCCATTGCACGACATGCGTGGTCGCCGGCAGGCTGGCGCAATAGGCGTTGAACTCGTCCTCGGTCATGGAGACAGGCGCGGCATCAGCCGGCGATCTCTTTGGCCTGTTCGACCCATTTGTCGCGCGCGATACGGCCGCGGCCATTGATGCGGTCGTCCCAGGCCTCGGCCTCGCTTTCGCTCCAGCCGGCGATCTGCGCGATCGTCGTCACCCCACCGGCCTTGAGCGCCGCCTCGGCCTTGGGGCCGAGCCCCTTGATGCGGGTGAGATCGTCGCCGACTGCCGCGGCGGACTTGGCGGGCGCGGCTTTCGGCTTCGTCCCGGCCTTGGGCTTGGACTCGGCCTTGGGCTTGGACTCGGCTTTCGCTTTGGGCGCGGGCCTGGGCTTGGCGGCGGTCTGCGACG
>JAYEGL010000011.1:47500-86707 GCA_034659015.1 Pseudomonadota bacterium | reverse complement strand
TTGGCCGCAGGCTTCGGCTTGGCCGCTCCGCCGCCGCTGGCAGCCCCGGCATCCGGTTCCGGCGGCGCCGGCGTGGCCGGCGCGACCTGGGGTGCGGCCTCGGCCGCCGGTTCGCTGCGCGACGACGCCTCGCCCAGCCGGCGGGCCAGGTTCTCGTTCTCCTCGCGCAGGCGCTTGTTGTCGCCGAGCGCCTTGTCGGCCTCGCCGCTGCGCGCATCGCCGCTCCAGACCATGTAGCCGACCAGCAGCCCCAGCCCGAAGAAGATCACAAGCAGAACGCCCATTTGCCAGATCAGCCAGAACATGCCTCAGTCCTCTTGCGTGGAGATGTTGAAATTGATCGCCGCATCCTGGTCCTGGACCAGTTCCACGATCACGCGTGCGTCTTCGCCCTCGCCGGCATCGACCAGCCGGGCAACCTCCGCCACCCGGGCCTCGTCGAGCCCGGCCTCGAGTGCCTCGCGCAGTACGCCGACCGTGAGCACGGCATTGTCCGGGCAGGCCGAGAAGGCGCGCGAGACGCGGCGCAGGGCCACCACGGTGAGCGGGCTGGGCGCGACGCCTTCGCGATCGAAACGCAGCGCTTCGGTCCCCTGGGCGGCGCGGATCACGGCGGCACAGCCGTCGACATCCTCTACACGGCTGACCGTGGGGGCGCCCGCGGGCATCACGATCCACGCGGCGCGATAGGGATCGGGCATGGCCGACAGGGCCGAAGCCACCGACTGGGCAACCTGCGGATTGGCGGCCTCGCCGACCAGGGCGCCCATCTGCGACTGCAGCACGATGGCCCCGCGATCGAGGCGGGCCAGCTGGCCCAGGAGCCGCCGGGCCGAGGCCTCCCAGTCGGGTGCGGCACCGCCGCCGGGCACCAGGGTCAGGTCGGTATCGGCCCCGTTGGGAAAGGTGGAGGACGCATATTCGGCAATGGCCGCGCGCGCGGCCGCATCCGTCGCATCGCCGCGAATCAGGACCCGGCCATTGACGGCCATGTCGGCCCGGAAGACGAAGCCGCGCTGCAGGCGGGCCTCGACGGTCTCGTCGGTCACGGCGGTGACGCCGCCGGCCACGCGACCGCCCGACCAGGTCGAGGCGGCCACGGTGGAGAGCGCATCGGCGCGGGCCGTATCGTTCGGCGCGGCGCCGGAGACAATGGCGCGCTGGCCGTCGAGACGCACGCTGGCCCAGTCATGCCCGCGCAGGCTGAGCGCCCGCTCGGCATTGGCCAGCAGCCGCGCCTCCATGGCGCCCACGGAAAACGGACCGATGCCGATCAGCAGGGCCGCCAGGGCGGCCAGACCGGCAACCGAACCGGCCAGGATGCGGCGCTGTCGCGATGTCGTGGCGAAAGTCGTCATAGCGTAGAAAAACCGTCCCGAGCATCATTCAACCGACGGATATCGGCGGTTTGAGGGCAAGTCCTTCCCGGAATTACCATTAAAAATTCGGCATCTCCAGAGGGCAAACCCAAGATTGGGCGCCATTATGCCGCAACGCAAAAAGAAGAGGGCCGCGGCAACTCGCCCCGGCCCTCTCCCGATCGGTTATTCCCCGAGGGCCTAGCGGCGCACGCGCAGCGTCACGCCATAGGTGCGCGGACGGCCGAGGAAGGCGTTGAAGGAACCGGACTGGAAGGGACCATCGAACCCGACCTGGATGTAATCCTCGTCGGTGATGTTCTGGCTCCAAAGTTCTAGGTTCCAGCTGTCGTCGACCGCGCCGATACCGACACGCGCATTGAACAGGGCATAGCCGTCCTGCATCTTTTCCGGGTCGAGGTCGGAACCGGTATTCTGCTCCGACATCCAGCGGCCATCGAGGTGTGCCAGCCAGCCCAACCCGTTCTCCAGCGTGCCTTCATAGGTGATGGCGCCGGAAGCATACCATTCCGGGGCCAACGAGAAGTTCTGACCGGACAGACGGTCGACATCCGGCGTACCGGTAGCCGCGAACTCGTCATAGGTGGCATCGGCATAGGTGATACCCCCCTGGAGGGTCAGCCCGTCGATCTCGCGCGGCAGCCAGAGCAGTTCCAGCTCCGCCCCCTGGGTCGAGGCCCCGGGAACCGACGTCACGAAGTAGCCGATGCCGTTAAAGGTGTTGAGCTGGTAGCTCTCGAAGTCCGAGTAGAAGACGTAGAAGTTGGCCAGCACACTGTCGCTGAGCCACTCGGTCTTGATACCCAGCTCGAAGCTGTCGACGATTTCGGGATCGAAGGTCGCCGGATAGCTCTCCGGGTTCGCCAGCACCGCGGTGAAGTCAACCGGATCGCTGCCGGCCTGGGTGAAGCGGTCGAGATTGAAGCCGCCGGCCTTGTAGCCGCGCGAATACGTGCCGTACATCAGCAGGTCTTCGTTGAAGCGGTGAGACAGCGAGAGCAGGCCCGTCATCTCCTCTTCCTCGAGCGACTGGGTGTGGTCGATCATGGAATAGACGTCGCGGCTCTGCGGCAGGCAGGAGAAGGTGCCAAACTGGGCCAGCGTTGCGCCCGGCAGTCCGGTGGCACCGGACAGCACACCGAGGAAGGCCTGATTGGCCGGCGAGGCGAAGTCCAGGGCCGGACCGAAGGCATGTTCCCACACAGAGCAGGCCGGGCTCGAGCTGTCGGACCAGTCAAAGGTCGCGGTCTTCTCGGTCGAGGTATAGCGCAGACCGAAAGTCAGGTCGGTCGCGTCCGTCATGCGCCACGTATTGTGGGTAAAGAAGGACAGCGCCTCGGCTTCCTGGTTGTAGTGGTCGCCGCCCGGGTTCCAAGAACCGGCCGGAATCGCCGTGCCCGGGGCAAAGCCGGTGAAACCCGGCATCGGATTGCCGACGGCAGCCGACACGGCACCGACGGCATTGGCCAGATCGGCGACCGTCGTCGTTGACGCACCGCTCGATGCAAGCAGCGAAAGGAAGGGTTCGAAATGCGGCCCGACGAGAATGCTGTCACGACGCACCAGCGTTTCGTCGGAATAGTAGGTGCCGACCATCCAGTCCAGATTCTCGGTTGCACCTGACAGACGCGCCTCGAAGGTCGTCACATCGACATCAACCGTATTGTCTTCCGGCAGGCGGTAGACCGCATCCATACCGGTGAAGTCGACGTCCTGACCGTTTGCGATCGAGAACGAACGATCCGACGCGATCACCGTCAGGTCGAAGTTGTCAAAGGCCCAATTCAACTCACCCTGGAAACCGTAATCCTCGATGTCCTGAAGGGTCGAGCGATTGGCCTGGGCAACGCGGCTGAACGGTTCCTCCTGGCCCGGCATCGGGCGCGCACCCGGCACCAGCGCATTGATGATCGGAGCCGTCGGGCCGGACACCAGCGCCGTGCCGAGGCAGCAATCCTCGTCACGGCTGGTGTAGTCGGCCCCGAGCAGCAGGTTCACATTGTCGGAAATGTCGAACAGCACCTGGCCGTTGAGGGTGTAGAAATCCTGGTTGGCATCTTCCGTCGTGGTGCGCGGACCACCGAAGGTCTGGACCGACTGGAAGCCGTCGCGCTGGCGGCTGGCGCCATAGATGCGCGCCGCGACATTGTCGCTCAGGCCGCCAGTCATGCCGCCGGCCACGCCCCAGCCATCGGCACCGCCGCCACTCACTGTGGCTTCCGCATGGGCGCCGAACTCGTATTCCGGGCGCTTGGTGACGACATTGATGATACCGGCCGAGGTATTGGCACCGAACAGCGTGCCCTGCGGGCCGCGCAGCACTTCGATGCGCTCGATCTCGCCGAGATCGCCGAAGCCGACGCCGTTACGGGCGCGCGGCACGCCGTTGATGACGACGCCGACAGAGGATTCGAGGCCGGGATTGTCGCCCACGGTGCCGATGCCGCGGATCCGGGCAGTCGTCTGGAATTCGTTGGAGGTCGAGGTGACGTTGAGGCCCGGCGCGATGACCGCCAGGTCCTTCAGGTCCCGGACCCCGGCATTGGTGAGGAGTTCCTCGTTATAGGCCGTAACGGCGACCGGAACGTCCTGGATGCCTTCTTCGCGCTTCTGGGCCGTCACGGTAATGACGTCGACGGTGCGGTCCTGGTTCTGCGCGGCGGCGTGGCCGGCCGTGAGGGCTGCAGCCGACGCAGCGGCGAGCAGAATCGTGCGTTTTGTGAGTGACATGCTTTAACTACCTCCCGTTTCGACGGTCATTGCCGCCTTTTGTATGGAACGCGGACGAGCCGACGCCATCCGGTCCTTCTCCGAACATTCCCCGGTATACCGGGTCTGACAAAACTGAAAAGCAGGTATGTCGGTATGCAATCCTGCAGCGTGCCCAAACGGCCCGATTTCCATCGCGATGTTGCATGTCTGTCACATTACAACCCGCAGTCCGCCCATTGCTGATGCCGGACAGTCCGGCTTAGATGGCCGGCAAGGGATGGAGGTCGAACCGTGATCAAGACAATGAGTTGTGCCGTGGCCCTGCTGGCCGTGTCCGTCGCTGCCCAGGGCCAGGAGGCCGCAGCGCCCCTCGGCCAGGACGACATCTTCCGGCTGGAAGCGGCCGCCGAACCGCGCATCTCGCCGGACGGCGAGACGGTCGCCTATGTCCGCCGCAGCAACGATATCGAGACCGACACCACGCGCAGCACGATCTGGCTGGTCGACAGCGCGGGCGGCTATCACCGCCAGCTGGTCGAGGCCGAGGGCACGACATCCAGCCCGCGCTGGTCGCCGGACGGCGCACAGCTGGCCTTCACCCTGACCGATGCGGACGACACCACGACGGTGCAGGTCCTCACCCTCGCCAGCGGCCAGCGCCGCGAAGTCGCCACGCTGACCACCGGCCAGTCCGGCCTGGCCTGGTCGCCGGACGGCTCTCACCTGGCCTGGGCCGCGTTCCAGCCGGGGACGGGGCTCTCGCCGGCCGCGCTGCCCGAGCGCAGCGACGACGCCGACTGGGCGGCAGCCGCCCAGGTCGAGGAACGCCTCAGCTTCCGTTTCGACGGCGCCGGCGAGATCCCGGCAGGCCGCCAGCAACTCTTCGTGCTCGACCTGGCCAGCGGCGGCGAACCGCGCCAGCTGACCGACGACGAGGCCGGCGCCGGCGGCGATTTCGCCTGGTCCGCCGACGGGCAAAGCCTCGTCTTCGCCGCCGACCGGCGCGACAATCGCGGCACGCTCGCCCCGGACAGCGAGCTGCACCGGGTGAGCCTCGCCGACGGCACGATCGAGACGCTGACCGGCCGCACCGGCCCGGACACCACGCCGCGCCCCTCGCCGGACGGCTCGCACCTGGTCTGGCTGGGCTATGACGACCGGCGCATGGGCTATCACAATGTCGAACTCTATATCGCCGGCCCGGACGCGGCCGAGCCGCGCTCGCTGACGGCGGCGCTCGACCGTTCGGTCTCGAACCCGCAATGGAGCGCGAACGGCGAATGGATCTACTTCCAGTACGACGATCGCGGCCGGACACGCATCGGCCGGGTCGATCGGGACGGCACGATCGAGACCGTTGCGAGCGGTCTCACCCCGCCGACCTTCGGCCGCCCCTATACCGGCGGCAGCTATTCCCTCGGCACCGACGGCCGCATCGCCGCCACCATGGGCTCCTCGGTACGCCCGCCGGACGTCACCCTTGTGTCACCCGAAGGCGACATCCGCCGCCTGACGGGGCTCAACGAGGACCTGCTGGCCGGTATCGCGCTGTCCGAAGCGGAAGACATCACCTGGGCCTCGCCCCATGACGGGCGCGAGATCCAGGGCTGGGTGCTCTACCCGCCGGATTTCGACGCCTCGCGCGAATGGCCGATGATCCTGGAAATCCACGGCGGCCCCTTCTCCGCCTACGGCCCGGCCTTCTCGGCCGAGCTCCAGCTGATGGCGGCGGCGGGCTATGTCGTCGTCTATACCAACCCGCGCGGATCGACGAGCTATGGCTATGATTTCGCCAACCTGATCCACCACGACTATCCCGGAAATGACTATGACGACCTGATGGGCGCGGTGGATCACATGATCGGTCGCGGCTTCATCGACGAGGACCGCCTCTTCGTGACCGGCGGCTCCGGCGGCGGCGTGCTGACCGCCTGGATCGTCGGCCAGACCGACCGCTTCGCGGCAGCCGCCTCGGTCAAGCCGGTGATCAACTGGACGAGCTTCGTGCTGTATTCCGACCTGCCGCAATTCTTCTACCGCTACTGGTTCGCCGATGCGCCCTGGGAGGACCCGGAGGAATACTGGCGCCGTTCGCCGCTCTCCCTGGTCGGCAATGTCACCACGCCGACGATGATGATGGTGGGCGGGGCCGACCTGCGCACGCCGCGCGCGGAGACGGAGCAATACTACTCCGCCCTCCACCTGAACGGCGTACCGACCCGCCTCGTGGTGATCCCGGACGCCTATCACGGCATCTCGAACTCCCGCCCCAGCCGCCTCCTGACGAAGGTCGCGGAGATCCTGCGCTGGTTCGAGGAATACGATCCCGCCAACGACAACGGGACCGCAGCCAGCGCGTCTGAAGCCACTGGAGAGTAGGCTTCCACAGTCTGTCATCCCGGATGGATGCCCGGCCTTGGGCCGGGCGTAAGTCCGGGACCCATAATCCCGGTGTTCGCCGGGCTGTCCTCGATATCGAGCCTGCTTCCGGCCGATAGCGAGCGTATGGGTCCCGGCCCTGCGCCCCGCCTTCGCGGGGCATTCGGCCGGGATGACAATGCTGAACGAGGATAGCTGAGCCTAGGCCTCCGCGCTGGGCCGGGCGGCGACCGCGGCGCGCCACTGCGCCAGATGGGTCAGGGTGTCGGCGGGCTTCAGCTTGATCCAGCCGGCGAAGTCGACGAAGACGAAGGCGGCGATATCGGCCGCACTGAAGCGCTCGCCGGCCAGGTAGGGCACTTCGGCCAGACGCGCGTCCAGCACGTCGAAAAAGGCCTCGGCCCGGGCCCGGCCGCGCTCGACGAGTTCGGGCACCTGGGCATAGCGCTGCGGCCCGGTGATCGAGGAATCCTTGAAGAATTCCGAGCGATTGCGCAGCGCTTCCATGACGCCGATCAACCCTTCGCCCTCGACCCGGGCCATCCATTCCGCCACCAGGGCCTTTTCCAGCGGATCGGTCCCCAGCAGGGGCGGGTCGGGAAAGCATTCCTCCAGATACCGGGCGATGGAGGCATTGTCGCACAGCACGGTGCCGTCATCGAGCACGAGGGCGGGCACGGTGCAGCGCGGATTGATGGCGCGGAAAGCCGGCTCGAACTGGGCCTTCTCGCCGAGATCGACCTGTTCGGTGTCGATCTCGACGCCTTTCTCGGCCATGAAGATGCGCGCGCGCCGCGGGCTGGGTGCGGCCTTGTAATCGTAGAATTTCATATCGGTCTTCCTAGGCGAATTCAGGGGGGCGTTCACCGGCCGTGCCGAGCCGGCGCTCGATCTCGCGGCCAAGCGCGAGCATCCGCCCTTCCTCGAAGAGCGGCGCCCACAGGCTGGTGGTCTGGGGCACACGGAAACGCGTCTCGGCGCCCTCCTGCGGACTGCCGAATATGGTCCGCGAGGCCTGCTCGGAAAAGCCCGAACGGAAGGCCAGCTGGGGGTGGCCGGTATAATTGGTGATCAGCAGCATGGCACCGGCATAGTTCGGTCCGATCACCGCATCCAGCCCCTCGAAGGCAGCGGCGGCCTCGGCCATCACCTGGCGGCGGAACCGGTCGATATTGATGTAGTCCACCGCCGAGATGAAGCGCGCCCGGCGCCAGGTGTTCGGCCAGGCCTCGGGGTCCTGCCAGACCAGCGTGTCGTCGGTGCCGTCCAGGGTGAGATGCTCGAAAGCGGCCGCCGATTCCGCCTCGACCGTGGCCAGCAGGGCGTCATAGGGGCGGTCCGGCAGGGAAAATTCGACCAGTTCGACACCGGCGGCGCGGGCCGCCTCCAGGGCGGCGCGGTCGGCATCGGTGCCGGTCTCGAACCAGGCCGGGTTCCAGCCGACGCGCATGCCGCGCACATCGGCACCGGTATCGGCCTGGAACCCGACGTCGAGCGAACCGGGATCCATCGGATCATGGCCGTTGATGACGGCCAGCACGAGCGCGGTATCCTCCACCGAGCGCGCGATCGGCCCGATCTTGTCGAGCGACCAGCACAGCGCCATCGCTCCGGTGCGCGGCACACGGCCGAAACTGGGCCGCAACCCGGTCGAGCCGCACCGGTTGGAGGGCGAGACGATCGAGCCCAGCGTCTCGGTGCCGATGCCGAAGGCGACCAGGCCCGCCGCCGTCGCCGAGGCCGAACCGGCGCTGGAGCCGGACGAGCCCTCTTCCGGGTTCCAGGGATTGCGGGTCTGGCCGCCGAACCAGCGGTCGCCATAGGCAATGGCGCCGTTCGTCGTCTTGCCGAGCAGCACGGCCCCGGCCTCGCGCAGCAGGACGGCGATGCGGGCATCGTGCTCGGCGACACGCTCGCGCCAGGGCGTGGCGCCCCAGGTCGCGGCGACGCCGGCCACGTCGATAATGTCCTTCATGCCGTAGGGAATACCGTGCAGCGGCCCCATCAGACGGCCTTCCGTCAGCGCGCGGTCGCAATGATCGGCCTGGGCCCGGGCGATCTCCGGCGTCACCGTGACGAAGGCGTTGAGACGGCCGTTGAAGCGCGCGATCCGGTCGAGATAGATCTCGGTCAGGCGGCGCGAAGAGAGCGCGCCGGAGCGCACCCAGGCGGCCTGTTTCCAGACCGGCGCGAAGGCGATGTCGGCATCCTCGCCCGGCAGGGCGCCGGCCGGCGTGCCGGACAGGTTCAGACCGCCGGTCTGGGGGCGGTAGACGGTTCCCGGCAGGCGCGGATCGAACATGCAGGCCGGCGCCAGCGTGTTCGGCTTCTCCACGGCGCGCTGCTGGGCCGTGCGCGCGATCCACTCGTCGATTTCCAGCACCGCCTGCGCGCGCTCGGCTTCGGTATAGCGAATGTCGAACAGGGCTTCCGCGCAGTTCAGCGTGTCGGGCGAGACGGCCCGGTCCGCAGCCTCCGCCGCAGCGGGCGCATCCGCCTGGCGCGCAAAGGCCGGCGCGGCCGTTCCCGCGGCGACGGCCGCCACCGCACCGCCCTTCAGCAGGTCGCGGCGTGTCGAGACATGTCGGGTCATCCCTCCCCCTCCATTGCGTTTTATGACCGCAAGCGTGATCGCCAAGTCCCGGAAATTCAATAGACAGGCGTGGCCGGCACCGCCTTTCACCCACAAATTGCCGCATTCCGCCCCACTTCGGTTCACAATTCCTCATTAACCATGGATCAAACGCCAATGTGGCGTGAGACAGCCGGGGGGAAGGCTATGCCCTTAGACCAGATGGAACAGACCGTGCTCGACCGGACCGATTTCGGCGGCTCCCAGGACTATTCGACCGAAGCGTCGGAGCTGCGCAACACGCACGCGCCGGCCGCGATGATCCAGCTCTCGCGGGCCCGGTCGATTGCACGGGCGCGTCACGCGGACCTGCTGAAATTCCGTCGCACCTGGGGCGGGGCCGTCGAGGACCCGGCCGAAAGCGAGCGCGAAGGCGACACGCCGGCGGCGAACCGCCCGGCGGTCAAGCCGATCGACCGCGCCGCGGTCTACCCGAAATCGCACATCCTGCACTTTTCCGTGCTGGCCACGCTGGTCCTCTTCGAGGGCCTGGCCAATGCCTATTTCTTCTCCAAGGGTTCCGATCTGGGCCTGCTGGGCGGCTGGCTGCAGGCGATCACCGTCTCCTTCACCAATGTCATCGCCGCCTTCTTCCTGGTCGGCTTCATCGGCCTGCGCCACATGTCCAACCGCAACAAGCCGATCGTCGCGGCCCTGGCGGCGGCCGGTGTCGGCGTCACGATCGCCGCGCTGGGCCTGCTGAACCTGACGGCCGCCCACTATCGCGACCTTCTGGAACTCAACGCGGCCACCCTCGCCCTGGGCGGTGCGGAGACCACGGGCACCGTGCTCACCCCGGTTCTGGAGGCGCGCGCCAACCCGTTCAGCCTGCAGACCCTGGAAGCCCTGCTGCTCTTCATCCTGGGCTCCACCTTCGCGGTCATCGCCGCCTACAAGGGCCGCACCTTCGACGATGCCATTCCGGGCTATGGCGGTGTGACCCGCCGCCTGGACGAGGCCTCGCGCGATCTGGAAAAGGCGCTGGAGACCGGCTGGAAGGATGCCAAGAAGCTCTCCGGCCCGGAACTGGAAGAGCTGGTCGAGGCCAAGACCCTGCTGGACGAAATCTGCCAGGATCTGGCCGGGCCGGGCCACCGGCGTTAAGACTGGATAGCCGGCGCGGGGCTGCGCCGGCACCAGCGACGGGAGGGGGGCATGTCCGGACGCGACCTCATCGGGCTTTTCAATCTGGTCATCATCGCCGCCGTGCTGGGCGCGATCAGCTATGCCGCCTTCGTGCTCAAGCCGGCGGAATACGACAGCCAGACGCTGTGCCTGGCCGACAGCACGCCGCCGCACAGCGTCGTCGTGATCGACAAGACCGACCTCTATTCCTCCGCCCAGGCAGATGCGATCGGCGATCTGATCCTGCGCGCCCGCGATGCGCTGGCCGTGGGCGAGCGCTTCTCGCTCTACGAGCTCAACGAGAGCGGCGAACTGCGCAATACCAACCGCTTCTCCCTGTGCAATCCGGGCGCGGGCGAGCAGGTCAATCCGCTCTACCGCAATCCCGAACGCGTGCAGGCGCGCTACAACGCCCTGTTCGCGGAGCCGCTCGACCGCGCCCTGGCCGACCTCGTCACGCCCAAGGACGCGCCCTCCAGCCCGATCATCGAAGCCCTTGCCCGGCTCGGCCAGGACCCGAGCTTCGACCGCACCGTGCCGCGGCGCCGCATCGTGCTGGTCTCGGACATGCTGCAGAATTCCGAGATCTTCTCGGTCTATGGCCGCCGCCGCGGCACGTTCGAGCAGCGCGTGCCGCCGCCGGGCGCCGTCGCCGACATCATCCGCGAGACCTATGGCGACAGTCTGCGCGGCGTCGAGCTGGAGATCCGCCTGATCCCCCGCGACAGCTGGGAAGCGGAACAGCGCGGCGTACTGCAGGCCTATTGGAGCGAGGTCTTCCGGCGCCTGGGCGTGACCGCCTACTGGCTGGACATCTAGGGTCCGCACCTTTCCGGACTTTTCCACACCCGCATCCGCGAATGCATAGGATATGCATTTCCCCGACTCGGGCCGGCCTACACAATATCTAGTGTAAGGCTTGACGCGACACGCAATGGATGGGGTTCGCAATGCCGGTTCCGGCTTTCGATCATGTCTCCCGGTCAACACCGCTCGATCGCAATGCCGAGCGCCTGCTCGACCGCGACATCCTGAGCTTCTGTACCCGCCAGCCCCAGCTCCGCGAGCTGGCCTTCGTGCTGGCGGACAATGGGCACACCCATGTCGGCCATGTCGCCCAGCTCACCTTTTTCACCGTTGTCGATCTGGCCGGCGGCGACCGGCAGCTCGCCGAGGAGATGCGCCACCGCCTGCGCCATGCCGGCCTGGACACGGGCCTGAACCTGCCCGGCTGGGCCGCACCGGCCGGCGACATGATCGAGCCGATGCTCGAATAGGCCTTTCGCATTGCCGAGCCCGTCCGGCGGACTATCTTCGCGGGATATGACCAAAGCCGCGGGACAGACCTCATGATAACGGTGCATCATCTCAACAATTCCCGCTCCCAGCGCATTCTCTGGCTGCTGGAAGAGCTGGAACAGGACTACGACATCAAGAAATACGAGCGCGATCCGGACACCATGCGCGCGCCGGCCTCGCTGCGCGCCGTGCATCCGCTGGGCAAGGCGCCGATCGTCACCGATGGCGACATCTCCCTGGCCGAGTCCGGTGCCATCGCCGAATACCTGGTGGACGCCTACGGCCCTTCCCTCAAGCCCGAGGCGGGCAGTGCGGCGCACCGGCGCTACGTCTACTGGATGCATTTCGCCGAAGGCTCGGCCATGCCGCCCCTGCTGGTGAAACTGGTGGTCGACCAGATCGGCAAGGCGAAAATGCCTTTCTTCGCCAAACCGGTCGCCAAATCCATCGTGACCCGCCTGAACGACGGTTTCGTGCAGCCGGAAATCGACACCATCTTCGGCTTCATCGAGGCCGAACTGGACGGCCGGGACTGGTTCGCCGGCGACACGTTCAGCGCGGCGGACATCCAGATGAGCTTCCCGCTGGAAGCCGCCGCCTCGCGCGGCGGGATCGGCAAGGCCTATCCCAATATCCAGGCCTGGCTGGAACGCATCCACAACCGCCCCGCCTACCAGCGCGCCCTCGAGCGCGGCGGCGAATACGGGATTGTGGGCAGCTAGCCCGAAACGCGGCCGACAAAAGAATAAGGGCGGGAAGCAAGCTTCCCGCCCTTTTCTCTGGCCGTGTGTGGCGCTTACTGGCTGGCCGTGTCTTCCGGGTCTTCACGGAAGTCGACGTCCGTGTCCGCGGCGAGATAGACCAGCGCCGCATAGGCCGCGACATTCTGGGCCAGCTCGTCCGGGTCGATCTTGTCCAGCGTATCGTCCGGCGTGTGATGCAGGTCGAAATAGTCCGACCCGTTCTGCTCCAGACGCACGGTCGGCACGCCGCGCCGGGCCATCGGGATGATGTCGGGACCGCCGCCCGGAACGTCGGATCCGCCGCGGATGATCCCCAGCGGGGCGATCAGATGGCCGATATCGTCGACCACCGCCGTGCCGTCTTCCGACACGTTCGAGGTCAGCCGCCAGATGGTGCGGGCACCGAAATCGGATTCGGTGGCGAGAACGTGATTGGCCAGTTCGTCGGCGTGTTCGTCGGCATAGGCGAACGCGCCCAGCAGACCGACTTCCTCGGCCCCGAACATGACGACGCGGATCGTGCGGCGCGGACGTTCCGGCAGGTCGGCGATCAGCTTGGCCGCCGCCGTGGTGATGGCCACGCCGGCGCCGTCATCGACGGCGCCCGTGCCCAGGTCCCAGCTGTCCAGATGGCCGCCGATCAGCACGATTTCCTCGGGGTTTTCACTCCCGATCAGGTCCATGACGACATTGCCGCTGGTCACTTCGCCGTGCCAGCCGGCCGTGGAATTGACCGTCAGGCCGATCGTCTCGCCATTGCGGTGCAGGCGGCGCAGATGGTCGGCGTCCGGGTTGGAGACGGCGATGACCGGGATGTCGGCCCATTCCCCGTCCATCGCGCTCATCATGCCGGTATGGGGGAAGCGGTGGCTGTCGGACCCGACCGAGCGGACCACCAGGGCTTCCGCGCCGGCGCGCTGGGCGTGCTGCCAGCCGATACGGCGGCGCTGGTTGGCGGGGCCGTAGCCGGCCCCGGTCTGGCTGGGCACCATGGCATCGCCGTCGATGAAAGCGATCCGGCCCTCCAGCGAACCGTCCTCGGCCTCCATGATGTCGTCGACATGGCGGAAATAGACGATCTCGGCGTCGATCTCGCCCGTGCCCGATCCGCCCAGCGCGGTCCCCGCAAGCGGCATCTCGTAAGGCGCGGTCATGGCGATCGACAGGTCGCCGCGCTCCCAGTAGGGCATGGTGAAGCCCTCGACGCTCACCCGGTCGAAACCGAGTTCCTCGCCCAGTGCGGCGCCCCAGTCGCGGGCGCGGGCCTCGGCTTCGGAACCCGCCAGACGCGGCCCGACCTCGGTGGTCAGCGATTCCACGATGTCGTAGGCGAGATCGCTTTCCAGCGCCGTTTCCATCAGCGTTTCCGCCGTGGCGGCCGCATCCGCGGAAATTTCCGGGCGCTCCTGACCCATTGTTTCCGCTGTCAGAAACATGGTCATTCCAAGCGCGACGATTGCTTTCATCCTTACCTCCCCACACATTCAAGGGCGTCACTATGCGACGCTTTGGGCACAGCGCAAGGGCCGCCTGTGCGAATGGCGGCCCGGCCACCGACAGATGGGAGCAATGGGATGAACAGCAAGATCGAGCGCAGGATTTCCGGCCGCACGCGGGACCTCGGCGGCTTCCAGGTCCGCCGCGTCCTGCCCCACGGGCGCCGCCGCATGGTGGGGCCTTTCATCTTCTTCGACCAGATGGGCCCGGCGGAATTTGCCCCCGGCGAAGGCATCGATGTTCGCCCGCATCCGCACATTGCCCTGGCCACGGTCACCTATCTCTTCGAGGGCGCCATGCAGCACAAGGACAGTCTGGGCGTCGACCTGACCATCCGGCCCGGCGACGTAAACTGGATGACGGCCGGGCGCGGCGTGGTGCATTCGGAACGCTCGCCCTCGCCCGAGCGCGAAGAGGGCCATCGGCTGTTCGGCATCCAGACCTGGGTCGCCCTGCCGGCGGACAAGGAGGCCATGGAGCCCGGCTTTCACCACCACAAGGCCGATACCCTGCCGCGCTTCGAACGCGATGGCGGCGATTACCGGCTGATCCTGGGCACGGCCTGGGGGCACAAGGCCCCGGTCGAGACCTTCTCGCCCATCGTCTACCTGCATGGCGAGCTGCGCGCCGGTGCCTGGACGACGCTCAACCTGGAACACGAGGAAGTCGCCGTCTATCTGGTGGATGGCGCCATCACCATCGGCGGCGAGGCGCTGGAACCGGGCGAGATGGCCGTCATCGCGCCCGGCACCGAGCCGGAACTGGGGGCGCAGAAACCCAGCCGGATCATGATCTGCGGCGGCGCGCCGCTGGGCGAGCGTCACATCTACTGGAATTTCGTCGCCAGCGAGACGGCCGACATCGAGACCGCCAAGCGCGACTGGACCGCGGCGGCCGAGGCCGGCTTCCCCGAAGACGGCCGCTTCACCCTGCCGCCGGGCGAAACCGAGCACATCCCCCTGCCCGACGACATCAAGCCGGAAGAACCGGTCAAGCCGACCGAGGACTGCCCGACGAGCTGAGGGGGTATTCCATCCTTCCCCTTGATGGGGAAGGTGCCCGGCGAAGCCGGGCGGAAGGGGTGAATCCCGGTGGCGGCAGGCTTGTCGCCACCTCGCCCCCACCCCCTCCGAGCCGAGGCCAAGCCTCGGCCCACCTCCCCCATCAAGGGGGAGGATGAAAACGAGCCCCTACTCCGCTGGCTCCGGCAATTCGCGCCAGGCCGGCGCCTCCAGGGCTCGCCCCGCCTGCGGGGGAGCTGCCGGCGAAGCCGGCTGAGGGGGCGGCGCGTAAGCGACACAGAGCGCGAAGCGCGCATCCGACTCACCCCCATCGCCTCCCCCGGCTCAAGGCCGGGGTCGCCACTTCCCCCGCTTCGCAGGGGAAGCCTTGTCAGCGCCCCTACTCCGCTGCCTCCGGCAATGCGCGCCAGGCCGGCGCCTCCAGGGCGCGGCCGGTGACGTAATAGGTGGCGAAGCTGGCGAGCCAGTGGCCGCCGGCATAGTCCTCGCCGGTGACCGAGGCCGTGCCTTCCGCGCCATGCCGGTCGGCACTGGCCTGCAGGGCGGCGACCCGCGGATCGTCCTCGGGCAGGGCGTGGGCGATGGCTTCGAGGTTCCAGGCGCGCGACAGGTTCACCCCGTCCAGATGCACCAGCTTGCCGTCGGTCGGATCGACCACGCGGCCCGGCTCCAGCCAGTCCGCCGAACCGTCGGTCGGGATGTCCGGCAGGAAGGCGCCGAGCCAGGCGGCGTAGTCCTCTTCCGGCATGACGCGGCGCATCAGATCCGCCTCCATCAGGCAGGGCGAGAGGAAATCCTCGCCGGAGGGCTCGTAGCCGATCGGGCAGTTGAGATCGCCCCTGTGAAACTCGAGGGATTTCTCGACGATCAGGCGTTCCAGCTCGACGTCGCCCGTGGTGCGGGCCCAGTCCAGCGCCAGGGCAAAGCCGAAGGCGGACTGGTTATGCGTGCCGATGCGGATCGGATAGAGCAGGTTGGGCAGCCAGGCCTTGTAGCGATCCGCCACGACCGTCTCGAGCGGTTCCAGCGCGGAAAGCCAGCGCTCCGCCCGCGGATCGTCCCATTCGCGCAGTTCCAGGCCGAGCTGGAGCAGCCAGGCCAGGCCGTAGGGGCGTTCGAAAGAGCCCCGCCCCTCGCCTTCGAAATAGGCCACCTCGCCGGCGATCGTCTCGGGCGTCAGATTGGCGTCGAGCGCAGCCGTGGCGGCCTGTGCGAACGCGCCGGTGTCCATGGAGCGCAGCAGGCGCACGATCAGCCAGTGGCCGTGCACGGCGGAATGCCAGTCGTAACAGCCGTAGAAGGCCGGATGCAGCTGGCGTGGTGTCTGCGCGTCTTCGCCGTCCTGCAGCACGTGGGAAATCTTGTTGGGATATTCGCGCTGCACGCAGTCCAGGGCGAGTTGCATGAAATGCGCGTGCTCGCTCTCAGGCACAGGCGCGTCCTGGGCCTCGGCTGCAGCAACAAAGGCCAGCGAGGCGGCGGCAATGCAGGCCAGGCGTGTTTGCGGTACCATTCTCATTACGGTCCTTCACTTTCGATTTCGGGCGTGCCCGAAGGGCTTTTCTGCCCCGGGCCGATCTGCTACCGCCAACATACCAATCTGTCCCGACCCGCTGGCAAGCATCTTGCTGAGCGATCGAGGAAGACCGGCATTCGGGCCATCCATCCCGTCGCCGTATAAAGAAGGTGAGACGCTCACATGGCCTCGCGCCCGAGCACACTGGGGGAAACAGGAAACATGTCGACATCCGACGCTCGCGACGGTGGGCTCAGCGCCCTGGGTATCACGGCCGGCACGGTCAATCTCAACTGGAACGAAGCCCGTCTCTATGAAGAGGCCGTCCGCCGCGGCGAAGGCGAGGTCGCCGAAGGCGGGCCGCTGGTCGTGAAGACCGGCGCCCATACCGGCCGCTCGGCCAAGGACAAGTTCACGGTCCGCGACGAGAACACCGAAAACCAGGTCTGGTGGGACACCAATGCGGCGATCACGCCGGAGCAGTTCGACGCCCTGTGGGACGATTTCCGCACCCATATGGAAGACCGCGAGGTGTTCGTGCAGCAGCTCTTCGGCGGCGCCGACCTGGATCACCGCCTGCCGGTGCGCGTGGTCAACGAGCTGGCCTGGCACTCGCTCTTCATCCGCCACCTCCTTCGCCGGCCCGAGCCGGCCGAGCTGGACGGTTTCGAGGCCGAGTTCACCATCGTCAACCTGCCCAGTTTCAAGGCCGATCCGGCGCGCCATGGCTGCCGCTCGGAGACCGTGATCGCGGTCGATTTCTCGCGCAAGCTGGTGCTGATCGGCGGCACCTCCTATGCCGGCGAGACCAAGAAATCGGTCTTCACCATTCTCAACTACCTGCTGCCCGCCAAGAAGATCATGCCGATGCACTGCTCGGTGAATGTCGGCAGCCAGGACGACGCCGCGATCTTCTTCGGCCTGTCCGGCACCGGCAAGACGACGCTGTCGGCCGATGCCAGCCGCACGCTGATCGGCGATGACGAGCACGGCTGGTCGGAAAACGGTCTCTTCAACTTCGAGGGCGGCTGCTACGCCAAGATGATCCGCCTGTCCGCCGAGGCCGAGCCGGAAATCCACGCCACCACGAAGATGTGGGGTACGGTGCTGGAAAACGTGGTGATGGATCCGGATACGCGCCGGCTCGACCTGGACGATGACAGCCTGGCCGAGAACAGCCGCGGCGCCTATCCGATGCACGCCATCCCGAACGCCTCGGAAACCGGCCGCTGCGGGCATCCGAAGAATCTGGTCATGCTGACCTGCGACGCCTTCGGCGTGCTGCCGCCCATCGCCAAGCTCACGCCGGCCCAGGCGATGTATCACTTCCTGTCCGGCTATACCGCCAAGGTGGCCGGCACGGAGAAAGGCGTCACCGAGCCGACCGCGACCTTCTCCGCCTGTTTCGGTGCCCCCTTCATGCCGCGCCATCCGGCCGATTACGGCGCCCTGCTGCGCGAACTGATCGCCGAACACGATGTCGATTGCTGGCTGGTCAATACCGGCTGGACCGGCGGCGCCTACGGCACCGGCCACCGCATGCCGATCCGGGCCACGCGCGGCCTGCTCAATGCCGCTCTGGACGGGTCGCTGAACACGGTGAACTTCCGCGAGGATCCGCTGTTCGGCTTCATGGTCCCGGTGTCGGTATCCGGCGTGGAGGACGGGATTCTCGATCCGCGGTCCACCTGGGACGACAAGGCGGCCTATGATGTGCAGGCGGCCAAGCTGGTCTCCATGTTCCTGGAGAACTTCAAGAAATTCGAGGACAATGTGGCCTCCTACGTCCGCGCCGCCGCGCCGAAAATGCCGGAACGGCAGAAGACGCTGGAAGCCGCCGCGGAATAGGTTTCCGGCGCCCCGGCAGGATTTCCAACCCCGGCCCGTGCGGCCGGGGTTTTCTTTTGCGTCCGCCCCGATCGTCCCTCCGGATGGCCCCATGCCGGACGATCCTTGGTCCGGCCGCGCCCGATGCCCGAATTCGCTTGCGTGGATGCGCGGAAAGGCGGGACAAATGCGCAGCGAAAAATTTGCGTCGTTTCGATGAAATTGCACCGGACGCGCAAAAAACGTTTGACGCGGGCGGCGGAATGCGCCTTCCTTGGCAAGACTTCGCAAGCGCAGCACATCGCTGCCGCACAGATGGACCTGTCATGACGCACGCCGCCATGGACATTGCTGGCCTTTCCTCCCGGACCGGAAACGGTTCCGGCGGTCTCGGTCGCGCCATCACCGGCGGCCTCGGTACCACCACGATCACGATGATTACGACCACCACCTGGAAAGGGGGGGCGGCCGGCGTGCGCTAGCGGACTACAAACCGCAACACACCGAACCCGCTCCCCGGCCCCGGCGAGCGGGTTTTTTTGTGCCCGAATTCAGACCTTCACCGTCAATCGCAACAGACCCGGACCCAAAGGACCCAGACCCATGCCACTCGACCTCGATGCCCGAAAACCGCTCAAGCTCTGCGTACTCAAATTCGGGAGCTCGGTTCTGCAAAAGCCCGACGACTACGTCCGGGCCGCGCACGAGATCTACCGCCACACGCGCTCCGGCGAGAAAGTCGTGGCCGTGGTCTCGGCGCTGGAGGGCGAAACGGACGCCCTGTTCGGCGTCGGCGGCGAGGTCGGCCAGGGATCGAGCGACGGGCTGATGGCCCGGCTGGTCCGGTGCGGCGAGTTGAAGTCCGCAGCGCTGATGGGTCTGGCGCTGGAGCGGACCGGCATTCCCTCCGCCGTTCTCGATCCGCACGAAATGGACCTCCGGGCCGATGGCGAGCCGCTGGACGCCAATCTGACCGGTCTCGACCATGACCGCGTCCTGGCCCATTTCGAAAGCGCCGACGTGATCGTGGCTCCGGGCTTTTTCGGTGAAGGCGGGTCGGGTCCGGTCACGCTGGGCCGGGGCGGGACGGATCTCACGGCCGTCGAATTCGCCCACTGGCTCGGCGCCGACCGGGTCCGGCTGATCAAGGATGTCGACGGGGTCTATACCGACGATCCGGCGAAGGTGGCCGATGCGGAACGCCTCGACCAGCTCGACTATGACGAAGCGGTGCGGGTCAGCCGCGGTCTGGTGCAGGAAAAGGCCATCTTCCGCGCCCGCGACAATCATGTGGTGATCGAGGTCGCCGCCCTGGGCCGGCCCTACGCCACGCGCATCGCCGGACAGGTGAAGCAGCGCCCCGGCCCGGTCCCGGCCGTGGACAAGCTCAAGGTCGCCGTGCTCGGCCACGGTGCCGTCGGTGCCGGCGTATGTTCCCACCTTCTTGCCCATCCCGGCCGGTTCGAGCTCAACCCGGTCCTGGTGCGCGACCCGGCCAGGCATGCCGCGCTCGCGGGCAGCGACGCGCTCGCCTTCACCGACGATCCGGGCGAGGCGCTGGCGGGCACGCCCGACATCGTCGTGGAAACGCTGGGCGGAACCGACATGGCGCGCGCACTGAGCCAGAGCGTGCTGCGCGAGGGAAGCCACCTCGTCACCGCCAACAAGGCCGTTGTGGCTCTCGACCTCGACCGGCTTACCGATCTCGCCCGCCAGCAGGGCCGGCAATTGCGCTATTCCGCGGCCATCGGCGGCGGCGTACCGATCCTCGAACTGATCGACCTGCTCGGGCAGGAGGACAATGTTCTCGCCGTGGAGGGCGTGCTCAACGGCACCTGCAATTTCATCTTCGACCAGCTCAGGCAGGGCACCCGTCTCGCGGATGCGGTGGCCGAAGCCCAGCGCCTGGGCTTTGCCGAAGCCGATCCCAGCACCGACCTGGACGGACATGACGCGGCCGACAAGCTGGTCCTTCTGGTCAAGCACGCCTTCGGCGTCACCCTGCACCCCGGCCAGGTCGAGCGCGAAAGCCTCAACGATCTCGATGCCAACCGCATTCGCGCGGTCAACGAACAGGGCCTCGTCTTCAAACAGGTCGCCCGCTGCGAAGCCACGCCGGACGGGCGCATCGAGGCCCGCGTCGAGATCGTCGCCCTGGAACCCGATCACCCGCTCGCCGGCCTGGTGAACGAGGGCAATGGTTTCCTCGTCCGCCTGCCCCAGCGCACCGTCTCGCTGCGCGGCAAGGGGGCCGGACGCTGGCCGACGGCCGAAGCCGTCTTCGCCGACATCATGGACGTGCAGCGCTCCTACCTGACCGGCGACGCGAAAACATCGCCCGTTCCGGAGAATCCGCTTAGCCATATTCGGCGGATGTCGACGGGACCGGTGGCATGAAGGCAGCAAATCCGGCGGTGCGCGCCAGCGCGCCCGCCAGCGTGGGGAATGTCGGGGTCGGCTTCGATGTGCTCGGCCTGGCCTTCGATGCCGTGCGCGACACGGTTCGGGCCACCGTCGAGGACGCGCCGGGCGCCCGGTTGGGCAAGGTCACCGGCCTGGTCGACAGCCTGCCTGCCGAGACGGAGAAGAACTGCGCCCTCGCCGCGGCCCAGGCGGTGCTCGATGCCGCCGGCGCCGATTTCGGCGTGCGGCTGGATGTCAACAAGGGCGTGCCGCTGAGCGCCGGCATGGGCGGATCCGCCGCCTCGGCCGTGGCCGCCGCCGGTGCGGTCAACGCCTTGCTGGAAACACCCTTCGCCGAGATGGACCTCCTGCCCCTCGCCATGGAGGGCGAGAAAGTCTCGGCCGATCCGCCGCCCTGGGACAATGTGATGGCGGCCCTTCTGGGCGGCCTCGTCCTGGCCGCGCGCCTCGATCCGCCGTTGATCCGCCGCCTGCCCCTGCCCGAAGGCATTGCCTGCGTGGTTTTCCATCCCCGGCGCAGGATCGAGACCCAGTCGGCCCGCGAACTCCTCTCTCCGGAGATCGCCAAGGACATCGCTGTCGAGCATTCGCGCAACATGGCCGGCTTCGTCGCCGGCTGTACCACCGGCGATCTGGAACTCGTGGCCAGCGGGCTGCGCGACATCTTCATCGAACCCCAGCGGGCCAGCCTGCTGCCCGAGCTGGCACCGGTGCAGAAAGCCGCCCTGGCGGCCGGAGCACTGGGCTGTTCCTTCTCGGGCTCCGGCCCCTCCATTTTCGCCTGGACCCGCGTAAGCGACCTTGACGCCACCCGCGCCGCCATGGCGGATGCCTTCGAACGGGCCGGCTGTCCGGCCACACCCTATGACGCCCCGCTGGACTCGGCCGGGCTGCGCCTGGAGCCCGATGCATGACGTCCCCGATGCTTTACCGGTCGACCCGCGGCCAATCCCCCGATGTGACGGCCGACACGGCGCTGCGCGCCGGGGCAGCACCGGATGGCGGGCTCTACCTGCCGGAGACGCTGCCGCGCTTCGACTCCCAGGATTTCGGCGGCACGCGCGGCCTCGGCGATCTGGGCGGTCGCCTGCTGCAGCCTTTCTTCGCCGGCTCGCCGCTGGAACCGGCGATCCCGGATATCTGCCAGGACGCCTTCGATTTTCCTGCGCCCCGCATCCGCCCCGGCGGCCATGACGCGGGCCCGGAAGTTCTCGAGCTCTTCCACGGCCCCACCGGCGCCTTCAAGGATTTCGGCGCACGCTTTCTTTTCCGCTGCTTCAGCGCGCTCGGCCAGAGCGAGGACGCCCCCATCACCGTGCTGGTGGCCACGTCCGGCGATACCGGCGGCGCCGTGGGCTGTGCCGCCGAGGGCGTGCCGGGCGTGCGCGCGGTGATCCTCTTTCCGAAAGGCCGCATCTCGGCTTTCCAGGAGCATCAGCTGTGCTGCTGGAAACCGCCGGTCTCCGCCGTGCGCGTCGACGGGGATTTCGACGCCTGCCAGGCGATGGTGAAGGCGGCCTTCGCCGATCCGGCCCTGTCCGGGCAACACAAACTGACCTCGGCCAATTCGATCAGTATCGGCCGGCTTCTGCCGCAAATGGTCTACTGGTCGCGCGCCGCGCTGGACGTCTACCGGCAGACCGGCGAAAAGCCCGGACTCGTCGTGCCGACGGGCAATCTGGGCAATGCCTTCGCCGCCATACTGGCGCGCGCCTGCGGCCTGCCCATCGGCCCGGTGGTACTGGCAACCAATGCCAACACGACGCTGTCGGACTGGTTCGCCTCCGGCCGCTACGAGGCCCGCCCCTCCCTGGCCACGATCGCCAATGCCATGGATGTCGGCGCGCCGAGCAATTTCGAGCGGCTGGCCGGTTTCGAAGACGGCGACATCGCCGGCGTCGCGCGCATCGACGACGACACGATCAGGTCGCGCATGCGCACCTGTTTCGACGAGACCGGCTATGTCGCCTGCCCGCATACGGCGACGGGGCTGGAAGCGCATGCCCGCCTGCCCGAAGCCGAGCGCAAGGCCCGGCCCTGGCTGGTCGCCGCCACGGCCCATCCGGGCAAGTTCGCCGACATCGTGGAACCGGTCATCGGACGCAAGGTCGACCTGCCGCCGGCCCTCGCGGGCGTCCTGGAACGCCCGGTCCGGGTCAGCGACATCGCCGACAGCCTGGATGCCCTGAAGGCGCAGCTCGAGGCGCCAGCGGCCGCAGGGGTCTGAGGCGCCGCCTCATCCCTGCGGCGGGCCCGGGCTCAGCGCGGATCGACGACGGTGTGCCGGACCAGCCGGCCGGGCGGCACCTGTGTGCGGAAGCGCGCTTCGTTATAGGCCAGGCCGGCATCCACGTCCCAGCATCCGGCCGACACGGTGAAGCGGTAGGAGCGTCCCGGCGGTACGGTGACGCCGCCGGGCAGACGGTTGAGACCATAGGTCGATGCGGAACATCGCGAAATCAGGATGGCCGTGAAGGTGCGGCTGGAGCCGTTGACGATTTCCAGCGCGCCTGTCGGCTCGCCCGGCCGGACGAGCGGTCCGCCCGTCACCAGCGAGGCACACCCCGCAAGGCTCGCCGCCAGCATCAGGATCGCTGCAATCCGGGATAGTCTGTTCATGATGTTTCCCCTCGTCCCGAAGACATCGCACCGTCGTGCCCGGCGGCCGATTGCCAGTAGATTTGACGAGGTTATGGCGGTGTAATGTGCCCAGCCATCCCCCGTTCGGGGGAGCGGGTTTGCCGTGGGGGACGGCTATAAGCAGGATCGGATCAAGCCAGGGGGACACCGGGACACGCATGCCGACCCACCGCACACGCCTGACGCCCAATACGCGCCTGGCCGCCCTGCTGGTCGCCGGGCTGATCGCCAGCATTGCCGTGATGTGGGCCTCGCTGCGCCCCGCCATGCCCGGCGAAGCCATGCGGGCGGTGAGCGCGCTGTCCCACATCTTCTGGATCCAGATCGCGATCGGCTTCGGCGCCTACGCCATATCCGGCTGGGTCTGGGCGCTCAGACCCAACGACACCGCCACCCGGCTCTTCCTGCTGTCCGGCATCGCGACGATGCTGTTCACCTACGCACCCACGCCGGTGCGCGAGTCCATCGCTCCCATTCCGGACGGCGTCTTCGTCGCGCTCACCATGCTCAATGCGGGCGGCGCCTCGCTCTTCGGCATCGCGATGTCGACCCTCTTCATCTGCTATCCGGCACGGCTGCCGCGGCGCGGCTGGCTGGTGGCGGGCAATACGTTGTTCTTTGCCGGCTGGACGGCGATCGGTCTCTACGGGACATCCCACGGCCGCTACGATTCCATCTACAACGTTCACCTGATCACCACGATCGAGATGCTGGTGATCTGTCTGGCCGTGCTGGCGCAGATCCTGGCGACCGGGCGCGATCCCAAGGCCCGCGCCGTGGCCATCTGGTTCGGCCTCGCCGTCCTGTTCGGCGCCGGCGGTTTCATCACCATGACCGCCATCCCCAGCGTTTTCGGCATCCAGGCCTTCATCAAGGCCCAGTATTCCTTCGCCTTCTTCCTGCTGATCTATATCGGCGTGGCGGCCGGCCTGCAGCGTTTCCGCCTGTTCGAGCTGGGCGACTGGGCCTATCGCATCCTGTTCTACGCGGCCGGGGCCATCCTGCTCCTGGCGGTGGATGCCGTGCTGGTCTCTCTGGTCGCGCTGGAGCCGGGTTCGGCCTTCGGCATCTCCCTGCTGGCGATCGCGCTGGCCTACCTGCCGCTGCGCGACGTGATCGGCCGGCGTGTCCTGCCGCGCCCGGGGCTGAAACAGGACGAGCTGTTTCTCGCCGTGGTCGACATCGCCTTCGGCACGTCCGACCGCAGCCGGCACCACCGCTGGCGCGCCCTGCTGGACCGGCTCTTCACCCCGCTGGAAATCGTCGAGGCGGACAGGCCGGTGGACGAGCCGGAGATCCGCGAGGAGGGTATCGAGATGCGCCTGCCCTCCACGCCGGGACATCCTGCGCTGATCCTGCGCCATCCCTGGCGTGGCCGGGCGCTCTTCTCGCCCGACCATCTGGCCACCGCCCGCAAACTGATCGAACTGATGGCCCATGCGGAAGAAAGCCGGCGCGCCTATGATCGCGGGGTTGCCGAGGAGCGTCACCGTATCGCCCGGGACATGCACGATAATATCGGCGCCCAACTGCTCGGCGCGCTGCATTCGGGCGATTACGACCGCAAGGACCTGATGATCCGCGAGACGCTGACCGATCTGCGCGACATCATCAACAATGCCGCCACGCCGGGCCTCGACCTGGACGAGACACTGGCCGATCTGCGCATGGAATCCGCCGAACGCCTGGCCTCGGTCGGGATCGAACTGGACTGGCGCAACGAGATCGGCCAGGCGCCGGAACTGTCCACGTCCGCCACCCACGCCCTGCGGTCCATCGTGCGCGAAGCCGTGAGCAACACGATCCGCCACTCCGGCGCCAAACGGCTGGATATCCGGCTGAAACGGGAAAGCGGCAGGGCCTGTCTGGACATCGCCGACGACGGGCAGGGTTTCGACCGCGCGGCGGTCGCGTCCGGCAACGGCCTGTCCAACATGCAGAGCCGGACCGAAAGCCTGGGAGGGAAACTGGCATGCCAGAGCAACGCATCGGGGACGCATATCACCGTACGCTTCCCCCTGAACACGCACGGAGCGCAGGCATGAAACGCATACTCATCGTCGAGGATGTCGCACAGACCCGCCGCTGGCTGTGCGAGATCGCCGAGAGCGCCTTTCCCGGCTGCTCGATCGAGGAAGCCGCCAGCATGCGCGGCGGACTGGCCGCCGCGGCCGCCAGCGCCGATTTCGATCTTGCCCTGATCGATCTGGGCCTGCCCGACGGGTCGGGCCTGGAAGTGTTGCGCAGCCTGAAACTCGTCTGCCCCGGCGCCATCCCGATCGTCACGACGGTGATGGGCGACGACGCGCATATCGTGGCCGCCCTCTCGGCCGGCGCGGAAGGCTATCTGCTCAAGGAAAACCCGGCCGACCTCCTGACCGCCCAGCTGAAACGCCTCGCCGACGGGACCCCGGCGCTCTCGCCTTCCATCGCGCGGCGCATCATGGAGCATTTCCGCTATACCGGCCCCGCCGCCGATCCCGAAGAGGACCTGACAGGCCGGGAGAAGGAGGTGCTCGGCCTGATCGGGCGCGGACACCGCAATGTCGATGTGGCCGCCAGCCTCGATCTCGCGGAGAGCACGGTGGCCAGCCACATCAAGTCGATCTACCGCAAGCTGGGCATTTCCTCGCGCGCCGAGGCGTCCTGGCATGCCACCCGCATGGGGCTGACCGTGGACAAGCCGGGCACGAGCTAGTCCCAGCCGAACTGCACCACGATGTCGGCATTGCCATTGCCGACCTGATGATAGGTGGTGTGCTGGCCGCTGCCGATCTGCACCACACCGAGAATGTTGCCATTGCCGTCCTGGACGGTGGTCGCGCTATGGCCCTCGCCGACCTGCGCGACACCGACGATATTGCCGTTACCGGACTGGTAGACCGAGCCGGACAGGTCCTCGCCGAACTGGCGGGTGAGAACGCGATTGGCGAGGCCGGACTGGAGCACCTCCTGCCAATGGCCGCGGCCGCGCTGACCGATCTCCACGCGATTGCGGAATCCGTCCTGGACCGCCGCGATGGCATTGCGATCGCCACGCTGGGCCAGGCGGGCGCGATTGCGCCAGCCATCGAAACGGCCCTCGATCCGGTTGCCGTATCCGGTCTGCTCGACCTCGACGCGGCTGCGCGACTGGGCGTCGGCGGCCGTGCCGGCCAGCGTGATCGACGCGACGGCCGCGCCGGCAAGTAGCGTATGTATCCACGACATCGGGACATCTCCTGCGTCTGCGAGCCGGACCGGCTCCTGTCATCGAAAGACCTAGCAAGCCATGCCTGAGCGCTGGCTGACCGGGCGGTTCATCGCGGGCTCACCGGTGGCCCGACGCCAGCCTGTCCCCGGTGTGACCGCGAATTAAGTTGTGCTGCCGCGCCGCTCCGTCGAAACAGGACAGGATGGACAGGGAGAAAACATGCTGAAATCATTGACACTCGTCGCCACCTCCATGTCGCTGGCCGCGCTTGTTCAGCCCGCCGCCGCCGCTCGCGATGCCGACGCGGTGACCGATCTCGCCCGGATCATCGAGGCGGAATTCTATGACGAGGCCCGGGCGCACGAGATCGCGGACGATCTTCGCAGCGACGCCGCCACCGGAGCGTTCGATGCCTATCGATCACCCGATGCGCTGGCCTCCGCCCTGACGGACCGGCTGTCGGCGATCGATCGTCACTTTTCGGTTCGCTATGTCGGGCCGGACGCGGTGGCGGAACGGACCCGGCCGGACGACGGCACGGCGGAAAATCCCGCGGACCGCCCGGCCGACCCCTGGGCCGCCCTGCGCCGGCAGAATTTCGGCTTTGCCGATGTCGGCATCCTGCCGGGCAATATCGGCTATATCGACTTGCGCCAGTTCGCGCCGATCCAGCCGGCCGAGGAAACGGCCCGGGCCGCGCTTGAATTCATCGCCAATACCGACGCCGTGATCATCGACGTGCGCCAGAATATCGGCGGTGCCCCCTCCATGGTGCAGTATCTGATCAGCCATTTTCTCGACCCCGAGGAGCCGGTGGTGATCAATACCTTCGTCTCGCGCAATCTGGACTATCCCAACCAGCTGTGGTCGCTGCCCGTCCACCCCGCCGGCAATCGCCCGGACGTCCCGCTGGTCGTGCTGACAAGCCGCAATTCCGGCTCCGCCGGCGAAGCCTTCCCCTATCACCTGCAGGCGATGGAACGCGCGACCATCATCGGCGAGCGCACCTATGGCGCCGGCAATCCCGGCGGCACCTTCTTCACCGACGACGGCTACGCCATCTTCGTGTCGACCGGGTCGGCCCGCAATCCGATCACGGGGACCAACTGGGAAGGCGACGGCGTGGCGCCCGATATCGCCGTGCCGGCCGGTGAAGCGCTGGAAACCGCCGAACTCTACCTCTACGACCAGCTCCTGGACCGGGACGACCTCGATCCGGCCGCCCGCCAGGCGGCGGAATGGGGGCGCGAACTGGTGGCGGCCCGGCGGACGCCGGTGGAGATCGACGGCGATACGCTGCAACGCTTTGCGGGCACCTATGGCAATCGCGCGTTCACGGTGGAAGACGGCCGGCTCGTCTACACCCGGGCGGGCGGGACACCGAGCGTGCTGCTGCCGGTAGGCCGCAACCGCTTCGCCATTCCCGGCAATCACCGCTATCGCTTCGTATTCGACACCGGCGGCCGCGGATCCGCCCCGGCGGTGGACATGCATATTGCCGGACAGGGCCAGCGCACCTTCCCGCGGACCCGCTAGAACAGGCGGGCCTGTCCGGGGTCGGTCCGCCCATACAAAAAGGCCCGCCGGGCGAACCGGCGGGCCTTTCCGCAGGACTGGCAGTGGGCAGTCTGTCAGTCCCTGTCCACGCTCTGCGCGTCCATCGCCGCATGATCGCGCTGCGGCAGCAGGCGCGAGATCCGGCGACCGACGACGTAGAAGACCGGTGTGAAGATCAGGCCGAAGAAGGTGACGCCGATCATCCCGGAGAACACGGCGATACCCAGCGCCTGGCGCATTTCCGCGCCGGGACCGTGGGCAAAGGCCAGCGGCGTCACGCCCAGGATGAAGGCGAAGGAGGTCATCAGGATCGGGCGCAGGCGGATGCGTGCCGCCTGGGCCGCCGCCTTCAGGCTGTCGCCGCCATTGTCGACTTCCGCCTGGCGGGCGAACTCGACCAGAAGGATGGCGTTCTTCGCGGCCAGGGCGATCAGCACGATCAGGCCGACCTGGGTGAGGATATTATTGTCCAGCCCGGTCAGGTTGATGCCGACCATCGCGGCGAGGATACACATCGGCACGATGAAGATGACCGCCCAGGGCAGGGTGAAGGCCTCGTACTGGGCCGCCAGCACCAGAAAGACGAAGACCACCGCGAAGGCGAAGATGAGCAGGCCGGAATCGCCCGCCGCCTTTTCCTGGTAGGCGATCTCGGTCCACTCATAGCCGAAGCCCGGCGGCAGGTTCGCCTCCAGCACCTCTTCCATGGCGGTCAGCGCGGTACCCGAGGCGACGCCCGGCGCGGCCTGGCCCTGGATCTCCACGGCGGTGAAGTTGTTGTGCCGGACCACGCGGACCGGGCCGGACTCGGTCGTGATGGTGGCGACCGAAGCGATCGGCACCAGCTCGCCATCGCGCCCGCGCACGCGCAGCCGGCCGATATCGGAGAACCCGTCGCGGGCCTCGGCCTCGGCCATGGCCGTGACGCGGTAGGTCCGGCCCAGGAAGTTGAAGTCGTTCACATAGGTCGAGCCGAGATAGGTGCCCAGCGCGGCATAGACCGAGGCCGGATCCACGCCCAGGCGCTGGGCCCGGTCGCGGTCGACATCGACGCGCACGCGCGGCGAGTCGGTGGAGAAGTCAGTGAAGACCTGCTGCAGGCGCGGATCCTGGTTGGCCGCCCCGACGATCTGCCAGGCGACCTGGCCGAGCGTCGGCAGGCCCTGCCCGTTCCGGTCCTGGATCAGCACCTTGAAACCGCCGCCACGGCCCAGCCCCTGTACGGCCGGCGGGGCGATGATGAAGGCGCGGCCCTCCGGCACGGTCTGCGACAGGAGGCCCGTGAGCTGCATCGACAAGTCCTGGGCCGACATGCCCGGATGGCCCTGGCGCTCCTCGATCGGGTCGAGACGGATGAACATGGTCGCCCCGGCCGAGTTGAGCGAGAAGGTCGCCCCGTCCAGACCGACGATCGCGCCCATCCCGTCCACGCCCTCGGTGGCGGCCACCGCGGCCTGCACCCGCTCCATCACCGTATCGGTGCGGTCGAGCGAGGAGCCGGGCGGCAATTGCACGATGCCGATGAGGAAGCCCTGGTCCTGGTCCGGGATGAAGCCGGTCGGGGTTTCCGACAGGCGCCAGCCGGTCAGGGTCAGCAGGCCCGCATAGGCGATCAGCACGATCAGGATCATGCGCACCAGGCGCGACACGAAGGCACCGTAGGAATTGGACAGCCAGGCAAAGCCGTTATTGAACTGGCGCGCCGCATAGCGCAGCGGCGCCATCGGTCCGAAGCCCTTGTCTTCGGCGTCCTCGCCATTCCTGTGCGGCTTCAGCAGCAGCGCGCAGAGCGCCGGGCTGAGCGTCAGCGAGACGACCAGGGAGATGATCGCCGCCGTCGCGATGGCCACGGCGAACTGGCGATAGAAGATACCCGGAATGCCGTCCATGAAGGCCGTCGGGATGAAGACCGAGATCAGCACGAGCGACATGGCGATCAGCGCGCCGCCGACCTCCGTCATCGACTTTCGCGCGGCGATGCGGGGCGAATGGCCCTCGCGTATCAGCCGCTCCACATTCTCCACAACCACGATGGCGTCGTCGACGACGATGCCGACGGCCAGCACCATGGCGAACAGCGACAGCGAGTTGATCGAAAAGCCCAGCGCCAGCTGCACGGCGAACACGCCGACGATGGAGACCGGGATGGCCACGATCGGGATCAGGGCCGCCCGCCAGGTCTGCAGAAAGACGATGATCACCAGCACGACCAGCAGGACCGCCTCGATAAGCGTGCGCTGCACGGCATGCACCGAGGCCTCGACGAATTCGGTCGGGTTGTAGGGGATGATGTAGTCCATCCCATCGGGGAATTCTTCCGAGGCGGCCTCGATCTCGTCGAGCACGGCCGCGGCCGTATCCAGGGCGTTCGCACCGGGCTGCTGGACGATGGCCATGGCCACGCCCGGTTCCTGGTCGAAATAGCCGCGCACGAGATAGGTTTCCGTGCCCAGCTCGACCCGCGCGACATCCTCGAGCCGCGTGACAGCCCCGTCCTCGCTGCGCCGCACGACGACATGGCCGAATTCCTCCACCCCGATCAGGCGGCCGCGCACCTGCACCGGCACCTGGAAGGAGGGCGGATCGCCCTCGGCATAGGGCGGCTGGCCGAGAATGCCGCCGGTCGCCTGGATATTCTGCTCGCGCAGCGCCGCGACGATGTCGTTGGAGGTCAGGCCGTGCGCCGCCGCCCGGTCCGGATCGATCCAGACCCGCATGGCGTAATTGCCCGCACCGAACACCCGCACATCGCCGACGCCATCCAGGCGCAGGAGCCGGTCGCGCACCCGCGTATTGGCGTAATTGCCGATATAGTCGGTATCCAGCTGGCCGCCCGGCGAGCGCAGCGACACGATCAGCAGGAAGCCGCTGGACTGGGCCTCCACGGAGACGCCGGTCTGGCGGACGATTTCCGGCAGGCGCGGCTCGGCCCGGTTCACCCGGTTCTGCACCTTCACCTGGGCGGTATCGATATCCGTACCCGGCTGGAAGGTGACGGAGATCTGCACCATGCCGTCCGCCGTCGCCGAGGACGTCATGTAGAGCATGCCCTCCACGCCGTTGATCTCCTGCTCCAGCGGCGCAGCGACCTGTTCGGCCACGTCCTCGGCGGTCGCGCCGGGATAGGCGGCCGAGATCGCCACGGTGGGCGGGGCGATTTCCGGATACTGCGAGAGCGGAAGCTGGGGATAGGCGAAAAGACCCAGCAAAGTGACGATGACCGAGATCACCAGGGCGAAGATCGGTCGGTCGATGAAGAAATGGGACAGGCGCATGAGGCAGACTTTCTGGCGCGCGGCTGTGAAAGGGATCAGTCGACGGGCTGGGCGCTCGTGGCCGGCTGGGATTCGATGAGGGCGGCTGCACCGTCGCTACGGTCGGCGCGGCCGATCTCGACCGGCTGGGGATCGACCCGGGCGCCCGGACGGGCCCGCAGGAGACCGTTCACAACGACCCGGTCATTGGCCGACAGGCCGTCGCGGACGACGCGCAGACTGCCGCTGAGCGGGCCCTGCACGATGGTCCGCGCCTCCACCACATTCTCGTCGTTGACGACATAGACGATGCGGCGGGCGCCATCGGACAGGATCGCGGTCTGCGGCAGCAGCATGGCCTCGTAGGGCGCGCTGCCGCGCACGCGGGCCGTGCCCAGCATGCCCGGCCGGATCAGGCCGTCCGGATTGGCCACGCGGGCCCGCATGCGGATCGTGCCGGTATTGGGATTGATCGCATTGTCGGCAAAGACGATCTCGCCGGGGCGCTCGAAATTCACTTCGTCCTGGAGGCGCACCTCGACGGGCGCGCCCTCCCCGGCGCCGTCCTGGCGGCGATAGCGAAGATAGACGGCTTCGGAGGCGTCGAACTCGAAATAGATCGGATCGGAGCTGACGATGGTGGTGAGCACGTCGCCGGCGGAATTGCCGCCGGAGACCAGATTGCCGGGATCGACCTGGCGCTCGGAGGCATGGCCGGAAATCGGCGCGGTGACCTCGGTGAATTCCAGGTTCAGCTGCTGGGTCTCGACCTCGGCGCGGGCCGATGCCACAGCCGCCTCGGCCGTCGAGACGGCCGTGCGGCGCTGTTCCACCGCCTCGTCGGAAATCGTGCGCGATTCGATCAGGCGCTCGGCGCGCCGAAGGTCCGTGCGGGCCTGCGAGAGCTGGGCCCGGGCCTGGGTCAGCCGGCCCGCTGCGGCGGCGCGTTCGGCCTCGAAGGGGCGCGGGTCGATGGTGAAGAGGAGTTGTCCCGCCTCCACCTCGGCCCCATCTTCAAAGTGGACGGCGTCCAGATAGCCGCTCACCCGGGCGCGGACATCGACGTGTTCGGGCGAAACGAAACGGCCGGTGAACTCGTCCCAGTCCGCGACGCGCTCGACCAGCGGCGTGGCCACCTGGACCTGGGGCGTGGGCATGCCGCCCTGCTGCTCCCCGCCGCCGCAGGCGGCAAGCGCGAGCGCCGACAGAAGAAGGAGACCGGCCGTGATAGGAGAATGGCGCGCCATGGAGATCGATCCTGCAAACGAAAACGGACGCGTTTGACGCCGCCCTGCCGGCATCGCCGCGTCCCTGAGGTGTAAAATCAGGCCGGAATGTAGTAAGTCAACAGGTGATGACAACCCGGCGAGATGAGAAAAATTCGCATGGTCGCTATTTACCCGCCCCGCCCGCGCAACGCCGAAGCCACGAAGGCCGCCATTCTGGCCGCCGCGCGCGGCCGTTTCGCCCGCGGCAGCTATGACACGGTCGGACTGCGCGAGATCGCGGCCGATGCCGGCGTCGATCCGGCGCTGATCTCGCGCTATTTCGGATCCAAGGAGGATCTCTTCGCCGCGGTGCTGAGCCGGCCGGAGAAGATCGCGCGCATCAACGCCCTCTTCGTCGGCGATATCGACACGCTGGCCGAGCGCGTGGCCGACATGATCCTGGACGAGCCGGACGACGAGACCACGGTCGAGGACTTCCTCATCATGCTCAACTCGATCGCCTCGACGACCGCCTCGCACATGGTGCGCGCGACCATTTTCGAGCGCTGCGACAGGCCGGTCACGGCCATGCTGGAGGGCGGGCATGCGGAAATCCGCGCCCGCCTGCTCGGCGCTCTCATCGTCGGCCACATCATGAACAAGACGATGTGGGGCGACCTCGCCGAAGACGCCGACACACGGCGCCGGCTCCACGCCCGGATCCGCGAGCAGGTGAGGCTGAGCCTGTCGGAGCTGTAGGCACAAAAAAACCCGCCAAGTCGCTGACCTGGCGGGCTCTTTTTGGGTGCGGGGGTGAGCACCGGTCGCCAACCTGCTCCAATGACGTATGAGTTTCGGATTCGTTCTGCAGGGTATCGCGGATCAGGCTGACGCCTTGCTTTGAGGGGCCTAGAAAAGTGATTCCGTGCTATAGGAATCGGCGTGTTCGAACGTGCCCCATTCAAGAACTGTCCACTCTGCCAGGAAACCGGTTCTTTCGGGCTGTTGTCGGTCGGAAGCAACGCCCTCACTCGACGTTGCACGAAGTGTCGCCATAGCGAAGCCGAGCCGCTTCCAGAGCTGAATAAGAAGGTAGTTTATCTCGACCAGCTTGCCTTCAGCGAAATTTTCAAAGTCAGATCCGGCACGCGGAATCCATCAGCACCCAGTGGCGAATTGTGGGAGCGAATTAATATCGCAGTGAAGCGCGCGGTTTTGCTGCACCAGATTGTCTGCCCCACTTCGGACATTCACTCTCAGGAGACGACGGTCTTCAATCGCTCGTTGGAACTCCGACAGGCATGCGAAATGATTGGCGGCGACGCGTCTTTCAAAGACACTTCATATGTCAACGGGATGCAACTTGCTGCCTTTGCCGAGGCCTTCCAAGAAACTAGATCGATCCCGTCGATCGCGTTCAATGTTGATGACGTCCTAGAGGGCGACCGGAATGTGTGGCTTCCCGATCTGCACATCACAACCAATATGGACTTCTCTGTTTTTGCGGATGGAATTCGACGCTCACGAGAAAGCGGATCCGACGAGCTGACAGCGCTCGCACGAAGGTGGATTGCGGAGAAGCCGAGCTTCGAACAACAACTCGATAATGAACTCAAAGGCTGGGGCGAAACGCTAAGTCAGATTTACGTGGATTTGAACGAGGAGCTAACCCAAGCGATTCTGGCAGGCGATGTGGAGAAAACCTCATCCAACGCGCTTCACCCAGTGAACATTCTAATGCGTCAGCTCATGGCGGCATTCAGGGTTGACCGCGTCGAGGTGCATGCAGATGACCGCCAACAGTTCGTTGAATTCTTACGATGGGACGGCCTCGAACACATACCTCACCACCGTATCGGTGCTTACCTCTACGCTGCGTTGGCGCGTCGATACGCGAACGGACAGAAACGGCTCCCTTCTCGAGGAACCCTCAACGACTTCGAAGCCATTTCAACGTACGGCCCCTACGTAGACGCTATGTTCCTAGATCGGGAATGCGCCACCTTGCTGAAAGAAGACCCCCTTAAGTCCGACCTACCGATCACCGGTCGGATATTCTCAACAGCATCGGGCGAAGATTTCATTGAGTACTTGGACTCTCTGTCAGCAAGCGCGACCAAAGAGGTTCGTGCGCTAGCGAAATCGATCTATGGCGTGAATTAGTCACCGGGCGACTCTGAGATATACGATCGAATCCCTCTTCCGTTGAGCGCTCACGCCGAAGAGGAAACCCATGTCCGATTGCGCTCATCACCCTGTCCCCGAAATCCCGGAATTCTTCTACCGCATCGCTGGGACCGCTGCTCGCGAAGACGCGCGAATATTCGTCGAACGGGCACACATGGCTAATGACAGGGCAATTTGGCGCGCCAAGCGCAAGAACATCTGCATCCAGATAAAGAGCTAAGCCATTGGCTTTCGATATTTTGAAAATAAAAAAACCCTGAAACCTCAAGAGTTTCAGGGCTCTTTTTGGGTGCGGGGGTAGGATTTGAACCTACGACCTTCAGGTTATGAGCCTGACGAGCTACCGAGCTGCTCCACCCCGCATCAGGGATGTCCCGGCCGCCGGAGCGCCCTAGGGAGGCGCGTATGTAGGATGACAGCGATGTGTCGTCAACCAGCCAGCTGCGCTTTACCTGTGCGCTGCGACATGGCCTAAGATCGCGGACATGAGCACTCCTGCCTCCCCCGACGGCGACGCGGTCGCGATCGCGTTGGACGCCTGGCGCCGCGGCGAGACCGGCGCCGCACTCGACCGGCTGGACGCAGCCGCGCGCGCCGGTGACGGCGCGGCGCTGGAGGCGTTGCTGCAGCTGTCCGGCCAGGACGGGGCCCCGGGGGATGCCGAAGAGCGCATCCTTGAGACGGTTCTGGCGTTTCCGGCGGGTCCGGTGCGTAACCGGCACCTGGCCTTCCTGACGGCCGCAGGACGCGGCTGCAAGGCCGATCCGGACGCCGCCCTCGCCCTGCGCGCAGCCGATGCCGCGAGCGGCGGGGACACGGCCGCGCTGACCGAGCTCGGCCTGCTGGCCCTGATGGCCGGCGACGACCATGCGGCGCGATACAGGCTTGAAACGGCGGCGGGCCGGGGTGGCGGACATGCGATCGCCGCCCTTCTGCGGCTCGGTGCCGAGCGCGGCGCGGTTGCCCCCGTCGCCCGGCAGCATGGCCCGGCCCTCGCCCGGGCCGGCCACCCGCTGGCCGGAATGCTGATGCAGGCTGTGGCCGGGCTTCCCGATGCGGAGCCCGCAGGCGCGCCGGACGAGGCGGCCACCCGGCCGGAGGCGCTGGCGGAGGCCTTGTGCGACGCGCACATCGGCGATGGCCGGATGCTGAGCGAGACGCCCCGCGTGGCACGCCATGACGGTGTCCTGCCGGCCGCCGTGTGCGACTATCTCGCCGCCGGCGGCGTGCCCTTTCTCCAGCCGGCGCGGATCTTCGATCCGGAGACGGGGGAGTCCCGGCCGGATCCCTACCGCACCTCCCTGACCGCCGCCCTGCCCGACAGCGCCATGGATCTGGTGCTGTGGGCCATCAAGCTGCGCATGGCGCAGCTGGCCGGCGCCGGTTTCGCCCAGGGCGAACCGCTCTCGCTGCTGGTCTACCGCCCGGGCGAGGAATATCGCGCCCATTTCGATTTCATGACGGAGGATGGCGGCCGGGCCAGCGCCGATCTGGCCCGGCGCGGCCAGCGCATTGCGACGAGCCTGGTAAAGCTCAATGACGAGCATGCGGGCGGTGCGACGCGCTTTCCGCGCCTCGACATCGCCTGGACGGGGCGGCGCGGGGATGCGCTGAGCTTTGCCAATGTCGACGCGTCCGGCCAGGGCGACAAGCGCACACTGCATGCCGGCGAGCCGGTGACGTCGGGCATGAAAGTGCTGGCGAGCCTGTGGCTGCGCGAACGCGCCTGAGACGGCGTCCAGACCATCGCCCGGTCTGTCGTCCCGCACGGGCGCCGGGATTCCGGAATCCGGACACAAAAAAACCGCCGCGTGAGCGACGGTTGTTTCGTGAATTGTCATGGAGGGGGATCTAACGGGCAGACCGGGCAGCGACCTACTCTCCCACGCCTTAAGACGCAGTACCATCGGCGCTAGGGGTCTTAACGGCCGTGTTCGGGATGGGAACGGGTGCGGTCCCCCTGCAATAACCACCCGGTCAGCGCGTTAGATCCAAAAGAAGAGACATGTCTGATGTATTTTGAGGTGTTGCTTGCTTTGTCCGACGAAGCGATCGCCGGGCATGAGCATCAAAAGATCAAGCCTATCGAGTAATTAGTACCAGTCAGCTTCATGTGTCGCCACACTTCCACACCTGGCCTATCAACGTGGTGGTCTCCCACGACTCTCAAGGGAAAACTGGTTTTGAGGGGGGCTTCCCGCTTAGATGCATTCAGCGGTTATCCCGTCCGTATATAGCTACCCTGCTATGCTGCTGGCGCAACAACAGGTCCACCAGAGATACGTCCACCCCGGTCCTCTCGTACTAGGGGCAGCTCCTCTCAATTTTCCGACACCCACGGCAGATAGGGACCGAACTGTCTCACGACGTTCTAAACCCAGCTCACGTACCGCTTTAATTGGCGAACAGCCAAACCCTTGGGACCTGCTCCAGCCCCAGGATGCGATGAGCCGACATCGAGGTGCCAAACAATGCCGTCGATATGGACTCTTGGGCATCATCAGCCTGTTATCCCCGGCGTACCTTTTATCCGTTGAGCGATGGCCCTTCCATGCGGGACCACCGGATCACTATGGCCGTCTTTCGACTCTGCTCGACCTGTCAGTCTCGCAGTCAGGCGGGCTTATGCCATTGCACTCAACGAGCGATTTCCGACCGCTCTGAGCCCACCATCGCGCGCCTCCGTTACTCTTTGGGAGGCGACCGCCCCAGTCAAACTACCCACCACACAGGGTCCCGGATCCAGGTTCATGGACCGCGGTTAGACATCAACAATTATCAGGGCGGTATTTCAAGGGTGACTCCACCACAGCTGGCGCCATGGTTTCAAAGTCTCCCGCCTATCCTACACAAATAATCGCTAATGCCACTGTGAAGTTGTAGTAAAGGTGCACGGGGTCTTTCCGTCTGACCGCGGGAACTCCGCATCTTCACGGAGAATTCAATTTCGCTGAGTCTATGCTGGAGACAGCGGGGAAGTCGTTACGCCATTCGTGCAGGTCGGAACTTACCCGACAAGGAATTTCGCTACCTTAGGACCGTTATAGTTACGGCCGCCGTTTACCGGGGCTTCAATTCGGAGCTTGCACTCCTCCTTTTAACCTTCCGGCACCGGGCAGGCGTCAGACCCTATACGTCGTCTTGCGACTTCGCAGAGCCCTGTGTTTTTAGTAAACAGTCGCCACCCCCTGGTCTGTGCCCCTGGACACTGCTTGCGCAGCGCCAGGCTCCCTTCTCGCGAACTTACGGGAGCAATTTGCCGAGTTCCTTCAGCATAGTTCTCTCAAGCGCCTTGGTATGCTCTACCAGTCCACCTGTGTCGGTTTCGGGTACGGTCTAACGCGGGAGCTATTTCCTGGGACGCCTTGGCTGCCAGTTCAATCCGATAAGGACTGACAACTTCCGGAATCCGTCACTACCCGCCGGTGCAGGAATATTAACCTGCTTCCCATCGACTACGCATTTCTGCCTCGCCTTAGGGGCCGACTAACCCTGCGCTGATTAGCATTGCGCAGGAACCCTTGGACTTTCGGCGAGGGGGTCTCTCACCCCCTTTATCGCTACTCATGTCAGCATTCTCACTTCCGATACCTCCAGCAGCCCTCGCGGGTCTGCCTTCATCGGCCTACGGAACGCTCCGCTACCGCTCAACAAAGTTGAGCCCGCAGCTTCGGTGTATCACTTAAGCCCCGTTACATTTTCCGCGCAGGAGCGCTTGACCAGTGAGCTGTTACGCTTTCTTTAAAGGATGGCTGCTTCTAAGCCAACCTCCTGGTTGTCTAAGCACTCCCACATCGTTTCCCACTTAGTGATAACTTAGGGACCTTAGCTGGCGGTCAGGGCTGTTTCCCTCTCCACTACGGACCTTAGCACCCGCAGTGTGTCTGCCATCTAGTACTCCATGGTATTCGGAGTTTGGTTAGGTTTGGTAAGCCGTTGGGGCCCCCTAGCCCATCCAGTGCTCTACCCCCATGGGTATAAGGATGACGCTCTACCTAAATAGATTTCGCGGAGAACCAGCTATTTCCGGGTTTGATTGGCCTTTCACCCCTAGCCACAAGTCATCCCCGTCTTTTTCAACAGACGTGGGTTCGGTCCTCCAGTGAGTGTTACCTCACCTTCAACCTGCTCATGGCTAGATCACCCGGCTTCGGGTCTCATCCCTCGAACTCAGTCGCCCTATTCAGACTCGCTTTCGCTACGCCTACACCTACCGGCTTAAGCTTGCTCGAGAGACGAAGTCGCTGACCCATTATACAAAAGGTACGCCGTCAGGCTTGCGCCCTCCGACTGCTTGTAGGCGTCCAGTTTCAGGGTCTGTTTCACTCCCCTCGTCGGGGTGCTTTTCACCTTTCCCTCACGGTACTGGTTCACTATCGGTCATGTAGGAGTACTTAGGCTTGGAGGATGGTCCCCCCATGTTCAGACAGGATTTCACGTGTCCCGCCCTACTCAAGGCTCTTATCTCACTGTCGTGTACGGGGCTGTCACCCACTGCGGCCCGACTTTCCAGACGGTTCCACTTCGATTGATAAGAGCACTGGCCTGATCCGCGTTCGCTCGCCACTACTAGCGGAGTCTCAATTGATGTCCTTTCCTCCGGGTACTTAGAT
>JAYEGL010000011.1:0-45000 GCA_034659015.1 Pseudomonadota bacterium | reverse complement strand
AAATCAGTTCAGGACTGATTCAGACGGACCAAAATCGTCGTAAGAAAAACGCTTCAGCGTTCGGTATCGAGTGGTGGTCTGACCCACCGCAGAACACCGCCGCCTGCGTTTCTCTTTCCAAATCAACGATGTCAAAGAGCCGAACCGAAACAACTTCCGCCGCCTGGTTCGAACCGCCTTGGCTCCGATGAGCCGCCGCGGCGAGGAGGGCGGTGTTTAGTGCCGCCCGAATTTCAAGTCAACCGGTATTTTCAGAGCTTTCTGCAGCGCGTCGGACCCGGGTTGTTTTCGCGAGGAAAACATCGCCGGTGCGTGTCCAGGGCACCTATGAAGAACTCCGAGGCCGGCTGGCCTCCCTCTCCGCTTCGAACCCGATCGTCTGGGCCGTCCCGGCGAGGAGGGCGGCTTTTAAACCACCCCGCTTTGAAGTCAACCGGCTTTTTCAGAGTTTCTGCAGCGCGGCCCATCCAGTTGATTTCTCTTTCGAAAAACCCCTTGGCGCGGACCGTTATAAAGCGCCTATGAAACACCGAAAGCCGCCTGGCTTCCCCTCTCCGCTTCGGGCCCGATCGTCTGGGCCGTCCCGGCGAGGAGGGCGGCTTTTAAACCACCCCGTTTTGAAGTCAACCGGCTTTTCCGAAGTTTCTGCAGCGCGGCCCATCCAGTTGATTTCTCTTTCGAAAAACCCCTTGGCGCGGACCGTCATAAAGCGCCTATGAAACACCGGAAGCCGCCTGGCTTCCCCTCCCCGTCTTGACCCGATCGTCTGGGCCGCCCCGGCGAGGAGGGGCGGCTTTTAAACCACCCCGATGTGAAGTCAATCGACAAATATCAGGGATGCGCAGTTCGTATTTGCTGGTCCGAAAACCGGCGAAAAACTGACTGCCCGGCGCATCGCTTTGAAGCACCGGCCTTACCCTGAAAGACGACAAGACCTCGCATGATATAGAAACGACGCTCGACCGCAAGGGGAAAACCGCTGCGGCAGCGCCGGTGTGAGCGGGGTTCTACAGGACGCCGCGCAGGACGCAACCCCCTGCTGCCGACTTTCCTGCAGTTTTGTGACAGCGGCGCCCGCAAGCGCCTGTGTCCGCAGGGCATTCCACACATGCACTTCGGGCTGTCACGACGAGATATAAGCCTGCAGCGCGGCCGCCTCCGCCTCCATGTCGGCGATCTTCGACTTCACGATGTCGCCGATCGACACGATCCCCAGCATGGTGTCGCCGTCCATCACCGGGACGTGACGCACGCGCCTGTCGGTCATCAGCACCATGAGCTCGTTCAGGGTCGCATCGGGACGGGCCGTCACGAAGGCCGGCGTCATCGCCTGGGAGACCGGGCGGGTCAGTGCGGCCGCCCCGTGCAAGGCCATTTCGCGCACGATATCGCGCTCGGACAGCACGGCGACCGGCTGCCGCCGCGTATCGGTCACGACGAGGGCGCCGATCGCATTGGCATCGAGCAGATGGGCCGCCTCGTCCAGCTTCGCCGTCTCCGCAATGGTGACGACCTCCCGTCCCTTGGTTTTCAATATCGCCTCGACAAGCATGATAAGCCCTCCCTTGATGCCTTCTTCTGCGTCATTCGGGTTTCATCATAACACAATTCGGTCCGCGAACGGATTCGCCGGCCGGCGCGTGTGAATCAGAGTTTCATGGACAGGCGCGCCCGGCTTCGTCACCCTTGGGCGAAAGGGACGGGCGATCGGGAGGATTGCGCGGATGGGTTACAAGTCACGCCTGGCCGGCGATCTGGACCGCTGGATCGGCAAGGGCTGGATCGATGCGGCACGCCGGGACGACATCCTCGGCGACATCCCGGATCCGGTGAAACGCTGGACGGCGATCGGCGCCCTGGCGATTCTCGGTGCCGTGCTGCTGGCCATGGCCGCCCTCACCTTCGTCGCCGCCAACTGGGACGCCATGCCCCGCCTGCTGCGCTTTGCCACGATACTGGCGGCGCTGTGGATCTCGCTGCTGGGCGCCGGCCGCGCCTTCGACCGCGGCGCCGGCGCGCTGGGCCATGCGCTCGCCGTGCTGGGCGCGGCCCTGTTCGGTGCGGCCATCATGCTGACGGCGCAGACCTTCAACATGACCTCCTTCCGCAATACGGCGGTGCTGGTCTGGGCGCTGGCCGCTGTCGCGACGGCCCTGGCAATCCCCTCGCGCCCCGTGCTGATCCTGGCCACGCTGCTCGGCGGGCTCTGGGGCGGGCTGGAGATCGCCAGCGACCAGGCCGCCACAGTGGTCTGGGGCTATCTGCCGCTCTGGGCCGTCACAGCCGCGCTGGCCCTGCGTCTCAAATCGAAGGTCAGCATGCACCTGCTCGCCCTGGGCCTGGTCTTGTGGGGCGCGCATGCCCTGCACCGCTACGAGGTGAGCGCCGATATCGCGACCCTCTCCGTACAGGCTGTTGGCGCCCTGCTCTATGGCGCGGTGGCGCTGGCCGGCGCCCTGGCACGCGATCGCGGCGTTCCCGGCGGCGGCATTCTGGCCGGCTGGATGGCGGTCGCCGCCGTGACCCTGGCGCTGGCGCTGCAGGTCCGGATCGATGCCTCGATCGACGGCACCGTCATGGGCGGCGCCTATATCGGCCCCTCCATGGCCGCCCTGGGCGTGATTCTCCTGGTCGGCATTCTGCGCCTGACCTGGGGCCGGCTGCGCCTCCTGCCGGCCGCCGGCCTCCTCGCTGTGGGCGCCATCGTCTTCATGCTGCCGCCCCTGGCCAGCGCCGCGGCGCCGGACAAAAGCTGGCTGGTCGAACTGCTTTACGGCGCGCTTTTCTATGCCGGCGCCGTCGCCCTGATCCTGCAGGGCGCCAGCGAACAGGCCCGCGCCACCGGCGCGATCGGCATCGCTGCCTTTGCGGGACAGACCTTCTATGTCTATGCGGAAACCTTCGGCGGCCTGCTCGACACGGCGCTCTTCTTCTTCGCCGGCGGCGCCCTGCTGTTCGCCATGGCCGCAGGATTGTGGGCCTGGCGCCGGCGGCGGGATGCCCAGACAGCCCGGGGAGCCGAGACATGAGCCGCCTCCTGCGCCTCACCCTGCTGGCCGCCGCGATGACGGCCTTCCTGGTCTTCATGCTGGCCAGCCATCTCGACCGCCGCGCCAACGGAACGGAGATCCTTTTGCCGGTCGAGGGTTACGACCCGCGCGACATCCTGCTGGGCCATTACGCCAATATCCGCACCCCGCTGCAGCGGCTCGATGCCTACACCCTGGCGGGTACGGACGATTTCTCCGAAGGCGACACGATCTTCGTGACGCTGGAAACCGGTCCCGAGGGCCTGGCCCGGCCCGTCGCCCTGCATCGCGAGCACCCCGGCAGCGGTATCGTCGCCCAGGGCCGCGTGCGCCACGTCTCGGCCCTGGCCCGCTCCTGGCGCGAGGAGACGGATCCGGAAACCGGCGAGGTCCGCAATGTGCGTGACGGGCCGGAGGAATTGTGGATCCAGGCGCACTTCAATATCGAGCGCTACTACGCCTCGCGCGAGCGCGCCCTGGCCCTGCAGGACCGGCTGCGCCAGCGCGAAGTGACCGGCGAGACCGGGGTCAATCTCATCCTGTCCGTCCCCGCCGACGGGGCGCTTGTGATCAAGGGGTTCGAGGTCGACGGCGAACGCCGGCTGGACCGGCTCTGGTAGTCTAGAGGTCGCGCTCGGAAAACACCGCCAGCAGGACCGGCGTCAGCACGGCGCCGGCCAGCGTGCCGCCGATATGCGCCGCCCAGCCGATCGGGATGGGAATCGCCAGTCCCGTCAGGGCGATCAGCAGGTTGAACCCGATCCAGGGCGCCGCCAGGCGCAGCATGCCGCGCCAGCCGCCCATCACCCAGCCCACGGCCGCGATCAGGCCCGACGCGCCGGTCGAGGCGCCGCCCATCTGCACCGGCTCGCCGCTGTGCAGCAGCACTTCCAGCCCCGCGCCGGCCGCCGAACAGGCCAGGAAAAGCACCAGGAAACCCGCCGTGCCGCGCAGCCCGGTGCCGAAGGCCATGCCCACGGCGCGTCCGGCCCCGACGATCACGGCGACATTCATGGCCAGGTGCAAGATCCCGAAATGGATGAAGATGTGCAGCAGATAGGTCGCTGCATGCCCCAGCGGCTGGGCCGGCAGCGGCGTGCCCGGCTCGGCGACCAGGAGCACGCCGGCGGCGAACATCCACGCGTCGAACTGCGGCGACAGATAGCCGGCCAGAGCGACCGCCAGGATGGCGCCCGCCAGCCCCAGAACGGCCGGTGGCATGGCATTGAAAACCGGCGCGCGCGGCGCGTCCCGATGCGGCACACATCCTCTCCCTGATGGCGTCCCGCGCTGGCCCACAAGGGTTACGCGAAGATGACCGAAGGCCGATTCCCCCAACAGGGGAACGCATTTGGCGGCTCTCCCCCGCTGGCACACGCGTTGCAAAGACGTGGGGGTAAGAACACGCGTCTTAGAGGACACGACGAGATGAAACTGCGCAAGCACCCGACCGCATTCGCTATCGCCCTGGCCCTGTCTGCCCTGGCATCGGGAGCCCAGGCGCAGCGTGCGGAAACCACCGCCGGCTGGGAGATTCCCTACGGCCAGAGCACGACGGCGACGTCGAGCCAGGCCTGGTCGGGCGCCTCGGCCAGCGCCGGTGCGGCGGCCCGCTCCGAATCGGGCAATCGCGTCATCGTCGACGGCGTCATCCAGACCGGCGTCGGCGTGTCGTCCGAAGGCGGCCTGTTCGGCGGCGGCGTCGGGTCCGGCGCCACGGCGATCGGCAACCAGCTCAATGTCAATGTGACGGGCCGGTACAACACCGTCATCGTCAATTCCAACCAGATCAATAATGGCGACATCAACGCCAATGCCACTGCCAACGGCAATGTGAGTAATGCCAATGACCAAGACTAAGCTTCTTCTCGCGACAGTCGCCGGCGCCATCGCGCTGACCGGCTGTGCCTCGACGGGAAATGGCGGCGGGGCGGACGGCCGCTATGCGACGCCCATCGGCGGCGCCCCCGTGACGGCCAATCCCACCCCCTATTCCGAAGCGCTGGTCTGCCTGGCCAACTACGCCCACGCCAACGGTCTGCGCTCGCCGCGCATCGCCGTGGGCCGGCTGGCCGACTATACCGGCCGTGCCTCGCTGGAAGGCGGTGCTGCAGTGACCCAGGGCGCTTCGCTGATGGCGATCTCGGCCTTCGCCAAGGCCGGCATCCGCCTGGTGGAGCGTTTCGACACCTCCGTGTCGGAGCTGGAACTGCGCTATGCCAACAACCAGCTCATCCGCGACAATGACGGCCAGCAGCGCCAGATCCACGCGGCGTCCCTGCCCGGTTCGGACTTCCACCTGGTCGGCGGCATTACCGAGCTGAACTACAATATCCGCTCGAACGGCGTCGACCTTCTGGCCGGCGACCGCATCGACAGCGACCCGACGGGCCTGTTCTCGCGCCGCGCCTGGGTGATGAATATCGGCCTGGACCTGCGCCTCAACGACACGCGCACCATGGAGACGGTCGACGTCATCTCCTACCAGAAGCAGATCATCGGCCGGGAAATCTCCGCCGGCATCTTCGCCTTCTGGGACGATGCGGTGATCGACCTGTCCGGCGGCGGCCGCTCGCTGGAACCGGTCCAGCTGGCCGTGCGCTCGGTGATCGAGCGCGCCGTGCTGGAAATCTCGTCGCAGCTCTACGGCGTCGACGCCTCGGCGGCCTGTTCCTATTCCGACCCGATCGGCGGCGGCAGCCACACCAATGTCACCGGCGGTATCGATATCGCCACCGCTTACGGCTCCAGGGAGAGCACCAATGTCCAAGCGCGCCTTTCTGTTGATCACGGCCATGAGCGCCGTGACGATGACGTGCGCACCTACCTTCGCGGACGATACGACTGAGATCCTGAACGGCCAGATCAATCTGGACGCGGCGATCGACGTGGTCGCCGAAGGTGAGACGGACGAAGCCGGTGCTGCCAATCTGACAGCCATCGGATCCGCGAACGCGCTGACCGTCGACGTCGTCGAACGGCACGATATCGCCTCGGAACAGACCTTCTCCGGCGATGTGAACGCGCGCGCCACGACCCGCGCCGGCATCGTGCACGGCACGGCCGTGACCACCTCCTCCGCCATGGGCAATGCGGCCAGCGTGATCAACGACACCGGCATGGACGCCGAGATCGACCAGACCGCCGAAGACGGCTCCAGTGTTTCCGCCACCTCGGAGCTCGAGGTCGGCTCCTACGCGATTTCCTCCATCACCACCGCCACCGCCTCGGCCAACGCCTATGACGCGGTCAGCTATGGCGGCGGGAACGATCACACCCTGCGCCAGGACAGCGGCGCCGACGTGACGGCCGACAGCTATGTGCTCGCGCCCACGGGCGGGCTGGGCTATGCGGCCAGCGTCATCGCGGCGGCCAACGGCAATTCCGCCCAGATCCAGGGCTATTACATGGGCCCGGACCAGATCGCCGATATCGACCAGGACAATCGCGGCGACGTGACCGCCCGCGCCAGCGCCGAATCCGGCGGCGGCGCCGTCTCGCAGACCGTGACCGCCTCGGCGAACGGCAATTCCGCCTGGATACAGAACGAGAACGGCTATGCCCACATCCAGGGCGAACAGGACAATTCCGGCAGCGTGACCGCCGAGGCGACGGCCGAAGTCGGCAATTTCGACATCGACCTGTTCGCCATCTCCGCGGAAGGCGTCGGCAATTCGGCGATCATCTCCAATATCGGCAGCGACGCCTTCATGGGGCTCGACCAGACCAATACCGGCGCCGTGTCGACCCTGGCCACGTTCGACGGCGAGGACGGCGGGGCCGCCCTCGTCTCGGCGACGTCCTTCGGCAATGCGGCAACGACCTATGTCTGCTCCGAATGCGGCGCAACGGCCTATGGCAACACCAACCAGACCAATTCGGCGACAATCAGCGCCACAACGAATGCCCGCATGACCACCGGCTCCACCCTCTCGGGCACAGCCACGGCGATCGGCAATTCGGCGACCTATCAAAGCGTTTCCCCCTATGGCGGGGATTAGGGCTCACCAAACTCTTGGGTGAGGTGGGGAAAGCCCCGGGTCCTGTGTTGTAGGACCCGGGGCTTTCGTTTGTTGGGGGGCAGGTTTCGGTGACGGGCAGGCCTGTCCGGACAATGAAAACGCGCGCGCCGCCTTGACGCATCCTGAAGTTTGAAAAATAGTACGATACAGCCTTCAAGGGTGCAGGGGTCGAGGGTCGTTTCCATGAGAGTTGATACTGCCGTTTTGGCCGCAGCATGCGGCCTTTTCTTGTGTGGCTCGGCCTTCGGCGACGACGGCGAAAGACGCGGCAGGCCCGGCCAGGCGTCGCTCCTGAGCGGACCGGTCAGCGAGCGCGCGCAAGTCGGACTGGCGGCATCCGAACGCATCCGGGTCATCGTCATGCTGCGCGATCAGGACAGCGCCGCTGCACACACGCGCAGTCTCGATGGCGAGGCGGGACGCGCCGCGATCGCTGCGCTCGATGCACGACGCGACCGGGTCATCAGCGAAACGCTGGGCCTCGCCTCCCCGTCGCTTCAAGCGGCACACACGCCAGGCCAGGGGCGCATCTATGCGCGTTTCGACATCTCCGGCGGCTTCGCGGTGACAGCCGACGCCGGCGAGATCGAGGCGCTGGCCCGCCACCCCGACGTGGCCGGCGTCTTCGAGGACAGCCTCCATGCACCGTCGGGTCCTTGGGGGGACCCGGCCGCGGTACCGGCGCCAAGCGCGCCGGACTCACTCGAGCCTCTCCGTGTACACGCACTCTGGGATGCGGGCCTCACCGGAGAAGGTCAGACGATCGCGATCCTCGACAGCGGCGTGGCGCCGGATCACATCGCCATGGACGGTGCGATCGTCGCGGGCGCCTGTTTCAGCTCGACAGTCGACGGGGAAAGCCAGTCCATGTGCGAGGGCGGCGTACCGGAACTGACCTCCCTGGACAGCGGAGAACCCGGTGCGGATTGCCTGGTCCGCGAACTGGACCCGGACAACGGGATCGCCGGGTGCGGGCACGGCACGCATGTCGCGTCTCTGGCCGCCGGGCGGCGCGTTGCGCTGAACAATAACGGTGCGAACCACTATGTGTTTTCGGGTATCGCGCCGGATGCCGACATTGTCGCCATCCAGATTTTCAGCCAGTTCCAGGCGAAGGACTGCAAAAACTACACGGGCGGGCCGAACGTTCCGACCTGCCTGTTGGCCTGGCAGAGCGATTACCTGAAAGCGCTGGAGTGGCTTCACACGCACCAGGCCGAGCTGAGCCTCGACGTGATCAATATGAGTTTCGGGGGCGGAGAATACCGCACGCCCTGTGAGGACGTGGCGCTGCGCCCCGTGCTCCAGCAATTGCGTGATCAGGACGTCTTCATTTTCGCCGCCGCGGGCAATGAATCGCATCGCAATGGCCTGGCGCATCCGGCGTGTCTGCCCGAAACCATTTCGGTGGGCGCGTCCAACAGCACTCAATATGCTGGATCTTTCAGCTTTGACGTCGCGTACTTTACCAATGTCTCGCCCTATCTCGATCTGGTGGCGCCGGGGCGACGCCTGTTGGCGGGATGGGCGACCGGCCCGACCCAGAACGATGGATACGGTGACTACTGCGTGATTCGCGCTCATGGCGGGGGAAATCTCACGAGCACGATCGACCAGGGTCTGTGTCACTATTTCGATTGGTCGAGCGGCACCTCGATGGCAAGCCCGACCGCAGCCGGCGCCTTCGCGCTCCTGCGCCAGGGCTTCCCCGCAGCCAGCAGCGAGGAATTGCTGACCGCCGCGGATCTTACCGGCCACATATCGGCCCACGATCTCGTGGGACGCATGTTTTCGACCCTGAATCTCGAGCGCACCCACGACTACCTGTCGCAAGACCGGACGATTCTCGCCGGGATATCCATGGAACCGGAAGCCCCCTTCCGCGCCGTCAACGAGACGCTGAACGTCGAGTCCTATGCCGACGGGCACTACACGCTGACCAATGAAGGGGTCACCCCCGCCCAGATCGAGATTACCGATATACCGGCCTGGCTCGAGGTCAGCGACGAGACGCTGCGAATCCTCCCCGGACAATCCGCCGAACTCACGCTCTCGATCCGCCAGCAACTGCATCTGCTGCCGATACACTGGACCGGCCATGCGGGTTCTCACCCCCGCGTCGAAGCCGTTTTCTTGACCCTGCGATCGGGCGCGGAGCAGTTTCAACTGCCCGTCTCCGTGTCCGCTTTCGGCGTTCTGGAGGCCGACGGTCAGTTCGGGCCCTTTCCGGCGGTGGGCCAAAACGATTCCGGCGCCGCCAGCATCATCAGGATCGCCGGCCTGCACAGCGGGCCGCCGGAGCGCCTGGATCTTGTGTTCAGGGATGGCACGGGAAGCGCGCAGCAAGCGTCTTTCGTGACGTGTTCGCTGCGCATCCGGAATCGGAGATATCAGGGCGCCGAATACCTGATCACGCCCCCCGATCTGTCGGACTGCCCCGACCTCGGTTTCGGACAGGTCTACGTTCACGTGCAGCCTCAGGACAATGCGGACCTGGACCAGCTGCGGGTGCGGCGGTTCATGCTCAACTCGGATAGTCGCCTGACGGATCTGATCGAGGACCCGGACCAAAACATTCAAGGCCCTCTTACGGATCATTGGTCCGACGCGTACGACTCGTCCCGCTCACTCCAGGAAGGCGCCCCTCAGTTCGGACCGGATGCAGGCCAGGCTTCGCCCAGCGGGACGAGCCTGGCGCCCGAGTACCGGCGCGTCGGCATCAGTCGGTTCTACTGGGTCGGCGATCACACCAACATGATGCGGTCTGCGTTCCTGTTCGAAGGCCTCAATGGATTGACGCCCCGGCTGGTATACTTGGAAGTGGTGCGCCCGTCGGGTGACATCAGCGCACTCACGGAAACAGGATCGTTCGACGCCTTCTACGAATGCGAATTCGAAGTCAGAGAAGACCGGATGAGCTGGGACAGCTATCTGATCCTTCCGGAAGACTATGCCGTCTGCGGTGAATTCGGGCGTGCGGATGTCAGCCCCCGTTTGTGGATCACGAACGATCCTGGCGGGCCCGTTGTCGAACACACGCGGTACATCGTGGCCCCGGGCGGCGCACTGACGGACATCGGCGCGGACCGGTGGCTCACTTTCGCCCCTCCGCGGGCCAATGAGGACGGCGACTATTCGGTGTCGCTGACAACCGTTTTCGAGTGGGTCGGCGATGCCAATGCGCCGACCGAGAATGTCTTCAGGTTTTCGCCGATCGACGGCGCATTGCGGTCCATCGATGTTGCCATCACCAATGCGGCGCGGGGCACGTATGCCGGCGGGTTCGGAGACTGCGAGCTCGAATTCGACGCCTCCCGCTATACCCGCGCAGACTATATCATCACGTCGGATGATCTGGCGGTGTGCGGCGATTTCGGCCGGGCCGACCTGCAATTCCGCCTCAACGGGCCGGAGGACTCGTTCGGCCGCATTGTCCGCGCCATGCGTATCGGTGTCGGCGCGCAAGGCGATCTGACGGATTTCACCTTCGATCATCAGTTCGAGAGGGGCGTGTCGCCCGAACGCCATGCGGACTTCGATCGCGTCGAGCTGGGTCCCTATGAATGGGTTGGCGATACGCACGCTGCCACGCAGAGCGTGTTTCGTCTGGTCGGACTGGACGGCGCGCTGCCCACGCGCATCCAGGTGCGCCTTGCCAATGCCACATACGACCCCGGCTGGTACGAGGACTCATTCACCGATTGCGAGATCGCCGTAAATCCTGAACGCTCGTCCGGCGGAGAATTCCTGATCCTGTCCCGCGATCTTGCGCAATGCGGCGATTTCGGCCGGGCGGACATCCACTTCCGGATCGAGGCGCCCGACGGCACCATGCAGGAGGGCATGCGGATACGCCGCTTCGCCGTCACGGCCGGCGGCGGGCTAACGGACTTCAGCTCCGACAATGAGATCGTGCCCGGCGTATCAGGGTTCGACTGACCCGCCCCCACGGCTTCACTGCCACAAAAAAGGCCCCGGCTGGGTCAGCCGGGGCCAGGCATGCCGAGTGGGCATGTGAGCGTGTTGGACGGTTGGCTCAGCGATAGCCGCCGACGCCGCCGTCGAGCATGAGGGTCATGGAAACCTGTTCCCGGCGCTCGCGTTCCACTTCGTGGCGCACGCGTTCGGTATAGCGCTCCTCGCGGCGCATGAAGACGAGCTTCACGCCGGGGCCGTAGCGGCGAAGCAGGGAGCGTTCATTGCAGTTGCGGCGCGGCTCCTGGGTTTCGCAGTACAGGCGCCCGCCCGGCTCGTGACGCAGGGCCTCGCCCTTGCGGCAGGCGATGGTGGCAGCGTCGTTCCAGTTGTATTCGCCGTCCAGCGCCCAGCCGATCGTGACCTGCATCGCCGTGCCGGCCATGCAGCGATAGATCTCGCCGGAATAGCTGGCGCCGACGCGCTCGTCGGGATCGACGCGCGAGGCCGGATGCGGCGTACCGCCGTCATCCACGCAGACGGCGCGCACGACGCGCCATTCCTCGACCCAGCGCGTACGCTCTTCCTCGTAGTATTCGTACTCGTACTCTTCCTCGAGCCCGACCACGTTGAGCCCGGTGATGGCCGTCGCCGCCGGCGCCGAGGTCATCGGCGTGTAGGAGCCGCCGCCGATGAAGGTCACCGCACCCGCGCCGGCGCGGGCCGACGCGTTGGAGGACGCGTTCGCCGAGGCATTCACGTTGGTGTTCACATTGGTGATCACATTGACCCGGGACGAGACATTCACGCCGACATTGATGTTGCCGCCATGGATATTGATGTTCGGCACATTCACCGTGTGCCCGCCGCCGTGATCGCAACAGGTCGGAGGCGGAGGCGGGGCACAGCAATTGCCGCCGCTCGTGCCGCCGCCACCGCCGGCCTGTGCCGGGGCGGCCAGCAGCGCGACGGCCGCGCTCGCGGGAATCAGAAAAGCGTGCCGGGCTGATACGCGCATGGGCTTGCTCCTTACGTGTTGCCCGTATCGATGCAATCCGCGGGCCGTTTTCGCCGGCGACCGCTCGCGCGAGCGGGGAATGGCCGCGAACGCCTCTCTCCCGAGACGGGTATGGCCCCGATATTGAAGACAGTTTCGGCAACGCGCCGGGCCGGCACAGGCCGCGGCTCTCTTGGACGGACGAGTGGAGACACGGGATGCGCCACGCGCAATCGCAAGCCTTGCACGCCTACTGGCAGACGCGCCGGCAGGGCGGAGCGGCACCGCACCGCACCGATATCGAACCGCAGGACATTGCGCGCATGCTGGGCTATGTCTTCATCCTGTGGCGTGCCGATCCCGGACACCACATCTTCCGGCTGGCGGGCACGCATCTGTGCGATCTCTACCAGCGCGAATTCCGCGACCAGAATTTCCTCTCGCTCTGGCGGGCGCACGACCGCACGCACGTCCAGGCCGTTCTGGAAGCGTCCCTGATCGGGACGGAGCCGGCGTCCCTGGTCGCACGGACCGTGACCATGGACCGGCTCGAACTGCCCGTGGAGATCTCCTTCCTGCCGCTGCGCGGCCCGTCCGGCGTTATCGACCGCACGCTGGGCCTGTTCCAGCCGCTGGACGATGTCGCGGCGCTGCGCGGCCGGCCTGTGGTGCGGACCACGCTGAAGGAAATCCATCCGCCGGCCCAGCGCGGCGACCTGTTTCCCGGCTTTTCCGCCGCCCCGAGCGGCCGGCCCCGGCTGGTGGCTAACGACCAGTAACGGCAAGTCCTTCTTAACCGCTTTGGCCTAGTCTGGGCGGCTGCAGGAGGATGTCACCATGCATCACGAGCCCGGCCGACTGGATCGCCGGAAGATCAAGATCGCTGCGCGCGGCGCTCAGGAGCGCCGGCGTCATGCGCGCGTTCCCCTGCAGCTTCACGGACGGTTCTGGACCGAGGGCGAAGGCGAGCACGCCTGCTGCCTGCTGGACATCTCGCCCGGCGGTGCCCGCGTCACGTCGCGCCTCGTGCCGCGCGAAAGCACGCGCGTCGTCCTGATGATTCCCAGTATCGGACGGATCGAGGGCAAGGTCGTGCGCCGCGAGGGCGAGGAGTTCTCCGTCGCCTTCAACGCCCCCACACGCAAACGTGACAAGCTGGCCGACGCGATAACCTGGCGTTTCAACAAGGACCGGCTCGGTCTCGACGAGGACCGCACGGCTCCGCGCAAGCCGGGACGGGGCCGGGCGCGTATCATTCTGGAGGACGGCGTCGTCATCCAGGCCAATGTCATCGACGTATCCGTCACCGGCGCCGCCTTCGAGTGCCTGGAAAGACCGCGTGTCGGCGAGACGCTGCGTGTCGGTGAGATGTCAGGACGAGTGGCGCGCATTCTGGACAATGGGTTCGCGGTCGTGTTCGATCCCCCCAAGGCGAAGGCCAGCGGCCCCGAAGCAGCATAATCGAGTCCACATCCGCCGGAATCCGAGCCGTAACGGCCGAATGGACCGAACTGGCCCGATTCTTGCCGTATCGAAGGCCTAGACGGTAGTTGTTTGAGTGCGAGAGAAACCTCAATGCCTCGCGATGACGGAATCACGATGTCCTGGTTTGTGAAAGTCGAAGGCCGTGTATACGGCCCGTATACGCCGCAGCAGATGCGAGCCTTCGTGGCCGAAGGCCGAATCGCGGCCCATTCCCAGGTCTCGCCGGAACGGGACGGTATCTGGGCGCAGGCCTCGGATATCGAGGAGTTCCGCGAGTGGCTGGGTGAAACGAGCGAACGGCCCCTGCCGGAAAAGCGCGTCACGCCCGGGGCGCGGCCGGCGAATTTCGTGGTCATCGCCGAGATCCAGTCCGAAAACGCGGCCGAATTCGCACACGCCCTGGGCGCCTATGGCGACCTGGAATCGATCACCAGCGGTGTCTGGCTGCTGCGCGGCCCGACCACATCGGCCGTGCTGCGCAACGAACTCAGTCACATTCTGGCACGCGAGGACAAGCTGCTGGTCATCGACGCCTCGCACGACCGTGCCGCCTGGTTCAATCTGGGCCGGGACGCCGACCAGAATATCCGCGAACTGTGGAGCCGCGCGCACTAGGCTGCGCGGCTTCGAACATTTCTTCCCCGCCTCTCGGGTCCCCACATCGTGGGGAGGAAAACCTCAGTCGATCCGCCGCAATTGCGTGCTGTGGCGCTTCCAGTTCTCCACATAGTGCTCGGCGGAATGTTTCAGCATCGCCGCCGCATCCTCGTCGAGCGTGCGGATGACCTTTGCCGGCGCGCCCACGACGAGGGAATTGTCGGGGATTTCCTTGCCCTCGGTGATCAGGGCGTGTGCCCCGATGATACAATTCTTCCCGATCTTCGCGCCGTTGAGCACGGTGGCGCCGATCCCGATCAGGGAATAATCGCCCACCGTGCAGCCGTGCAGCATCGCCTTGTGGCCGATGGTGACACCCTTGCCGATGGTCAGCGGAACACCCTCGTCCGTGTGCAGCACGGACAGGTCCTGAACATTGCTGTCCTCGCCTATGACGATCGGGTCGTTGTCGCCGCGCACGACGGCGCCGTACCAGATGCTGGCATTGCGGTGCAGGACCACGCGTCCCATCACCTGGGCGTCCGGGGCGACCCAGAACGCCCCCTCGCCCGGCGTTTCAGGAACCGAATCGCCCAATGCATAAAGTGCCATTCCCGTCTCCCCATATTTGTTGCGTGAAATTTTGACGACGTGCTCGTTCAGGACTTCTTCACCGGGTTACACTCAGACTGTAACCGCGATTCGAGAGTGTGTTCTCGCTTCGCCAACGGCAATGCAAGGAGGCACCGGGTAGTCGGCATGACCGCTCCTCGACCCAGCCCGCCAGGATCCGGTCGGTTCACCACCGTCCCCGCAGCGTCCCCTGCACTGTTTTTCGTGCCCCGTATCGTTTTCGCCCCTCGCCGCCCGGCCGAGGGGTTTTTCATGTGTGGAGGTCCCCGTCATGGGTAAGCGTAACGTCAAACGCCGCCAGCGTGCAGGTGAATTCAATACCGCCCACTATCATTCCGAAGAGGACAAGGTCCGCGCCCTGTTTCCCGGAACGAGCTGGAGCCCGGACGAGCGGGAGCCGATGCGGGATCAGCGCTTCATGAAGAATGTGAAGCCGCGCTCGGAGGGCCAGAAAGCCCTCATGACGTCGATCGACACGCACAATCTGGTCATGGCCCTGGGGCCGGCCGGCACGGGCAAGACCTTTCTCGCCGTCGCCAAGGGCGTCGAAGCGCTCGAATCGGGCGCGGTGAGCCGGATCGTGCTGTCCCGCCCGGCCGTGGAAGCCGGCGAATCGATCGGCTTCCTGCCCGGCGCCATGGAAGAGAAGCTCGCCCCCTATCTGCGCCCGCTCTACGACGCGCTGGCCGACCGGCTGAGCCCGAAAAAACTCAAGGCGCTGATGGCGGAGGGGCTGATCGAGATCGCGCCGATCGGCTATATGCGCGGGCGCACGCTGAACAATGCCTTCGTCGTGGTCGACGAGGCGCAGAACTGCACCTACGGCCAGCTGAAAATGCTGCTCACCCGCCTGGGCTGGAACTCCACCATGGTCGTCACCGGCGACCCGGCCCAGTCGGACCTGCTGCCGGAAATGTCGGGTCTGGCCCAGATCGCCGACAAGATGGACGATCTCGAGGACATCGCGGTGTGCCGGCTGGACGCCAAGGATATTGTCCGCCACCCGCTGGTTGCGACTATGCTGACCGTGCTCTAGGCCCAGCCGGCGATCCCGAACAGGACGGCGCGGTGTGCGAGCATCGCGCCGTTTTTTTTCGCGCGCGGTCATGACGCTGTCGCCCTTTGCGCCTAGAAACACCCGGACTCAGCCAGGGGAAATCAATGTTGCGCACGCTTATCGCCACCGTCTGCCTGCTTTCCGCACCGGCCCTCTCCCAGAGCGATTTCCCGCCGCCGGAGCATCCCGAATCCTGGGGGCTGGCGATCGTCGATGTGGAGACCACCGGGCTGGATGCCGGCCATCACGAGATGATCGATCTGGGCGCGATCTATACCGACCTGGACGGGAATGAGCTGGGCCGTTTCTTCGTGCGCATACATCCGGACCATCCCGAACGCGCCGGCGAAATCGCGCGCTCGATCAACGGGTTCGACGAAGAACGCTGGGCCGAGCTGGACGCTGCCAGCGAAGCCGAGGCGGTCGCTGACTTCCTCGCCTTCCACACCGCGACAACCGGATCCCGGACGATGATCTTCACGGCCTACAACGCCCATTTCGACCGCGCCTTCCTCGATGCCCTGCTGCGCGAACACGGGTCCGGTTTTCGCGAGCATTTCTCCTACTACATGCTGGACCTGCCCTCCCTGGCCTGGGGGGCCGGCATTGCGGAACTGAGAAACGGCGAGGTCGCGATCGCGCTCGGCCTGGAACCGGAAACCGATGACCCGCTGGAACACACCGGGCTGAGCGGCGCGGTCTGGAATCTGGCGCTGTACCGGGCCCTCAAGGCGCGGATCGCGGACCGGTCGGACGCCGCGGCGGAGTAATCCGTTCAGGCGATTCCCACGCTGCGTGGCAGGATCACGGTGGAAAACCAGAAATCCCGAATCGACTCGACGATATCGACCAGGCCGGAAAACTCCGAAGGCTTGGTGACATAGCCGCTGGCATGATGCCGGTAGCTGGCCAGCACATCGCGCTCGGCCTTCGAACTGGTCAGCATCACCACGGGGATGACCGACAGAGCCTCGTCCGCCTTGAGCGCTTCGAGGATCTCGATCCCGTTGAGCTTGGGCAGGTTGAGGTCGAGCAGGACGAGATCGGGCACCGGCCGGCCGGTATGGGCGCCACGCCCGAACAGATAGTCGAGCGCCTCCTCGCCGTCGTTGACGACATGGAGCTCACTGTCGAACTGGCTGTCCTCGAACGCCATCTTGGTGAGGAAGACATCGTCCTCATTATCCTCGACAAGCAGGATTTCGGCAGGTTTTCCGGGCGGTGTCATGCAGTTTCCCCTCGAGAGATCTCGTCACCAGCCTTACCGGTACCGGTGTCCGTGTCGACCTTGCGTTGCGGATCGTCCTCAGCCGCTTCCGGCCAGTAGACATAGAAGCGGCTGCCCTCGCCAAGTTCCGATTCGGCCCAGATGCGCCCGCCGGCGCTGTTGACGATCTTGCGGCAGATCGCCAGCCCCATCCCTGTGCCGGAATATTTCGAAGCCGGGTGCAGACGTTTGAAGGGCTCGAAGATCTGCTCGCAGTATTCCGGACGCATGCCGATACCCCGGTCCGACAGGGTGAACAGCCAGCCCTTCTTGTAGGGTGCCGCGGAGATCTGGATGCGCGGCGGCTCGCCGTCCTTGGCATACTTGATCGCATTGGCGATTAGATTCTGGAAAACGCGGGAGAAGCGAGTCGGATTGGCGCGCAGGCGGGGCGGAAGATGTACGGTTTCAAGCCCCGCCCCGCTCGCTTCGAAATCCCCGGCCAGGTTTTCCCGGGCCCGTTCGATCATGTCGACGGGGATGAAGGTCTCGATCTGGCCGAGATCGTCGCTGGCCCGCGAAAACGAGATCAGATCGTCCAGCAGGGCCTGCATGCGGCCGGCCGAGCCGGCGCAGATCTCCACGGCCTTTCGCGCATCGCCCTCAAGCTGGTCGTGATGCTTGCGCAGCAGCATCTGCGAGAAGTTGCCGATCATCCTCAGCGGCTCTCGCAAGTCGTGCGAAGCAGCAAAATTGAAGCGTTCCAGCTCGGCATTGCTTTCCTCGAGCCGCGCAATGAACTCCTCGCGCTCGGCCTCCGCGGCCTTGCGCGCCGACAGATCCCGCGCCGTGGCGATGAAGATGCGGTCGTCCTCGGCGCGGTACTCGGTGACGGCGAGCTCGATGGGAATCAGATGCCCGTCCCTGTGCACCCCCTCCACTTCGCGAACCTTCCCGACGATCTCGCTGTCCCCGGTCTCGATATAGTGGCGGATGTAGTAGTCGTGCTTGCGGCGGTGCTCGTCCGGCGTGAGGATGCGGATATTGCTTCCGATCAGCTCCTCGGGCCGGTAGCCGAAAATCGTCTGGCAGGCCGGATTCGCCTCCTCGATGATCCCCCCGGCATTGGTCGTCAGCACGGCATCGACGGCGCTCTGGGTCACGGCCCGCAATCGCTGTTCGCTCTTGTGGCGAGCCTCTTCGGCCGCGCGTTCCTCGGTAATGTCCTCGATCGAACCGGCCATGCGGACCGGCTCGCCGACCTCGTCGGTCAGCGCCTGTCCGGTCACGTGACACCAGACGAAATGTCCGTCTGCATGGCGCATGCGGAACGTCGTCATGTAGGGTTCGCCATGATCGAAATGGTCCTGGATGGCCGCACGCGCCGCCTCGACATCCTCCGGGTGAATCCGGTCGAAGAAAAAGCCGATCTCACACACTTCATGATCGGCCGGCAGACCCAGAATGCGGAGCGCATTGGGCGACCACACCAGCGAATCGTCGGTGACACCCCAGTCCCACACGCCGATCGACATACCCCGCACGACGAGGTTGTAGCGCTGCTCGCTGGCCCGGCGCCTTTGGTCGGCCTCGGCAAGCTGGCTGACCTGGCGGCGCAGAAGCTGGGCCATGAGAACGAGTGCTGCGGCGGCCAGGACCAGGGCGAGACCGGGCAGGAGGACCTGGACGCGATTGCCGGACAGGCTGACGGCGATGACGGCCGTCGCGATCAATCCGGCGGCCGCAACGCCCAGGGCGGGCGCGAACAGTCCGGTCCGGGTTGCGGGGTCCAGCAATGCGGCCACTGGCGTGCTCCGTTTCAGCGGCACGGGTCACGTCCGCGACATCATCCACCGGACCTGCAGGGAGGGCCCCGCCGGACGGGCGGAACGCATCACCCGTCCCTGGCTCCAAGGCACCGGCTGTCTCTGCGGACAATACGCGCTCCGCGAGTGTACACATACAGTCCCGTCGTACAACGAAAAATCCTTTCGCCGGAAAGGCCTGCCGCTAATGCAGCGTGACGGGCGGACGCCGGTAGCGCACCAGGATGCGCAACGTCAGCGGATGCTCGCGCGTGGGGTCCAGGCCCAGCCGGAGCATTTCCGCCCTCGCCCGTTCCCGCGCCCGGCGAGCCCGCAGATACTGGATGGCGACGAAGCCGCCGATCGCGAGATAGGCCACATAGTTCGCGACGCCATACCAGTCCGGCAGGAAGAGCCAGACACCCAGCGCGGCGACAATGGCGAGGATGATGTCGACGGGCCAGCCTTCCGACGCCGTGAAATAGGCCAGTACGGGGAAAATCCGGCGATCGATATCGCCTTCCGGATCGACCCGCTTGAGCAGGGCCTCGAATTCGGCCGCCTGGCGGGCATAGACCCGGTTGAGCGGCGTATCCTCGTCGATCGGATCGGCATGGGCCGGCCGGTCCCGGTTGAGAATCAGGCAGGCCCGCATCAGCCACTCGCCATCCTGCAGGCGGCCATGCCCGGCAAATCCGCTCATGGTCCCTCCGCTTCGTTACCGCCGGATATGCGGGCATCGAGCCAGGCCGCCGCCTGGGCCGGCGTCTGGTCGCCCAGATCAACCCTCCGGTTCGCTTCGCGCATGGTGTCCGCGTCAATCGCACCGATCAACGGCGCCAGCGCTTGCGCGATGCCGGGCCGCTGCGCCGCGTCGGGCGACAGCAGGATCACCGCGTCATACGGCGGCAGCACGGCCAGCGGGTCGTCCAGCAAGGCGAGATCGAAAGCCGCGATCCGTCCGTCCGTCGTGTAGGCGGTGATCACATCGACCTGCCCGTCGCGGACCGCGGAATACATGAAGGTGTTGTCCATCGTGCGGGTTTCCATCCGTCCCAGCCCGTAGGCATCGCGCGTGGCCGTCCACTCCGACCGGGCGAAGACTTCCGGGTCGCCGCCAATGACCAGATCGCCGGCCCGCGGTGCCAGATCGTCGAGACTGTCGATGCCGAGTGCCGCGGCGGTATCGCGCCGCATCGCGAAACCATAGGCGTTTTCATAGCCCAGCCGGCCCAGGGTGACGATGCCGTGCTCGGCCCACAGCCAGGCCGACATTTCGGTAAACATGACATAGCGGTCTATGGGCTCGGCCCGGTTCATCACCGTCGCCCAGATCGTGCCGGTAAAGTCGACATAGACATCGATTTCGCCCGTGCGCAGGGCGTCGAAGGCGATGGTGGAGCCGAGATTGTCGCGCCGGTCGACCCGCGCGCCGGCCGCCTCCAGGCGCCGCTCCATGAGGGCGCCCAGTATGTATTGCTCGGTATAGGCCTTGGCGCCGATCGCGACGCGCTCGCCGGCAATGCTGCGGGCCGCAGCGGCCTCGCCGAGCGGACGCTGCACCGGCCCCGTACCGTCGAAGCTGACAAAACGGGGCGCCACCGAGACCGCGATCAGGGCGGCCAGGAAGATGCCGACGCCCGCCGCCATCCCGCGCCGCCGGTCGCGCGCGGCGATCTCCAGCAGACGGATCGCCTGGTCGAGCACGATGGCGAGACCGGCCGCGAAGACGCAGCCGAACAGGACGGACAGCCAGTTGCGGGTCTGCAGGCCGGCGAAGATGTAATTGCCCAGGCTGGTTGCGCCGACCGGCGTAGCCAGCGTCGCCGAGCCGACCACCCAGACCGTCGCCGTTCGCAGCCCGGCCACGATGACCGGCAGGGCCAGCGGCAGCTCGATCTGCCAGAGCCGGTCGCGATCGGTCAGGCCGATGCCGCGCGCGGCTTCGCGGATCTGCGGCTCGATCCCCTGCAGACCGACAATCGTGTTGCGCAGGATCGGAAGCACCGAGTAGAGCATCAGCGCCACAAAGGCCGGAAGATATCCGATCGTGCCCCCCAGCAGCGGCACCATGAGGGCCAGCAGGGCCAGGCCCGGAATGGTCTGGATCACGCTGGCAATATTGAGCGTGACGGCCGCCAGTTTCGGCCGCTGTGCGGCATGGATACCCAGCGGGACGCTCAGTGCGATACCGGTCAGGATGGCCGCCACGGACAGGACGACATGGGCCGACAGGAAGTGCGGCAGCTCGGCCAGGCGCTCGGCGAAATTCTCCGTCATTCTGCGCTCCATCCTTCCCCTTGACGGGGAAGGCGGGCCGAGGCGAAGCCTCGGGCCGGAAGGGGTGAATCCCGGTGGTTGCGTGATCGCGCAGATCTCGCCCCCACCCCATCCACCACGCCTGCGGCGCGGTCCCCCTGCCCCATCAAGGGGCAGGACAAAAACAGGTTCCGCATCTCCGTCATGCCTCCAGCTCCCGGATGGCGCGCATCTGCCGGCGCGGCGTTTCCAGGAGACCGGACACATAGTCGGTCGCCGGGTGTTCCAGCAGCTCACGGGGCGTGCCCTGCTGGATGATCTCGCCCTCGTGCATCACGGCGATCTGGTCGGCCATGATCAGGGCCTCGGCCATGTCGTGGGTCACCATCACGGCTGAAAAGCCGAGCTCGGCCTGAAGGGTGCGGAATTCCTGCTGCAGCGTATCCCGGGTGATCGGGTCCAGCGCACTGAAGGGCTCGTCCATCAGGATCAGGTCGGGCTTGCCGGCCAGGGCCCGGGCAAAACCCACGCGCTGACGCTGGCCGCCGGAGAGTTCGCCGGGGTAGCGGCCGGCGTATTCGGCGGCAGGCAGCTGGACCAGCTGGAGCATTTCCCCGGTCCGGGCGCGGATATCCGCCGCCTCCCAGCCCAGGAGCCGGGGAATGATGGCGACGTTCTCGCGCACGGTGAGATGGGGAAAGAGCCCGTCGCCCTGCATCACCCAGCCGATCTCCCGGCGCAGCTTCACCGGGTCGAGATCGGCCACATCGCGCCCCTCGTAAACGATCGAACCGCCCGAAGCGTCCTCCAGGCGGTTGATCATCTTCAGCACGGTGGTCTTGCCGCAGCCGGACTCGCCGGCCAGAGCGAGCAGTTCGCCGCGTTGAACCTGCAGCGAGACATTCCGGACGGCCTCGACACCGCCGGGAAAGGTCTTGGAGACCCCCCGGATGTCGAGCACGGGACTGTCAGGGTCGCTCAAACTTCTTCCAGATCGATGTCCAGGATCGTGATTTCGAAGGAGTAGGACGTCTCGCCCTCGTCGATGATCTTGGACACCACACCCAGGCATTCGTCGCCGATATGGATCTCGGCGCACTCGTCCGGGCGGTTGCGGCATTGCACGACCAGTTCCGGATTCAGCTTGGACTGGAGGAACATCTGGAGTTTGGCCGCCTCGAGCGGGGTCATGTTCTTGTTCAAGGGTATTCTCCGGTCGGGATTCGAAGTTGGCGCCAACTAAGCCCACAAAGGGGGTTCGCGTCCAGTACGCGGGTGCGGGCGAAGGTGCGCTTCGGCGCGGCGGATATCGCCGGCCGCGGATCGTATGAACAGTTCATACATGGTAGACTGGTCGCGAAGGAGCCAGCCCATGATCCGCAAGACCGTGTCGATGCCCGACGAAATGGGCGAATGGATTGCCGAACAGCTCGCCAAGGGCCGCTATTCGAACGAAAGCGAATACGTCCGCGACCTGATCCGCCGCGACCAGGAAAACCAGCGCAAGCTGGAAAATCTCAGATCGATGCTCGCCGTCGCCGAGGCCGAGATCGAGGCCGGCCAGTTCACGGAGCTGAGTTCGAAGGAGGATTTCGACAAACTCTTCGAGGATGTGACCGGGACGAAACGCCGTGAAACTCCGTCTGAGTAGCCGGGCCCGGGCAGATCTCGACGCGATATTCGCCTACTCGGCCACTCACTTCGGCGAAGTGCAGGCCATCGACTATGTCGACGAGATCGTCACAACGCTCGAGCAATTGTCGCGCTTCCCGCGCTCAGGTCATCGCTCGCATCAACTCCCGCCCAACAGGCGGGTGTTGAGCATACAGAGCCATTACGCCGTCTACGCAATCGAAGACGACACCATTCACGTTCTGCGTCTCTTGCACGAACGCCAGCTCCCCGCCGGCTTCTAGCCGCGCGGCGGGCGGATGCTGTCGAGGCCCCAGGTGAGGACGAGATTGTCCGGCCCGAAGAGCGCGTAGAGATAGTCCAGCGCATCCTCCAGACCGTCCAGCTTCTCCTTGTCCTGCACGAAGAGCGTGAACCGGCTTTGCGCCTCGATACCGAATTCGCGCGAAATCTCGGCGTCGACATCCTTCAGGGGGCGGGGGTCGGTCAGGCGGAAGGGGAAATCGAACCACTCCGGACGGGCCTTGCGCGCCTCGGCGATGCGCCGGCGCGCGTCGGCAACGGCAAGACGGCAATGCCCGGCATAGTCGATCGCCATCGGCGCCGGTCAGCCCGTGCCCTGCGGCAAGCTCTGATCCATGCTCTTTGCCGGCTCCTTGCAGGCGCACTTACCGACCACCTTGGCCGGGACGCCGGCCACGGTGCAGCCGGCCGGAACCGGCTCCAGCACGACCGAACCGGCTGCGATGCGCGCGCCGTCGCCGACCTCGATATTGCCCAGCACGCGGGCGCCGGCCCCGATCAGCACACCCTTGCCGATCTTGGGGTGGCGGTCCTCATGGGCCGCACCCGTCCCGCCCAGGGTCACCTCGTGCAGGATGGAGCAGTCATCGCCCACCACGGCGGTCTCGCCGATCACCACGGAGGTGGCGTGGTCGAACATGACACCGCGGCCGATCTGTGCGGCCGGATGAATATCCAGCCCGAAACGCTCGCCGACCCGGCTTTGCAGGTGGAAGGCCAGGGTCTGGCGCCCGTGCGACCACAGCCAGTGGGCGATGCGGTGGGCCTGGAGCGCCTGATAGCCCTTGAAGTAGAGGAAGGGCTGGAGCAGGGACAAGCAAGCCGGATCGCGCTCGTCGACGGCCATCATGTCTGCGGCGGCACTGGCGACAATATCCGGGTCGCCGGCGATTGCTTCCTCGGCCACGTCGCGCGCCAGCATGGCGTCCAGCTGGGCGTCCGCCATCTTGGAGGCGATGCGATAGGCCAACGCGTGGGAAAACTTGTCATGGCGCAGGATCGCCGCGTTCAGGAAGGAGGCGAGGATCGGCTCCTCGGCTGCAGCCGAGGCCGCTTCCACGCGCAGCCGCGCCCAGAGCGAATCCACGCCCGTACGGGCTTCCACCGGAGTATCGACATTGGTGAGCGGCATCGCTCCCTCCTCGTGCCTATCTCTGCAACATTGCGGCAGCCAGCGCCTCGTCCAGCTCGCCTTCAAGGCCCATGTAGTATGCGCGCAGCAGCATCGCCACCGTCAAGGCGTCGCGTATGCTCCCGCTCATCGCTTCGTGAAGTGCCTCACGGAAAGGCAGGCGCCGGGTGCGCAAGTCCTCGGTCCCGTCCGGGTCGGCCTCACCCTGGCTGAGGCCGGTGGCGATATAGCCGACAGCCCGTTCGTCGGTGACGGAGTTGGACAGGTCCATCTGCAGGATTTCCTGCCAGTGCGCGGCGCTCAGCCCGGTTTCTTCCTTCAGCTCGCGCCTGGCGCTGTCCAGGGGCGGTATGCCGAGCGGGCCGCCGCCTTCGGGGATCTCCCAGCTGTAGCGGTCGTGCGGGAAACGGTGCTGGCCGACCAGAACCGTCGTTCCATCCTCGAACAGCGGCAGGACGGCAATCGCCAGATTGGCGAAGCCGACGACGCCGTAGAGGCCGGGCTGTCCGTCAGGACGCGTGACATCGGACTCCTCCAGGCGGAGCCAGGGATTCTCGTAGACGGTGCGCGTGCCGTGCACCTTCCAGGGTCCGCGCATTCGCGTCATGCCGTGCTCCCTTGCCTGGACAGGGCTCTAGGCCCGTTCGGTCAGGCCTGGCAAGCGTTGCGCCTTGTCCCGCGCGCGTTTCAGACTGTCGGCGAGACGCCGCTTCTTTTCCGACAGGCGGGTCAGTTTCACAAAGGCGGCCGGTGCGAAAACCAGGGCCAGGATGGCCGATCCCGCCACCCCGCCGACCATCGCCGAGGCAAAGGGCAGCCAGAAACTGTCGCCGGACAGCAGCAGCGGAATGAAGCCGCCGATCGTGGTGAGCGTGGTCGATATGATGTGGCGCGTTGCGTCGGTCACCGTCGCCTGCACGGCGCCCGGCTCCAGAGCCCGCGAGGCCGGATCGGCCCGCAGCGCCGAAAGCACCACGATGGCGCCGTTGATCGACAGCCCCATCAGCCCCATCGAGCCGACGATGGCATTGAAGCCCAGCGGCGTACCGAACAGCCAGACGCCGAACATGGCCAGGCCGACCGACAGGAAGGCGACGACGAAGATCACGCCGGCATAGCGGAAGGAATTGAAGGCCAGCACAACCGAACCGATCATCAGCACCAGAAGCGGGATCGCCGTGGAAAAGAGGTCGGCCATGGCCCCGCCGCGCTCGGCGGCTTCGCCGGCGACCTGCAGCTCGTATCCTGGCGGCAGGACGATATCGGCCTCCTCGAGGGCCGCGAAGAAGTGCTCGAGCGCCGGCGCGGGCAGCGTGAAGGGATCGAGATAGCCCAGAATGGTATTCACCCGGTGGCCGTTCTCGTGGTGGATCGTCGCCACCTGGGGGGCCAGTGTGACATCGCCGAGCGCCGCGACGGGGGACGCCAGAATATCGGCGCCCGGCGATGCCAAAGGTGACCCGGCGAGAGAAGACAGGCTGGCCCGGCGCGCATCCTGGGCGATCACGCGTACCGGCAGTTCCTCCGTGCCTTCCAGCACGCTGCCGCCAATCTCGCCATCCAGTTCGCCGCGCAGACGGTTGGCAAGGTCTGCCAGGCGAACGCCGGCGAGCTCGGCCGAAGCCTCGTCCGCCATGATGCGGGCGACAGGTTCGCCCATTTCGAGACGTGACAGTGTGTGGGTCACAGTCGGGGTCCGGCTCAATACGCCGCGGATCTCGTGTCCGAGACGGTCGAGCTCGGTGAGTTCCGGCCCGACGAGGATGAGCTCGATGGGGGCCGGAATCGGGGGGCCCTGCTCGAAGGGCAGGGTCAGGAAGCGGGCCTCGGGGAATTCCGTCATCACGCGGCGCTGCAGGTCCGGCAGGATGCGCGCCGTGGCCTCGGCCGAGGCCGTTTGCACGAAGCCGGCGGCATAGCTGGGCGAGCCTTCGCGATTGCCCATCACGTTGTAATAGGTGCGCGGCGCGCTCTCGCCGATCGTCCAGGTGACGCGTTCCACGCCGTCGTAGGACATGATGATCTCGCGGGCGCGTTCGGTCTGGCGGCGCGTCTCGGCGATCGAGGCCGAGGACGGCAGTTCCAGCTCCAGCTGGAACATGTCGCGATCGGTCGGCGGGAAGAACTGCATGGGCAGGGTCGAGGCCGCGACGAAACCGGCCACGGGCAGGATCACGCCCGCCGCCAGCCCGGTCCACGGACGTGCGGTGATCGCATCCAGCATGGCGCGATAGAGACCGCCCAGCGGCCCGGCCGAGACGCCGTGCCGCCAGAACCGCCGCGGCGCGCCCGCGAGCGCCGGATCGTCGAACCAGGCCGCGAAGGCGCCCACCACCGTCATGGCGAGAATGAAGGAGGAGCCCACGGCAAAGATCACCGAAATCCCGATCATGGAAATGAACTCGCCCGCTGCACCGGGCATCAGCGCGATCGGCGCAAAGGCGAAGATGGTGGTCAGTGTGGAGGCCGCCAGCGGTGCGAACAGGTGGCGCACGGCATGGTCGAGCGCGCCCAGGGGCGCCTCCCCGCGCGAGCGGAAGAGCCGGTATTCGTCGACCACCACGATGGCATTGTCGATCAGCAGGCCGAGCGCGACGACCAGACCGGTCACCGACATCTGGTGCAGGGGTTCGCCGTAGAGCCGGGTCAGCAGCAACACCGCCAGCACCGTCAGCGGCAGGGGCCGAGCCGACGATCAGCGCCGCGCGCCATCCCATCATCACGAAGAGCACGGCAAAGACGATCAGCGCCGACATCATCAGATCGCCGGCCAGGCCGTGCAGCCGGTCGTCGACATAATCGCCCTGGCGGAAGATCGTCTCCACGCGGACGCCGGGCACGGAGGCCGCGAAGTCGGCCACCACCGCATCGGCAGCCTGCGACCACTGGTCCACGCGCAATTCGGGCTGGAGGTAGGCGGCGACGAAGACCGAGCGCCGCCCGCCGGTAAAGGCCATGGACGCAGGCGGTGTCCGCGCGCCCTTCTCGACCTCGGCGACGTCGCCGACGCGGATGAACTCGCCATTGGGGCCTTCGGCCAGGGCGATCGAGCGGATCCGGTCGAGGCTGTCGAATTCTCCGGCGATCTCGACATTGAGGTCGACCGTGTCGGAGCGCAGCTCGCCGGCCGGCGACTTGGCATCGGCGCTGGCTGTCAGACGCGCCAGGTCGGCCACGGTCAGGCCCAGTGCGGCGAGGGTCTCCGGATCGGCCAGAACGCGGATCTCCTCCTCGACCGCGCCATGGACCCCGGTCTCCTCGGTGCCGGAGAGATTGCGCAGGCGCGCTTCCAGATCGTCGGCCAGGCGCGAGAGGATCGTCATGTTCTGCGCGCCCCGCCCCTCCCAGCTCAGCGCCACGACCATGGTGGCCGCGCCGGTATAGCGGCGTTCCACATCCGGCGCGCCGGCGCCCGGAGGCAATTGCGGGCGCACGCCCTCGACCTGCTCGCGGATCAGCGTCCAGGCCTGGTCGACATCGTCCGGCGACAGGTCCTCGCGCACCTGCAGCGTGATGACGGAAATGCCCGAGCGCGAATCCGAACTGGTCTCGTCGATCTCGGCCAGTTCATGGATGGCGTCTTCCAGCGGTTCGGTAACCAGCGCCTCGACCCGCTCGGCGGACGCGCCGAGGAAGACGGTCACGACCGTGCCGAAGCGCTCGGTCAGCGACGGGTCTTCCTGGCGGCCCAGGGACATCAACGCGCCCAGACCGGCGGCGACGAGCAGAATGACCGCCAGCGCCGTCAGCCGCGAATAACGGTAGAAGAGCGTACTCATTGCGCCCGGGCCTCGATCGCGGCCGGGGTGACCCGCTGACCCGGCGTGATGCGCTGAAGGCCCGAGGCGAGCAGCAGCTCGCCGTCCTCCACGGCGCCACGCACGAAGACGCGGCCGGCCTCGATCCGCACCGTTTCCACGGCGCGGCGTTCCAGCGTATGGCCGCCGGCGCCGTCCGGCACCAGAACATAGACCGACCACAGGCCGCGCCGCCCTTCGGCCAGCGCCGATGTCGGCACCCAGAACCCGTCCGCGCCGATCGGCGTGGCGACAGCGAGACGCACGACCTGGCCGGCCGCCGCGCGGGCGTCATTGTTCAGGTCGAACAGAGCCGTCACCGTGCGCGTCTGCCGGTCGACGACCCCCGTGGAAATACGGAACACGGCATCGACCGGACGCCCTTCGAGCAGGAAGCGGTGCGCGTCGCCGGTCTCCAGGCGGGCCGCGATGGCCTGGGGCAGCCCGACACGGATTTCCAGCGCACCGGTTTCCACGATGTCGAGCACGGGCTGGCCCGGCTGGGCGATGGCGCCCTCGTCGGCGTGACGCGCCGTGACGACAGCGTCGAACGGCGCGGTCACGACGGACAGGTCGCGCTGGACGCGCAGGGCATCCGCCGCCGCGGCCGCCGCATTCTGGCGGGCCTGCGCGGCGCGCGTCGACGTGCGCACCTCGTCATAGCGTTGCTGTGAAATATGGCCGCGATCGAGCAGTTGCGCCTGGCGATCCTCGGTCTCGGCGGCCAGGGCTGTCTGGGCGGCCGCCTCGGCCGTCTGGGCATCGGCTGCCGCGATCTGGGCATCCAGCGCCCGCATGTCGAGACGGGCCAGAACCTGACCGGCGCGCACCCTGTCGCCGACATCCACAACAATCGCGTCGATGCGGCCGCTGCGTTCAAAGCCCAGCGCGCTTTCGCGGCGGGCCGAAACGATACCGGGATAGAATTCCTCGATCCGGGCGCCGGCATCGTAACGCGCCTCGATGGCGGGAACCGGCATGGGCGGCGGCGCCGCCGCCACGGCGTTGGCATCGGCCCTCAGCGTGGAGACGCCGAGGACAAGAAGCGCGATCGACAGGGCGGCGATCGCCACCGTGATACCGGCCCCCAGGGGGCGCTTGTAGAGCGACATGGCCATACCCTCGCTTGCCAGTGCGCAGCGAGATGTAGGTCAGAAAACACCGTTTGAAAAGTGAACGGCGTTAAATTCTTTTACGTATAGCGCCCATACATCAATTCATGAGACCGCGGATGATCAGATCCGTGTGCAGGTCGATGACCGCTTCGCGGGTAATATGTTCGGAGCCGGGCATGCCCTGCGGAAAATCGTCGATCCCGACGATCAGCATCGTCATGCCGTGCAGGCTCGCCCACACGCTCTTGGACGCCATGCGCGGGTCGACATCGCGGAACACACCCTCGGCCTGCCCCTGCTCGATCATGCTGACCAGCGCCGATTCCGCCTCGTAGGCGACTTCCTTTTCCTCGTGCACGTGCGGATTCCCCGTCACCGAAGGCGAGAAGGCCATCTTGTAGTGATTGGGCTCCTCCATACCGGTCTCGATATAGGCCCGGATGCAGCGCGCGCACAGCGGTGCCACCTCGCCGCCCTCGCCCATCGCCTCCTTGATACGCGACATCAGCCGCTCGAAGAACATTTCACGGATGGCGGTGAACAGGTCGTCCTTGGAGGCGAAATACTTGTAGAGCGCGGCCGGGCTGTAATCGATCGCCTCGGCCAGCCGGCGCATCGAGATGCCTTCCTCGCCCTCGGACGTGAAGATGGTTTCCGCCGCGTCGATGATCGCCTCGCGCACCTTGCGGCGGCGGCGATCGGCCGGTGTGTCGTCGCCCGCGGCGAAATCTGCAGACATCCCTAAAACAACTCCCCTGCCCCTGTGGACAAAACCCCGTCCCGGCGACAGGTATACCGAGCACGGACCGTTTTGGTCAAAACTCCCTGTCACACCCAGTCTCCAGGTGATCGCCATGAATGAGCCGGTTCTTCCCGAATTTCCCGCCCCCGGCGAGCGTCTTGCCTCCAGCCATGCCAATGCGGACACGCTGGCCCTGCTGACGCGGCGGCGCTCCACCACGGCGGTCGCCCTGGCCGAGCCCGGCCCCTCGCCGGAACAGGTCGAGCAGCTGATCGGTATCGCCAGCCGCGTGCCCGATCACGGCAAACTCGCCCCCTGGCGATTCGTGGTGTTCGAGGGCGAGGCGCGGGCCAGTTTCGGACAGGTGCTGGCAAAAGTCTGGTCGGCGAACAATCCCAAGGCGACGCGTGAACAGGTCGATGCGGAAGCCGGCCGCTTCGAGCGGGCGCCGCTGGTCATCGCGGTGATTTCCAACGTGATCGAGAACCACAAGATCCCCGAATGGGAGCAGGCACTGTCGGCGGGCGCGGCCTGCCAGAACATGCTGATTGCCGCCTCGGCCATGGGTTTCGGCGCACAATGGCTGACCGAATGGTATGCCTACGATCCCTATGTGAAGGACGCGCTGGGCCTGCGCTCGGGCGAGCGCATTGCCGGTTTCGTCTATGTCGGCACCGCGCCGGACGAACCGGTCGAACGGGTCCGGCCGAAACCGCATGTGGGACGCTGGAAAGCCTGAGCCCAGGCTCAGGAGAAACGGCCCTCCTGCTCAGGCACTGTTTATCGTTTCGCTTTTTCCCGAATTTTCGCTATACGGCGCGCGACCCTGATCGCGATTCCATGAGCGTTACATGACGACCCCATTCCCGACCGGCCTGGCCGGCCGCTTTCTGCTGGCGCTTGCATGTGTCTGCGCAGCCGCATCCCAGGCCGATGCCAGCTCCCTGCCCGTCCCGCGCTGGCAAAGCGCGGATGGCGAAACCTCGATCAAGCTGCGCGGCCGCGTCTTCTACGACATGGCGGATATCGACTGGTCGAGCCCCTATGGCGGCGGCCAGTCCGAGCGCAACGAATTCCGCACGGCGCGCCTGGGCGTGCAGGCGGAACATGGCGATTTCAAATTCGTCGCCACGTTCGACTTTGCCGGGTCCGACACCGACACCAAGGACCTCTATCTCGACTATGGAAGCGCGTACGGCAGTATCCGCATCGGCCAGTTCAAGACGATGAACTCGCTGGACGAGCAGACCTCCTCGCGCTTCACGACCTTCATGGAACGCGGCCTGGCCACGGATCTCTTCCATCTCGATCGCCGCCTCGGCGCCGCATACACCTGGACGGGGAACGGGTTCTACGCATCGGCCGGCGTATTCGGCGGTCCACTCGACGATAATTTCCGCTTTTCCGAAGCGGACGGGTCCGGCGCCGTCGCGGCGCGGCTGGCCTGGTCGGGCGAGCGCGACGGGACGCGCATCCATCTGGGCGCATCCTGGCGCCGCCTCGACTACGATCTGGGCACGCGCCTGCGCGTGCGCCCCCAGGCCCATCTGTCGAACCGCTTCGCCGCAGCCGACTACCGGCGCGGAGCCGCAATGGGCGAGGCCGGCCGCTCCGATTTCGTCGGGCTGGAAGCGGCACTGGTGCGCGGCCCGCTCCACATTCAGGGCGAGTATGCCCGCCTGGCCGTCGACGGTCCGGCCGGCGATCCGGAATTCGACAGCGCCTATGTCCAGGCCGGCTGGCTGATCACCGGCGAGACCCGTCCCTACAAGGCATCCGGCGCGGTGTTCGACCGGATCCGGCCCGAGCGCGACATCACAGAGGGCGGCTGGGGCGCGTTCGAAGTGGCGGCACGCTTCGACACCGCCGATCTGGGCGATGCGGATCTCGGCGAGATACGGTCCTCCACACTCGGCGTGAACTGGTACCCGCTGGATCATGTCCGCGTCAGCGCCAACTATGTGGCAGCGGAACACGACGCGCCGGGCTTCACCGAGACCAGCGACGCGCTGCAGATGCGGGTGCAGTTCGACTTCTAGCCGGGTAGGTCAGCCCCGGCCGCGATAGCCGGGCACATCCTGGTCGGGAATCCACACGCCGGCCGGCGGTTCGCCGGTGGCGAAGAAGACGTCGATCGGGATGCCGCCGCGCGGATACCAGTAGCCGCCAATGCGCAGCCAGACCGGGTCCAGCGCCTTCACCAGGCGCTGACCGATCATCGTGGTGCAGGCCTCGTGGAAGGCGCCGTGATTGCGGAAACTGCCCAGATAGAGCTTCAGCGACTTGGATTCGACGATCCAGTCACGCGGCACATAGTCGATCACCAGATGGGCGAAGTCCGGCGCGCCGGTCACCGGACAGATCGAGGTGAATTCCGGACAGGCGAAACGCACCATGTAGGGCGCGTCGCACGGATTGGCGACGCGTTCGAGCGCGGCCGTCTCGGGATTGTCGGGCAGCGGCGTCGATGCGCCGAGCTGGCCGAGGTTTTCGTAGCGCTGATCGGTCATGGCGCGGAATTAGTGGCAGAGCGCAAAAGAGGCAAGCGCTCAGTCCGCCGCCCGCACCTCGACCTCGTCCGGCACCGGCATGGCCGTGCGTGCGAAGACGCGGCGGATTGTAAAGCTGGACACGAGGCGCGCCACGCCCGGCAGGCCCGATAGGACTTCGCGGTGCACCCGCTCGTAGTCATTGGCGTCGCGCACCAGAACGCGGATCAGATAGTCCGCATCGCCGCTCATCAGGTAGCATTCCATGACTTCCGGAACGGTCTCGACAGCCTCCTCGAAACCGACCAGCGTCTCGCGCTTCTGATTGTCCAGCGTAACCTGGACATAGACCGTGATGCCGCGGCCCAGCGCCTGTTCGGACAGAATGGCGACATAGCGGTCGATGACACCGGCCTGTTCCAGTGCCTTCACACGGCGGTGACAGGCCGAAGCGGACAAGCCGACGCGCTCGGCCAGCTCTGCATTGGTCAGCCGGCCATGGTCCTGAAGCTCCGTCAGAATGGAGATATCAACCCTGTCGAGGCGCACGGAACACTCTCCCGAATAAATTACACCACACCGCAGATCCTTGTTGGATAGCAGCAATTGTGCGTATATGCATCGCGAATAACGGCATTTGCTGCACGATAATTCACACCAAATGCCCGCTGATGTCAATTTCCTTCGCGTAGGCGGTCTACGGATCGAAGAATCCCGCAGACCGAACCGCGCGATCCAGCAAACGGGAAACAATCATGCGTATCGGGGTGCCCAAGGAAATCAAGGTCCGTGAATACCGGGTCGGCCTGACGCCGAACAGCGTCACCGAATTCGTCCGCAACGGACACGAGGTTTTCGTGCAGTCGACCGCCGGCGACGGGATCGGCTTTTCCGACGAGATGTACGAAGCCGCCGGTGCCACCGTGCTGCCGGACGCGGCCGCCGTGTTCGAGACGGGCGAGCTGATCGTGAAGGTGAAGGAGCCGCAGCCCTCGGAAACCCCGATGCTGAAGCCGCATCACACGCTCTACACCTATCTCCACCTCGCCGCGGACGCGGTGCAGGCGGAAGGCCTGCGCAAGGCGGGCTGCCTGTCGATCGCCTACGAGACCGTCACCGACCATGACGGCCGCCTGCCCCTGCTCACGCCGATGAGCCAGGTCGCCGGCCGCATGTCCGTTTCCGTGGCGGCGCACTGCATGCAGAAGGCCCAGGGCGGGCGCGGCCTGATGCTGGGCGGCGTGCCCGGCGTGCTGCCGGCCAAGGTGGTGATCATCGGCGGCGGCGTCGCCGGCAGCCACGCGGCCGAGATGGCGATCGGCGCCCGCGCCGACGTCACCGTGTTCGACAAGTCCAACCGCCGCCTGTCCGAGATCGACGAACAATTCTCCGGCGCCGTAAAGACCGCCTACTCCACCGCCGCCGCGCTGGAACAGGCCGTGCGCGAAGCGGATGTGGTGATCGGCGCCGTGCTGATCCCGGGTGCCGCGGCCCCCAAGCTGGTCACCCGTGCCATGCTGGCCGAGATGAAGGACGGCGCCGTGCTCGTCGATATCGCCATCGACCAGGGCGGCTGTTTCGAGACCTCCAGGGCGACCACGCACGACGATCCGACCTATGTGATCGACAATGTCGTGCATTACTGCGTGGCCAACATGCCGGGCGCCTATGCGCGCACCTCCACCCTGGCGCTCAACAATGCCACCCTGCCGCTGGGCCTGGAGATCGCCAACAAGGGTCCGAAACAGGCGCTCAACGACAATCCGCACCTGGCCCGCGGCCTCAACACGGCCGAAGGCGAGATCTGCTACAAGCCGGTCGCCGACGATCTGGACATGCCCTACGTCAAGCCGGCCTGGCTGACCTCGATCTGATCCGGACGCAAACCCGGTGAAAAACCGCTCCGGGCCTATCCGGGGCGGCTTTTTCGTACGCGTTTCAGTGTCATGGCACTGACGACACGTAACGCGGGAACGAAAGTGCCGGCAGACCGTTGCACCCGGCATGAAACAGCAAGCACTGACATACACCGCCATCGCCCTTGCGGGACTGACCGCGAGCGCTTGCGGCAGCCCGCAGGACGAGGACACATCCGCGCCCGCCGGCCAGGTCGAGCCGGTCGGGGACGGCGCCATGGAAGACCTGCTCGATCACGTCGCCGCGGGGAACGACGCGGAATTCGAGCCCGAGGTCGAGACCGTGCCGGAGGCGAATCTCCAGCTCGACGGCCCGCTCGCCGAAGGCAGCTGGCGCGATGCCGGCATCGGCGGCATGGAATATGGTCAGGACGGTATGGCGCCCGTCGCCGGCCTGCGCTGCGAGGCTGACAGCGCGGCGCTGATCGTTTCCGTGCCGGTGCCCCCGGACGGCGATCCCGATGCAGGCGTCAGCGACCTGCCGCCGGCGCCGCAGGCCCCGGGCGAACAGGGGGGCGCCGAAGCGGACAGCGCAGAGGATGCGACCTCCGATGTGCAGACACGTGCGGGTTCGCTGATCACGGCGAACGGCACCGTCACCGGCATGTTCCAAGCGGCCGAGGGCCGCGACCGCTGGCGCGAAATGCGGATTTCCGCCGACGAGGCGGTTCTCGACGGCCTGCCCCGCGAAGGCCGGATCGGCGTTGGCGTCGAGAATGAGGAAACCCGCCTCATGCCGCTGACCGACCCCCTTCTTGCGAATCTGGAGGCCTGCGTCGACGCGGCCGATCCCGAAGACGGGCGTAACGATGACGATGCCGGCGAAGGCCGGGACAACGGCGGATAACCTCCCCTTCCGCCAGATCGGGTGCGGCGCGCGGCCGGACGGTCTGCGCGCCGCACGCTTTTGCGATCGCGGCATTCCGGGTTACGACGTGCAACCGTCACAAGAATCGGGAACACTTCCCCGCTTGGACGGCATGATCATGCCGGATACGGAACACGGAACGGGACACGTTGGCGCGCTACGATCTGATCATTTTCGATTTCGACGGCACGCTGGCCGACAGCCTGACCTGGTTTCGCAGCGTCCTGGGCGACATTGTCGACAAGCACGGCCTGCCGCCGATCGACGATGCGCGCGCGGAAGCGCTGCGCAACCTGCCGCCGAAAGCGATCATGAACGAGCTGGGCATCCCGTCCTGGAAGATTCCGCTGCTCGCGGCCGATGTGCGCACGCGCGCCGCCAGGAATGTCGACAAGATCCACCTCTTCGAAGGGGTGCGCGAGCTGGTGGAAACCCTGTCGGACAGTGGCGTCAAGCTGGCGGTGGTCAGTTCGAACGGTGAAACTGCCGTGCGCGCCGTGCTCGGCGACGCGCTGTGCGAACGCTTCGACATCTTCGCCTGCGGCGCGGCCCTGTTCGGCAAGGCCTCGATCTTCCGCAAGGTGATCCGCAAGGCCGGCACGACACCGGCCCGCACGCTCAGCGTGGGCGACGAGGTGCGGGATATCGATGCGGCCCGGGAGACCGGCTGCGCGGCCGGTGCCGCCAGCTGGGGATTCGCGACACGCGACGTGCTGAAGGCTCAATCCCCCGACTTCATCTTTGACCGCCCGTGCGAGATCAGCGAGTTCGCCGTGCGAGTCCGTTCCGTCGGCTAGCCCGCTCGCCCCTAAGATTTATTGCCAGACATCACCATTTTTAATATGCACGCATATTGGTGTTTGTATGGGGACAAATCGGGGCGAAACCAATGCAAAGCTGTATTTTTTCCAATATACTCAGCGCACTGACAACTGTACTGCTTGCAGCCGTCGGCGCTGCAGTCGCTGGTTCAGCGAACGCGCAATCCTCAGTCCTGTCGGCAGCCGACTTCGCTCAAACCGACCGGTTCACAAGCGCCACCCTCTCGCCTGACGGGACAAAAATCGCCTTCTTCATGCATGAAGAAGGCCGCACATTTGTTGCGGTAATGGACGTTCCCGTAACCTCCGATCATCCTATCATCCACACCCGGTCGCTGCATTCGCTCCAAACACCGGGGCATTTGGTATGGGCGTCGGAGAACAGACTGCTCTATTCGGTTTTCTGGACCCGCTCCTTCATCAATCGGCGCCGTGAACGGGTACTCACCCACAATAGCACACTCTTCTCGGCAACGCCGGACCTGGAAACTGTGCTGCGGCTTGACGAGCGGCCAGCCGACCTTGCGAACGAACGGGGCGACCGTCCTCAGTACCTACACCGTATCGTGGATATCATGGAGGACGACCCGGACCACATTCTTCAGGCGCTGAACTGGCGGATCTGGCATACGGCAGATCTGGTTCGCGTGAACGTGGTCACAGGTGACACGTATACCGTCGACAACTCGGTCGAGGGAGCCTGGAACTATATTGTCGACAGTTCGGGCCGAGCCCGTGTGGTCATGGGGCAGCCCCCGACCAGACGAGGAAATGCTCGCCCCTACCTGCGTGTCCGGGGGAGTGCTGCCGGATCGCAATGGCACGACATATCGCAATTCATCCAGGATCCGTCGCTAGCCTTCATTCCTTTCGGATTCGGCAGCGACCCCGACATTCTCTACGTCGGCGCTAATCACCGGACCGATACGATCAGCCTCTACCCTTTCGACATGCGAACCGGAGAACTCGGCGAACTCATCTATTCCAACCCGCAATACGATCTCAACGGGATCATCGTGTCGTCGGAAACCGATGATTTGATCGGGGTACGCTACGTCGCCGACGAGCCGGAGCGTCATTATTTTTCCGAAGAGGCCGAACGTGCCATGCAGGCCATCAGCGCGAGGATGGGCGGCGGTTCGATCACGACGCACGACGTATCGGAGAAGAGCAACCGATTTCTGGTCTTTTCCTCCGACGCCGACCGTCCTACCACGCTCCACTTGTTCGACATGACAACCGGTGATGCGACACTGATCGGCTCGAATCAGCCGCACCTGGCAGATGCACAACTGGGTACCGTGCATTCGGTCAGCTTCACCGCACGCGACGGGCTGGAAATTCCGGGCTACATCACTCTGCCCCCGGGTCTGGTCACGCTCGACGAGGCTGCTCAACTGCCTTTTGTCGTACTAGTTCACGGCGGTCCCGCCGCACGCGACTTCCGCCGGTTCGACTACCTGTCCCAGTTCCTTGCGACACGGGGTTATGGCGTCATGCAGGTCAATTTTCGCGGCTCCACCGGCCTCGGCCGGGAATTCCGCGACGCCGGAGCCGGCGAGTGGGGGCTCGGCATGCAAGATGATGTCGATGACGCTGCCCGATGGCTGATCGATCATCATTATGCTGATCCGAACCGTGTGGCGGTCGCCGGCTTCAGCTATGGCGGGTATGCGGCCATGATGGGGGTGACGCGAACCGGATCCCCTTTTGTTGCCGGTATCAGCATCAACGGCGTCTCGGACCTGACCGAGATGCGCGATCACGCTCGAAACTTCGCAATGGGGCGGCGCGCATTTGACGCAATGCTGGACGGTGTCAATCTGAGCAGCATGAGCCCGGTATCGCGCGCAGCCGACCTCGACCGGCCACTGCTCCTCGTCCAAGCTCTGGAAGACACTGTCGTACCACCCGACCAAGGCCGCCTCATGCACGAGGCACTCGACGAGGCGGGACGCGATTACGTCTACTTGGAACTGCGCGATGCCGACCATTCGGTTTCGGACCGGCGAAACCGTCAAAACCTGCTGGAGGCTATGGAGGATTTCCTCGACACTGTATTCCAGCAATAGGGCCCTCGAGGCGGAAGCCGCGGCGGACCCGGCGGTCCGCCGCGCCTGATCCTTACCCGCAGAGCCGGGCCTTGGCGGCCTCGTACTCGTCGGCCAGTTTGGCGATGAAGTCGGCGGCCGGCTGGACGGCCTTGACCGAGCCGATGCCCTGGCCGGAGCCCCAGATATCCTTCCAGGCCTTGGACTTGGACCCGCCGCCCGAGCCGAAATTCATCGCCGACGGATCGCTTTCCGGCAGATCGTCCGGGTCCAGGCCTGCATCGACGATGGACTTGCGCAGATAATTGCCGTGCACGCCCGTGAACAGGTTGGTGTAGACGATGTCCTCGGCCGAGCCTTCCACGATGCCCTGCTTGTAGGCCTCCTCGGCCCGCGCTTCCTCGGTGGCGATGAAGGCCGAGCCGACATAGGCGTAGTCGGCGCCCATGGCCTGGGCCGCCAGCACACCGCCTCCGGTCGAGATCGCGCCGGAGCACAGGATCGGGCCGTCGAACCATTCGCGCGTCTCGGCGATGAAGCCGAAGGGGGAAAGCGCGCCGGCGTGGCCGCCCGCACCGGCGGACACGCAGATCAGGCCCGTCGCGCCCTTCTCGATCGCCTTGTGGGCGAATTTCTGGTTGATCACGTCGTGCAGCGTGATGCCGCCCCAGGACTGGACGGCCGTGTTCACGTCCTCGCGCGCGCCCAGCGAGGTGATGACGACCGGCACCTTGTACTTCTCGCACAGGGCCATGTCCTCCTCGAGCCGGGCATTGGAGCGGTGAACGATCTGGTTCACCGCGAAGGGCGCCGCCGGCTTGTCCGGATTGGCGCGGTTATAGCTCTCCAGCTCCGAGGTGATGCGGTCGAGCCATTCGTCCAGCTGGCTGACGGGCCGGGCGTTGAGCGCCGGGAAGGCGCCGACAATACCGGCCTTGCACTGGGCCAGGACGAGATCCGGATTGGAGATGATGAAAAGCGGTGCCCCGATGACGGGCAGGCGCAGCTTGCCTTTCAGGGCTTCGGGTTCGGCCATGGGAACTCCCCTTTATCTGTGCCGTTGCAGCGACCAACCGCATGCCCGCTCTTGCTGGCGGGCATTGCGTAAACAGCGTTCAGCGCGACGTTAGAGGGAGGGGTATGGGATGTCGAGCAACAGGTGCTGCCCCTACCCCACCGGCTCGCCATCCGGCGGTGCATCGACATGCGCCCACATGTAGAGCGCCAGCCAGGAGCGGTAGGGCCGGAAACGCTCGGCCGTACGCACCGTCTTGCGGCGTTTCGAGGTCAGGCGTTCCAGCGTCTTGCGGGCGGCGACATCGCCGTCGGGCCAGATGTCAGGCTCGCCGAAATAGAACATGTTCATCATGTCCGCCGTCCACTGGCCCACGCCCCACATCGCCGTCAGCCGGGCGGTGCGTTCCGGCACGGAGAGCGCACGCAATTCCTCTGCGTCCAGGCCGACCGTGCGGTGGGTGTCGGCAATGGCAATGACGGTCTTCGCCTTGGCACCCGACAGGCCGCAGCCGCGCAGCGTCTCGACATCGGCCGTCACGAAATGATCGAGCAGCGGGACATCGCCCGCGCTCGCCTCGACCCGCGCCCAGATGCTTTGCGCGGCCTTCACCGAAATCTGCTGGCCGGCGATGGCGCGGCACAGATACTCCGGAAAGGGGACACCGTCGCGCCGGGGGAATTCCAGCGGCCCGAGGCGCGCGAGCACACGATGCAGATCGTCGGACAGCGGTTCGGCGGCAGCGAGCAGGTGGGCGTGAACATCGTGGCGGGACATGGGGGGCAAGGCTAGCTGCGCCCGTGCGGATTGCATAGCGGGCGGGCATCAAATGTCGCATGGCCTGCCTCCCGCGGCGGTGCTACCAGCTCGGCCATGCTCGGGGACATTCGACAGGGCCGCGGTTTTTTCGCCCGTTTTCTCATTGCGCTGGCGCTGATCGCGGCCGGACTGCAATCGGGCATTCCCCGCGGCTACATGCTCGACCTCGACAACGAGACCGGCCGGTTCTCGATCGTGTTCTGCACGGGCCAGGGTCCCGTCACGCGCTGGGTCGACCCGGCCACCGGTGCAGTTGGCGAGCATGAAGAGGCGCCCGCCGCCGGCGGCAACGGCCAGGCCTGCGTCTTTGCCATGGCGTCGGCCGCCGGCCCCCTGCCGGCGCTCGACACCTGGGTCCCTCCGGTCGGGATCCACACCCAGGACCGTCCGCGCGCGCAAACGGCCCGCACGGTCGCTGCGCAAGGCCTCCAGCCGCCGGTCCGTGCCCCCCCGGCCACGCTCTGATTCCCGAACCTTGTTGTCACTGAATCAACGACCCGTCCGGCCGTCCGCTGCGCACGGGTCCGGAGCGTATGCCATGAAACGCAATTCCCTCGGGCGCAGCTGCGCCCTCGCCGCCCTGTCCCTGTGTCCGGGCTTTCTCGCCATGCCGGCCCTGGCCCAGGAGGGGGCCTCGCCGCTCACCGACGTCATCGCCGTTACAGGCCAGCGGCCCGCCGTGACCACGACGACAAACCGGATCGATCCCGACAGCCTCCCCCCGGCCACCGGCCCCGATGCCAGCCGTCTCGTCGCCCGCCTGCCCGGCGCCGCCGCGATCGGCAATGGCGCCCTGTCCGGCCAGGTCCAGTATCGCGGCCTGTTCGGCCCCCGCATCAACATCCGCATCGATGACCAGGCGTTTGCCTCCGGTGGCCCCAACCTGATGGACCCGCCGCTGCACTATGTGCCCGCTCCGCTCGTCGACCGGCTGGAAGTGGATCGCGGCATCGGACCGGTCAGCGACGGGCCCGGCCTGGCCGGTGGCGTGAATGCCGTGCTCAAAGCCATGCCTTTCCATGACGAAAGCTGGATCGAGACCGGGTATGATCTTTCCATCTCCGGGCTCACCGCTGACAACAGCTACGCCGTCGGCGGCATGGCAGGCATCGCCAGCGACACGGTCCGCCTGCACATTCTGGCCTCGCGCGAACAGGGTGAGGATATCGAGACGCCCTACGGTACGATCGCCGGGTCCGAACATGACCGGTCTGTCTGGGGTGTCGGCGCCGGCTGGCGCTCCGGTCCGCACGCGCTGGCGCTGGATATCCGCCGCAACGAGACCGGCGCAACCGGCAATCCGCCCTTCGCCATGGATATCCGCTATTTCGACACCGACACGGCCCGGCTGCGCTACACTGGCGATTTCGAGCCGGTGCGCGTCGCGCTGGAAGCCGGCTGGAGCGATGTCGCCCATGCGATGAACAATTACGATCTGCGCCCGGCTCCGGCGACCCCGATGCGATGGCGCGAGACCTATGCCGATGCGCAGACCCGCACCGTCTCCGTGTCGCTGGCGGTCGATGCAATGGGCGGGGAATTGCGAGCGGGTCTCGACCGCGCGCAGAGCGATCACGACGTCACCATCACCAATCCGAACAATGCCGCCTTCTTCCTGACCTCCTTTGCCGGCATCGACATGAGGCGCACCGGCGCCTTCGTGGAGTGGACCGGCGCCCTGCCCGCCGGATGGCAGGGCGAGATCGGGCTGCGGGCCGACCATCACGAGGCCGAGGCGGGCCGGGCGGCCACAGGGCCGGCGGTGCCCGCCATGCCGGGCATGCTGGCCATGGCCTTCAATGCGACACAACGCGACCGGAACGACACGGCATTGGACGCCGTCGCGCGACTCTGGCGCCCGGTGAACGATACGACGACGCTCCGCCTCACCCTCGCCCGCAAGACCCGCGCCCCGGGCTATGTGGAGCGCTTTGCCTGGCTGCCCACCCCGGCCAGCGGCGGACTGGCCGACGGCAATACCTATGTCGGCGATATCGGCCTGCAACCGGAGACGGCCTGGATCGCCGAAGCCGGTCTCGACTGGCAGTCCGCCCGCGCCTATGCCCGCCCGACCGTCTTCTACCGGCGTATCGAGAACTACATCCAGGGCGTGCCCTTCGACGCCACGCCGGGCGTGATCGACACGCCGGTCGAGATGGTCTCCGCAATGAATGGCGATCCGACCCCGCTGCGCTTTGCCAATGTGGAGGCCGAGCTTTACGGGGTCGACGCCGATTTCGGCTACCGGATCGACGCACACTGGCGGCTCGACGGCACGGTCTCCTGGGTGCGCGGCGAGCGGCGCGACGTCGATGACGACCTCTACCGCATCGCCCCGCCCCGCCTGCGCCTGGGCGCCAGCTACGATGCGGCCGACTGGTCGCTGACCCTGGAAGGCCTGGCCACGGCCGAGCAGGACCGCGTCTCCCTGAGCAATGGCGAACAGGTCACGCCCGGCCATGTCGTGCTGAATCTCTACGGCCGCTGGGCGGTCCGCGAGGGCATCGACATCTCGGCCGGTATCGAGAACCTGCTCGACCAGCCCTGGCGCGACCACCTGGCCGGGTACAACCGCAATGCCGGCGGCGATATCGGCCTGGGCGAACGCCTTCCCGGAAATGGCATCTCCGCGGGTATACGGATCAGCCTGCGCGGCTAGCATGGAGGCAGGCGCGCGGGTCCGCGACCGGCGCGCCTGTCACGCATCCCGGGGGGAGAGGCGAATGAAACTGTTCCGACTGATGAGCCAGGTCCATCTCTGGCTGGGGATCGCAGTGGGCGTGCAGGTCATGCTCTGGCTGATCTCGGGCCTGGTCATGGTGCTCTGGCCGATCGAAACCGTGCGCGGCGAACATCTGCGTACCGAGGAGGCCGCCGCCGCGATCGACTGGGCCGGCGACGCCCTTCCCCTGGGCGATATCGTGAACGGGCAAACCAGCGACGTCCTGTCCGCACGGACCGGTGCGCTGGCCGGCCGCCCGGTCTGGCGGCTGGAGACCGCAGACGGCCCCGAGATGATCGATGCCCGCACCGGCCGCGATCTGACCCCCGTCGACGCGGCGCTGGCCCGCGAGATCGCCATTGCCCGCTATGCCGGTACCGGCACGCTGTCGGACCAGCGCCTGGTCGAGACGCCGCCGCGCGAAGCGGGCCTTGCCGTGCCGGCCTGGCGGTTCCAGTTCGGCCCGGCCGATCCGGCCACGCTCTACATCAACAGCCGCACCGGCGAACTGCGCGCCGTGCGCACCACGCTGTGGCGCGTCTACGATTTCTTCTGGGGCGTACACATCATGGACTGGTCGACGCGGGAAAACTTCAATTCCTGGTGGATCAAGGTGACCTCGATCGTCGCCATCGCCTTCGGCCTGGCCGGCGTGGTGCTGACCGTCTACCGCATCCGCTGGATGACCCGCCGCAAGCGCAAACCGGCCTGACGGCCTCAGCCCGCCTCCTCGTCGAACAGGCGGCGCATGCGGGCGTATTCCATCAGGTCGGCGAGGCTGATCACGCCGCTCAGCCGGCCGTCCTCGACGACATAGAGCCGCCCGAGGTGGTGATGCTGCATGCGGGCAAAGGCGCCGGACGCACGCTTGTCGGCCTCGATCCGTTCGCCGGCACCGTCGGGAATGGCGATCTGTCCCAGCGTCGTGCGGTCGCGCGCATCGGCAGGCACGGCGCGCGCCTCGTCGACGCCGGCCCCGCCGACCAGTCGCCCGTCCGCGTCCACCACCGGCGCCCAGGCGCGATGGTGACGCACCAGCACGTCGTCGATGAAGTCCGCAACGCTCTGGTCGGCGCGGGCCGTCTCCAGCGGTGAAACGAGATCGCCGACACTGACCCGGGCCAGCGCCTGGCGCATATCCTGTTCGTTGCGGGCCGAAACGGCCGCGGTGCGCAGGAACAGCCCGATCAGCACCCACCAGACGCCGCCGAGCTGACCGGCGAACAGGGCCAGCCCCGCGCCGGACGCGATGAAGACATAGGCGAAGAACTCGCCCGCCCCGCTGGCCCAGATCGTGGCACGGCGCTGACTGCCGCTGACCATCCACAGGATGGCCCGCAGCACGCGACCGCCATCGAGCGGGAAGGCCGGGATCATGTTGAACAGCGCCAGCAGGAGGTTGATGAAGGAGAGATAGCCCAGGACGAGCGCGATCGCGCCGATCGGTGCGCCCTCGGTCGCCGGCACCAGCGCGCCGCCCATCAGGCCGAACAGGCCGGCCAGCAGCAGGCTCATCAACGGCCCGGCCAGCGCCATCACGAGCTCCGACATGGGCGTTTCCGGCTCGGCCTCCAGTTCGGCCGCACCGCCGAACAGGAAGAGCGTGACATGATTGATCGGCAAGCCGAAAGCCCGGCCCACAAAGGTGTGGGACAGTTCGTGGGCGATGATGGAAAAGGTCAGCCCGGCCACGCCGATCAGGGCCATGGCGACATAGGTGAGCGTGGAGAAATCCTGCTGGAAGCCGGGAAAGAACCCCACGGCCAGCGACCAGCCCACCAGCAATGCCAGGAACAGCCAGGACGGCTCGGCCCGCACCACGACGCCACCGATCCGGAAGGAGAAAATGTAAGGTCTCATGGCCGGCAACATAGGCGAGACCGTCGGTCCGTGACCAGCGGAATGCGAACCGCTTGTATGCGCGAAATGCGCGCAGGTCCGGGAGGGGCGACCGTCGCCTCCAGTCCGCCTTCGCCAAGGCTCCGGCGAGACAGCCTTCGCTCGCCATCGAAACCGAGCTTGCCTGGCCGAAGCTCGCGCAAGCGAGCGTAGGCTGGTGCGGGCGGCCGGACTTGAACCGGCACGGCCTTGCGGCCGGCAGATTTTAAGTCTGCTGCGTCTACCAGTTCCGCCACGCCCGCGGGAGTAGAGCGGCGCGATCCTACACGGGTTCGCGGGGCAGGCCAGAGGGTGGATCAGCCCTCCGGCCCGGTCCGCAAACGCCACGAGCGACAATCGTCCTTCCCCTTGACGGGGAAGGTGGGCCGAAGCGAAGCTTCGGGTCGGATGGGGTGAATCCCGGTGTCTGAAAATTGGCCAACACCTGGCCCCAACCCACTCCACCACTGCTTCGCAGCGGTCCTTCGTCACGTCGAACAGTCTCCCGGACTCTTCTTGGGCTCCTCAGCGCCCGTCAAGGGCGAGGATGGGGTATCCGCCGCTTAAGCTAGGTCATAAACTCATAAACGGGATTCCGTTTTTGGTCGAAGCCTGATTCAAAGTCCTTGAGGAGGATATGGATCATGGGCCGTCGCCGCTACGAGTTGACCGACTTCGAATGGTCTATCATCGA
>JAYEGL010000010.1:0-4604 GCA_034659015.1 Pseudomonadota bacterium | reverse complement strand
ACCCATATCGCGCCTGATCTACTCGCCCACGTCTCGCCGTTGGGATGGGAACACATCAATCTAACCGGGGAATATCGCTGGCCCAAATCCTTAGCGTAGGATTCCGCCCCCTCCCGCAAACGCCCCCATAGAGGGCGCGGAGCTGGTGCATGTCCTGGAGGATCGGCCAGAGCTGGAGGCCGTAGCCCGCCATCAGCCCCATCGCGCGCTCCACCGGCTCCAGTCGGCCGAGGGCGGCGAACTCATCGAGCAGGAACAGCACGGGGCTTGTCGGCCGGGCAGGGGAGCGCGCCATGTCGGTGACAGCCTGCGCGACCAGCAGCCGCAGCCAGCGGGCATAGGTATCGAGCCGATCGGGCGGCAGGCACAGGAACACGGTGCCGGGCTGTTCCTTCAGGTCCGCGAACCGGAAATCGGAAGCCGAGGTGCTTTCGACCAGGCGCGGGCTGTCGAGAAAGTGGGTGTGGCGCTGGGCGGATGACAGCACGCCCGCCGCTTCGCGATCGGATTTGCCGAGCTGGCGATTGGCGGCGCGCGCGATCAGGCCATGCGCGCCGGTGCTGGCCTGCATGTCCGCGAGCAGCGCGGCGAAAGCGGCGGGATCGCGGGTGAGCTTGTCGCGCACGGTGGCGAGCGTGGCGCGGACAGGCGGCTCGTGGACGACGGTGTGCAGGATCACGCCGGCGATCAGCGCCTTGGCTTCCTCGTTCCAGTGCGCCTCGCCCGATTGCCCCGGCGCATCATGGACCAGCGCGTCGGCGATCGTCTGCGCATCTTCCGCGAGGTCTGGGCTGGCGGGATCAAGCTGCGCCAAGGGGTTGTAGCGGGCCGCAGGACGCCCGGAGACGCCGAAGGGGTCCAGGCACCACACAAGGCCCTTCCTCGACCTCGCACGGGCCGTGACGCGGGCATTCTCGCCCTTGGGGTCGATGCAGACCACCGAGCGGTCGAGCAGGAGCAGGTTGGGGATGATCGTGCCGACGCCCTTGCCCGATCGGGTGGGTGCTATCGTCAGCAGGTGTGCCGCGCCGTCATAGCAGAGCAGCTTGCCGGATTCCTTGCCGCGACCGATCAGGAGATCTCCGCTCGCCTCCAGCTTGCGCACGTCGGCGCGGTCGCCAAAGCGGGCCGAGCCCAGCAGCTCATTGCGACGCTTGCCGGCCCGGCTGTTGATCCACCAGGTTGCGCCGATCAGGCCGACCAGGACCAGGAACGACACAGTGCCGGAAATCTGTCCGACGCCGAAGATGCCTTCCAGCCATCGCGCGGTCGCATAGGCCGCGACGAACGAGACGACGATCGCGAGCCGCCAGCTGATCGGCCGACGCCCGCCGATGAGCGGCCCCGCCATCAGCAGACCCGTTCCAGCGGCGTGATCGCCAGCGCCGGATCGGCGTCGGGATGGGCCAGCAGCTTGAGGACGATTTGGGTGGCGAGGGCAGGGGGCACGGCCTCGTCGCGTAGCATGTCGAACAGCAGGTGCTCGTCCGTTTCCAGCGCCATGCCTTCGATGGCGAGATTGGCGCGCGAGTCCGCATCATCGTCGCGCCACATGGCAACTTCGGCCGGGGTGCCGCGCACGAAATCCAGGGCGCGGATTTGCCTGCGGATCGCCTCAATATCCAGGAGCGCCATCGCTTTTCTCCGTCGCTTCGCTTTCCGCGTCGAACGCGCGTTTGCCGCGCCGCTTCCAGAGTGTGAGCGTGTCGCCCGCATCGTCGCTGCGAGCGCGGCCGACCAGCTCCAGCAGCGCGCCGTAGATCGTCGCGCGATCGTCGTCGGCGAGTTCGACCAGGCCCGCCTTTTGAACGAGGCCGCCCAGCTCGATCAGGTGACGGGTGCGTTCGCGGCGTTGCACGACCCAGCCTCGCGTATCGCTACGACGCCGCGCCGCTTCCAGACGCTGGATCAGCGCCCGGTTGCGCGTTCCCGCCGTCGCCGTTGCCGCCAGCAGTCCGGCTACCTTTGCGCCCGCGTCGCTGAAAGAAGGTAGCGCCTTTCGCGCGCCACGCCTCCTTCGCTTCCGCATCCTTCATGGCGACGGCATCGAGCAGCGCGCCAGCGAGCGTTTCCATGTCGAGCGCGTCGGCGCCCGTGGCGGTGACGAGCTGGCCGAGTTGTTCGATGCGACGCGCCTTGATCGCCTTGGTGCGGCTCTCCAGGGCCTTCAGCTCCGCGTCATAGTCGCGCACCTTTCGCATGGCGCATTCCTTCCGCATCAGGATCACCGCAGCCTAGCAAACAGGAGCGGGCGGGCAACCCACAACAGAAACGCACGCCAGTCAATCAGCGGGAGCGAAGCGAGTGATGAGTGCGCGCTTATACGTCGTTGCCGACGTGCGCTAAGTAAGGCAGATTGCAGAGCGCGATGGCGATCTATCATTTCAGCGCCAAGGTCATCAGCCGCGCGAAGGGCTCAAGCGCCGTCGCGTCCGCTGCCTATCGCTCGGCCTCGCGGCTGTTCGATGAGAAGCTGAACCGCCACCACGACTTCTCGAACAAGGCCGGAGTCATCCACTCCGAGGTGATGTTGCCGCAGGGCTCGCCGGAGCGTTTAAACGACCGCACCGTACTCTGGAACGAGGTGGAGGCAGGCGAGAAGCGCAAGGACGCGCAGCTTGCCCGTGAAGTCGAGTTCTCGATCCCGCGCGAGATGGATCAGCAGCAGGGCGTGAGCCTCGCCCGTGATTTCGTGCAGAAGCAGTTTGTCGATCGCGGCATGGTCGCAGACCTCAACGTGCATTGCGACAAGGCGGACGACGGCAGCCCGAAGCCGCACGCGCATGTCATGATGACGATGCGCGAAGTCGGGCCGGACGGGTTCGGCAAGAAGGTCCGGGACTGGAACGGCACCGAGCTTTTGCAGGAATGGCGCGAGGCATGGGCGGCCCATGTGAACGAGCGCATGGCGGAGCTTGGGCTGGAGGGCCGGATCGATCATCGCTCCTATGCCGACCAAGGCATCCAGCTTGAGCCGCAGCACAAGATCGGGCCGATGGGAACGCGGCGTCTGGAGGAGGACGAGCCGCACCGGCGCGCCGACGATCATCTGCGGATCGCGCGCGAGAATGGCGAGAAGATCGTCGCGGACCCGAATGTCGCGCTCGATGCGATCACGCGGCAGCAGGCGACCTTCACCACCCGCGATCTAGCCGTGTTCGCGTTCCGCCATTCGGACGGCAAGGAGCAGTTCAACCAGGTGATGGCGGCGGTGCGCGCCAGCCCCGAGCTGGTGGCGCTGGGCAAGGACGGACGTGACCAGGAGCGGTTCACCTCCCGCGAGATGATCGCGACCGAGGCGCGGCTTGAGCGCGCCGGCGACGAGCTTGCGCGCAGTAGCGGGCATGGTATTTCCGAGGGCCACCGCGCTGGCGCGCTGGAGGCGGCGGAAGGGCGCGGCCTGGTGCTGTCGGGCGAGCAGCGCGACGCCTTCGACGGTATCACCGAGGACCGGGGGCTGGCGTCGGTCATCGGCTATGCCGGCACCGGCAAGTCGGCGATGCTGGGCGTCGCGCGCGAGGCGTGGGAGCGCGAGGGCTATCAGGTGCGCGGCGCGGCCTTGTCCGGGATCGCGGCCGAGAACCTTGAGGGCGGATCGGGCATCCAATCCCGCACAATCGCCAGCCTTGAACATGCGTGGGCACAGGGCCGCGACCAGCTTTCCCGCAACGACGTGCTGGTGGTGGACGAAGCAGGCATGATCGGCACCCGTCAGATGGAGCGGGTGCTGTCCCATGCCCGTGATGCCGGCGCCAAGGTGGTGCTGGTCGGCGACCCCGAGCAGTTGCAGGCGATCGAAGCCGGCGCCGCGTTCCGGTCGATCGCCGAGAGGCACGGCGCGGCCGAGATCACCGAGGTTCGCCGGCAGCGCGACGAGTGGCAGAAGGATGCCACGCGGGCGCTTGCCACAGGCCGCACCGGCGAGGCGCTGCACGCCTATGAGAGCCGGGGCATGGTGCAGGCGGCCGACACGCGCGAGGCGGCGCGGGCCGAGCTGGTCGATGGTTGGGACCGGCAACGCCAGGCCGAGCCGGACAAGACCCGCATCATCCTCACCCACACCAATGCCGAGGTACGCGCGCTCAACGAGGAGGCGCGCGGGCGGATGCGTGCGTCGGGCGGGCTGGGCCCGGACGTGGGCGTCACGGTCGATCGCGGCCGGCGCGACTTCGCATCCGGCGATCGGATCATGTTCCTGCGCAACGAGCGCAGCATGGGCGTGAAGAACGGCACGCTGGGCACGCTGGAGCAAGTCAGCGAAGGCCGCATGGCGGTGCGGCTCGACGGGGGCAGCCGTGTCGCTTTCGACCTCAAGGACTATGCCCATGTCGATCATGGCTATGCGGCGACCATTCACAAATCGCAGGGCGTGACCGTCGATCGGGCGCATGTGCTGGCGACGCCGGGGATGGACCGGCATGGGGCCTATGTCGCCCTGTCGCGGCACCGTGAGGGCGTGCAGCTCCACTATGGTCGAGTGTCAACGGGCACCGAAGATTCCGCAAAAGTGGGCATCTAAAATTCCCTAGTTTGGCGGGAGGGTTTGTGTCGGTGATCAGCCGTGATGGAGATCGGGCTTTTCCTTTGCTGGCGGGCGGCCGCGC
>JAYEGL010000009.1:0-24516 GCA_034659015.1 Pseudomonadota bacterium | reverse complement strand
GGGCATACGCCAAAGCCTACCCGACATCGGAACACCGCGCCGCCGAGCTGCCGCTCTGGCTACATCGATACAACTGGCATCGACCGCACGGCGGTATAAAATACAAAACACCCATCAGCAGACTCGGTCTCGCCGAGGACAACCTGTTGAGGCTCCACAGCTAGCCCGGTCGCTTGGGACGTGCAAGTGATTGTCTCCGGTAACGGGTGCACAGGAAGACCCGCCGGCCGTATCTCGCTGGCGCAGCGGCACCATTGACTTCCCTGTCCTGACAGGTAAAAACCCCGCTTCCCTCGCCGGGGCCTGCCCCCGGATCGTTTCACTTTAACGGGACGATGCGTGGACCGCCGTTTTGATCGCGTGCTCATGAGGGAGGGCGCGCCGGGCCGCATCGAATAGAGAGAACATGTCGAAGCGTCATTCGCAGAAATACAAGATCGACCGCCGCATGGGTGAAAACCTGTGGGGCCGTCCGAAGTCTCCGGTCAATGCCCGCTCCTACGGCCCCGGCCAGCACGGTCAGCGCCGCAAGGGCAAGCTGTCGGATTTCGGCCTCCAGCTGCGCGCCAAGCAGAAGCTGAAGGGCTATTACGGCAACATCACCGAGAAGCAGTTCCGCCGCACCTATGACGAGGCTGCCCGCCGCAAGGGCGCCACGACGGAAAACCTGGTCGGCCTGCTGGAAAGCCGCCTGGACGCGATCGTCTACCGCGCCAAGTTCGTGCCGACCGTCTTCGCCGCGCGCCAGTTCGTGAACCATGGCCATGTCCTGGTGAACGGCGTGCGCACCAACATCCCCTCCTTCCGCGTGAAGCCGGGCGATGTGGTCGAAGTGCGCGAGAAGTCCCGCTCCATGGCCCTGGTGCTGGAAGCCCTGGAAAGCGCCGAGCGCGACATCCCGGACTATATCGACCTGGATCCCAAGGCGATGAAGGCCACTTTCGTGCGCATGCCGGAATTCTCCGAAGTGCCGTACCCGGTCCAGATGGAACCGAACCTGGTCATCGAATTCTACTCCTCGTAAGAGGACGACAATCGATCCGAAAAGAGGCCGCTCCGGATATCCGGGGCGGCCTTTTTCATGGCGGGTCCTGTACTGCCCCAAATCCGGGCAAAGCTGCGCCACGACCGCGCAACCGTCAGGCACAGACTTCCCCTCTCGCGAGCAAGGGCTTGATTTCTTCCCGCTATCGCGTTCCATGTGATCTCCGTCACGGTCGCTGGGGGATTGAGGCTGACCGGACGGAATTCGTGTTGGGGCAACACGACGGGGGCAAAGGGTGAAGACAGTTTGGGGTGTTTTCGCAGGCGTGGCGGTGCTGGTGTCGGCGTGTTCGGCAACAGGCGGTGCGGGCGATGAGGGACGTTCCGCATTCCTGCCGCCACTGCCCCCGATGCCCTCCATGCCGGCCCTGCCGCGGATCCGCTTTTCCGACATGCGCACGCCGGGACCGGATGCCCGGGCGCCCGGCATCGATCCGGCGCTGGAGCCGGTGATCCACTGGCGGGTCATCGAGGACGATATCCTGGTGGTCCAGGCGGGCAGCCGGGGCTGTACCGTGCGCTCCGACTTCACGGTCGATGTCGGCAGTTATGAGGGCGATGTCTACGCCGTCAGCCTGTCGCGCGCCGAGCCCGACCGCTGCGGCGAGAATGTCCCCTGGGGCGTGCAGCTCGCCTTCGCGCTCGACGAGCTGGGCGTTCCAGCAGATGGCGAGGTCGTGGTTCTGAACCCGCTGGGAGGGCGCGGCGCGGACAGCGTTGCGCGGCCGCAACCGGCCAGCACCCGCTAGACGCCGGCCCGTATCCGGTCAGGCCGGTTCGATGAGGCCCTTGTCGCGCAGGTGCGCCTGCAGTTCGCCGGTCTCGAACATCTCCTTGACGATGTCGCAGCCGCCGACGAATTCGCCCTTCACATAGAGCTGGGGAATGGTCGGCCAGTTGGAGAAGTCCTTGATGCCCTGGCGGATCGCGTCGTCCTCGAGCACGTTGACGCTCTCGAAATCGACCTGGAGATGGTCCAGCACGCGGGCGACGACCGAGGAGAAGCCGCATTGCGGAAACACCGGCGTGCCCTTCATGAACAGGACGACGTCATTGTTCTCGATGGTGGACTGGATGGCGTCCTGGGCGGTGGCCATGGCGAACTCCCTGTTGGATCTGCCCGTTCAGCTAGGAAGCGGGCGCGTGGGCTTCAAGGGCCGCCAGCCGGGCATTTTCGGCCAGATTGGCGTGACGGGTCGTCAGGCAGACTAGCGCATCTGCCGGCGCATTTTCGAGCGCCCATGTCAGACCGTGCTGCGGCGACGTCGCCGGACCGGTCGGGGTATGGCCTGTCAGGCGCTGCTTGAGGCGCCGGGCCTGGTACCACAAGTCGCTGCGTGAGCGGGGAAAGCGCGGGCCGCGGCGGGCGCCGGCCATCACCTCGATCCCGATCACGCTGAGCCCGGCCGCCCGCGCGCGGTAGAGGCGGGCCATCCCGGCCTCGGAAATCCCGGCATTCACCGGCGCCATGATGGCATCGAAGGCGCCTGTACCGATGGCCGTGTCCAGTTCCGGCCCGCGGCCGCAAACGCCGAGATGGCGCACCATGCCGCGCTCCCGGAAGGCGTCGAGATGGCGCAGGAGCTTGTCCGTGATCTCCTCCGGGGCGGGCCCGTGCAGCAGGAGCAGGTCGATCCGGTCCGTGCCCAGCCGGCCGAGCGAGGCCTTGAGCGACATCTCGATCGCGCCGGCGGAAAAGTCCCGCCGGCCGCCGGGGCCAATCCCGGCCTTGGTGGCGATGAAGACCTTGTCGCGCGGGACCGTCCTGATCCCGTCGCCGAGCCGGCGTTCGGCCTCGCCCCGGCCATAGGCGGGACCCGTGTCGAAAAAGGTAACGCCCAGCCCCACGGCCCGGCGAATGAGGGCGCGCGTCTCGTGGCGCGGCATGGCCCAGCCGGCGTGCGGCCCGGTCACGCCGAAGCCGAGCCGGGAGAAGGCGGGATCCTCGATCACGCTGCCATCAGCCTGCCGGCACGCGTGTTTCCAGCGCCAGGGCGTGCAGCTCGCCGCCCATCTTCTCGCCCAGCGCGGCATAGACCATCTGGTGCTGGGCGACGCGCAGCTTGCCGCGGAACTGTTCCGACGTGACCACGGCCTTCCAGTGGTCATTGTCGCCGGCCAGATCCACGAGCTCGACCTCGGCGTCGGGAATTCCGGCCTTGATCAGGGCGGCGATGTCCTCGGCGGGCATGGGCATGGCGGGCTCTCCAGTCGGTGACGTATCCGTGAAACGATGTGTGGCGATGTGCCTTTTGCCCGGCGGGGGCCTGGCGCATACCGGGACCCAAGCTAGTCGTCACCGCTGCGAGGGGAAAGACCATGAGCCTGCTGCTGACTGCCAAAACCGTGCTTCGCGTATCGCTGGGCGCCGCCAATCTGGCGCTGGTCTTCTTCGTGCTCGTCGGGGCGGCCTTCGCCGGCGAGCAGTATGTCGACCGGGATGGCCATGCCGTCGATGGGTACGACGTGGTGAGCTATCATACCGGGGCCGAACCTCTGCCGGGCGATCCGGGCATTGCTGCCGAGTACAACGGCGTCACCTGGCTGTTCGCCAGCGAGGCCAATCGCGACGCCTTCCTCGAGGTCCCGCAACGCTATGTGCCGGCCTATGACGGGCATTGCGCCTGGGCGGCCTCGCGCGGCTACAAGGCCCGCACCGATCCGCATGCCTACCGGATCGTCGATGGCGTTCTCTACATGAACTACAGCGCCCGTATCCAGCGCCGCTGGGAGCGCGACATACCCGGGTTTCTCGAACGGTCCGAAGCCAACTGGCCTGACATCGAGGACGAACCCGCCGCCAGCCCCCGGAGCGGCTGGTTCTGATCCCGCTGAAAACGACCGAAAATTCAGTGGGGCCGCGACGCCGGCCGTGGCAAGCTCCCCCGGATTGACCATATCCGGGGGAGTTTCATGCGTTCCGTTATCCTGTCTGCCGCCGTCTCGGTGTCCGTTTTCGCTGCCGGGGCCTGGGCCCAGGACGCGTCCGCGCTCGATCGCGAACAATTGCTCGAGGATCTGCGCATCCTGGCCGCCGACGACATGCAGGGCCGCGAGGCCGGCTCGCCCGGTGGCGCGCGGGCCCGGGCCTATATCGTCGAGCGGCTGGAGGAGATCGGCGCCGATCCCGTGGGCGAAAGCTTCGAGCACAGCTTCACGTTCCGGACGCACGAGGATCCGGACAAGGACATCACCGGCGTGAACATCCTCGCGCGGATCGAGGGAATATCGGACAGCGAACGCACGATGGTCGTCTCCGCCCACTACGATCATGAAGGCATGGATGGCGCGGAGATCTGGAACGGTGCCGACGACAATGCGTCCGGCGTGGCCGCGGCGCTGGCGATCGCATCGGACTTCGTCGCCGACCCGCCCGAGCACGACGTCATCTTCGCCCTGGTCGATGCCGAGGAAAAGGGGCTGCAGGGCGCGCGCGCCTTCGTCGCCGGGCCGCCCGTGCCGCAGGAGGACATCGCCTTCAATCTCAACCTGGACATGGTCGCGATGTCGGATGAGCGGATCCTGTGGGCCGTGGGGACCTATCACTACCCCTTCCTCATTCCGATCGTGGAAGAGGTCGCGGCCCGCGCCGACGTCTCCATGCCCATGGGTTACGACGAACCGACAGACGTGCCCGGCGGCGACTGGACGCTGCTGACCGACAGCGGCGCCTTCCACGAGGCCGGCATCCCCTTCATCTATCTCGGCGTCGATTTCCACCCGCACTACCACCAGCCCACCGACACCTACGAGAACATGACGCTGGACTTCTTCCAGGACGCCTCGGCCGCTATCGTGGATTTCGCGCGGGAGGCGGACGAGCGCCTGGACGCGATCGGCGAGGCTGCGGGGCGGTGACAAGGCTTCCCCTGCGAAGCGGGGGAAGTGGCCGAGCCCGGCCTTGGCCGGGCAAGGTCGATGGGGGTGAGTCATGCGCGCTGGCGCGCTCTGCGCCAACGCCATCCTTCCCCTTGATGGGGAAGGATGAAGGGCTCGGGCAATCACATCGGCGTGATACCCAAACCTCTCGATTTGACACCTATAGGTATCAAATGATACCTCAGGGTATCAAATCGAGGAGGCGTGCATGTCCTATTTCAGACCCGGGACGAAAGCAGAAGTGACCGACCGGCTGGCCGAACTGACCGGTCTGGCCGTGGGGCTGGGGGCGCTGATCTATGGCGCCAGCGTGGTGCAGAGTTTTTCCGCACCGGCCGTCGCGATGACGCTGGATACGATCCGCATGGTTTGCGGCATTCTCGTGCTCGCCGTCTATCTGCCGCTGACGATCTGGTTCAAGACGCGGTTTTCCGGTGTGATCCTGAATCCCTGGAAGTCGGACAGTTTCATGGGCGTCGCGCTCAAGCGGGCCGGCCTGTCGGCCTTTGCGGCTAGCGTGATGTTCATGGTGCTGCTGTCGACCCTCGACCGGCTGGTGCTCTCGCGCATGACCGCGGAAAGCGTGATCGACCTTGTCCTGGCCGTCGCGCTTCTGGTCTTCGCCGTCAGCTTCCTCTTGTATGGCCGCGACGGTGGGGAGGGCGAGGGGTGAGCGGACCGCTGACCAATCGTATCCGTGTACTGCGCGCCGAGCGCGGCATGAGCCAGTCCGATCTGGCCGCCGCGATCGACGTGTCGCGCAAGACGATCTCCACCGTCGAGGTCGGCCGTTTCGTGCCCTCCACCGTGATCGCGCTCAAAATCGCGCGTTATTTCGGTGTGCCGGTGGAAGACGTGTTCGATTTGTCGGACGAGGCTTGAAGCTATAGAGACTAGAGGGATTAGGCTCGCCGGTCGTTACTGATCCGGCCTTAAGGAGCCTGCCACATGTCCCTCATTTCGATCGCACTTTGCGCCTACATTCTGCTCAACGCAGTAATCGCCATTCCCTTCATGATGCAGGCCCGCCGGGATTTTGCCCGGCAGGGCCGCTGGAGCCGGGCGACGGCCGCCTGGTCGGGGCTCGTCATGCACGGCCAGGCCCTTGCGACGGCGGCGCTGGCCATCGCGGACCGGGGTTCGCTCTGGCCTGTGAGCGGGATCAGCTTGACTGCCGGGGGCGCGCTTTTCGCTGCCGGTGCGGCCGTGATCGCGGCCGGGCGCCTGGCATACGGCAATCAGGAACGCGTCTACGGGCTGCTGGAGGACCGGCTCATCGAAGGCGGCATCTATCGCGTCACGCGCAATCCGCAATATGTCGGCTATGCCGCCATGTTTTTCGGTGCGGCCGTGGCGGGCGGCTCGGGTCTGGCGCTGGCCAGCGCGGTGCTGTTCGCGCTGACGGTCCACATCTTCATTACGCGCATCGAGGAGCCGCACCTGCGCCGCGCCTTCGGCGAGGCCTACACCGCCTACTGTGAGCGGATCCGGCGCTATCTCTAGCGCCGGGGCGCGGCTACTCCGCCGCTTCGACCAGCTGATCCATCAGGCCGGGCATCCAGCCTTCCCAGGCCGCGCGCAGGCGGTCGAGTTCCAGCGGGTGGGCGCCGTTGACGGTGATGGACGTGCCGCCGGCCAAGCCGACGACCTGGACGGGGATCTCGTCCGCCTTGGCATCCTGCAGGATGGCGATGGCGTCTTCCTTCTGCGCCGCGATCAGATAGCGCGACTGGTCCTCGCCGAAGAGGAAGCCATGCATGGGCGGGGCCTTGCCTTCATGGGCCAGCTTGATGCCGCAGTCCGACGCCAGCGCCATGTCGGCGGCGGCGCAGGCCAGACCGCCGTCGGAAATGTCGTGACAGGCGGTCAGGCGGCCCGAGCGGATCTGGCCGCGCACGAAGTCGCCATTGGCCTTCTCCGCCTTCAGGTCGACATGCGGCGCGTCGCCGTCCTCGCGCTCCTCGACCACCTTGAGATAGACCGAGGCGCCCATTGCACCCGTGGTCTCGCCGACCACGAGCAGGATGTCGCCTTCGCGCATGCCGCCGAAACCGGCGCGCCTGTCGAGATCCGGGATCAGGCCCACGCCGCCGATCGCCGGGGTCGGCGGAATGGCGGCGCCATTGGTCTCGTTGTAGAGGCTCACATTGCCCGACACGACCGGGAAGCCGAGCGTGGCGCAGGCCATCGCCATGCCGTCGATACAGCCGACGAACTGGCCCATGATCTCCTCGCGTTCGGGATTGCCGAAGTTGAGGCAGTCGGTGATGGCGATCGGGTCGGCGCCGGTGGCGGTCAGATTGCGCCAGGCTTCGGCGACGGCCTGCTTGCCGCCCTCGAAGGGGTCGGCCTGGCAGTAGCGCGGCGTGCAGTCGGTGGTGATCGCCAGGCCCTTGTTCGTGCCGTGCACGCGCACGATGGCGGCGTCGGAGGGATCTTCCGAGGAAGCCGTCGTGTCGGCCATCACGTGGCGGTCATACTGTTTCCAGATCCAGGATTTCGACGCCATGTCCGGGCTGGACATCAGGCTGAGCAGCGTCTCGCCCATATGGCTGGGCTGGGCGATTTCCTTGGCGTCGATCTGGGCGCGCGCTTCGGGCGGGAACCAGGGGCGCTCGTATTTCGGCGCGTCGTCGGCCAGCGGCGCGACCGGGATGTCGCACACGGTCTCGCCCTTGTGGGTGAGCACCATGCGGCCGGTATCCGTGGTCTCGCCGATCACGGCGACGTCCAGTTCCCACTTGTCGAAGATCGCCTTGGCGACGTCCTCGCGGCCGGGCTTCATGATGACCAGCATGCGTTCCTGGCTTTCCGAGAGCATCATCTCGTAGGCCGTCATCTCCGCTTCGCGCTGGGGCACCTTGTCCATGTCCAGATGGATGCCGATCCCGCCCTTGTCGGCCATCTCCACCGAGGACGAGGTCAGGCCGGCCGCGCCCATGTCCTGGATGGCGGCGATGGCGTCGGTCGCCATCAGTTCCAGGCAGGCCTCGATCAGCTTCTTCTCGGTGAAGGGGTCGCCGACCTGCACGGTGGGGCGTTTCTCTTCGGAGGCATCGTCGAACTCGGCCGAGGCCATGGTGGCGCCGTGGATGCCGTCGCGGCCGGTCTTCGAGCCGACATAGACGATGGGCTGGCCCGGCTCGGCACCGCGCGCGTAGAAGATCTTGTCGGTGTCGGCCAGACCCACCGCCATCGCGTTGACCAGGATATTGCCATTGTAGCCGGCGTGGAAATTCGTCTCGCCGCCAACGGTCGGCACGCCGACGCAATTGCCATAGCCGCCGATCCCGGCGACCACGCCGGAGACCAGCTGGCGCGTCTTGGGATGGTCCGGCGCGCCGAAGCGCAGGGCGTTCATCAGCGCCACGGGCCGCGCGCCCATGGTGAAGACATCGCGCAGAATGCCGCCCACGCCCGTCGCCGCACCCTGATAGGGCTCGATGAAGGAGGGGTGGTTGTGGCTTTCCATCTTGAAGATGCAGGCCTGACCGTCGCCGATATCGATCACGCCGGCATTCTCGCCCGGGCCCTGGATCACCTTCTCGCCATCCGTCGGCAGCTTGCCCAGATGTGCGCGCGAGGACTTGTAGGAACAGTGTTCCGACCACATGACCGAGAAAATGCCCAGCTCCACCAGGTTCGGCGCCCGGCCGAGCCGTTCCAGGATGACGGCGTATTCCTCGTCATTGATGCCATGCTCGGCGACGATCTCGGCAGTGACTTCTTCCGAGTATTGGGTCATTGTGCAACCTCAGAGCGCGTTATCTAAATGCGCACAAATCTGTGCGCACAATATTGTGTCGTTTCCCGGTCTGCCTTATATCGATGGAAGGCTCCATGAACGGCAAGGAATTTATTCGCCGCCTGAGAGCTTACGCCAAGGCCAACGGTCTCGATCTCGCAATTTCGCCGGAACGTGGCAAGGGCGGGCACCAACTTGTTCGCCTCGGGGATCGGCCGACCACCGTCAAATCCGGGCAAATCGGCAAGGGGCTGTTGGCGAAGATGCTGCGCGACCTGGCTGTGCCAAAAGAGAAATTTTGAACGGAGCGGATCATGCAAATGTCGGATTTCACTGTTTTCGCTTATCCCGTGGCGCTGCATTTGGATGAGGATGGACGGTATTGGGGCGAGTGTCGTGACTTTCCCGAACTGGCAACAGATGGCGCAGATGTCGATGAAGCACTGCGCAATGCGTCGGATGCCATCGACGTGGTGATTCGCGAACGCCTGCGCCGAGGCGAGGACGTTCCCGAACCGTCCGGCAAACAACCGGGTGAGTATGTCGCCTGTCCGGAGCATTTGACGGCCTATCGCACAGTCCTGACGCGCTGGGTGCACCAGACGGGCCGGGGCGCGCAAAGTGAACTGGCGCGGCGTATCGGAAAAGGCGAGACTCATGTGCGTCGGCTGCTGTCGCCGGATGGAGGCGGAAGCATCAAAAGCTTTGTGGAGGCGCTGCAAGCCATTGGATACTCCGCTGCCCCGTCTCTCGCTCTGACACGCTCTGGCCGTCTGGTCGGCACACCGGGCACGCCGCGTCCGCACAACGCAGCATCTGTCCGCAATTCCGGCTAGAACCGGAAGGCGACGCAGCGCGCTTGCCTACGCGCTCCCCAGCACGCTCTCGAACAGTTTCAGCCCGTCCGTGCCGCCGTGCTTTTCGTCCACGGCGCGTTCCGGGTGGGGCATCATGCCCATCACATTGCCCTGCTCGTTGGTGAGGCCGGCAATGTCGCGCTTGGAGCCGTTCGGGTTCTGCCCGTAACGGAAGACGACCTGGCCTTCGCCCTCGATCCGGTCGAGCGTGTCCGTGTCGGCGAAGTAATTGCCGTCATGATGGGCGATCGGCACGATCAGCTCGGCGCCGCCTTCATAGCGTGACGTGAAGCGGGTATTGGCGTTCTCGACGGTCAGCTTCGCCTTTTCGCAGACGAATTTGAGGCCGGCATTGCGCATCAGCGCGCCCGGCAGGAGGCCGCTTTCGGTGAGGATCTGGAAGCCGTTACACACGCCCAGCACCGGCGCGCCGGTGGCGGCATGGGCGACGATGGCCGGCATGATGGCCGAGCGCGAGGCCATCGAGCCGCAGCGCAGATAGTCGCCATAGGAGAACCCGCCCGGGATCATCACGAATTCGGTGCCCTCGGGCAGTTCGCTGTCCTGGTGCCAGATCATGGCGGGCGCATGCCCCGTGACTTTCTCGATCGCATCGCGGGCGTCGCGGTCGCAGTTCGAGCCGGGGAAGACGATGACGGCAGATTTCATCTCGGCCGGACCCCGCTTATTCCAGCTCGATCGAGTAGCTCTCGATCACCGGGTTGGAGAGCAGCTTCTGGCACATTTCCTCGACCCGCTCGCGGGCCTTGTCGGCGTCGTCGCCGGCAAGGTCGAGCTCGATCAGCTTGCCCTGGCGGGCATCGGTGACCTCGTCATAGCCCATATTGTGCAGCGCGCCGGCAACGGCGGCACCCTGGGGATCGAGGACGCCGGGTTTCAGATAGACGTGGATTTTCGCTTTCACGGGCTCGACTCGCTTCTGGGTCCGGAATTGGCGCCCTCAATAAAGCGACATGGCCTGCGGCGCAATTGAGAGGGTGGAGCAATTCAGCAGGGCGGGGTTGCTGTGATATTTGTAACGTATTGTCATCCCGGCCGAATGCCCCGCGAAGGCGGGGCGCAGGGCCGGGACCTATACGCGCCGATGTCGGCCGGAAGCAGGCTCGATATCGAGGACAGCCCGGCGAACACCGGGATTATGGGTCCCGGACCTCCGCCCGGCCCAGGGCCGGGCATCCATCCGGGATGACAAAGGATTTGTTGGCGACGAAACCTACTTCCCGGCCCCGTCATTGGCCGGCGCGGGCGCGTTTTCCTTCATGATGCCGAGGCGGCGGGCCACGTCGGCATAGGCTTCGGTGACATTGCCCATATCCCGGCGGAAACGGTCCTTGTCCATCTTCTCGTTGGTGTCCATGTCCCACAGGCGGCAGCTGTCCGGGCTGATCTCGTCGGCCAGCACGGTGCGCACCATGTCGCCCTCGTAGAGCCGGCCGAATTCCAGCTTGAAGTCGACGAGGCGGATGCCGGCGGCGGAAAACATGCCCGACAGGAAATCATTCACCCGCAGGGTCATCGCCATCATGTCGTCGATCTCCTGGGGCGTGGACCAGTTGAAGGCCGTGATGTGCTCTTCGGACACCATCGGATCGCCCAGCTCGTCCTTCTTGTAGTAGAATTCGACGATGGAGCGGGGCAGGGCCTCGCCCTCCTCGATGCCCAGGCGCTGGCTGATCGAGCCGGCGGCGACATTGCGGCAGACCACTTCCAGCGGAATGATCTCCACCTGGCGCACCAGCTGTTCGCGCATGTTCAGGCGCTTGATGAAATGCGTCGGAATGCCGATCCGGCCGAGACCGAGCATGATGTACTCGGAAATCCGGTTGTTCAGCACGCCCTTGCCTTCCAGCGTGGCGTGCTTCTGGTTGTTGAAGGCGGTGGCGTCGTCCTTGAAGTACTGGACGAGCGTGCCCGGTTCGGGACCCTCGTACAGGATCTTGGCCTTGCCTTCGTAGAGTTTCTTGCGGCGGGACATCGGCGGACGCTCCGTTGACGGTCTGGCTCCCCCGGGAGGGAGACGTGGACCCGAAAAGAGAGGCGCGGCCCGAATCGAAGACCGGACCGCGCATCGAGGAGGGGAAAATATCCGTGTGCGCGTCCCTCTGCAACGCCTTGCCGCGGTGCGGTAGGATTGTGTTTGGCGAAGATTGATTTAGCCCCTTTGGCGGGCTAGTCACTCGAACGAACGGACATCCTCAAGGAGAGACCCATGTCGGGCATCGACGATCGCGAAAAAGGCTTCGAAAACAAGTTCGCGCACGACCAGGAGCTGGAATTCAAGGCGCTCGCCCGCCGCAACAAGCTGCTGGGGCTTTGGGCTGCGGACCTGATGGGGCTCGACGGCGAAGCCGCGGCGGAATACGCCAAGACGGTGATCGTCGCGGATTTCGAGGAAGTCGGAGACGAGGACGTGTTCCGCAAGGTGCGCGGCGATCTCGACGCCAGGAAGGTCGACCTGTCCGACCACCTCCTGCGCAAGCAGATGGAAGACCTGCTCGCCGAAGCCCGCCTGCAGGTGCAGAACGAGGGCTAGGTTTCACTTCAAGCTCCGCCATCCTCGCCCTTGATGGGCGAGGGGGACCGCTGCGCAAGCAGCGGTGGAGTGGGTGGGGGCGAGGTCTTCGCGAGTTCGCGAGCACCGGGATTCACCCCATCCGACCCGAAGCTCCGCTTCGGCCCACCTTCCCCATCAAGGGGAAGGATTGCCGCCTCTTTCCACACTCTCCAGACGCTCCACGACGACGAGCCAGCGGTCCAGCGCTTCGCGGATCCGGTCGCGGTCGTAATCCATGGTGACGATCTCGAAGACCTGGCCGGTCTCGCGGTCCATCAGGACGAGAAAGCCCGTGCGGCCGGCCAGCTCGTCATAGAGCGGGGCGATGCCTTCGGCGACCGCGAGATCGCGCAGCCCGTCCCGCTGGCCCCAGGTGAAGTTGAACCGCACCCAGTCGATGGCCGCGCCATCGTATTCGTCGCGGACATCGTCCACGCGCGGCTCCAGTACGCGGCAGGCGCCGCACCAGGACGAGCGGAACATGGCGGCGACCAGGCGCGGCTCGCCGGCCGGGCCGGCCCCGTCCCAGGCGGCGCGCACGAAATTCGGCCCGAGGAAGAGGGCCAGCCCGGCGAGCACGGCGGCAATCAATCGCATATCGTTTATCCTGAAGGGTTTCCCACCCCTTAGCCGGGCCGGCGCTGGCGGTCATTGCACGATGGTATCACGCTGGCGTTATCTCCGGTGGCCGGCGCTCGGGGCCTGCTATTCCGCCGCGTCCGGTTTGACGAGGCCGGGCAGGCCGTCGATCGATGCCGCATTACCGGCATAGCGCCGCTCGCGCCATTCCTCGTCGTTGCGGTGCTCGTTGTAGCGGATGAGCTGGTCGCGCTCGCCCCTGAAATCGTAGAAGGGCACACCCCAGCCGCAACTGTCGGCGATGCGGTGGATCTTCGCCGTGATGATGGCGCGCACCTTGGGGAAATCCGGAAAGAGGGTCTTCTTCTCCTCGAAGCCCGGATCGTCGAAACAGGTCGCTTCGCCCGTGCCGTAGAGGCGCAATATGTTCGCCTTGCCCTCGAAAGCGCAGAACATGAAGGTGATGCGGCCGTTCTCGCGCAGATGCGCGATCGTCTCGACGCCCGACCCGCCCAGATCCAGGAAGGCGACCGCGTTCGGCCCCAGGATGCGGAAACTGTCATACCCCTTGGGCGAGACGTTCACATGCCCGTCGTTTCCCGACGGGGCCGTGGCGACGAAGAACATCTTCTGCTGTTCGATGAAGGCGGCGAGGCGATCGTCGATGGCGTCGTAGAGCTTGGACATGGGGGGAATTTAGGGGGAGCGGCGCGTTGGCGGAAGCCGAACGGTCATTTTTCCCGGAAGCGCGTCAGCGCTGTCCGGGATCCACGATCGAATAGGCGAGCGAAATCTTCGCACGGTAGATCCGGCTCTGCAGCCCGCTTTCGCGGGCTTCCGGCCGGGAAAAGTGCGTCTTGAAACCCTATTCCCCGAACACCCGCTTAAAAATCGTGTCGACATGCTTCATGTGGTAGGCCTCGTCGAAACAGGCCTCGATCTGTTCGTTCGAGAGCAGGGCGGTGACGTCCTTGTCCGCCTTGAGGTGGTCGACCAGCATGCCGCCCTCGTCCCAGGTCTTCATGCCGTTGCGCTGGACCAGGCGATAGCTCACCTCGCGCGAGGCGCCGGCCTGGGTCAGCGCCAGCAGGACGCGCTGGGAATTGTGGATGCCGCCATAGGCGTTGAGGTTTTCCGCGCAGCGGTCCTCGTGGACGATCAGCTTCTCGATCATGCCGGCGGTGCGGTGCAGGGCGAAGTCCAGATGCACATTGGCGTCCGGGCCGATGCCGCGCTCGACGGAGGAGTGGGAGATGTCCCGCTCGTGCCACAGCGCCACATTCTCCATGGCCGGCACGACGGCCGAGCGGACCAGGCGGGCCTGGCCGGTCAGGTTTTCGGTGAGGATCGGATTGCGCTTGTGCGGCATGGCCGACGAGCCCTTCTGGCCCGGCGAGAAATATTCCTGCGCCTCGCGCACTTCGGAACGCTGGAGGTGGCGCACCTCGATTGCGATATTCTCGATGGCCGAGGCGATCAGGCCCAGCACGGCGAAATAGTTGGCATGACGGTCGCGCGGGATGACCTGGGTGGAGATCGGCTCTACGGTGAGGCCCAGCGCCTTGGCGACATGTTCTTCCACCGCCGGATCGACATTCGCGAACGTGCCGATGGCGCCGGAAATGGCGCAGGTGGCGACCTCGTCGCGCGCCCGCACCAGGCGTTCGCGATTGCGGGCGAACTCGGCATAGAAGCGCGCGAATTTCAGGCCCATCGTGGTCGGCTCGGCATGGATGCCGTGCGAGCGGCCGATACAGGCGGTGTATTTGTGCTCCTCGGCGCGCTTTTTCAGCGCCGCCAGCACGCGGTCCATGCCCTCCAGCAGCAGGTCGGCGGACTGTTTCAGCTGCACGGCGAGGCAGGTGTCCAGCACGTCCGAGGAGGTCAGGCCCTGGTGGACGAACCGGCTCTCCTCGCCGACATGCTCGGCCAGATGGGTGAGGAAGGCGATGACGTCATGCTTCACCTCGGCCTCGATCTCGTCGATCCTCGCGACGTCGAACTCCACGTCCTTCGCGGTCCACACGGCCTCCACCGCCGATTGCGGCACCACGCCCAGCTCCGCCAGCTTCTCCGTCGCATGCGCCTCGATCTGATACCAGATCTGGTACTTGTTCTGGTCGGCCCAGATGGCGGCCATTTCCGGACGGGTATAGCGGGGGATCATGGGCGGAGCTCCGCGTTTTATTGGCAGAAGTGCGGGGATGCGCTGAAAGAAGCGTAGGGTCAAGAGCGCGAACCGAGGGACATGTACCTTCGGTACGTGTCCCGGCGAAGTCGCGACAATGGCCGTGAAGCCGCTTGGCGGGCTTCCGGTTCGTCCGGTGTTCCTTCTTTCCCCGGGACACGTACCGAAGGTACATGTCCCTCAACGCTGAGTTCTACGAGAAAATCAATCAAAAATTGCAAATCTCTTCGTGCGCATCTATAGGAGTGCCGGCTCAACCGATGAGGACCGGCATGCCGCGTTCCGCCCGCATCGTCCATCCCGGCGCGCCGCACCACGTCACCCAACGCGGCAATCGCCGGCAGCAAGTGTTCTTCGCGGACAGTGACTATGCTCAGTACATCGAGTTGCTGACCGAGTCCTGCCAGCAGGAGAACGTCCAGTGCTGGGCCTATTGCCTGATGCCCAATCATGTCCATCTCGTCCTCGTTCCCGAAGACGCGTACGGACTGTCGCGGGCCGTCGGGAGAACGCACAGGCTCTACACGCAGTACTACAACCTGGGTGCCGGTGGGGCGGGCCTGCTTTGGCAGGGGCGTTACAAGTCTTCGCCAATGGACGAGGAGCGCCTGTTCGCCGCCTGCCGCTATATCGAATTCAACCCTGTGCGGGCGGGTCTGGTCGCGCGAGCGGAAGACTGGCGCTGGTCAAGCGTGCACGCCCATCTGGCAGGACGGGGCGACGGGCTGGTGCGGGTCGGGTCGATGCGGGATCGTGTCGCCGACTGGGATGAATATCTACGCGCGATCGATCCTTATGCGTGACTTCTCCCCGGGACACGTACCGAAGGTACATGTCCCTCTGGATAGGCCCCTTCTCCCCGGTCGGGGAGAAGGGGTTACATCGCGCCCCAATCCACTTCCCCATGCCTATCCAGCGCCACGGCCCCGTCCGGCATCTTGTATTTCAGCCCGGACCCGCAATTGAACAGCACGCACTCCGCGTCGCGCGCCACCAGCCCGTCGCCCATCGCTTTTTCCATCCCGGCCAGTGTGGCGGCGCCTTCGGGGCATAGCAGCAAGCCGTCCTCGCGGGCACAGCGCGTCCGCGCCGTTTCGATGGCCTCTTCCGACACCGCCAGCGCGGCGCCCTCGCTCTCGCGCACCGCGTCCAGGATCAGGAAGTCGCCGATCGCCTTGGGCACGCGGATGCCCATGGCGGCGGTTTGCGCATCTTCCCATTCCTCCGCATGGCGCTCGCCGGCTTCGTAAGCCTTCACGATGGGGGCGCAGCCCTCGGCCTGGACGGCGAACATCTTGGGACGTTCCGGGCCGATCCAGCCGAGTTTTTCCATCTCGTCGAAGGCTTTCCACATGCCGATCAGGCCGGTGCCGCCGCCGGTGGGATAGAAGATCGCGTCGGGCAGCTTCCAGCCCATCTGGGCGGCCAGCTCGAGGCCCATCGTCTTCTTGCCCTCGATCCGGTAGGGCTCCTTGAGGGTGGAGACGTCGAACCAGCCCATCTTGTCCTTGCCGGCCGCGACGAGGGCGCCGCAATGATGGATATAGCCGTTCACCTTGAAGACTTTCGCGCCCTGCAGCGCCATCTCGTCGAGATTGATCCGGGGCGTGTCCTCGGGGGCAAAGCAATAGCTCTCCATGCCCATCCGGCTGGCATAGGCCGACATGGCCGCACCGGCATTGCCGTTCGTCGGCATGGCCAGGCGCTTGATGCCGAAGGAATGCGCCATGGCCACGGCAAGGGCGAGGCCGCGGGCCTTGAACGAGCCGGTGGGCAGGCGGCCCTCATCCTTCACCCAGACCTTGCCGGTGGCGCCGGAAGCCTTCGCCGTGGCGGGCACGTCGATCAGCGGCGTGTCGGTCTCGCCGAGGCGGCAGATATCCTCCTGGTCGTAGACGGGCAGGAGTTCGCGCCATTTCCAGAAGCCGGTGTTGCGCGCCCAGATCGCCCCGCGGTCGATCTCGCCCTTCATCTTCTCCAGATCGTAGCGCGCCAGCAGCGGCTTGCCGGCCTCGGACAGGTTGTGCGGTTCGTCGATCTCGTAGCGCTTGCCGGTCTCGGAGCATTCCAGATGGGTGAAGTAGAAGGCGCGATTCTGCATGTCGGTCCTGTCGATAGCGTCCCGGTAAAGAGGCTAAGGTTTTGGCGGCGCGGGTCCAGTGCGGTTCGGCAGTGATGCCGGCGACGCGGGGAAGGATGGGGCGTGGCGCTACATCAGACCCAGCGTCTTGAAACTCGCCGTGTTTTCCCGGCCGATGACGAGATGGTCGTGGAGCACGATGTCGAAGGGCTGGCAGATCTCCGCCAGGGTGCGGGTCATCTCGATATCGGCCTGGCTGGGCGTGGCGTCGCCGGAGGGATGATTGTGCACCAGGATGAGCGCGGTGGCCTCGTGGGCGAGGGCGCGCTTGGCCACTTCGCGCGGATAGACCGGGGCATGGTCCACCGTGCCTTCGCCCAGCACCTCGTCGGCGATCAGCCGGTTCTTGCGGTCCAGGAAGAGCACGCGGAACTGTTCGGTCGTGGCGTGCTGCATGGCGGTGCGGCAATAGGTGATGAGCGCCGACCAGGAAGCGATGACGGGCCGGCCGATCACCTGTTCGCGGGCCAGCCGCTCGGCCAGCGCCTTGATCAGCTTGAGTTCGGCCGCGGTCTTTTCGGACACGCCCTTCACGGTGACGAGCTGGTCGATGGAGGCCGAGGCCACCCCGCCCAGATCGCCGAAACGGGCGATCAGGTCCTTGGCGATGGGTTTGACGTCGCGCCGGGGGATGCAGCGGAAGAGGTAGAGTTCCAGCAATTCATAATCGTGAAGCGCCAGGGAACCCGCAGAGGTTAGTTTTTCGCGCAGCCGGTCGCGGTGACCCGTATGATGCGCGAGTTCGGCCATGGATCAGGCGGAATAGGGCGGTTTGTGCAGACCCCTGGGCGAGGTGGTGAAGATCTCCACCCCGTCCTCGGTGACGCCGCAGGAATGCTCGAACTGGGCCGAGAGCGACTTGTCGCGTGTCACGGCGGTCCAGCCGTCCGAAAGCACCTTCACGTCGGGCCGGCCCAGATTGAGCATGGGCTCGACGGTGAAGAACATGCCCGGCTTCAGCTCGGGACCTTCGCCGTGTTCCCCGAAATGCAGCACGTTGGGGCTGTCGTGGAAGTTCTGTCCCAGCCCGTGGCCGCAGAAATCGCGCACGATCGAACAGCGGCGGCTTTCGCCGTATTCCTGGATGATCGCGCCGATCGTGCCCAGCGTGACGCCCGGCTTGATCGCCTCGATGCCGGCCATCATCGCCTCATAGGTCGTGTCGATGAGGATTTCCGCCTTCCGCTTGGGCTCGCCGGCGACATACATGCGGCTGGTATCGCCATGCCAGCCATCCACGATCACGGTGACGTCGATATTGAGGATATCGCCATTCTTCAGCGGTTTCGGACCGGGAATGCCGTGGCAGACCACATGATTGAGCGAGGTGCACAGCGAGTGCCGGTAGCCGCGGTAGAACAGCGTGGCCGGCGTCGAGCCGTGATCGAAGGCGTATTCGCGCGCCAGCTTGTCCAGGTGGGCGGTGGTGACGCCGGGCGCGACCTCTTCGGTCAGCATGTCGAGGATTTCCGCAGCCAGACGCCCGGCCTTGCGCATGCCGGCAAAGCCTTCGGCCCCATGCAGCTTGATCTTGCCGTCGCGCGGGGCGGCAGCGGCATCCTCGTCGGTGACAATCTCGTAGGCCGTCGTCAAATCAGCGATCCTCCATCTGGTCCTTATATACAAAAGCGCGCGCCGTTTGGAACGGCGCGCGCCTGCATTTTCTTATGTTCCGCGATCCGCCCTATTCGCCGTCGCCGGCGTAGAGGTTGCCGAAGAAGCTGTCATCATTCCATTCCGGCCGCTCGTCACTGTCGGCGATCTCGCGGGCGATGATGTAGTTGATGTTGGCGAATTTGGCGCCCTGGTCGAAGAGCACCTCCAGCTCGCCGTCCAGCTGATCGGTCTGGCGGTGGTAGTGGGTGTTCAGGAAGCCCATGAAGCCTTCGCCCTCGTCCCAGCGCGGATCCGGCGAGGAAAAACCGGTCATCAGAAAGAGCGCCGGCACGCCCTCGCGCACGAAATTGTAGTGGTCCGAGCGCACGAAGAGGGACTGTTCCGGCAGCGGATCCGGGCTGACCTCGATACCCAGCCGGGCGGCGGCCCGCCGGGCGATCGGGCCGAGATTGGAGTGGCCCGACCCGAAGGCGACCACATCGGCGAAATCGTAGACGATGACCGGCATGTCCAGATTGACGTTCGCGACGATCTGCTCGGCCGGGACGGTGGGATTGCGGGCGAAATGTTCCGAGCCCAGAAGGCCCTTCTCCTCGGCCGCCAGGGCGACGAAGAGTACCGAACGGCGCGGGGCGCCCTCGGCCAGGAAGGTGCGCGCGGTCTCCAGCATGATCGACACGCCGGACGCATTGTCGACGGCGCCGTTGCAGATCGCGTCCTCATCGTCGGAGGTCCGGCAGGCGCCGCTGGCGCGCATGTCGTCATCCACCTCGCCGATATGATCGAGGTGGGCGGTGAGCACGACGATCTCGTCGGCCAGTTCCGGGTCGGTGCCGCGGATCATGCCGACGACATTGGGATCGGTGAAGGGTTCGGAAATCGTGCGCTGGCGCATCGTTACCGTGTGGGGCAGGGCGAAACGCGGATAGTCCGGCGTCTCCGCTGACATGGCGGCCTCGACCTCTTCGAGGCTCATCTGCGCGTCCTCGAAGAGTTCGGCGGCGAGCGCGCTTCCGACACTCGCTGCGACCCGGATGTCGTCATAACCGGACGGGCCCGTCGCGGGGGTCAGCCGGACAGCGGGGCGTCCGGCATAGCTCTCCGCATAGCCCTCGGCCTGTTCGACGCTCCAGTCGGTCAGCGTGATCATGCCGATCGCGCCATGCTCGGCGGCGACATTGCGCTTGGTGGTGGAGGAATTGTGGTGGGCGCGTTCCTCGCTGAGGCCTTCGAACACCGCGTCGGGCACACCCTGGGCGACCACCACGATCTTTCCCTCGACGTCGATGTCGGCATAGTCGTCATGCCCGCGATTGGCCGCGGAAATACCATGACCGACGAAGACGCGCTCGCCGGTCACCTCGGCTTCCAGCACGCTCGGATTGGCCCAGATGACCACGCCCTCGCCCTGGCCGTATTCGGTGCCGTTCAGGCTGAACCGGTTGTAGCCGGCGTCCGCCACGATGTCCTGCATGGGCACGTCGGCGAAATAGGATCCGTTGTCGCCGGCCGGCTCCAGATCGAGCAGCCGCATCTGCGATGCGACATAGTTGGCCGCGATCTCGTAGCCGTCCGAGCCGGCATCGCGCCCGGACATGTAGTCCGACGCCAGAAAGCGGATGTGCGCCTCGATGTTCTGTGCCGAGACGTCGGGCGTGAATTCGGCACTCTCATGGCTGCCGGACCCGGTCTCGGCGTCGCACGCAATCAGGGCCAGTCCGGCCAGGGCCGGAACGAGGTATTTCATGGTGGCCTCCCCCATAGAGGTAAACAGTCGCGCCCGACTATAGGCCCGGCGGCGATGGGTACAACGCCGGGCGGCACTACCGGTTTTTAATCTTCAGCGGCCAGTGCTGCCGCCACCGAGGGCAGGACGGAATAGTGTTCGCGGAAGATCCGCGTCATCCGGGCGGGGCGGCCGGTGGAGAGCTGGAAGCACACCACCTTGGTGAGCGCCCGGAACACGGTCGCCCCGTCGCCGACGCGCCTGAACTGGTAGCGCCGCTCGGCGCGCAGCCGTCCGTCGGACTGTGTGATCCAGACCGCGCAGTCCAGTTCGTCGCCCGTGCGCACATGGCCGAGATAGTCGGCCTCGGTGCGGATGATGGCGATGCCGCGATCCTCGGTCTGGCAGGCATCCATGGAATAGCCTTTCGACCACCAGTGGGTCCACGCCGCCGCATCCGCCCATTCCAGATAACGGGCATTGTTGGCGTGGCCGAAATCATCCATGTCGTCCGCGGTTACGGTCACGCGGTGCACATAGGGATCGGGCAGGTCCCAGCCGGTCTCGCTCATGCTTCCAGCTCCACTGTCATGGGGTCGGTCACGGTGATGCCGTCGATTTCCACCTGACAGGCATAGGCGAGGACTTCAACGCCCGTGGCCGCCGCATCGCGCAGAGCCTGTGCATAGACCGGATCGATATCCTCGGCCGGCCGCAGGGTGTGGCAGTCGCTGCGCTGGACGATGAAAAGCTGCACCGCCCGGTCGCCGGCCTCGACGCGCGTCGAAAGCTCGCCGAGATGCTTGGCGCCGCGGCTGGTCACCCCGTCGGGGAATTCGGCGATGCCGGTGCCGCGCTGCCAGTGGACATTCTTCACCTCCACCCAGCAGGGCGGCTGGCCCTCGCTTTCGAGCAGCAGGTCGATGCGGGAATTCTCGCCGTATTTCACTTCGCGGCGCAGGCTGTCATGACCGGCCAGTTCAGCGATGGTGCCGGCATGGACAGCCTCCTCGGCCAGGGCGTTGGCCGCATTGGGCAGGGCGCCGATGATCGTGCCCTCCGCCTCCACCAGCTCCCAGGTGTATTTCAGCTTGCGCTTGGGATTGTCGGACTGCGACAGCCAGACCCGGAGGCCGGGCTCCTTGATGCCCGTCATGGCCCCCGTATTGGCGCAGTGCGCGGTCACTTCGGTGCCGTCATCCAGGATCACATCGGCAAAGAAACGCTTGTAGCGCTTGACCAGACGGCCGGGGATGAGCGGTGCGGGAAATTTCATGGCTTGGACTTCCTGGCGTCTGCCTCATATACCCCGACGAGCGGCACGATGAAGGATGGAATCACATGGCGGATACGAAACGCGTCACGGCGGCGGTGCTCCTGATCGGCGACGAGGTGTTGTCCGGCCGGACCCAGGACAAGAACCTCCAGCAGATCGCGCAATTCCTGTCTCCGCTGGGGATCGATGTGATCGAGGCGCGCACCGTGCCGGATATCGAGGACGAGATCGTCGATGCGGTGAACACGCTGCGTGCGAAGGCCGACTACGTCTTCACCACGGGCGGGATCGGCCCGACCCATGACGACATCACCGCCGATGCCATCGCCAAGGCGTTCGGCATGTCGATCGATGTGCGTGCGGACGCACTCGAGATCATCGAGGAATGGTACGCCAAGACAAAGACGCCGATCACCGAGAGCCGCAAACGCATGGCGCGTGTGCCCGACGGCGCGTCGCTGATCAAGAATCCGGTCACCGGCGCGCCCGGTTTCCAGACCGGCAATGTCTTCACCATGGCCGGCGTACCCGCGATCTGCCGCGGCATGCTGGAGGATATCGCCCACCGGCTGGAGGGCGGGGTTGTCACGCTCTCGCGCTCGGTGAAGGCCGACAATCTGCGCGAGGGCGAGATCGCGGAAAAGCTGGGCGAGCTGCAGGAGGAGAACCCGAATGTCTCCATCGGCTCCTATCCCTATTTCATCGAGGTGAAAGCCGGCGAGGTCCGCCGCGGCACGCATCTGGTCGCCCGTTCCACCGACAAGCGCGTGCTGGACCGCGTCATCGATGCGATTGCCGACCTGGTCCAGGAGCTGGGCTACGAACCGCGCATCGATCCGGAGGACTAGAAGGCGCGCTGTAATTCCCTGCTTCCCCCGGATTTATTCCGGGGCCTGCCGGCTCCTGGACGGACGCAAACCCGTTCGTGACGCGCTTTTGCCGGGCCCCCGGAACAGGTCCGGGGAAAACGGAGCTTTTTGCTGCCGCCCCCAAATCGCCCCGTTTTCGTCTTTCGGTTGCACCGGCTGGCATGGTCCAGCTTGATGCGAGGGATTTGACGGGAAGGGGAGAGCGTCCATGAAACGCGCGATCTTGCTGGCGAGTGCATTCGGCATCGCCCTGGCCGGCTGCACGGCCACAACCACCGAAACTGACGGGACCACGGAAGAGGTGCGCGAGAGCGGCCGGGCTCCCCTGACGCCTCCACCGCCGCCGCCTCCGCCCCCGCCGCCGGGGTCTGCCGATTATGTTGCTGTCACGGGCGCGCGCCTGTCAGGCCAGCCGTCACCCATGATCGCCCCCGCGCCCTGGCCGCAGCCGGACCCGGAAGACCGCGAGCGCTATGACGACACCGACGCCAACCCGGTCGTCTCCACCGCCGAGGAACCCGTCTCCACCTTTTCCATCGATGTCGATACGGCCAGCTATGGCGTCGTGCGCGACTATCTCATCGACAGCCGCGAACTGCCGCCCTCCGATGCGGTGCGCATCGAGGAGATGATCAATTATTTCGATTACGACTACGCCCTGCCGCCGGGCCCGGACGAACCCTTCGCCACCCATGTCACGGTGACGCCCAATCCCTGGAACGCGCATACCCAGCTGATGCATGTCGGCATCCAGGGTTTCGAGATCGTGCCGGACGCGCGCCCGCGCGCGAACCTGGTCTTCCTGGTCGACGTCTCCGGCTCGATGAATGCGCCGGACAAGCTGCCCCTGGCCGTTCAGGCGCTGCACATGCTGGTCGATGAGCTGGAGGACGAGGACACCGTCTCCCTGGTCGTCTATGCCGGGGCCGCCGGCGCCGTGCTGGAGCCGACCGAGGCGCGTAACCAGCGCCGCATCCACGAAGCGCTGGACCGGCTGCATGCCGGCGGATCGACCGCGGGCGGGGCCGGGCTGGAACTGGCCTATTCCCTGGCGCGGGAGAATTTCGACGAAGACGCGGTGAACCGCGTCATGCTGCTCACCGACGGCGACTTCAATGTCGGCGTCACGCGCGACGAGAGCCTGGAAGACTATGTCGCCCGCCAGCGCGACAGCGGCATATACCTGTCCGTGATGGGCTTCGGCCGGGGCAATTACAACGACCGCATGATGCAGATGATCGCCCAGGCCGGGAACGGCACGGCGGGCTATATCGACAGCCGCCGCGAGGCGCGCCGCATGCTGGTCGAGGAAAGCTTCTCATCGCTCTTCCCGATCGCCAACGACGTGAAGATCCAGGTCGAGTTCAATCCGGCCCGCGTCGCGGAATACCGGCTGATCGGCTACGAGACGCGCCTGCTGGACCGGGCCGATTTCAACAATGACGCCGTCGATGCCGGCGAGGTGGGGTCGGGCCATTCCGTCACCGCAATCTACGAGATCGCCGCGCCGGGATCGCAGGGCGTGCTGATGGACCCGCTGCGCTATGGCAGCGGCACCGCGCCCGATGCGGATCTGGATGGCGAATACGGTCTCCTGCGCCTGCGCTACAAGCATCCCGGCGAGGATGACAGCGTGCTGATGGAGCGCCCGGTCACGCAGGATGACACAGTCGATGCCTTCGCGGATGCCGGCAGCGAAGTGCGCTTTTCCGTCTCCGTCGCCGGCTTCGCCCAATTGCTGCGCGGCGATCCCTATCTGCAGGACGGCTATAGCTGGGAGGCCGTGGCCGAGGATGCCTCGGGCGCCCTGGGCGAAGACGAATTCGGCTATCGCGCGGAATTCCTGGAGCTCGTGGACCGGGCCCGCCGGATCGACGAGGGCGTGAGCCTGAAAGACTAGGACACCGACTCATAATTTCGCAGCCAGATTTGTATGGCGGCGAGTTTGACGAGTGCGAGATAGTTTTGGGCGTGTTTTTCATATCGTGTTGCGATGGCCCTGAAGTGCTTGATCTTGCTGA
>JAYEGL010000008.1:0-24712 GCA_034659015.1 Pseudomonadota bacterium | reverse complement strand
CCACCGCTGGCCTCGGCCAGTACCATCGTGATCGCCGCCGTCAGCGTCGTCTTGCCGTGGTCAACGTGACCAATCGTGCCGATGTTCGCGTGCGGCTTCGTGCGCTCAAACTTTTCCTTCGCCATCGATCTCGCTCCGAAATCTCGTGTTCGTTTCTACTCTTCCCAGAGGTCCGCTTAGGCGGACTTGGCAATGACTTCTTGTTCGACCGCCTTGGGCACAGGCTCGTAGTGATCGAATTGCATGGTGAACTGGGCCCGGCCCTGAGTGGCCGAACGCAGGTTGTTGACGTAACCGAACATGTTCGCCAGCGGCACCATCGCATTCACGACGGTGGCGTTGCCGCGCATTTCCTGCCCGGCAATCTGGCCGCGGCGGGAGTTCAGGTCGCCGATCACCGAACCGGTGTACTCGTCCGGCGTGACGACCTCGACCTTCATGATCGGCTCCAGCAGGCGCGGGGCGCACTGGTTCTTGGCTTCGCGGAAAGCGGCGCGGGCCGCGATCTCGAAGGCCAGGACGCTGGAGTCGACGTCGTGGTAGGCGCCGTCGACGAGGGTCGCCTTCACGTCGATGATCGGGAAGCCGGCCAGCAGGCCGTTTTCCATCACCGACTTCAGCCCCTTTTCGACACCCGGAATGTATTCCTTGGGCACCGAACCGCCGACGATCTTGGATTCGAACACAAAGCCCGAACCCGTCTCGCCCGGCTCGAATTCGATCTTCACGCGGCCGAACTGACCGGAACCGCCGGACTGCTTCTTGTGCGTGTAGTCGACCGTACCGGCCTGGCCCAGGGATTCACGGTAGGCCACCTGCGGCGCACCGATATTCGCCTCGACCTTGAATTCGCGCTTCATGCGGTCGACCAGGATATCCAGGTGCAGCTCGCCCATGCCGGCGATGATGGTCTGACCGGATTCCTCGTCCGTCTTCATGCGGAAGGACGGGTCCTCGGCGGCCAGGCGCTGCAGGGCGACGCCCAGCTTTTCCTGGTCGGCCTTCGACTTCGGCTCGATGGCCAGCTCGATCACCGGATCCGGGAACTCCATGCGCTCCAGGATGACGGGGCTTTGCGGATCGCAGAGCGTGTCGCCGGTCGTGGTGTCCTTGAGGCCCGCAATGGCGACGATGTCGCCGGCGAAGGCTTCCTTGATGTCTTCACGCGAATTGGAGTGCATCAGCAGCATGCGGCCGATGCGTTCCTTCTTTTCCTTCACCGTGTTGAGCAGGGACACGCCCGTCTCCAGGTGACCGGAATAGATGCGCGCGAAGGTCAGAGACCCCACGAACGGGTCGTTCATGACCTTGAAGGCCAGAAGCGAGACCGGCTCCGAGTCGGACGCCTTGCGCTTCGTCGGCTCTTCCGTTTTGACGTCGATACCCTTGATGGCCGCGATATCGACCGGGCTCGGCAGATAGTCCACGACCGCGTCGAGCAGCGGCTGGACGCCCTTGTTCTTGAACGCGGTACCGCACAGGACCGGATTGAAAGCCAGCTCGATGCAGCCCTTGCGGATCAGCGCCTTGAGCGTTTCCTCGGACGGCTCCTCGCCCTCCAGGTACGCTTCCATGGCGGCTTCGTCCTGCTCGACGGCCAGCTCGATCATCTTCTCGCGATACTCGGCAGCCTTGTCGGCCAGCTCGGCGCGGATTTCACGCTCGTCCCAGGTCGCGCCCAGATTCTCGCCGTGCCAGACGAGTTCCTTCATCTTGACCAGGTCGATCACGCCTTCGAAATCGCTTTCCGAACCGATCGGCAGCTGGATGCACAGCGGCGTCGAACCGAGGCGATCCTCGATCATCGCCACGCAGTTGTAGAAGTCGGCGCCCAGTTTATCCATCTTGTTGATGAACACCATGCGCGGCACTTCGTAACGGTCGGCCTGACGCCACACGGTCTCGGTCTGCGGCTCGACGCCGGCATTGGCGTCCAGGCAGCACACGGCACCGTCGAGAACCCGCAGCGAACGCTCCACCTCGATGGTGAAGTCGACGTGGCCGGGCGTGTCGATGATGTTCAGACGCTTGTCGTTCCAGAAACAGGTCGTCGCAGCGGACGTGATCGTGATGCCACGCTCCTGCTCCTGCTCCATCCAGTCCATCGTGGCAGCGCCGTCATGCACTTCCCCGATCTTGTGGGAACGGCCGGTGTAGAACAGAATCCGCTCGGTCGTCGTCGTCTTGCCGGCATCGATGTGCGCCATGATGCCGAAGTTGCGGTAATCCTCGATTTTGTAGTCGCGGGCCATTTCGAAGGGTCCTTGGTACGGGTCAGTGCCTCTGGGGCGTTACCAGCGGTAGTGCGAGAAGGCGCGGTTGGCTTCGGCCATGCGGTGGGTGTCTTCGCGCTTCTTGACGGCCGTGCCGCGATTGGCGGAGGCATCCATCAGCTCGGCGGCGAGACGCTCGCGCATGGTGTTTTCGTTGCGGCCGCGCGCAGCACCGGTGAGCCAGCGGATCGCGAGAGCCTTCTTGCGATCGGCACGAACCTCGACCGGGACCTGGTAGGTCGCACCGCCGACGCGGCGGGAGCGGACCTCGACCTCGGGGGCCACATTGTCCATGGCATCGTGGAAGACGCGGATCGGTTCGCGCTTCAGCTTGTCCTCGACGATGTCGAGAGCGCCATAGACGATACGCTCGGCGACAGACTTTTTGCCGTCGAGCATGATGTAGTTCATGAACTTCGTGAGATCACGATCACCGAACTTCGGGTCCGGGTGGATTTCACGTTTTTCTGCGCGGTGACGACGCGACATGGACGTCTCCCTTACTTAGGACGCTTGGCGCCGTACTTGGAACGGCGCTGCTTGCGGTCCTTGACGCCCTGGGTATCCAGAACGCCGCGAAGAATGTGATAGCGGACACCCGGAAGGTCCTTCACGCGGCCACCGCGGATAAGGACGACAGAGTGTTCCTGAAGATTGTGTCCCTCACCCGGGATGTAGCTCACAACCTCATGCCCGTTGGTCAGACGCACCTTGGCGACTTTACGCAGGGCCGAGTTCGGCTTCTTCGGGGTCGTGGTGTAGACACGCGTGCAGACGCCGCGGCGCTGCGGGCAAGCCTGAAGGGCCGGCACCTTGTTGCGCTTCGGCTTGTCTTTCCGCGGCTTGCGAATGAGCTGGTTGATTGTCGGCATCCCGCTCTAATCCGTTCCTAATCTCAAAGACCACGCCCCTCAGCACCGCAAAAGGGCTGATGGACGCAAATGACGACACCGACGTTCGAGCTTGTGGCCCGCACGACGGTCTCTAGGGTTTTTTCCGTTACCATGGACGACGTCTAACCACGCGGGTTACGGCCCGTCCTCAAAACGAGCGCGGAACCTACGCATGCGACTCGGTTCCGTCAAGCGCTTGTTCAGACATTTTCAGACCCCGGCACGGTAAACGGCGCAGTCACGAAAAAGGCCGCCGGCAATGCGGCGGCCTTCTCCTTGTCTTCATTGGGCTTTCGCCCTCCGAAAAGCCTATTCGGCCTTGCTTTCCTCGGCCATTTCCTCGGCAGCGGCCTCGGCGATCTCGGTCGGCAGGCCCTCGGCCTCCACGGCCGTTGCCCGCTCCGCCAGCATCTCGGCATCGAGATCGTCGGCCAGGGACTGGTACTGGCGCATCATGGCGCCCGTACCCGCCGGAATCAGGCGGCCCACGATGACGTTCTCCTTGAGACCTTCGAGCATGTCCTCCTTGCCCTGCACGGCGGCCTCGGTGAGCACGCGCGTCGTCTCCTGGAAGGAGGCGGCAGAGATGAAGGACCGCGTCTGCAGCGAGGCCTTGGTGATACCCAGCAGGACCGGCTCGCCGGTCGCGGGGCGCTTGCCCTCGGCCTCGAGCTTCTCGTTGGTCTCCAGGAATTCGATCTTATCGACCTGTTCGGCCGCCAGGAAGGAACTCTCGCCGGGATCCTTGACCTCGATCTTCTGCAGCATCTGGCGAACGATCACCTCGATGTGCTTGTCGTTGATCGGCACGCCCTGCAGCCGGTAGACCTCCTGGATCTCGTTGATCAGGTATTCGGCCAGGGACGGCACGCCCAGGATGGACAGGATGTCGTGCGGCGCCGGGTGACCGTCGAGCAGGTATTCGCCCTTCTGGATATAGTCGCCTTCCTGGACCGTGAGGTGCTTGCCCTTGGGCACCAGGTATTCGACCTTCTCCATGTTCTCGTCGTCCGGAACGATGGCGATGCGGCGCTTGTTCTTGTAGTCGCGGCCGAACTCGACCTTGCCGGTGATCTCCGCGATCACGGCGTGGTCCTTCGGACGGCGGGCCTCGAACAGTTCCGCAACGCGCGGCAGACCGCCGGTGATGTCCCGCGTCTTGGCCCCCTCGGTGGGGATACGCGCGACAATGTCACCCGGGCGGACCGTATCGCCGGAGCTGACCGAGAGAATGGCGCCCACGGCGAGCATGTAGCTGGCCGTCGAGCCCGATGCGAGCTTGATCGGATCGCCGTTCTCGTCCTGGATCACGATGGTCGGCTGGAGCGAGGAGGCCTTGGCCCCGCCGCGCCAGTCGATCACGACCTTGGACGAGATGCCCGTCGCCTCGTCGGTCTCTTCCTTCACGGACACGCCGTCGGTGATGTCGACGAACTTCACCGTACCGCCGACTTCCGAGACGATCGGAGCGGTGTACGGGTCCCACTCGGCCAGACGCATGCCGCGCTCGGCCGTGTCGCCTTCCTTGACGCGCAGCTTGGTGCCGTAGGTCAGCTTGTAGCTCTCGCGCTCCTTGCCGTCCTTGTCGACGACCGCAACCTGCATGTTGCGGCTCATGACGATCAGGTCGCCATCGGCATTGGTCACCGTGGACGGATTCTTGAAGGCGATCTTGCCCTCGTGCGCCGCCTCGATGAAGGACTGTTCGGAGACCTGGGCCGTACCGCCGATGTGGAAGGTCCGCATCGTCAGCTGGGTGCCCGGCTCGCCGATCGACTGGGCCGCGATCACGCCGACCGCCTCGCCGATATTGACGCGCGTACCGCGCGCCAGATCTCGGCCGTAGCAGGTGGCGCAGACGCCGACGCGGGTCTCGCAGGTCAGCGGCGAGCGCGCGAACACGCTCTGCACGCCGGCCGCCTCGATGGCCGCGGCGAGATCCTCGTCGATATAGGTGTCGGCCGGGCAGATCACCTCGCCCTCGGCATTCTTCACCTCGGCCGCCGTGGTGCGGCCCAGGATGCGCTGGTCCAGGGACACCACGACATCGCCGCCGTCGACGACGGCATCGATCTCGATGCCTTCCGACGTGCCGCAATCCTCTTCGGTGATGATGCAGTCCTGGGCGACATCGACCAGACGGCGGGTCAGGTAACCCGAGTTCGCCGTCTTCAGAGCCGTATCGGCCAGCCCCTTACGGGCACCGTGGGTGGAGTTGAAGTATTCAAGGACGGTCAGACCTTCCTTGAAGTTCGAGATGATCGGCGTCTCGATGATCTCGCCGGACGGCTTGGCCATCAGGCCGCGCATCCCCGCGAGCTGCTTCATCTGGTTCTTCGAACCCCGGGCGCCGGAGTGGGCCATCATGTAGACCGAGTTCACCTCGGAGACGCGGCCGTCTTCGCCGATCGTCGTCTTGGAGATCTCGTCCATCATGGCGTCGGCGACGTTGTCCGTGCACTTGGCCCAGGCGTCGACGACCTTGTTGTACTTCTCGCCCTTGGTGATCAGGCCGTCGACATACTGCTGCTCGTAATCGGCCACGAGCGCCCGCGTCGCGCCGACCAGGTCGGCCTTGGCGTCGGGGATCAGCATGTCGTCCTTGCCGAAGGAAATGCCCGCCTTGGCGGCTTCCTTGAAGCCCAGACCCATGATCTGGTCGCAGAAGATCACCGTCGCCTTCTGGCCGCAGTGGCGGTAGACGTGGTCGATCAGCGCACCGATCGCCTTCTTCGTCAGCAGTTCGCCGACGATTTCCGGCTGCATCTTGGGATGCTTGGGCAGGAGGTCGATGATCATCTTCCGGCCCGGCGTGCACTCGATTACCTTGGTGATCGGCTCGCCGTTCTCGTCGATGCCTTCCCAGCGCGCCTTGATCTTGGCGTGCAGCGACACGACGCCGGTCTCCAGCGCGGCTTCCATTTCCGCGCGCGAACCGAAGGCCATGCCCTCACCCGGCTCGTTGTCGTTCTCGACCGAGAGATAATAGAGGCCGAGGACGATGTCCTGGGACGGCACGATGATCGGCTTGCCATTGGCCGGCGAGAGGATGTTGTTGGTCGACATCATCAGCGTGCGCGCTTCCAGCTGGGCTTCCAGCGAGAGCGGTACGTGGACGGCCATCTGGTCGCCGTCGAAGTCGGCGTTGAAGGCGGCGCAGACCAGCGGGTGCAGCTGGATCGCCTTGCCCTCGATCAGCTTCGGCTCGAAGGCCTGGATGCCCAGACGGTGCAGCGTCGGCGCCCGGTTCAGCAGGACCGGGTGTTCGCGGATCACCTCGTCGAGCACGTCCCAGACTTCCGGGCGCTCTTTCTCGACCAGCTTCTTGGACTGCTTGACCGTGCCGGAAAGGCCCTTGGCGTCGAGACGCGCATAGATGAAGGGCTTGAACAGCTCCAGCGCCATCTTCTTGGGCAGGCCGCACTCGTGCAGCTTGAGGTCCGGACCGACCACGATGACCGAACGGCCGGAATAGTCGACGCGCTTGCCGAGCAGGTTCTGGCGGAAGCGGCCCTGCTTGCCCTTGAGCATGTCGGACAGCGACTTCAGCGGACGCTTGTTGGCGCCGGTGATGACGCGGCCGCGGCGGCCGTTGTCGAACAGGGCGTCGACGGATTCCTGCAGCATCCGCTTTTCGTTACGGATGATGATGTCCGGCGCGCGCAGCTCGATGAGGCGCTTGAGGCGGTTGTTCCGGTTGATGACGCGGCGATAGAGATCGTTCAGGTCCGACGTCGCGAAACGGCCGCCATCCAGCGGCACCAGCGGACGCAGTTCCGGCGGAATCACCGGAATGACCGTCATGATCATCCATTCCGGGCGGTTGCCGGACGCGAGGAAGTTCTCCAGCAGCTTGAGGCGCTTGGCGTACTTCTTCAGCTTCAGTTCCGAGCCGGTTTCCTTCATGTCCTCGCGGACCTTCTCGGCTTCCGCCTCGAGGTCCATGGCAATGAGGATTTCACGCACCGCTTCGGCGCCGATACCCGCTGTGAAGGCGTCTTCGCCATACTCGTCCTGCGCGTCCATATACTCCTCTTCGGAGAGAAGCTGGAACGGCTGGAGCGGCGTCAGGCCCGGCTCGATGACCACATAGTTCTCGAAGTAGAGCACGCGCTCCACATCCTTCAGCGCCATGTCCAGGATCATCGCGATCCGCGACGGCAGCGACTTGAGGAACCAGATGTGGGCGACCGGCGCGGCGAGTTCGATGTGGCCCATGCGCTCGCGGCGCACGCGGGCCAGCGTCACCTCGACGCCGCACTTCTCGCAGACGATGCCCTTGTACTTGATGCGCTTGTACTTGCCGCACAGGCACTCATAGTCCTTCACCGGGCCGAAGATGCGGGCGCAGAACAGGCCGTCGCGCTCGGGCTTGAAGGTCCGGTAGTTGATGGTTTCGGGCTTTTTCACCTCGCCGAAGGACCAGGAAAGGATCTTTTCCGGGCTCGCGAGGGCAATCCGGATCCGGTCGAAGGACGGGCCTTCCGCGGCCGGATTGAAGATGTTCATGACGTCGTGATTCATGTCGCCGTCTCCCAGAGGGGGCAAGCGGGACAGGCCGCCGCCTGCCCCGCGATATAATGTTCAGCCTTAGCCGTTCTTCAGTTCGACATTGAGGCCGAGCGAACGCATTTCCTTCACGAGCACGTTGAAGCTCTCCGGAACGCCGGCTTCGAACGTGTCGTCGCCGCGGACGATGGCCTCGTAGACCTTCGTGCGGCCGGCCACGTCGTCCGACTTCACCGTGAGCATCTCCTGCAGCGAGTAGGCTGCGCCATAGGCTTCCAGGGCCCAGACTTCCATTTCACCGAAGCGCTGACCGCCGAACTGCGCCTTGCCGCCCAGCGGCTGCTGGGTGACGAGCGAGTACGGGCCGATCGAGCGGGCGTGGATCTTGTCGTCCACCAGGTGGTGCAGTTTCAGCAGGTGCTTCACACCCACCGTCACCTGGCGGCGGAAGGGCTCGCCGGTCTGGCCGTCATACAGGGTGACCTGGCCCGACGGATCGAAACCGGCCTTTTCCAGCATGGCGGACACGTCCGGTTCGCGGGCCCCGTCGAAGACCGGGGTCGCGATCGGCACGCCATTGGCCAGGTTGCGGCCCAGCTCGGCGATTTCCGCGTCCGTCTCCGGCAGCTCGTCCTCGCCATAGACCCGCTTGAGTTCGGACTTCAGCGCCTCGACGGAGCCGTCGCGCTGATAGGCCTCGTAGGTCTCGCCGATCTGCTTGCCCAGACCGCGGCAGGCCCAGCCCAGGTGGGTCTCGAGAATCTGCCCGACATTCATCCGCGAGGGCACGCCCAGCGGGTTGAGCACGATGTCGACGGCCTCGCCGTTTTCCAGGAAGGGCATGTCCTCGATCGGATTGATCTTGGAGATGACACCCTTGTTGCCGTGACGGCCGGCCATCTTGTCGCCCGGTTGCAGCTTGCGCTTCACCGCGACGAAGACCTTGACCATCTTCATCACGCCCGGCGGCATCTCGTCGCCGCGCTGGAGCTTGTCGACCTTGTCCTCGAAACGGCGGTCCAGACGGGCCTTGCTATCGTCGTATTGCTTCTGCAGCGCCTCGACCTCGGCCATCGCCTTCTCGTCGTCCAGGCCGATGCGCCACCACTGCGAACGCGGGGTCTCTTCCAGCGCGTCCTCGGTGACCTTGCCCTTGGCAAAGCCGCGCGGTCCGGAGACCGCCGTCTTGCCGAGCAGGACTTCGCCGAGACGCTGGTAGATGTTGCGCTCGAGGATGTGGAGCTCGTCGTCGCGGTCCTTGCCGAGACGCTCGATTTCCTCACGCTCGATCGAGATGGCCCGCTCGTCCTTGTCGACACCGTGACGGTTGAAGACGCGGACTTCGACGACCGTACCCGTGGCGCCCGACGGCATCCGCAGGGAGGTGTCGCGCACGTCCGAGGCCTTCTCGCCGAAGATGGCACGCAGAAGCTTTTCTTCCGGCGTCATCGGGCTTTCGCCCTTCGGCGTCACCTTGCCGACCAGGATATCGCCCGGGCCGACCTCGGCGCCGACCGCCACAATGCCGGCCTCGTCGAGATTGCGGAGGGCTTCCTCGCCGACATTCGGGATGTCGCGGGTGATCTCTTCCGGACCCAGCTTGGTATCGCGGGCGGCGATCTCGAATTCCTCGAGGTGGATCGAGGTGAAGACGTCGTCGCGCACGATGCGCTCGGAGATCAGGATCGAGTCCTCGAAGTTGTAGCCGTTCCACGGCATGAAGGCGACGACCACATTGCGGCCGAGCGCCAGCTCGCCAAGATCCGTCGACGGGCCGTCGGCGATGATGTCACCGACCTCGACCGTATCGCCCACGCGCACGATCGGGCGCTGGTTGATACAGGTCGACTGGTTGGAGCGCTGGAACTTCGACAGGCGGTAGATGTCGACGCCCGACTTGGAGCTGTCGAGATCTTCCGTGGCGCGGATCACGATACGGGTCGCGTCGACCTGTTCGATCACACCGCCCCGGCGCGCGGCAATGGCGGCCCCGGAGTCGCGCGCCACGACGCCTTCCATGCCGGTACCGACCAGCGGAGCTTCCGCCTTCACCAGCGGCACGGCCTGGCGTTGCATGTTCGAGCCCATCAGGGCGCGGTTGGCGTCATCGTTTTCCAGGAAGGGAATGAGCGCCGCGGCGACCGAAACCACCTGTTTCGGCGACACGTCGATGTATTCCACGTCCTCGCGCGGCACCAGCGTGACTTCACCGCCGATGCGGCAGTTGACGAACTCGTTGTCCAGCTCGCCGTTCTCGCTCACATGCGCGTTCGCCTGGGCGATCGCGTAGCGCGACTCCTGCATGGCCGAGAGATAGTCGACCGTATCGGTCAGCTTGCCGTTCTCCACCCGGCGGTACGGGCTCTCGATGAAGCCGTACTTGTTGACCCGGGCATAGGTGGACAGCGAGTTGATCAGGCCGATATTCGGCCCTTCCGGCGTTTCGATCGGGCAGATCCGGCCGTAGTGGGTCGGGTGCACGTCGCGCACCTCGAAGCCGGCACGCTCGCGGGTCAGACCGCCCGGCCCGAGCGCCGAGAGGCGACGCTTGTGCGTCACTTCGGAGAGCGGGTTGGTCTGGTCCATGAATTGGGAGAGCTGCGAGGAGCCGAAGAATTCGCGCACCGCGGCCGCCGCCGGCTTGGCGTTGACCAGGTCGTGCGGCATCACCGTCTCGATATCGACCGAGGACATCCGTTCCTTGATCGCGCGTTCCATGCGCAGAAGGCCGATACGGTACTGGTTCTCCATCAGCTCGCCGACCGAACGCACGCGGCGATTGCCGAGATTGTCGATGTCGTCGATCTCGCCGCGGCCGTCGCGCAGGTCCACGAGGGTCTTGAGCACGGCCAGGATGTCTTCCTTGCGCAGGGTGCGCATGTCGTCCGGCGCGTCCAGGTCGAGGCGCATGTTCATCTTCACGCGGCCGACCGCCGACAGATCGTAGCGTTCCGGATCGAAGAACAGGCCCTGGAACATGGCTTCGGCCGTTTCCGGCGTCGGGGGCTCGCCCGGACGCATGACGCGGTAGATATCGACCAGCGCCTGCTCGCGGCTTTCATTCTTGTCCGCGGCCAGCGTGGCGCGGATATAGGGACCGATACCGGTCGCCGGATCGATGTCCAGCAAATGGAGTTTCTTGACGCCGGTTTCCTTCAGCGTGTCGAGAATTTCCTGGGTCAGCTCGTCGCCGGCCTCGGCGAAGATCTCGCCGGTTTCCATGTTGACCATGTCCTCGGCGAGATAGCCGGAGAGCAGGAATTCGTCGGACACCAGCAGCGCTTCCAGGCCGTCATCGGCCAGCTTGTTGGCTGCGCGCGCGGAGATTTTCTTGCCGGCCGGAGCGACAATGTCGCCGGTCTTGGCGTCGACCAGGTCGCGCACCGGCTTCACGCCGCGCCAGCGTTCCTTCACGTAGGGAACGGTCCAGCCCTTCTTGGCGTATTTGTACTCGACCGTGTTGTAGAAGGTCGACAGGATTTCTTCCTTGTCGAGGCCGAGGGCGTAGAGCAGCGTCGTCGCCGGCAGCTTGCGGCGGCGGTCCAGACGCATGTGGACCACGTCCTTGGCGTCGAACTCGAAATCGAGCCAGGAACCGCGATAGGGAATGATCCGCGCGGCGAACAGGTATTTGCCCGAGGCATGGGTCTTGCCCCGGTCGTGATCGAAGAAGACGCCCGGCGACCGGTGCATCTGGGAGACGATGACCCGTTCGGTGCCGTTGACGACGAAGGTGCCCTTGTCCGTCATGAGCGGGATATCGCCCATATAGACGTCCTGCTCCTTGATGTCCTTGACCGAGCGCGCACCCGTTTCCTCGTCCACATCGAACACGATGAGACGCATCTTCACCTTCAGCGGCGCGGCGTAAGTCATGTCGCGCTGCTGGCATTCCTCGACGTCGAACTTCGGCGCTTCGAATTCGTAGGACACGAAATCCAGCACGGCGCGTTCGGCGAAATCCTTGACCGGGAAGACCGACTTGAAGACGGCCTGCATGCCCGTATCGCCCCGCTCGCTCGACGGGATTTCCTTCATCAGGAAGTGTTCGTAGGAACTCTTCTGAACTTCGATGAGGTTCGGCATCGCGACCGTTTCCGGAATGCGACCGAACGTCTTGCGAATCCGCTTTTTGCCGGTGAACGACAGACCCATGTCGGCTCCCTTCGCAGACAGCACTGCGCCATAGATGCGGGGTTCGTCCCCGCGCCGCCGTTCCGAGTGGTCCGGCCGGCCCGCGATTGTCGCGAACAGGACCCGGTCCGGTTATGCGGCCCCGCCTGGAACGGCAGCGGAGGGACCGCGAAACTGCAAAGACGGGCTAGCGGACGCGCAGGTTACCCCGCGCGCCCGCCGCACCGTCAAATTCACGCCGAGGCGTGATTATTTCAGCTCGACGGAAGCACCGGCTTCTTCGAGCTTCTTCTTCATCTCTTCGGCTTCCGCCTTCGGAGCCGCTTCCTTCACAGCCTTCGGAGCGCCTTCGACCAGCTCCTTGGCTTCCTTCAGGCCGAGACCCGTGATGGCGCGGACTTCCTTGATGACGTTGATCTTCTTGTCACCAGCCGCGGTCAGGACGACGTCGAACTCGTCCTTTTCCTCGGCAGCCGCACCGCCGGCGTCACCGCCGCCAGCCGGACCGGCAACCGCGACAGCCGCGGCGGCCTTGATGCCCTTTTCTTCGAGAAGATCGTTCAGTTCCTTGGCTTCAAGGATGGTGAGCGAGAGAAGTTCGTCGCAGAGTTTAGCTACATCAGCCATTTGTTCAATTCCTTGTCGTGTTCAGTCTGTCAGTTCGTTAGCGGAGAATGACGTTAGGCCTCGGCCTTTTCCTGGATAACGGCGATAGCACCGGCCAGATTCTGACCCGGCGCCATGACGCGCTGGGCAACCTGAGAGGCCTGACCCGTGAGACGGGCCGCGATGGTGGCCAGAAGCTCTTCGCGGGTCGGCATCTTGGAGAGTGAGTCGATCCCCTGGGAATCGAACACTTCCTCGTCCATGAAGCCGCCGAGAATGACGAGCTTGTCGTTGGACTTCGCGTAGTCCACCAGCACCTTGGGCGCCGCGACAAAGTCTTCCGAGTAGGCAATGGCGACCGGACCCGTAAACAGGTCGGCAGCCCCTTCACCCGGCTTGCCTTGAAGGGCGATCTTGGCGAGGCGGTTGCGAACCACCTTGAACGTGCCGCCTTGCTCGCGGAGCTTGGCGCGCAGTTCCGTCATTTCCGCAACGGTCATGCCCGTATAGTGGGCCATCACCACGGATCCAGCGTTCGCGAAGATGCCATCGAGCTCTTCAACGGACGCTTCTTTTTGATTGCGATCCATTTTGCGGACTCCCTGTTTGAACCGTCCACCACGGACGGCCCGGTGAAAACGCCACGACGAACGCCTTCCCCGCTTCAAGGGTTCGGGCGCGCCGATGGCGCGTCCTGTCCCAGGGCTTGAACCGACAGACCTTGCACACAAGGCCAATCGTTCTCGCTCTGTCTCACACAGGGCCCCAATTGGATTAAGGCAGAACCCTCAAAAAAGGCTCCGCCCCCTGCGATCTCGGACAGGCCGACCTCCCACCCACAACGCGCGGTGGAAGACCGGATCAGCCCGGCCGGATAAAGCCTGCCGGGCTGAAACTCAAGTCTCTTTTTCGTCGGATCAGGCCTGAGCCGCTTCCGACGTGTCGATTTTGACGCCCGGCCCCATGGTCGAGGAGAGCGCGATACGCTTGACGTAGGTGCCCTTGGCGCCCGACGGCTTCGCCTTGACGATGGCGCCGATCAGGGCGCGCACGTTTTCGGCGATCTGCGCTTCGGTGAAGCTCGCCTTGCCGACGCCGGCGTGCACGATGCCCGCCTTCTCGACACGGAACTCCACGGCACCGCCTTTGGAGGCGCCGACGGCCTTGGTCACGTCCATGGTGACCGTGCCGACCTTCGGGTTCGGCATCATGCCGCGCGGGCCGAGCACCTTACCGAGACGGCCGACGAGCGGCATCATGTCCGGGGTCGCGATGACCTTGTCGAAATTGATGTTGCCGGCCTGGACCTGTTCCATCAGGTCTTCCGCACCCACCACGTCGGCACCGGCCTTCGTGGCTTCCTCGGCCTTCGGGCCCTTGGCGAACACCGCGACGCGGACCGAGCGGCCCGTGCCGTTGGGCAGTTCGCAGACACCGCGCACCATCTGGTCGGCGTGACGCGGGTCGACACCCAGATTGATGGAGAGCTCGATGGTTTCGTCGAACTTCGCCTTGGCGTTGGCCTTCACGTGCTTGACGGCCTCGTCGACGGTGTACAGCTGATCGCGGTCGATGGTTTCGCGCGCGGCAGCGAGACGTTTTCCGATAGTCGCCATGATCCTACTCCGTCACTTCCAGACCCATGGAACGGGCGGAGCCGGCGATGATCTTCGTCGCCTGGTCCAGGTCGTTCGCATTGAGGTCGGCAAACTTCGCTTCCGCGATTTCGCGGCACTGAGCCATGGAGACGGAGCCGGCCGAAGCCTGGCCCGGAGTCTGGCTGCCCTTCTGGATCTTCGCGGCCTTCTTCAGATAGAAGCTGGCCGGCGGAGTCGCGATCTCGAAGGTGAAGGACTTGTCCGAGAAGACCGTGATGGTCGTGGGGATCGGCATCCCCTTTTCCATCTCCTGGGTCTTCGCGTTGAAGGCCTTGCAGAATTCCATGATGTTCACGCCGCGCTGACCCAGAGCCGGGCCGATCGGCGGGGACGGGTTTGCAGCGCCCGCAGGCACTTGCAGCTTGATATAGCCGTCAATTTTCTTGGCCATGTTCCCACTCCTTTACAGGACCGCGCCCATCGCGGCCCCTGGGGTTTGCGGTGCGGCCCGGCATGGACTTGTCGCCGGCACCTCCCGCACGTCACACGCTCAGGCGGTTTTCTCGACCTGGGCGTATTCCAGCTCGACCGGGGTTGCCCGGCCGAAGATATTGATCGCCACCTTCAGGCGGCCATTGTCGTGATCGACTTCCTCGACGACGCCGTTGAAGCTGGCGAAGTGACCGTCGGTCACATTCACCGTCTCGCCGATCTCGTAAGTCACGGTCGGACGCGGACGCTCGGCGTCCTCTTCCATCTGGCCGAGGATGCGCTTGACCTCGTTCTCCGACACCGGGATCGGCTTCTTGCCGGACCCCAGGAAGCCGGTGACTTTCGGCGTCGAGGTGACCAGGTGATAGGCCTGGTCCGTCATGTCCATCTTCACCAGCACATAGCCGGGGAAATACTTGCGTTCGGCGTTGATCTTGCGGCCCTTGCGGACCTCGACCACGTCCTCGGTCGGCACCAGGATTTCCTCGAACTTGTCCTCGAGCCCCTGGACCGCCGCTTCCGCCCTGATCGCCTCGGCGACCTTCTTTTCGAAGTTCGAATAGGCGTGCACGATATACCACTTGGCAGACATACAGGCCTCCTCCTACGAACCCAGCGACAACAGGAACTGGACGATCTCGCGGATGGCGAAATCGACCCCCCAGAAGAACAGCATGGCGATCGCCGACAGGATCAGCACGAGGATCGTCGAAACGATCAGCTCCTGCCGGCCGGTCCACGTGACCTTGCGCGCCTCCTGGCGTACCTGCGCGAGATACTGGAACGGACCGGCGCGGCGCTTCTTGGGCGCCGCCGTGTCCGCCTTGGCCTGCGCCGGCGTCTTATTCTTGGCGTTCCGCGTCATTCAATTCCATCTGGCCCGTCGGGCCCTGTTTGCAATCGGCCCGGCTGGTTGCCGGAGCCCAATCCCGTCAAAGCGGCATGGCAGGGGCGGAGGGACTCGAACCCCCGACCCTCGGTTTTGGAGACCGATGCTCTACCAACTGAGCTACACCCCTAAGGCCACGCGCGCGGAATAGCACGGTGGCATGACCACCGCCACATCCGAAGCGCAGCTGTCTACAATGCGACGCGCCATAAGAAAACAGCAAAAACGCATATTTCTGCGGTTCGGCAGGCGGCGGACTCAGGCCCGCTTGCCGCGCCGGGCGTTGAGAACCCACGCCAGCGGCCTGTCGCCCTCGGGCGCAGCCAGTGTCGCCACGTCGTCCACCGCCAGCCCGGCGGCATCCAGACGGTCCGACAGGGCCTTCACGTCGGCATCGGACTGGGCCACGCGCACCATCGACGTCATGCGATGGTGAAAGGCTTCGATCTCGGCCTTCTGCCCGGCAATCCAGGCGGTCACGTCCGCCGGCGCATAGGCGGCCAGACGGCCGGCCAGGGTCTGGCTGTCTCCGGCCAGACGGGCGACATGATCGCGCGCCGGACCCGGGTCGGCGGCCGACACCGCGGTCCCGACAGCGGCCAGGGCCGCGCGCAGGGCATCGACGCAGGCCTGGGCCTGGGCATGCGGAACCTCGCCGGCGGCCGCGCGCGGGATCGTGGCGGCATAATCGGCAAGCCGGTCGAAAAGCCCGCTCTCAAGCACCACGTCCAGCAGGGTCGCCACATTGCGGCAGGCATGGTCGACGGCGCCGCCCTCGCAATGCACCAGGGCGTGAAAACGCCCCCCCTCGCCGATCACGCGGGCCGCCTCGCTGAACGCGTCCGGACCGGCATATTCCAGCCCGTACTGGCTGACCGCGCAGGTGAAACTCTCGTCGGCAAAGGGAAGCCGCGCGCAATCGGCGACGGCCGGGGCCGCTGCGGCGGGCGACGCGGCAGCCATCTGCACCGCCTCGTGCGCGACGTCGGCACAGACCGGATTGAGCTCGATATCCGCCCGGGCAGCGGCAAACCGGTCGGCGAAGCGCAGCACCTCGCCCTCGCCGCACGCCAGATCGACCAGGTCGACCTGCATCCCGGCCCGGAAGGCACCGGTGAAGAAGTCCTGCCAGTGACGGTCGAGTACGGCCGCGATCTCCGGATCCCGGTAGCGATGCTCGCTCGCCTGAACCCGGCCGGACCAGAATTGCTGCCAGGCCGTCGTCTCTGTCGCGTGTGGTGAACCCTCGAACATTACCGGCATGTTAGAGGCGCGCGCCGCGAACTCAATGGCCCAACTGTCCCGTCACAGCCGTGCCCGCAAAAGAAAAGGGCGGGTCCGAAGACCCGCCCTTCCCCATTGGTATGCAGTCTGTCGACTAGAAGCGCAGGTTGGCGCCCAGGAACAGACGACGACCGAACGGATCGTACGTGGCCGGCCAGGTGTTGGCCTGCTCGGACGACGTGGACGTCAGCTCCGGCGGCTGCTCGTCCGTGACGTTCTGGATACCGACGCTGATGCGCGCGGTTTCCGTCACGTCGTAACCGAAGGTCACGTCGAGGTAGTTGAACGCGTCGATGGAGCTTTCACGCTCGGACACGAAGCCGGCATAGGACGGCTCGATGTCCACGCCGCCGACATGGCGCCAGCGGACGGACGTGGTCAGGTTGCCCCAGTACCAGGAACCCTGGACGACGTGCTTGTACTCCGGCGTCGGCTCGCCGCACTGGCCGCCGAACAGGCCTTCACAGGCGACGAAACCAGCGACTTCAGACGTCTGGTAGCCGTTGCCGATCGTGAAGGTGGAGTAGTAGTTCAGGCCGAAGGAACCGAGGTCCGGAGACAGGCCCATCTGCTCGGCATCCCACATGTAGTCGACGCGAAGGTCGACGCCTTCCGCTTCAAACACGGCGAGGTTCGAGGAGAACAGCTCCGGCATGAAGGGGTTGGCCATCTCACCGGTGGACGGGTTACGCGCACCAGCAAAGAAGTCACACGAGGCCTGGATGTCCTGACGATAGCACTCGTCCAGCAGGTTCTGCAGGGACGGCGTCGCGATCGCATCCTCGATCTCGATCTTGTAGTAGTCGAGCTGCAGCGTGAAGCCGTTGATGAAGTTCGGCTGCCACACGGCACCGACCGTCACCGTATCGGCGACTTCTTCTTCAACGTTCTGGTTACCACCGAACAGGGCTTCGATCTGCGCGTTCGACTGGAACGGCGTGCCAACGGCGGCGGCGGGAACGCCCGTCGCGGTACAGTTCGCCACGATCACACCGCTGTCGAAGGAACCCAGACCGCTCGAGCACGGGTCCTGAGCACCCGGGAAGCCGTTGGTCGCCGGCGCGAACAGGTCGCTCACGTTCGGCGCACGGACGGCGCGGTTGTACTGGGTGCGGAAGCGCAGACCTTCAACCGGTTCCCAACCCAGGCCAGCGGCATAGGTCTGGGCGTTGCCGATGGTCGAGTAGTCCGACATACGGAACGCACCGGTGAAGTTCAGGCTTTCGATGCCCGGACGGTCGGTGATGAGCGGAACGTCGACTTCCGTGAAGAACTCGTAGACGTCGAAGGCGCCTTCGATCGGCAGCGACTGGTTGAAGCCGCGGACGTCCGGACCCAGCACGGAGTCAGGGCGGATGGACGCGGAGTTCTCACGATACTCGACACCCAGCACGACGGCCGGGGCGATGTTCGCCATCGGCGAGGCCATGCTTTCCAGCTCGCCGGAGATCGAGGCAACGGCCTGCGTCGCTTCGACAACGTCGATCTGGGCACCCGTACGGCTGATGTGATCAACAGCTGCCGGGGACACCGTGTTCTCGCCATTGAAGATGTCGAGAGCCGGAGCCGTGCAGCCGCTGGCCAGGGCCGTCGGGCCGCCGTCGCAAAGCAGAGCTTCCTGGAAGGCGGACACGGAGATGTTGCCCGACAGGATCTGCGAGACGGACGAACGCGAGTAGTTGTAGAACACATCATACGACCAGTTGTCGTTGATGTCGCCGCGCAGGCCGAAGACACCCTGGAAGGTGTTCGTGTCACGCAGGCTGTTCCGGGTTCCGATCTCCTGCATACGACGGTTGATGCGGATGTCCGCGGTGCCGTCGCCATTGTTGGAGTTCGGGTCCGACGCAATCAGGTTGCGCATGTTGGTGGACAGGAACGGGTTGTCGAGGTTGATCGTCATGCCCAGCGTACCCGTCGGGGTCGGCGCGAGCTGGCTGTCGACAACGTTGTTCGAGTAGATGCCACGGGCATACATCTCGATGTGATCGTTGACTTCGTACGTGGCGAAGCCGGAGATCATGTGACGTTCCTGCGGCAGTTGCAGGTAGTTGGTCGGCGCGTAGTTGTACGGCGTCCAAGCAACCGGGTTGCCGCTCGCATCACTCGTCACGTCGAACGCCGAGCCGGCGGCCGGACGGATACGGGTCGTCGGGATGTTCGACGAACCGCCCGGATAGTAGGTCGTGGAACCCGGACCGTTGGACCACCAGGCCTGCTCGGAGAACGGACGCGAGCCCTGGAAGACGGCTTCACGGTTGGTGTAGCCGAAGGACAGCACGGCGTTACCGCGGCCATTGTCGAAGTTGCCGCCGACGGTCACGGACACGTCGGTGATGGCAGCGTCGCCCTCTTCGAGCGAGAACTCGTGCGAGGTGGAAACTTCAACGCCTTCGAAGTCGTCGCGCAGGATGAAGTTCACAACACCGGCAACGGCGTCGGAACCGTAAACGGCGGATGCACCACCGGTCACGACGTCAACACGCTCGACCATGGCAGCCGGGATGTTGTTCAGGTCGACGACCTGAGCAGCACCGGAGCCGACGAAGCGCTGGCCGTCGACGAGGACCAGGGTCCGGGTGGTGCCGAGACCACGCAGCGAGACCGTGGCGGTACCATTACCCGGGTTGTTCGACGTGGCGTCGAAAGCCGGGATGAGCTGCGGCAGCGTGTTGAGCAGGTCTTCGGTGTTGACGACGTTGTTGAGCTCGAAAAGCTCTTCGTCCACCGAGGTGATCGGGCTCGGGGCCACCGTATCGGTGCGCTGAATGCGCGAACCGGTGATGACGACGACATCGTCGTCCGCGGCGCCCTCTTGGGCCATCGCCGGCGCGGCTACAGCCATGCCACCGATGAGCGTGCTCGCCATGAGGCAAGCCTTCAAGGAAGTCGGTCTCACTCTAAATCCCTCCGAGTAAGGTTGTAATGGGAAGGCCGCCCTCACGAAATTTCAGGCAGTATCCCCCGCTCGGCGGAGCTCACGATTCTCCGCCTTATCTGCAAGGTACCCATGCATTTTACGAAGGGTCAATGACACACGACCGTCACACGGCCGTGGCGAGCGTCATTCGCGCTGCACTGTTGCGCAATTGCCGCAGACCTTTCCGCAAGGTCCGAAATTATTTCGTTTTTTGGCCGACTATGCCCGGCGCAATAGACCGTACAATTGGTCATTCCGGCAGCAGGTCGAAGGGCGCCGTCACACGCATTTGCGGGCTCTCGAACGGCTCCACGCCGTGCCACATATAGGACGGGAAAAAGATCGCCGATCCGGGTTCCGGCAGGATGTAGCGCTCGGCCGGAAGGTCCAGCCCTGCAAGGCCGGGCGCGCCCAGCCGGAGCCAGCCCGACCGCTCGCCCTGACGCACCGATTCCGGCACCTGCACATAATAGCTGGCGCTGATCCAGCCGGCCGGATGGATGTGGTCGACATGCCCGCCGCCGGAGCGCAACCGCACCGACCAGGCGCCGGTCAGACGCAACCGGTCGGACTTGCGGGCCAGGAATGGATGGTCCGGCTCGTCGGGCAGGCCCGACACGAAGGCGCGGGCGGCCTCCAGCAAGGCGTCCGCCAAGGCCTGGATCACCGGATCGTCGGTATCCCACAGCCGCCCCGGCGACTGGGTGCCGCCGAACAGGGTCTGCTCGATCGGCTGCGCCTCGGTCCGGTGCAGATGCGCGATGCGCTCGGCCAGCTCGGCATTGAACGCCTCCAGCGAGGAAAAGCCGGGCGGTGTCTCGATGAACCGCTTCGCCGTCAGCCGGTCGTAATCGTAGAGCTTGCGATAGCGCTCGTCTCCGGCCAGGCGCCAGGCCGTCGCCTGCAGGGCCACGTGCTTTTGCAGGTGTTCCGGCGGCGGATCGGCGCGCAGCGCCTCGACAGCCGCCTCCACCTCCCCCGCCGACAGACAGGCCTCGACCAGCTGGTGGCGAATCGCGAAATCCTCGCCTCCGCTCGCCGCCAGCGCCGCCTCCAGATCGGCCATGCCGGCCTGCGTCTCGCCGAGCTTGGCGCGGATCTCGCCGCGCAGGGCCAGCGCAGCCGCATGATCGGGATCGCGGGCCAGCGCCGCCTCCAGCGCCTCCAGCGCGTCCTCGTGATAGCCGGTACGCAGCAGAACCCGGGCCTTGGTGTAGTGCAGCTCCGGGTCGGGCTGGCGCGCCAGCACCGTATCGAGCGCGGCCGTCGCGCCCCGGCCCTCGCCCAGCTCCCACAGCAGACCCGCCAGGTCGCGATGGATGTCGGCCCGCAAGGGCGCGCAGCGCGAGGCCTGCCAATAGGCTTCGCGCGCCTCGGATGTGCGCCCCATCGTGCGCAGCGTATGGCCGCGCTGGAAATGCGCTTCGGCGGAATTCGGGGCCAGGCGGCAGGCCGCATCGAGCGCCTGCAGGGAGTCGGCGTGCCGGTTCGCGCCCCGCAGCGCGATACCGCGATTGATCCGCGGCGTGACGGCGCGCGGATTGGCCTCGATGGCCCGTGTGTAGAAGTCCAGCGCCGCTTCCGGGTCGCCGGCGCGCGATCGAAGATTGCCCAGCCCGTTCAGCGCCGCGCCATGGCCCGGCTGTACGGCCAGTACGGCCCGGAAGGCAGTTTCCGCCTGCTCGTCGCGGCCCAGTTCGGACAGGGTGATCGCCAGATTGCCGCGCGCATCGACAAAGTCCGGCGCCCGGTCCAGCGCGGCCTCGTAGGCCGTCACGGCCCCGGCGAGGTCGCCGCCCCGGCGCCGCAGATTGCCCAGATTGCTCAGGACCGCGTGCGGCTGGGGATGCCGGCCGAGACACGCCTCCAGATCGGCAACGCCGTCCGCGAACCGGCCGAGCCGGCCGCGCACCATGCCGCGAAGATGCAGCGCCTCCACATCGTCCGGCTGCGCTTGCAGGACGGCATCCAGACTGGCCTCGGCCTCGGCGTTCCGCCCGGCCTGCATGAGCTGGAGTGCCTGTTGCAGCGCCGCCGTCATGACGCGAACCGGGTCCCCTCCGTCCCCGTCCACACGCCGGTGTCCGGATCGACCGGAAGGCGGGAGAGCGCAGTATCGAAGGGAACCAGCCAGGGCTTGTAGGGCGAGGTGGAATCGAGATGCTCGACCGAAGGCGGTTTGCGGACCTGGGTCGCGCTGAACGTCATCACCGCCCGGTCGACATTGTAGTATTCCAGACAGCGCGCGCTCCAGCCCATCCCGCAATGCTCCAGCACGGCGCGAAGCTGGGGTTCGAAATCGCCGACCAGGGTCTCGTACTGCAACGGCATCACCCGCTCGGGAAAGACGCGCGCCCAGTGCGCGCCCAGCTTCGCCTGCATGGCATAATAGTGCGCAATGTCTTCAAGGTCGTGGGCGAAGGGCCACATGCGCGAGAAATTGCGGCGATAGATCGAGAAGGCCACCTCCACCGGCTTGCGGCGGATATGGATGATCGGGGCCTGCGGGAACATCTGCCGGATCAGCCCGACCGCCAGGACATTGGCCGGCTGCTTGTCGGTCACCCAGCGCGCACCGGTCAGGCCGTAATCGCGGTACTGAGCGAGGTACTGCTCGCGCCAGGGCGCCAGTACGGTCTCCGGGATCTCGCCGCCGGACCAGCCGGTCTCGCGCGTCCAGGCGAGGAATTTCTCGAACAGGGAGGGCATGACGCCCAGTTCGCCGCCGGCCACCGCATCCTCGTGGGCGGAGATCGCCGCCTCGATCAGCGTCGTGCCGGAGCGCGGCATGCCCACGATGAAGACCGGCTGCTGGTCCAGCGACGGGGCCGGCATGCCCACGCCCCCGGTGAAGACCCGGCACTGCCAGTCCGTTTGCCGCTCCTGCGCGGCTGGGTCGTAGGCCGAAACGATGGCGCCGTTGTGCTGCAGCTTCTTGGTGTCGTTGGCCCGCGACCAGGCCGCGAAAGCCTCCTCGCGCTGCTGGCGGCGGTGATGCGCATCGCCCAGGGCGAACAGGCCGATCGACAGCCGGTCGGCCGGCATGCCCGGCTTGCCGGCCTCCAGCTTCAGCCGCTCCAGCTCGGCATCCGTGAGGTGCCCGCCGGAGACTTCAGACAGCTGGCCATAGGCCTCGAAATTGCCCGGGTCCAGCGCCAGCGTGCGCCGGCACATGGCGATCGCCGCCTCGCTGTCGCCGCGGAAGGTGTGGATGCGCGACAGGCCGAACGTGGCCTCGGCGCAGTCCGGATCCAGCTCGAGCGCCCGGTCGAAGGCGGCCCGGCCGCCTTCCAGGTCGCGCGCACCGAGCAGAAGCCGCCCCAGTGCCGCCCAGTTTTCCGGTACGTGCGGTTCGGCATCGACCACCGGCCGGAACAGCCGCACCGCCTTGCGGTAATAACCCTGCCGTCCCCAGCCCAGGGCCAGCGCCCCCTTGGCTTCATTGTCCTGCGGCGCCAGGTCCAGCCAGGCCTGGGCCGCGCGCGTCAGCATCGCCCAGTCGCCGGCATGGCGGGCCAGCTCGGCGCGCAGGCGCAGCACGTCCAGCGTGCCCGCCAGACCGCCCGCCTCGGCAATGTCCAGCGCCGCCGACGCGCCCTTCAGATCCATCAGCTCGACCCGGGCCCCGGCCAGGCGCAGCGCCACATGCGGCCGCGCGGGATGGGCCGCATCCGCCTTCAGCGCCGCATCGAGCGCCCGCGCGCAGGCCCGGAAATCCCCGGCCCGGCCGGCCAGGTCGCCGTAGCGCCCCCACACATCGAACCGGTCCGGCGCCAGCTCGCTGGCATGCCGGGCCGAGGCCAGCGCCGCATCGAGATCGCCCCGGGCCTCGTGCAGCATGGAACGATAGAGATGAACCAGGCCCTGCCGCGGGTCGGCAGCCTCGGCCTTGTCCAGCCAGGTGCGGCCGCCCTCCATGTCGCCGGTCTCGATGGCGCACACGCCCAGAAGGCTCATCGCCTCGGCATCGTCCGGCCGGTCCGCCAGCACGGCCCGGCAGCGCGCCCGGGCACCGTCGAAATCATTGGCCAGGCGCAGTTGCGCCGCCTCGGCAAGACGCGGATCCGGCATCATCCGTCCCGGTAGGGCTTGTCATTGCGGAACCAGCCGGTGATCTGGTGACGGGCGCCTCCGGCAAAGGGCGAGACCGCGCTGACCGCGTGGATCCGGCGGCCGTCGAAGATGGACAGCACGTTGAAGCGCGGCAGGAAGGCCCGGGTGATGTCCAGCTCGTCGTCGAGCAGCATCAGCAGACCGCCCCAGTCCGGCTGCCAGTTGCGGGTGAAACCCAGCGTGTAGGCCGCGACGCGCTCCTTGTCGTGACCCTCGTCGATATGGCGGGTCAGGAAATGCCCGCGCGCATAGCGCGTCGCCTGGGCATCGGCCTTGGTGACGACCGGTGCGCCCGTGACCGCCTTGCCGAATTCCAGGAATTCCGGCGAATTGAGGAATTCGGTGAGTTGGTGGACCGGGTGCCCGGGGTCCCAGCCGGACGTATAGGCCTGGATCATCGGATAGGCATCGTAGAGATAGCCGTAATTGTCCCGCGCGCGCTCCATGACATGGGCGATCTTCGCCCCCATGCCCTGGCGGCCGAGCGCGGCGATGTCCTGCTGGGTGAGCTGGGTGACCCGCTCGCCGCCCGGTGCGGACGGATCGGCCTCGGGAAACACCATGCGCCAGTTCAGCGAGCGCGCCAGCACCGCCTCGATCTGGTCGGCGAGTTCCGGCTCGAACACTTCGGGAATGCGCACCAGCTTGGTGCGGGCGTAGACCTCCGCCCATTCGCGCGCATCGAGCGCCGGGTTCAGTCGGAGTTGGAGCGTGTCGGCCATGGCAGCGGAACTTCTGAAACTGGGGGCCAAAGTGGTACCGGCCGCCTTGTAGGGTGTCCAGATATCCGCCTGTCATGCGACAGCGAACCGCAGGCAAAAGAAAAGCGGCGGGCCGATGGCCCGCCGCTTCCCGATCATATGCCCGTCGACGATTACTCGACGATTTTCGAGACGACGCCGGCACCGACGGTGCGGCCGCCTTCACGGATGGCGAAGCGCAGCTTCTCTTCCATCGCGATCGGCGTGATCAGCTCGACATTCATTTCCACATTGTCGCCC
>JAYEGL010000007.1:0-1089 GCA_034659015.1 Pseudomonadota bacterium | reverse complement strand
GCGGCGGCCCGGCGATCTGGCCGATGCCATACGCGGCCGTCATCAGCCCCATCAGACGCGGCGCGGCATGCGGCCAGAGCCGGCGGGCCTCGCGCATGGCGAACAGCGTGATCGCCGTGAATGGCAGGCCGAGCAGCGTGCTCGAAAGTGCAAGCCCCGCCACTGTCGGCCAGACGATGCTGATGGTCACGGCAACCGCTTGCATGCCGTAGGCCGTGGCCAGCAGCGAACGGTTGTCGCGCGCCAGGCTGATCCGCGTGGAAAGGAATGCACCGAGCGCCACGCCGGCACCGAACATCGGCCAGAACAGATCGGGCCAGAGCGAACCTGCAGGCAGCACCTTGCGGGCGATCACCGGCAGGAACGTGGCGGTGATGATGTAGCCGAACCCGGCCAGACCGTAGGCAATCGTGAGCGCGCTGGTGGGCGCATCCAGGCCGGGTGCCTTGCCGGACGCGGCTGGCGCCGGAGCGGCATGCGCAGGTGCCTCGGGCCGGATGGTCGACCACACCGCCGCCGAGAGCAGCGCCGACAGCACGCCAAACGCAATCCATGCCGACGTTGCATGCCAACCCAGCGCCACCATGCCGCTGGCCGCCAGCCCCGGAATGGCGATTCCAAGACCCGGCCCGCAGAAGATGATGCCGCCAAGCGCCGCATGCCCAAGTTCGGTCAGCCGATGCAGGCACCAGCCCGCCGTAAAGACGAACACCAGCGCGCTCGCCATGCCTGCCGCAAAGCGCAGCACAAGCCACGCCGGCTGCCCTTGCAGAACGCCCATTCCGGCGGTCAGCAGCACCGTCGCGACCAGACCGATTCGGATGAGCCGTGCCGCTTCGCCGCGCACCGCCATGCACGCCAGCGCGCCCACGAAATAGCCGAGGTAGTTGCCGGTGGCGAGCCAGCTACCCTGGGCCAGCGTCAAGCTGCCGTCGTGAAGCATCATCGGCAAGATCGGCGTAAAGGCGAAGCGGCCGATGCCCATCGCCACGGACAGCGCAACCATGCCCGCAACCGCCACGCGCCAGGCGGCGGCCCGCTGGGAATGCGCGGCGGACAAGGCTGGGGTGGACGACAGCGTGTGCTCCA
>JAYEGL010000006.1:0-5649 GCA_034659015.1 Pseudomonadota bacterium | reverse complement strand
TGTCAACGGCGGAGCAAAAGTCGGCCATGCGGCGGCGTAAAACCAGGCCACGGTGTTACATGCCGGGGGGAGTGGCGTGAGGGCGTAGCCCGAAGGCCACTCCCCCCGGCATTGGCTTGATTTTCAGGGTCTGGTTTTGGCCTTTCGGGCCCGGCTGTGAGCGAGGCGATAGCTTTCGCCGTTCATCTCGAGGATGCTGACGTGATGGGTCAGACGATCGAGGAGCGCGCCTGTGAGGCGCTCGGATCCGAAGGTTTCGGTCCATTCGTCGAAGGGCAGGTTGCTGGTGATCAAGGTGGAGCCGCGCTCATAGCGCTGGGAGATCAGCTCGAACAACAGTTCGGCACCGGTCTTGGAGAGCGGTACGAAGCCCAGTTCGTCAATGATGAGCAGCTTGTATCCGGCCATCTGCTTCTGGAAGCGCAGGAGACGCCGCTCGTCGCGCGCCTCCATCATCTCGCTGACCAGCGCCGCCGCAGTGGTGAAGCCCACCGACAGTCCTTTCTGGCATGCTGCCAGTCCGAGCCCCAAAGCTACGTGCGTCTTCCCGGTGCCCGATGGCCCCAGAGCGATGGCGTTCTCACGCCGCTCGATCCACTCGCAGCGCGCCATCTCGAGCACCTGCATCTTGTTGAGCCTGGGGATGACGGCGAAGTCGAAGCTATCGAGGCTTTTGACGGCGGGGAAGCGCGCGGCCTTGATGCGCCGCTCGACCATACGACGCTCCCTGTCGATCATCTCCATCTCGACGAGACGGGCGAGGAAGCGGATATGATCGACGCCTTCAGCGGCACATTGCCGGGCGAGCTTGTGATGCTCTCGCAGGCACGTAGGCAGCTTGAGGGCCTTGAGATGGTGAGCGAGAAGAATCTCCGGTGCCTGATCGCTCATGCGGCCTCCTGCCTGTCGCAGAGCAGGCTCAGATAGGCTCTGGCAACGGTCTTCTCGACCGTGGTGCGAGGCAGGAAGGGATAGATGTCCAGGTCCAGTCTGGGCGGTACGCGTTCGACCCGGCACAGGACGAGGTGCTTGACGGCATCGAAGCCGATGGCGCCAAGGGCGATGGCCTGTTCCACCGCCGCCTGGAGATCGGCGAGGGTGAACGTTTCCAGCAGGCGCAGCACCTGCACATATTCGCGCCTGCCATGTTTGTGCATGCGCCCTTCCATCAACCGCTGCAGCGTCCCGAACGCTTCGGGCAAATCCCAGCCCTGCAAAGGGGCGGCCTGGTCGAATGCGTTGATCTTCTGCTCGACCAGCGGGAGATAGTGGAGCGGGGCGAAGATAACCTCCTCGCGGGCATAGCAACGAGGATGACGGGCGATAACTTCGCTGCGGCATCCGATCACCACTTCATCGACATAGGCCCTGATCCAGACCTCCTGATGGCCCCAGACTACCGGAACCGAATAATCGTTGGTCTTGTAGCGCACCAGAGATTGCGAGGAGACCCGCCCGCTCGTCTGATCGCAGGCCTCGAAGGGTGTAGCGGGCAGAGGCTGCATGGCCGCCAGATCGCGCTGCAAGCGCTCACCGATCGTCTCGCTCTCCCCGCGCACCTTGTCCTGCTGGCGCTTGCGGCATTGCTCCTCCAGCCACAGGTTGAAGGCCTCCCAGGTCGGGAACTTCGGGATCGGCACCATGAAATTGCGGCGGCAGTAACCTACCAGCCCTTCCACATTGCCTTTCTCGTTCCCCTTGCCCGGGCGGGCATAGCGGTCGCGGATCACGTAATGCGACAGGAAAGCGCTGAACAGCGTGGCACGCTTGCGCGTGCCGTCTGGCAGGATTTTCGCCACAAGGCAGCGATCGTTGTCATAGACGATCGAGCGCGGCACCGCGCCGAAGAACGCGAAGGCATGGACATGTCCGTCCACCCAGGCCTCCGCCACCGCCGCCGGATAGGCTCGCACATAGCAGGCATCACTGTGCGGCAGATCGAGCGCGAAGAAGTAGGCTTTTTGCTCCACCCCGCCGATCTCCACCAGAGCTTCCCCGAAATCGGCCTGTGCATCTCCCGCCGGGTGCGCCAGCGGCACGAACATCTCCCGGCTGCGCTGCTCGCGCTCCCGGATGTAATCCTTGATGATCGTATAGCCGCCGGTGAAACCATGCTCGGTGCGCAAACGGTCGAATACCCGCTTCGCCGTATGGCGCTGCTTGCGCGGGACACCGCGATCCCCCTCAAGCCATCCATCGATGATCCCCACAAACCCGTCCAGCTTCGGGCGCTGCGGTGCAGACTGACGCCGGTAACCCGGCGGCGATGAAAACGACAGCATCTTGCGCACCGTATCGCGCGACACATTGAAACGCTTCGCCGCCGCCCGCTGGCTCATGCCATCCGCGCAAGCCAAACGGACCTGAAGATAAAGTTCCACGCTGTAGATCCCCACACCTCCCTGACTTGGCAGAAAGGCTTCAAGGTGGACGACTTTTACGCCGCCCGCAGCAGGACTATCCCGCCGCTAGCGTGGCCGAATATTGCTCCGCCGTTCTCAGGCGCTGGTTGGAGAGATTGCGCTCATAGCTGTCCATCACCGTGATCGCCTTGTCGGTGGTGATGCCCTGCGCCATGTGCATGTTGAGCGCATAGGCGAGGTCGAGGCGGCTCAGCATCGGGTCGCCGAGATCGAGCACGAGCCGCTCCTTGCCGGCCGTCTCGACGGTCACGCCCTTGGCGTCGATCCCGACGATGCGGGCGAGCGCAGCGTTGGCGAGCCCGCGCGGCTTGTCGTTCGCGGTCCAGCGGACCTGGTCGCCCTCGCGCAGGTGGAGATCCTTCTTCTCGGTGAGTTGGAGCCGGTCGCGCGTTTCGGTGGGCGAGAGCTTCTGCGGATCGAAGCGGATCCTGCGGCGCCCGTTGGCGAGGTCGACCTTGCCGCTCGCATGGACGGCGAGGACGTCGTAACGCCCTGCCCTCAGCCCCACATCATTGGCGCCGCCGCGGCCGACCTCAAGCGTCATGCCGGCGCGGTAGGTCGAAGGATAGCGCAGCTCCTCGCGAGTGGTGTTGATGCGGTCGTAGACGGTGAGATGGATGCCCTCGCCCTTGAGGGACCCCTCGGCGGCGAGGCCCTCCTGGATCCGCTGATTGATCGTCGCGCGCGCGTCGCGCCCGGACGCGAAGACGGCGGTTACCTCGCGCTCGGCGGGATCGAGCCCCAGCCACAGATCCGCGGCATGCTCGGCCGGGCTCGCGGTCTCGACCACCTTGTCGCCCAGCACCTGCATCGCCGCGCTTGCCTTGCCGATATTGGCGAGCGCAGCGACCGTCCGCAGGGTCTCGGTGCGCTGGCGGATATTCTCGTCCATGCGCGCCAGCGTTCCCCCTGCCGCCTGGATCATGGCAAAGGATTTGCCGGCGTCGATGGAGGAGAGCTGCTGGCGGTCGCCGACGAGGACGAGCTTGTCGACCCCGAGCGCCCCGACGATGCTATGGAGCTTCAGCATGTCGGTCGAGGACACCATCGAGGTCTCGTCGACAACGAGCATCGAGCCTGCGAGCGCTGCACGCGCCGCCTCGTATCCGGGTCCCTCGCGCTGGGTGACATGACGCTCGTTGGCCAGGACGAACGAGGCGATCGTCTGTGCCTTGATGCCCGCCCCTTCGGCGAGGTCGGCGACCATCTTGTTCTGGAAGGCGAGACCCGTGATCTGCCGGCCTTCCGCTTCGGCAACGCGCGCGACGGCCTGCAGCATCGTCGACTTGCCGGCGCCGGCGATGCCCTGGATGTTGACTGTCCGGTCCTTGGATGCGAGGATGAGCGTCGCGGCGGCGAGCTGGCCCGTGTTGAGTTCGCGCTGGGCTTCGCCCTGCAGCCGCCCCGGCGCCTGGTCGGCGGCAACGATCGGCGAAGCCGTCCCGCGCCCGGCATCGACGGCTTTGAGGATCGCCTCCTCGGTGCCCAGCGCCTCCCTGGTCGTCACGAAATCGGCCGCCCGCCCCTGCCCCGCGAGCAGCGTCCCGCGCTCGACGAGTTGGCCGATGCGGTGCTCGATCTTCTCGATCGTGACGCCTTTCAATCCGAGGTCGAGCGCGGTCTTGGCGACCCGGTGGACCGGAAAGGCCGCCTCGCGCTCGGCATGGATCCGGATGGCGGAGGCAACCGCGAGCTGGGCGCGCGCGATGGCGGGCGACTGGGTGACGCGCGCGAGGCCGCGATCGACCAGCGGATCGGACGGGCGCAGAAAGCCCTCCAGCTTCTCGCGCGCAGCGCCGACTGCCTCGGTCACTGCCTTAAAGCCGCGCTCAAGCGCGCTGGTAGAGGCGGCATGCTCTGCGCGCGCTATAGCGGTCGCGGCGAGCGCCTTGCCGTCGAACCCGCGCGCCGCGGCGCGCTCGATCCAGTCCTGCCGCAGCGCTTCGCGATCCTCGACATTGAGCTTGGGATCGCGCGAGCGCTTGGTGATTTCGCGCAGGCCCTCGGGCGACTTGATCCCCAGCTGCGTGGCACGCTCGAGAATGTCCTCGCGCCGCTGGCTGAACTCGCCGATGACGGCTTTCGGCACGCCTGAAATCTCGAAAGTGCCGTGCTTGCCGCGCGGCTCGATCTGGTAGCCGAGCTTCTCGAGGCCCTGACGCAGATAGGCATGGTAGATCGAGCCGATGACGGAGTTGCTCTTCCAGATCTTGTCGGCATGGAGCGCCTGCCATTTGCCGTCAGGTAGCCGGGTCAGATTGGCGATGACGGCGTGGATATGCCCCTGGGGATCGAGCGCGCGGCTCGTGTCGTGCTGGAACAGCGCATAGACGAGATTGCCGGTGGCAACCGGCACGGTGCGACCGTCGACGTCCTTGCGGCCTTCGGCGAGGTTCTTCTCGACCCAGGCCATGGTCTTCTGAACCGCCGCCATGTTCGCGGCGAGGACGCGCTTGTCGCCCGCGACATAGGCCATCACCGAGGCGGACTTGGGCATGGAGAAAGTGAGGTCGACGCCTGCGCGCCGGTTCTCGACCTGGGCCACCCCTTCGCCGCTCGGAAGCACGCCGTTGAGCACGCCTTCGAACGCGTCCTTCGCGACTTCGCCCGAGAGTCCGAGCGCGTCCGCCCCCTCCCCGGCCCAGAGGCTGATCTCGGACGATCCTTCGACCGTGTAATAGTCGTCCTTCGCGAAATAGTTCGCGGCGCCCGAGGAGGAGCGGACCGAGGCGACCGAGAGCATCGGTCAGATCCCCATGTCCATGCCGTCATCGCCCCGATCGGGCGCGAAGGATTGGCGCAGTTCGATGAGGGTCTGGTCCTCGACTTGGGGCGCGTTCGGCATGGTCGATCGTGCGTCGCGATCGCGCGCGATTGGCTGCTGCTCTTCGTCCGAGACGCGCGCCGCCTGTGCCTTGTCGGCAGCATGGGCAGGCGCCGCGCTCTCCCCGTGGCGATCCTCTGCTTGGCCCACACGACGCGCCGCTTCGTCATGCTCCTCTTCCGCGCCGGCCGAGAGGATATTGGCGGCCAGCTCCCTGGCGAGATTGGTGGGCTCGGTTACCTCCTCGATGATCTGCAGCGAACCGTCGCGTCCCCCCTGTCATCGGTCGTGCAATTCTCCGCAAAAGTGGGCTTTGAAAATTCCCTAGTTGGTGGCCCTTTCATCTCATTCTGCCGGGGCTAGCCCCGGCAGAATGAGATGAGCCGACATTGTCCTCATCTC
>JAYEGL010000005.1:0-1119 GCA_034659015.1 Pseudomonadota bacterium | reverse complement strand
TTGTTGTTGCCGTACTGGTGGCGGTATCGGTCGCGGGCGGGGTCTACTGGTGGCACACGTCGGACGCACCTGACACGCCTGTGGCTTCGCAGCCGCAGGCAGCCAAGGGGGCATTCATCGGCAGTGCGGGCGGCGAACCGTCGACGACGGGCGCGCCGGCACCCGAGCTGGCCGACACACAGGCGCCGGACGGGCTCCAGGTGGATGCGCGCGGCCACCTCATCGTCGAAGCCGCCAATCGCGCGGTGTTGGACTACTTCCTCGACGTGCCCGCGTCGCTGCCCGAAGCCCAGCGGGTGTCGATGGCGGAGGCGCATCTGCGCGCCAAGCTGATCACGCCGGCGCTGGCGGAGGCGCAATCGCTGCTCCAGCGCTACCTGGCCTATCGCAAGGCGGCGGCTCAAAGCGGCGCCACCAGCCGCAACAAGCCGAGCCTCGAACAGGTCCAGCAGCGCCCGGAGTTAATCGCCACGCTCCGCCAGCAGTTGAGCGACCGCTCCGCGCTGCGCCGCCAATACCTGGGCGCAGACGTCGCCCAAGCCTGGTACGGCGATGACGACGCAATGGACGCCGCCGCCATCGACCGCGTCGCCGTAATGGCCGACCCGTCGCTCACGCAGGAACAGCGCGCGGCCAGGATCGCCGCCATCGATGCCAGCCTGCCGGCCTCGGTCCAACAGGCGCGCCGCGACGCCTCCGCCCCGCTCAAGCTCGCCGCCGACATGGAAACCTGGACAAAGCAGGGCATGAGCGAAGCCGAGATGCGCCAGCGCCTGTCGGCCCGGGGGGTGGACAACTTGGTAGCCGACCGCCTGATCCAGGGCAACCGCGAGGAAGCCGACTGGCGCAACCGCTACGACGCCTACACCCGTGAACGCGATCGCATCAACGCCTTTGCCGGCCTGTCGGACGCCGATCGAGCCGCGCAAATCGCACAACTGCGCCAACAGACCTTCACCGCCTCGCATGAGCTGTTGCGCGCACAGGCGCTTGATGGCCTGGCCCAGCGTAGATAGCGTCCCGGGGCGCGGAGCGCCGGGCACGGTAAAATCCCGGGATTGCCGAATCACGCACTCCCATGAGCCAAGACAACGCCACCGCCCCGACGTCCAACTTCCT
>JAYEGL010000004.1:0-1239 GCA_034659015.1 Pseudomonadota bacterium | reverse complement strand
CTGGTCGCGGTAGACGGCCGGATCGGAGGCTGCGGCGATCTGGCTTGCCGGTATCGCCCTGACGACACGCGCGACGGCCGCATAGCTGGGGGTTCGGTGTCCATGCGCGATGGCGAGTTCCTGCACCTTTCGGTGAATGGCGGCGACCGGGGGTCGCGGGCGCTTGGTGGCGAGAGTGCGGGTCAGTTCGACCAGATGTTCCGGCAGGTGCAGCCTGCCCCGATCGTTGCGCGGCAGACGCGCGAGACCGGCAAGTCCTTCGGCACGGTAGCGCCCGAGCCAGCGCTGCAACGTCCGCTCGCTCAGCGTGCCGGTGCGGGCGAGGTCCGCGAGCGGGATGCCATCGGCGAGGTGCGGTTCAAGGACGCGGTAGCGCTCGATCGCCAGCGGCGGGACAAGCGCCGGATGCGTCACCGCCGACGGTCCGTGTCGCAGGTAAGGAAAACGGAGATTTGCCTGCCCATCGCCATGCGAGTCCGCTCGCGTTGCCAAACCGGCCTGTTCGACGTAAATCTACCCGGTAAAGAAAACTAGGGCAACATAGACCTGCCGATGACGACTTTCTTCCCAAACCGCGCCCGATCGGGGCGCCACCGGCCCTACGCATGAAAATCGGTTACGCCCGCGTATCGACCGCCGAGCAGAACCTGGACCTCCAGCGTGATGCGCTGAAGGCTGCCGGCTGCGAGAAGGTCATCACCGACAAGGCCTCCGGGGCGACTGCCGCTCGCCCTGGATTGGAAAAGGTGAAGGAGCTGCTTCGCGCCGGCGACACACTGGTGGTCTGGCGCCTCGACAGGCTCGGCCGCTCGCTCCGTGATCTGATCGGATGGATGACCTACCTCGACGAGGAAAAGGTCGGGCTGCTGAGCCTGCACGAGGCGATCGACACGACCACCACGTCGGGCAAGCTTACCTTCCACCTGTTCGGGGCATTGGCGGAGTTCGAGCGCAACCTGATCCGCGAGCGGACCCAGGCCGGTCTCACCGCAGCCCGCGCTCGCGGCAAGAAGGGTGGCCGGCCGGCCGCACTCGGCAAGGACAAGCGCGACCTGCCCGTCAGGCTCTACCACGAGAACACGATGCCGATCGCCAAGATTTGCTCGATGCTCGGCATCTCCAAGCCAAAACTCTACGCCTATGTGCGATCGGCCGAGACCAAGCCGGTAGCCGCGTAGCGACGCTCGCCGACAAATAGCGCGATCAGAATGCCGCCACTTAGCGCGAGCGTTTACACCG
>JAYEGL010000003.1:0-1270 GCA_034659015.1 Pseudomonadota bacterium | reverse complement strand
TGACCCAGCCCCGTGATCCGGGCCGTTCATTCGGAGAGTCTGTTCGCCTTTCTTTCTGTTGTTGATGGCGTGGTCAAGGCCCGGGGAGTGGAGCTTCCCCGCGGCTCAAGCGAGCCGGGCCTTCGGCGGCGCAGCCGCCGTTCGTAGGTTACGGGGCTGAGGCCGCCGAGTGATGTGTGTGGCCGGACCGTGTTGTAGTCTATCCGCCAGGCTTCGATGATGCGCCGGGCGTCACCGAGACTGTCGAAGAGATGCTCGTTCAGGCACTCGTCGCGCAGCCGGCCGTTGAAGCTCTCGACGAAGGCGTTCTGTGTCGGCTTTCCCGGCGCGATGTAGTGCCACTCAATGCCGGCCTCGCGCACCCATTTCAGGATCGCATGACTGGTCAGCTCCGTGCCATTGTCGGAGACGATCATCTTCGGAGCACCCCGCCGGGTGATGAGCCTGGACAGTTCCCTGGCGACCCGCACGCCGGACAGGGAGACATCGACGACCACGGCCAGGGCTTCCCGGGTGAAGTCGTCGACCACGCAGAGCGTGCGGAACCGGCGGCCATCGCTGAGAGCGTCCGATACGAAGTCCAGGCTCCATCGCTCATTCGCCTGTTCCGGCAGGAGCATGGGTGAACGTGTGCCTGTCGCCCGCTTTCGCCCACGTCGTCGTTTCACGGCCAGTCCCTCCTCGGCATAGATCCGGTAGATCTTCTTGTGATTGGCGCTGAGGCCCTCGCGGTCCAGCAGGATGCCGAGCCTGCGATAGCCGAACCGGCGGCGTTCACCGGCCAGCTCCCGTAGCCTCTGGCGCAACTTCTCGTCACCGCCATCGCGTTTTTCATACTGGAAGGTGGACCGATCGAGATCGGCCAGCCGGCAGGCCCGACGCTCCGACAGGCCATGCACTTCCATCACGTGGTGCACGGCCTTCCGTTTGGCGTCGGGCGTCAGAAGTTTTTTGTCGCCAGGTCCTTCAGGGCGGCATTGTCCAGCATTGCATCGGCCAGGAGGCGCTTCAGCTTCGAGTTCTCCTCCTCCAGCGTCTTCAGCCGCCGGGCGTCCGACACCGTCATGCCGCCGAACTTCGCCTTGTACTTGTAGAAGGTCGCATCCGAGATGCCGTACTTGCGGCAGATATCGGCTGTCTTCACGCCAGCCTCGTGCTCCCGGATCATCCCAATGATCTGTTCTTCGGAAAATCGTGATTTGCGCATTTGTCATCCTCTTCGTGTCGAGGACTCTGCAAATTCATGGCCGGAATTTACGGGGCTGGGTCA